>CAJTOO010000003.1:0-183874 GCA_910577735.1 uncultured Lachnospiraceae bacterium
GCCAGCGTTCATCCTGAGCCAGGATCAAACTCTCTTAATAAAGTGTACTTTTTCTCCGATAATCTGCCTGACTATCACTTCCGTGTTCCCCGGCATCTATCTTCCGATAAGTCCTTCTGTCTGATCCGGATCAAAACAAGCTTGGCTTCTTTTTAGATCCGTGGAGCTCATCCCTCTTGAGGACTGCTCCTTTTTACTGTTTGTTCTTCGTATCGTTCTCTTGATACTCTCTGAATAATTCTCTGAGCCGGTCCCTTTCGGGGACCTTCTCTTCTTCTTTGAATTTTCAGGGTTGCATTACTGTTTATTTGTCAAGGTACAAGACAAGTATCGTTACTTGCCTACAGATATTACATCTGTAACGGAGAAGGAGGGATTTGAACCCTCGCGCCGCTATTAACGACCTGCACCCTTTCCAGGGGTGTCCCTTCAGCCATCTTGGGTACTTCTCCAAACAATGCTAAATCACAACTGCCATTTTAAATTATCGAGTCGTAAGGCTCGTTCGGAGAGGTTTCTCCAGCGGAGAGGGTGGGATTCGAACCCACGCGCCCTTGCGGACAAACGGTTTTCAAGACCGCCTCGTTATGACCACTTCGATACCTCTCCAAGTTCGTTTTGCGTCCTTCCTCTCGGTCAACGCAAGGATTATTCTAGCAAAAATAAAATCCAGTGTCAACCTATTTTATCCAAAAATCAAAAAAAGTTTTATCCACACCTGAAACCGTATGCTTGAAGCATTATCCACGACTCAAAAAAGCCTCCGCAACTGCCAGGTCCTCCGGCGTGGTAATCTTGATATTTTCGTATGATCCCACCACCAGCCGAACCGGATGCTTCATCAAAGTTTCCACCACCATCGCATCATCCGTAATCCTGATTTCTCTGGCCGCCAGCTCCTCTTTCTTCTGCATGAGTCTTTCATACGCTTCTATTATAAGAGGCGTGTCAAATACCTGCGGCGTCTGCACCTGCCACAGACTGTTTCTGTCAGGTGTCTGGGAAGCATATCCTTTACCATCCACAATCTTTATGGTATCTTTGACCGGCATTCCGGCCACACAGGCGTGATCTTCTGACACCGCCTGAAGGGTCCGTGTCAGAATCTCCTCCGTCAGAAAGGGCCTTGCCCCATCATGGATAAATATAAACCCGTCTTCATTGGGAATCCGCATATCCTGTTGCTTTATCACCTGCAAAGCATTATATACAGAATCATACCGCTCCCTGCCGCCAGTCACGATCCTGTCCACTTTGTGAAACCCGTAATACTCCACAATCTCAGTTTTTACATAAGAAACATCAGCTGCGCCAGTCACCAGGATACAGTCGTCTACCACAGCAGATGCTTCCACCGCCTGCAGGGCATGGCAGATTAATGGCCTGCCGCCAAGCTGCATATACTGTTTCGCCACATCGCCGCCCATTCTCCTGCCGCTTCCCGCCGCCAGAAGGATTGCCGTACATCTCTTCTTATCCATATATCCCTCATATAATGACTCTTTATACACTTTCACCCAGCTTGAGATTCGGCACCGCATTCAGATCATATCCGTGCCGCACACCCTCTTTATATTCGTAATAAGCTGCCGCTCCGATCATCGCTGCATTATCCGTACACAGAATCGGGGACGGATGGTAAAATGCTATACCCTTTTTCCGGCAGGCATCTGTAAGCGCCTCGCGCAATGCCGAATTAGAGGCAACGCCTCCTGCGATGGCAAACTTTTCTATCCCGCTTTCCTCTACTGCCCTGATGGAATGTTCCACCAGCACATCCACCACTGCTTTCTGAAAAGAGGCTGCCACATCCGCCTGGCATATTGCAATCCCTTTCATCTCACAGGAATTCAGGTAATTGAGAACCGCCGATTTCAAACCGCTGAAACTGAAATCATAAGCAGCATCCGCTACTTTGGCGCGGGGAAAGTGGATGGCATTTGGATTACCTTCTCTGGAAACTTTGTCAATCTTAGGCCCTCCAGGATATCCAAGGCCGATGGCCCGGGCCACTTTATCAAACGCTTCTCCTGCCGCATCATCCCGGGTACGTCCCAGAATCTCATATGCTCCATAGTCCCTGACCACCACTAAATGAGAATGTCCGCCCGACACAACCAGGCAGACAAAAGGTGGTTCCAGCTCTTTGTTTTCTATATAATTTGCACTGATATGTCCCTCTATATGATGCACCCCAAGCAGAGGAATCCCTGATGCAAAACTCATTGCTTTCGCCGCAGACACCCCCACCAAAAGCGGCCCCACAAGTCCGGGGCCATAAGTCACTGCAATGGCATCCATATCAGACAGATTCCGCCCTGCCTCTCGCAGCGCCTCTCCCGCCACCTGATTGATCTTCTCGATATGTTTACGGGATGCAATCTCCGGCACTACGCCGCCATAGAGTGTGTGCAGATCAATCTGGGAAAAAATGATGTTGGCGAGGACTTCACGTCCATTCCGCACCACCGCCGCCGCCGTTTCATCACAGGAAGTCTCTATCGCTAAAATATCTACCGTATTCATTCTTTCCTTCCTCATATCGGACGTCCCGTCCTTACTGTTCAAAGCTCTGTCACAAATCCAATTTCCTGCCGCCGGCAAACATACCTCTATTCCTTATTCTGCCAGTTCCCATCCCAGGATTTTCCAGTGCCCATCCTCATCCTCCCGCAGAACAAACTGTTCCATAGAAGTCATGGTTCCTGTGCTGCCTGCCTGTTTCAGACTGAAGGTGCAATATAATCTGGCGCAGGAACGGCCATTTTGCACAAATCTCTCCACATCCGTACTGGCTGATATCTCATAGCCTGTGATCGTATACTGGTTCTGTTTCATTTGGATGATTTCAGTCTTCAGATCACTCAGATACTCTTCCTGGGTCTTATTCGCCACCAGTTCCTCATCATAAAGTTCCTGAATCTTGGACGCAAGCTGGAGCAATTCTTCATCGCTGTACTCTTCATTGTAAAAGCACTGGGTAATCTGACAGTAATATTTCAGCACTTCCTTGGGGGTTGGCGGGTAACTGCGCTCTAAATCTTTCATCAGCACGCTCTGTACCACCGTAATTTCCACCTGCGTATCCGTCTGTTGTTCTCCGGTTTTCTTTCCCAGATAAAAGTAATATCCCAGGACAAGCGCCGCAAGAATCAATGCGATAATTACGATTTTAATTGTTTTGGAAGCTTTCATTCTTTCACCCCTCCCATTCTGAGGCACCCAAAGAGCTATTGACCCTCGAAACGCACATAAGAGCCATTGACCCTTGAAATGCACATAAGAACCATTGACCCTTGCGGCATTCGTCAAATGCACATGCAGGCACGGGACCTGCTTCACTGCTCGCTGAATAAGAGGTCCACACTCCTGCCGTCTTTCGCTGCTATGGCATTTGGAAAAATTTTCCTTACTTCCTGCATATAGTCTTCCGGACGAATCAGGGATGGGCTGTAATGTGTCAGCCACAGTTCCTGTACACCTGCCCGAAACGCAAGATCCGCCGCCTCATAGAACGTCATATGTTTATATTCTTTGGCCTTCTGCACTTTATCCGGCTCCCCATACATGCCTTCACAGATAAAAAGGTCTGCCCCCATTGCATTTCTTACAATGCTTTCGGTAGGTCTGGTATCCGTGCAGTAAGTGACTTTAATACCCTTCCTCGGCGCACCCAGCACCATAGCAGGCGTAAACGTCTTTCCTTCTTCCTCTATTATCTCACCTTTTTGCAGACGATTCCAGTATTTTCTTGGAATCTGCATCTGTTCGGCACGCTCCACATCAAATCTGCCGATACGCTCCACCACAATATTGTATCCATAGCAGACAACATTGTGATGCACCCGGTAGGCCTCGATGTGAAATCCCTCAAATGCAATCGTCTGTTCAGCTTCCGTAAGTTCCATACATTGAATCTCAAAGGGCAGCTCCGGCGCAATCACCCGCAAGGCACCGACTACTCTGGTCAATCCCTTGGGCCCTATCAGCAACAAGGACTCCGTGCGCTCCGCATTGCCCATGGTAAGGAGCATTCCCGGCAGACCACTGATATGATCCGCATGAAAATGGGTGAAGCAGATTACATCAATGGGTTTCGGGCTCCACCCCTTTTCTTTCATGGCAATCTGCGTTCCCTCTCCGCAGTCTATCAATATGCCGGTGCCCTGATACCTCGCCATCAGCGAAGTGAGCCACCTGTGCGGCAGGGGCATCATCCCTCCCGTACCAAGTAAACAGATATCTAACATAAGTGCTCCCATTCTGTCTGAAATCCGGGCAGTCTAGAGCAGTTCCTTTCTCTCCCGTCTCTCGACAGGCACCTGAAAACCAGCCGTCAGTTTCTCATAGCACGCCTCGCACAGATCAAATTTCTCACTCTCTCCGTCTTTGGCGCCAAAGAAACCAAAATCATGGTCCACATGGATACATTCCTCTTTTAAAATGCCATCTTTTACCAATAATTTTTTGCCGCAGGCATTACAGACTACCGTGACCAACTCTTTTTCTTCATCATAAACGCGCATGACAAACCTCCTGTAATGTTACTTATTCCCCTCGCTCTCATTTTATCAAATAAAATGCAAAACAATGGTGGTAATTGTTCCATGCGCTTCCTATCTCTTCCACATTATCATAGCATCTTCCGTCGGTTTTTCATAGAAATTCGGACGGATTCCCTCAGACACAAAGCCTAGTTTTTCATACATATGGATCGCCGCCTCGTTGCTGATACGTACTTCCAGCGTATAGGCGCTAACCCCCTCCCGGTTTCCCTCCTGCATCAGATATGTAAGCAGTCCTGTCCCCACGCCGCGTCTTCTGGCCTCTTTGGCAACAGCCACATTGGTGATATTTCCCTCGCCGGCAATCATCCAGAGCCCACAGCCGCCAAGCAGATGTCCGCCCTCTTCGGCCACATAGTATCTGGTATCTTCTTTCGTGATCATCTGTAAAAAGGATTCCGGTGACCAGGGCATGGAAAAGGTCTCCTCCTCCAGCCTGCTGATAAAAGGCACATCTTCCGGGGTCATTCTTCTGTATGTGATCATGCTCTGTTCATCCTTCCGGCTCCTGCTGCATTCCGGCTCTCTGCCTGCTCCCGTTCCGCCTGCGATAACCGCAGATAGACCGGTGCATGTTCTGCTCCGCTTTCCATCCTGCCCTGTGCATAATACAGGCTTCCAAGCGCTGCAATGCAGGCCGCTGACTGTCTGTTTCTATGCGCAGGCGCCAGAGAATAGGGCACCTGCATCACTTCCGCCATTCGTTCCCGAAATACCGGCACGCCATCTCCTAAGAAAATCACGTTTCTTCCCAAGCCGTTTAACGTCTCGGCAATCTCCTCGAAAGATACCGCGCACTGCTCCTTTATGACATCCATGTCATATTTATCTTCTCTATAGACAAATTCATAAATCCCTGTGTACACCTGGCTTCTTCTGGCATCCATAATGGGACAGACCAACGCATCGCTACCGTACATCTGGTATGCCAGGCCATCCACCGTAGGCACCGGGACAATGGGCTTATCCAGTGCAAAAGCAAGTCCCTTCGCCGTGGCAGAACCAATCCGCAGCCCTGTAAAGGATCCCGGCCCTGCTGCCACTGCAATGGCGTCCACTGTGTTCACGTCAAGTTCCACCATATCCCGGATTTGTGCCAACATAGGCAGAAGTGTCTGGGAATGTGTCTTTTTATATTGTATGGTATACTCCGCGATCAGTTTGTCATCTTCCACCAGCGCTGCGCTGGCCACCAGCCCGGAGCTGTCCAATGCCAGTATTTTCATAAGCTCTTCTCTTCAATCCTTATTCTGCGATACTCGAATCCCTTCGTCAAATCCTTTTCTATGGTAATTCTGGTGTGTCTTTCCGGAATAATCTCCGACACCAGGTCTGCCCATTCGATCAGGCAGACGCCCTCCCCGTAAAAGCAGTCCTCATAGCCAATCTCTTCCATCTCCTCCACGTCACCGATACGGTACACGTCGAAATGATAAAAGGGAAGTCTGCCCTCCTCATAAACCTGCAAGATTGTAAAGGTAGGACTGTTCACCGGCTCGCTGATGCCAATTCCTGATGCCACACCCTGGGTAAAGACCGTCTTGCCGACGCCCAAATCCCCGATCAGCGTACAGACCTGCCCGGCCTTCGCCTGTTCCCCAAGTCTCTTCCCATATGCAAATGTCTCTTCCGCACTATAACTTTCTAATATTTCTTGCATCATCTTTCCCTTACGGCTTTACACTCTCTGCGCAGGATGCCTCCACACAACATCTTACAAAACCTCTACACAACTGTCCCACTCTCTGCGCAGGATGCCTTCACACGGCACCTTGCAGAACCTCTACACAACTGTCCCACTCTCTGCGCAGGATGCCTCCACACGGCACCTTGCAGAACCTCTACACAACTGTCCCTCATCTGCGCAGGATGCCTCCACACGGCATCCTGCAGAACATTTAGTAATTCTTATGCTGCGTTCTTTGCAGCTTTAGAATTACTTAATGTTCACTTTATGTTCACTTTATGTTCACTTTCTTAGGGGACATATGGGTGGAAATCATCTCAATCACCTTATATTTCCTCTCGCCCAGATCCTTCTTGGGAAAGATACAGGCATTTACCGCCGTGGTATAAACGACGATGCTCTTCGGCGTAGAAACAGCCCTGACCATATTCTCCCAGGCCATCTTCTCCACAGTCTCGTCCTGGGACACTTCAATGCCCTCTTCCGTCAGTTTATAATGAAGCGGCTTCTTAAAGGCCGGCGTGGCCTGTGCCTGCTGTCTGGATTTCAAGAAAAGTGTCCAGGGCAGATACAATAAAATCACCAGGGCAATGAGCAGCACCAGAGGCTGCCTGTTGGATGCAAACAGAACCAGCATCAACGCCCCCACCAGTGTGCCCATAAGACCAGGCAGACGGGAATAAGTGTGTTGCAACATATAATCATAGAGAATGTTGGGGGTGATTTTTACGTCAAATTCTACTTCCATGTTTACCCTCCCTGTCAGAGCAGTTTACTGCAATCTTACCCTCGTTTCTCTAAGAAAGCACCTACAATGCAGGTGCTCTCTACTGACTTCTATTATACTTTAATTTACACAAAGTGCAAGTGAAACATATTGACCTCCTGCATACCCGTCAAGGCCATGCTTCCCAAAGGAACCTCTTGACTACTCATGCCGAAGCGCCTCAATCGGACTAAGCTTTGCTGCCTTCCTGGCGGGATAAATTCCAAAGAAGATACCCACAACCGAAGAGAATATGGTGGCAAACAATACCGTTGACGCTTTCACTTTCGCCGCAAATCCAAATGAACTGCACAGTGCGACAGCTCCCAGACCACCAATGGCTATACCGATGAGACCACCGATCAATGTGATGATACTGGCCTCTGCCAGAAATTGTAATAAAATCGACCTGGTCCTGGCTCCCAGTGATTTACGAATCCCGATTTCCCTGGTACGCTCCGTCACAGACACCAGCATGATGTTCATAACGCCAATACCGCCTACCAGCAGGGAAATGCCTGCCACAAAAGATATAAATATAGTGATGATACCCAGAATACTGTCATACTGTGCCTGATAATCTGCAAAACTCTCCATCAGTATCTTATTCTCGCCGCGCACATTGAACTTATTCTCTAAAAGAGTAATGGTGTCCGCCGCCACCTGCGCCGAATACTCGGAACTCTCTGCTATCACATAGATCTGTGTAAAATCTTCCACCCACAGACCAAATCCATCACTCATCGCAGAAAGAGGCATTTCTACCTGCAGATAACCACCGCCGTTCATGGCCGAGATAAGGCCTGCCTTGGTATCCTGACGGATGCCCACAATCGTCAGTTCCTGGGTCACTCCCCAAAGGTAAACTTCCAGGCTCATGCCTACCACATCCGTGGTTCCAAAAAGCATCCTTGCACTGTTCTCATTGAGCACACAGACCATGCTGGAGCCGTCATACTCCGTCCGCGAAAAATATCTGCCCTTCACGATAGGCTCACTTCCTACTGCATACTGCAATGCCGTCGCTCCGCCATAGAGCAGGGCTTCAAACTCCCCCTTTCTCCCAATCGCCGTGGCCCACATGCCATACTGCGGCGTAACGCCCTTGACATGCTCCACCTTCTCCTCTATCAGGTCAAACTCTTCTTCCGTAAATACGACATCATTGCCCTCCGCATCGCTGTTTGTATAGATTGCAATCAGGCCGCCCGCCATGCTGTCCAGTTCCTCATTGATGGATCCGCGCATACCGTCTCCGATGGAAATGATCATGATAACGGAAGCAATACCGATAATGATACCCAGCATGGTCAGTACGGAACGTCCCTTATTTGTCTTAATATTCATCAGGGCGATCTTAATGTATTCCCATATTTGTGCCATATGTCTCACCCTTCCTTATCAGCCCTGCGGAACTGCCGTCACCGCCGTGCCTTCTTCAAACTCCTGTCCCATGGACATAATTACCTGGTCACCAGCCGCAAGCCCTTCTTTGACTTCACAAAAGCTCTCATTGGAAATACCAAGCGTAATCCGCCTCTTCGCTATGAGACCGTTCTCTTCCACATAGACAAAATCACCATCCCTGTCACTGTTGACAAGTTCCATGGGGATAGCCACTGCCCCTTCTGCCTTCGCCGTATGTACCACCACCTTGGCCTCCACACCCAGGAAGATATTTTCATCCGGTTTATCAATGCTGATGTCCACACCGACCACAGCCGCTCCATTGTTGTTGGTGGTTGCCATACCTTCTATCTTATCTACTTTGCCCTCGTACAGATTACCTGCAATATCTATTTCTGTCTTCTGGCCCAGGGCAACCTTTTCCAGATCATACTTGGACAAATTAACATGCACTACTACTTTATCTGTACTTTCCAAAACTACCAGCTTACCATTCTCCGCCGGGCTTGCGCCTTCCTCAGCTGCAATCTCTGTTACCACGCCTGCAAAATCAGCCTTGATGCCTTCCTGTACTTCTTCGATATCCTGCAGTGTCTCTCCACTGGTCAGTTTCTGCAGTGCAACATCTGCCTCTATCTTTTTCTTGTTGCCAGGATCCATCATGGCATCCTCAGAAGTCTCCTTCTGTGCTTCCATCTTCGCCTTCAGTTCCTTGGAATCCGCAATGATCTTTTCGATTTCTGCAGCTTCTCTTTCCAGTTCACGGATTTCCTCGTTGTTCTGCTGCTCATAGGAATTATACTGTACCTGTTCCTGCAGACTCAAATAGATTTCCTCGTCATTGGCAATCTGGTTTTTCGCCGCATCATCCCGCTCTTCCTTCTCTCTTTTCTCCTTGGTGTCCATATCCTCCTCTTTTTTTGCCTCTTCAGCGTTACGCTCCTCAAGCGCTTTCTTCTCATCGCTGATGGTCTTTTCCCACTCTAAGAGGGATACCTGTAAAAGGGCGCCCTGGTTGGCATACCATGCCTTCTTGTCCTCTATGGTCTTCTCCAGGCCTTTCAGATAAGTTTCATGATCGGATATCTGCTGTTCCAGCACCGGCAGATTGGTGTTTGCCTCGGAAAGATCTGCTAAATATCTGTTGTTCTGATTGATGGAACTGGAATAGTCCCCTTCGCTGGATGCCAGCTTTAATTCCGCTTCCTGTCTCGCCTCGTCAAGGGCTGTCTCGTCAAAAGTAAGAAGCACGTCCCCCTTCTTCACCTTATCGCCTACAGATACTTTAATATCGCTCACCGGAACTGCTACGTTTGAAAAGTAAGTCTTCGTCTCTGTACTTTTTACCGTACCGCTGGTACGAAGCGTTTGTTCCACGTCCTGTACCGTTGCCTCTGTGGTAAAAACCGTAGGCAATGTATTCTTTGCTATCAGAGAATTACGTACAAAAAACGTCGCGATCAACGCCACGATCACAACGGCGGCAATCCGGCGGCGTATCTTTTTCTTCTTCGCCTTATCCATGGGCTTCTTTTCTTTCTTCTTTCGTTCCTTCTTCCCCGGCTTTCCTGCTGTTTCAGCGTCTGTCCCGGTGCTTACGGATACTTCTTTCTCATTACCCGCATTTTCATTGACCGAATCAGTCACTTTTGTCTCTTCCGTCTTATTCTCAGATATCTGTGACATTTTCATAATCCTCCTCAATCTTTCCGTCCATGATCTTGATTACCCGTCTGGCCTTGGCCGCAATCTCATCATCATGGGTAATCAGAATCACAGTCCTGCCCTCCTCATGGAGGGCCTTTAAAATATCCATAATCTCCTTGGTGGAGTTGGAATCCAGATTACCCGTAGGCTCATCCGCCAGAATAATGGGCGGCGCCTGGGCTATGGCCCTGGCAATAGCTACTCGCTGCTGCTGGCCGCCTGACATTTCCGATGGTTTATGGGTCTTACGCTTCTCCAATCCCACCTTATTCAGGGCTGCCTCCGACAGCTCCACCCGCTCCCGCTTGCCAACGCCCCTGTAAATTAACGGCAGCTCCACATTCTCAAGCGCCGTCAGGCTGGGAATCAGATTAAATCCCTGGAACACAAATCCAATCTCCTGATTGCGGATGTCCGACAACTCATCATCTGTCATGCTTCCCACATCATGTCCGTGCAGATAATAGCTTCCGCTGGTTGGCACGTCAAGACATCCCAGCATATTCATCAGCGTGGATTTGCCCGAACCAGAGTGACCGATGATCGCCACAAACTCTCCTTCCCGGATTGTCAGGCTCACATGATCGAGCGCCTTTACTTCATTCTCCCCGGGATTATAGACTTTACAGATATCCCGGATTTCTACTAACGTATCCATGCCAGTCCCCTCCTTAGCACATATAATATTGTAAACGAATCAGCATGCTTTTTGTCTTCAACTTTTATACTTATTTAAAATGTCCGCACCGTTTTCCAAACATGAAAATTTATCCTACAGTGTAAGCCTGTTCTATCATATCAGTCTTTTCTTAAAAGATTCACTAGAAATCCTTAAAGGAATCTTAAATTATTCTAATGACAGACCTGGCACAATAAAACCGCCCAGAGTCTTTCTGATACCATTTTCTCATAGAAATCTTACAACAATCTTTCAAATAAAAAAACATTTCTAACAAAACTGTAAGATTTAAAATATAAGGCTCAACCGACAGATTTATGTTACTATAAAGCCATTGGCGCGACAATACTACTTTGTATCAAAAAAGCAGTATTTGGTAACCATGCTTCCAAACAGCATAAAAAATACCCCTCAGACAGCTTCTGATTCTTTTCACTGCCTGAGAGGTATCCTTTTCATTTTCGTAATATTTGTATTCCGGCTTCTTACTTCTGTACCTCTCCCACACGCTGTCTGGCCACAACAGGACTGGCGTTTTTGAGAATAGGACTAAGGGGCTTATAAATCAACAGCGTAACTCCGGATGCCGCCACGCTCTTAATGATATTGATGGGCGCTACCGCAAAAATCACAAAGGATGTGATACTGTTGATATTGCCGTTAATCTCTGCACCTGCCGCAATAATAGCTTCCATGGGCATTCCAAAAAGGTTGGAGAAAGCCGGCAGCAGATAGACTGCATTAAAGGCGGTACCAAACACCGTCATAATCAGGGAACCTGCCAGGCAGGAAACAAAAGCCATTTTCTTGGACTTTTTGAGCATATAGATGATGGAGGCCGGCAGAATCAGACTGCATCCGATCACAAAATTTGCCAGGTCTCCCACAAAGGCTGTGCTGGTGCCCTTGATGATGAGCTTCAATAAAATCTTGCAAAACTCAATCATCACACCGGCCACAGGACCGAAGGCGAAGGTACCTACCAGAGCCGGAATCTCACTGAAGTCCAGCTTATAAAAGCCCGGCGCCAAAAACAGAATCGGAAAATCCAGAATATGTAAGATCACCGCCAAAGCCGAAAACAGACCAATCATTGTGATCTTTCTGGTGGTCAGAATCCTCTCCGTGACACCGGCACGCCTCTGCGCATACTTCTCCGCCCCATATGCAATGAGAAACAGCGCCGCCGCGATTCCCACGCAGACCAGCACAAAAACAACATTATCCGCAACACTTTTCAACAAACCATTACCCATTTTCTTTTCCTCTCTTTCACGTTCAGGAAAAAGTTCTTCATCAAAAAACCCCGAAACAAATTGTTCCGGGGTCTCCATTCATAACATCGGCCCTGCGCCGCTATCGCTGCACAGGCTCCTGCCATACAAATGACATACTTGTCATTTATCTTTCTTCTCTCATCCAGACTATACTGTCGGTTTTGGAATCTCACCAAATCAGCCATCATCGCATCACGCGGGTAAACGCATTGCGGTGACAGGTCGCGGACTATACCGCCGGTAGGGAATTGCACCCTGCCCCGAAGAACTTTTTTCTTATTTTGTTTACGTGGTTTATCATACTACGATTTTATCGTAAATGCAAGCCCTCTTTTCTTAGAAATCCACCTCTGTGCCATAATATGTACAGGTAAACAGCTTCTCCATCGCCGCCGGATCAATCTCTCTCGGATTAGAACCCGTACAGGCATCGCCCACTGCAAGCTCTGCGATTTTAGCAATCTTCTCTTTAAATTCTGCCTCATCAATGCCGAAATCCTTTAATGTCCTGGGAATGTTCAGCCTTACATTAAAGTCGTCAATCTTCGCGCACAGACTGTTGATGAGCGCCTTATCAGAGGTCCCTTCCAGGCCCATTCTGCGTGCAATCTGTGCATAACGGCTCGCAGCCACAGGATTTTTGGCATTATACTTGATCACATAAGGCAGATAAATGGCATTGGCACAGCCGTGCGGAATATGTCCGGTAGAGAAAGCAGCGCCTGTCTTATGTGCCATGGAATGTACAATACCCAACAGTGCATTGGAGAAGGCCATACCCGCCAGACACTGTGCATAGTGCATCTGCTCTCTGGCATCCATATCACTATTGTAAGATGCCGGCAGATAATCCAGTACCATCTCGATGGCCTGTAATGCCAGGGGATCTGTAAAGGGCCCGTTCAATGTAGATACATAAGCCTCCACCGCGTGAGTCAGCGCATCCATACCGGTATATGCCACCTGTTTTGCAGGAAGCCCCATGACCAGATCGGGGTCTACAATCGCCACATCCGGTGTGATATTAAAGTCAGCCAGCGGATATTTCACACCGGTCTGATAATTGGTGATAACCGAGAACGCTGTCACCTCAGTAGCCGTGCCGGAAGTTGTAGGAATCGCACAGAATCTTGCTCTCTGTCTTAATTCCGGGAAATTAAAAGGTGTGATCAAATCTTCAAAGGTGGTCTCCGGATATTCATAGAACGCCCACATAGCTTTAGCTGCATCAATCGGAGAACCGCCTCCCATGGATACGATCCAGTCCGGCTCGAAAGCACGCATAGCCTCAGCGCCCTTCATAACTGTCTCCACGGACGGATCGGGTTCCACGCCTTCAAAGAGCTCCACCTCCATGCCGGCCTCTTTCAGATACTCCACTGCCTTGTCCAGAAAGCCCTGGCGCTTCATGGAACCGCCGCCCACCACCAGGATTGCTTTCTTTCCTTTCAGGTTCTTTAACTCCTCCAAACTTCCCTTGCCGTGATAGACATCTCTCGGTAATGTAAATCTTGCCATTTGATAACCCTTCCTTTCGTCTGTTATTTTGCTTTTCCCTCATGAAAACCTTTTTGAAACCATGCTCTTATTATACAATATATATTCTCTTTTCTCTATACCTATTTCCCATTACTTCCCAGTACAACAACCTCACGAATCCGGCTCATCACATGTTCATAGCCGCCTTTTGCATGGGGTATCACACATTGGGAACAGTCCTTGACTCCCCTCTCGTTATACCGGAAGTTCCCGCCGCACCGCTCCCCCAGCACATAAAGCGGACAATAACAGAACAGACAGTTGAAGTCTTCTTCCTCTCCTGCCTTATGACAGGGATAATATTCACATTCCTTATTACAAAAATATTGGGCGCTGTTTTCTCTCATGGATGGTTCCTTTCCAAAATCGAGCAAGTTCGATTTCTACATACGCTTCATGTCCTCGGATCTTCGCAACCGCGGATAAGCTTACTTATCTCCTGCATTAAAAACAGGGCGCAGCCAAAGCCACGCCCATGAAATTCAAATATACAATTATTCTGCAATATCAGCATACATGAAGTACCAGTAACCATATGCCGAATGCCACATACCTGTGATCTTCTCACTCTGTAACCAGAAGTCATTGTAGTAAGCTACCGGAATACATCCAGCTTCTTCCATCAGAATGTCCTCTGCCTTGTGAAGAGCCTCAGAACGCTCTGCGGTATCCAGTGTTGTTCTGGAAATATCCATTGCCGCATCGTAGTCTGCATTGTTGAACTTACCATCGTTGTTACCATTGCTGGAGTAAAGCAGATCCAGCATATTGGAAGGATCGCTGTAGTCGCCTACCCAGCCGTTACGGGAGATTTCATAATCACCGTTACGTCTCATAGGTGTGAAGCTTGCCCACTCAACGATATCTACCTGCAGCGTAATGCCAAGTTCAGCCCATGCCTGCTGTAAATACTCAGCTACTACCTTATGATAACCTGCATCGTTGGTAGAGTATGTGATGGTCGGGAAGCCCTCTCCGTTCGGATAGCCTGCCTCTTCAAGAAGCTTCTTAGCCTCCTCCACGTTTGCATCATGGTTTGCCGTATCAATATAAGGCTTTCCGCCGTTTGCCTTGTCAATGAAAGGTGTTCCGTCTGTATCAATCCAGCCAGGACCCATGAAGTTGCTTGCTGCAGAATAAGTTCCCTGCATCAGTGTGGAAGCCACATATTCACGGTCAATTGCAAGGCTCAATGCCTTACGTACCTTTGCGTCTGTGAAGGGCTCCTTCTGGGTGTTAACACTCAGATAATAGGTGCCGATGATCGGATCTACATGGAACTCCGGATTGCCTGTTAAAGAAGGAATCTCTTCTGTAGGAACGTCTTTGATGAAGAGCACTTCGCCGGTCTGGTATGCACTGTAAGAAGCGTTAGGATCCTCAATCAAGTTAAACTTGATGCCATCAAGCTTCACTGCATCTGCATTCCAGTAGTTAGGGTTCTTGGTGCACATGATATAAGAACTGGGAACCCACTCGGAAATATAGAAAGGACCATTGCTGATATAAGTTTCTGCCGCTACTGCCCAGCCATCACCATTCGCTTCCACAGTTGCCTGCTGCACAGGGCTCAGGGTAGCAAATGCTGCCAGAGAACCAAAGTAAGAACAGGGTGAAGAAAGATGCACTACAAAAGTAGAATCATCTGTAGCTTCCACACCAAGCGCTTCCAGGTTACCGCCAATTGCATCCGCATAGCCTTCTACCATACTAAGAACTGTCTCAGCATAAGGAGCTGCTACCATGGGATCGCAGACGCGGCGCCAGCTGTATACAAAATCGTTTGCCGTAAGAGCAGAACCGTCAGACCACTTCAGACCGTCTCTTAAATGGAATGTCCATGTGAGACCATCTTCGGAAATATCCCAGCTTTCTGCCTGACCAGGAGCGAGGCTGCCGTCCTCAGCTACCGTCAAAAGGCACTCGAATGTGTGTAAAATCATGTTACCGCCATCTACGGCACTGTTCAGTGCAGGATCGATGGTCTCAGGGTTCGGGCCGATCTGTACGGATAGAATCTTGCCGCCCCCTGCGGTTGCTGCCGGTGCTTCCGTACCGGCTTCCGTACCGGCTTCTGTACCGGCTTCTGCATTTGCGCTATCATCTGCAGCAGCATCGCCTGCTGTATCGCCGGACTCTGCAGCCGGTGTGGTGGTATTATTATCAGAACCGCCACACGCTGTCAGACCCGCAACCATAGCTGCCGCCATCATAAGCGCGATTACTCTTTTTTTCATAATCGTTTCCTCCTCGTATAATATTTTAATAACTCACTCTACATGTTTACCACATCTAGTTGCACTTGTCAATATGGTGACACGCGCAAAAATGGCCTTTTTCCACTTCTTTCCACTCCGGCACCTGCGCTGCGCACTGTTCATCCGCATAAGGACACCGGGTGCGGAAGGTACATCCTGAAGGCGGATTTAAAGGACTTGGCACGTCTCCTTCCAGCACAATACGCTGGCTGGCTCTGGCCTGCTTCGGATCCGCAATGGGAATTGCAGAAATCAAACTCTTGGTATAAGGGTGTAAAGGACGGTCCACCAGTTCATAGCTGTCCGCCAGTTCCACCATTCTCCCCAGATACATAACGCCGATGCGGTTGGAAATATGTTTCACCGCAGACAGATCGTGGGCAATAAACAGATATGTCAGGCCCATCTTCTCCTGCAGATCCTCAAACATATTGATGACCTGTGCCTGAATGGACACGTCAAGCGCAGAAATGGGTTCGTCACAGACGATAAATTCCGGGTGCACCGCCAAAGCCCTTGCGATACCCACACGCTGTCTCTGACCACCGGAAAATTCATGGGGATAACGGTTTGCATGTTCGGAATTCAACCCAACTCTCTCTAAAATGCTGATAATCCTGTCGTAGCGCTCCTGCTTATTGGCCGCCAGTTTATGGACATCAATTGCTTCTCCCACGATATCTCCCACCGTCATACGGGGATCCAGGCTGGCATAGGGATCCTGGAATACAATCTGCATCCGTTTACGATAAGGAAGCATATCGGCAAACTGCTTTTTCTCCACATCAAAAACCACTTCGCCGTCAAAGGTGAATCTGCCCCCTGTGGGCTCATAAAGCCTGAGCATGGCACGTCCTGTGGTGGTCTTGCCGCAGCCGGACTCTCCCACCAGTCCCAGCGTCTCTCCTTTATCTATATAGAAGGAAACATCCTCCACCGCCCGGATAAATTTCCTGTGTTTGCCAAAACCTCCCGCCGGAAAATACTGACGCAGATGTTCTATCTCAATCAAATGCTCACTCATGGGACGCTCCTTTCTCAAACTCTTCTTTCTGGTTCAGCCAGCACTGTGTATAATGTACATCACCGAATGTGGATACCGGCGGCATTTCACGCAGACAGATTTTCATGGCCGCATCGCATCTTGGGGCAAACGGACAGCCTTCCGGCGGATTTAAAAGATCTACCGGTGTTCCCTCGATAGGAACCAGTCTCTCATGCTCCTTCGTATCCAGTCTGGGAATAGAACGAATCAGTCCCTTCGTGTACTGGTGTTTCGGATGATAAAAGATATCGTCCGTGGTGCCATATTCCACAATCCTGCCTGCATACATGACCGCGATACGCTCGCACATGCTGGCCACCACGCCCAGGTCATGGGTGATCATAATGATCGCCATGCCCAGCTTATCTTTCAATTCCATCATCAGTTCCAGAATCTGCGCCTGAATGGTCACATCCAGAGCTGTCGTAGGCTCGTCTGCGATCAAAAGTTTGGGTTCACAGGCAAGCGCTATGGCAATCATCACACGCTGACGCATACCGCCCGACAACTCATGGGGGTACTGCTTTAAGCGCTTGTCCGGCTCATTGATTCCCACCAGTTCCAGAAGTTCTCTGGCACGGGCTTTGGCCTGTTCGCCATTCTTATCCGTATGCAGTCTGATCACCTCTGTGATCTGGTTGCCAATCGTATACACCGGATTTAAACTGGTCATCGGATCCTGGAAGATGATGGAAATCTCATTGCCACGGATTTTCCGCATCTCCTTATCCGTCATTTTCTCAATCTGATGTCCGTTAAAGTTCAGTTCCCCGCCCAACAGTTTACCGGGATGAGCAGTCAGCCCCATCAGGCTGTATGCGGTGACGGACTTACCGGAACCACTCTCACCCACGATTCCCAGCACTTCTCCTTCTTTTAACTGAATGGAGACATCATTTAAGGACTTTACCTCCCCTGCGGGAGTGAAAAAGGAAAGTCTTTCGTTTTTAATATCTACAAGGTATTCTGCCATCTTCTCATACTCCCTTCTCAGTTTTTCAGTTTCGGATCAAATGCATCTCGCAAGCCATCGCCAAACAGGTTAAAGCTCAGGATGATCAGACTGATCAAAAAAGCCGGAATAAACAACAAATACGGATAGGTCTGCATACCGTTGATCGCATCGCTGGCCAGACTCCCCAGAGAAGGAAGCGGTACTGCCACACCCAGACCCAGGAAACTTAAGAAGCTCTCCGTAAAAATAGAGGAGGGAATCTGCAGCGTGGTGGTTACGATCAGCGTACCGATACAGTTGGTCAACAGATGCTTCTTGATAATCCTGCCGTTCCCTACACCCAGGGCCCTGGCCGCCGTTACATACTCACTCTCTTTGAGCATAAGCACCTGGCTTCGCACCATTCTCGCCATCCCCACCCAGTAAAGCAGAGCAAACACAATGAAAATACTGATCAGGTTCTCGCCCACAACATTGACCCAATGGAATCCCGGCACACTTTCTCCCAAAGTGGTCAGCGGCACCTTTAAGGTAAAGGACAACAGGACAATCAAAAGAATATCCGGTATGGTATATATGATATCCACAATACGCATCATCACCAAATCTACCGTACCGCCAAAGAAGGCCGCAATGGATCCGTAAGCGGAACCGATGACCAGGATGATGGCTGTCGCAATCAGTCCTACCAACAAGGAAATGCGGCTCCCCATCATCACACGGATTGCATAGTCACGTCCCATCTTATCTGTACCGAAGATATGCGGGAATACGCTCTCGCCCGCATCAATCCTGGCCTGCTCGTCCTGGGAATACTCCATGGGCGCCAGGTTATTGGCTCCCTTTATCTGCTCTTTATACGAGTACGGATAAAACGAGGGTACGATAAAGGAAAATATCATGACCAGAACAATCACCACCAAAGAAACCATGGCTACCTTATTCTTTCTAAGACGCCTGAAACCGTCCTTCCAGAATCCTACGCTCTCACGCATAATGACCTGGCTTTGTTTCTCTTCTTCTGTTGCCGGCAGGAAATCTTCCGGTTTGAGTTTTAGTTGAAAACTTAAAGGATTATCTTTCATTTCGTATCATGCCTTTCTTACTATCTATACAATTTGCCAACTGCTTTATCCACCTGGTGCAAAGTAACTTTCTGAAACTTCTTAACGAAGTATCCTCTGCCGCAGCGTTTTGAAAGTTCTTCTCACACTAACCGCCATGATTTTGCATCGCGGAATCTCATAATCAGCGGACGAACAAGTTCGTCCCGGAGAATGCCCGTATTTCAGGCATTCTCCTGTGTGAGACGGAGTTGCGAAGCAACTCCTAGAAGTTCTTGGCGTCCCGTCCCATGACGGGACGTCTTTAGAACTTCTTCTCACACTATTTCAGTTTAATCCTGGGATCCACTATTTTATAAATAATATCCACAATCACATTCATAACGATAACCAGTGTCGCAAGGAAGATCGTAGTACCCATAATCAATGTATAATCACGTCCGTTGATTGCTTTGATAAACTCGCCGCCAAGACCGGGGATTACGAAAATCTTCTCCACCACGAAACTGCCTGTAATCGTGTAGGCAAGCATCGGCCCCACATAGGTAACAACCGGCAGGATTGCATTACGCAGTGCATGTTTGAACAGTATCTTGCCCCCGGCAAGTCCCTTGGCACGGGCTGTCCGCATATAATCCTGTCCCAGCACATCCAGCATGGAAGATCGCATAAGCCGCATGATATAGGCTGTGGGATAGAAAGAAAGCGCTGCCACCGGCATCACATAGTGCTTCCAGGTCTCAAGCCCCATCGTCGGCAGAATCCCCAGCTTCACACCGAAGAAATACATCAACACCGTACAGATAACAAAACTGGGAACCGCGATGCCGCAGGTTGCTACCACACTGATGATACTGTCCGCCGCCTTTCCTCGTTTCAAAGCCGCCATACACCCCAGGGGAATGCCCAGAGTAAGCGCCACCAGGACAGATATCCCCCCCACCCTGGCTGATACGGGAAACTTCATGGTAATGATGGACATAACCGTCCGGCCTCTCTGCTTTAAGCTGTCTCCGAAATCTCCGTGCGCCGCAGATGTGACATAGTTAAGGTAACGCTGGAACATGGGTTTATCCAGACCGTATTTTGCCTCCAACGCCGCCTGTGCCTGGGGACTGATTGCTTTTTCCGACAAGAAGGGGCCGCCCGGCACCAGATTCATGAGGAAAAAGGTGAGTGTGGCAACCGCCCAGATCGTCACGATCGCCAGTAAAATTCGCTTTACAATGTACTTCGCCATGATGAAACTTCCTTTCTAACAATTTACTTACACCGCAGCCCTGCCTGCATCTGCGGCCTCTCCTACTGCTTCTTACCTGCTTCCTGCCCGATCTTCATGGTAAGACCAATCCGCTTCTTGGCCGTGTCTACCGTCAGAACCTGCACGTCCACCACATCACCGACACTGACCGCCTCTAACGGATGTTTGATATACTTGTCCGTAATCTGGGAGATATGTACCAGTCCGTCCTGGTGTACTCCGATATCCACGAACACGCCGAAGTCGATCACATTGCGTACCGTTCCTTTCAGGATCATGCCGGGTTTCAAATCCTTCATATCCAGCACATCGCTCCTGAGAATTGGCGCAGGCATATCGTCACGGGGATCTCTGGCCGGTTTCTCTAGCTCTGTCAGGATATCCACGAGTGTGATTTCCCCGATGCCAAGTTCCTCCGCAAGTTTCTTTTTATCTTTGATCTTTTTTGCCAGACTGCTTACCGCAGCCTCTTTTGTTTCCTGTGATTTCGCATTGCTGACACTTGTGTCATTTCCGGACTGTTCCAGATTCATTCCGCCCATAGCCGCCGCAAGAGCCTTACCCATGGCCGTATTGATATTATGAATCACAATCTTAGACTGCCGGGGCTTCTTTTCTTTGACAGGAGCCGCTTTTTTGCCTGCCGCCTTCTGTGCCGCCGCCTTTTTCTGCGCCTCCCTCACATCCTCCATGGTAAGGCCCAGCTTTTCCAATAACTTTTTCGCAGCCTCATAGGATTCCGGATGCACGCTGGTGGCATCTAACGGGTTATCACCGTCCGTAATGCGCATAAATCCGGCACACTGTTCATAAGCCTTAGGCCCCAGCTTCGCCACTTTCAGAAGCTGCGTCCGGTTCCGGAACCGCCCGTTGGTCTCCCGGTAGTCCACGATATTTCTGGCAATCACCTTGGTCACACCGGAAACATATTCCAGAAGAGAGGCGGAAGCCGTATTTAGATCCACGCCGACACGGTTGACACTGTCCTCCACCACACCGCCGAGAGCCTCGCTCAGTTTCTTCTGATTCATATCATGCTGATATTGCCCCACACCGATAGACTTGGGATCGATCTTTACAAGTTCCGCAAGCGGATCCTGTAATCTTCTTGCGATAGACGCCGCACTTCTCTGACCCACATCGAAATTTGGAAATTCCTCCGTAGCCAGCTTGCTGGCAGAATAGACAGACGCCCCTGCCTCATTGACGATCACGTACTGCACCGGCACATCCAGCTCTTTGATCAGCTCCACGATCACCTGCTCGGATTCTCTCGATGCCGTTCCGTTGCCCACAGAAATAAGAGACACGTTATACTTTTTAATCAGCTTCTTCAGCTCCGCTTTGGCCTGCTCCACTTTATTCTGAGGCGCCGTAGGATAAATAACTTTCGTATCCAGCACCTTACCGGTCTCATCCACCACCGCCAGCTTACACCCTGTACGGAACGCCGGATCCCAGCCAAGAACCACCTTACCCTTGATGGGCGGCTGTAAAAGAAGCTGCTCTAAATTCTTACCAAACACAGAGATTGCGCCATCCTCTGCTTTCTCCGTGAGATCATTCCTGATTTCACGCTCAATAGCAGGTGCGATCAATCTGTCATAGCTGTCAGCTATGGTTTCCTCTAAAATCGGAGATGTGACAGAATTGTCATTTTTAATCGTCTTTGTCCGCAGGAACTGTAAGATACGCTCTCTGGGAGCCTCCACCTTCACCGTCAGGAATTTCTCATTCTCTCCGCGGTTGATCGCCAGTGTTCTGTGGCCGGCCACCTTGCTGATAGGCTCCTCATACTGATAGTACATCTCATAGACACTCTCTGCCTTCTCATCCCTGGCCGTACTGGTAAGCCTGCCTTCTTTCATGGTGATATCCCGAATATAAATACGGTAATCCGCCTCATCGGATATCATCTCCGCGATGATATCTTTCGCGCCCTGAACCGCTTCCTGTGGTGTCTTCACTGCTTTGGCCGCATCTTCATCCTCATGAACATATTTGAGGGCTTCCTCCTCAATGGGCGCTGTGGTCTCCTGGGCCAGAATAAACTCTGCCAGCCCATCAAGCCCCTTCTCCTTTGCCACACTGGCACGGGTCTTTCTCTTAGGACGATAGGGACGGTATAAATCTTCCACCACTACCATGGTCTCTGCCGCAACGATCTTCTCTTGCAGTTCGTCCGTCAGTTTGCCCTGTTCCTCTATGCTCTTTAATACCTGCTCCTTCTTCTCCTCCAGGTTGCGCAGATAGATGAGTCTTTCATGAAGATCCCTTAAGACTTCATCATTCAAAGACCCTGTAGCCTCCTTACGATAACGGGCGATAAAGGGAATGGTATTGCCTTCATCAATCAGGCCGACTGCGGCCTCTACCTGCCATTTTTCTACTTTCAGTTCCTCTTTCAGTTTAAGAATAATGTCCATAACTCAACTCCGGTTCGTTCTTTAATTCAGTACTCTGCTTTGTTAAAGTGTAAATATATTCTAATATGCCCGGCAAATCCTCTATGACTTCTTCTATGTTTATGTTCTTGTTCTATGCCAAAAGAAAGGCATACTATCCTTATTTTTACACTAACGTTTATATTATACAGGATTTAATCCAAAGCCGCAACTCCCTAAAATATAACATTTTCATTATTTTTCAGGCTTTTAGTTAACGACACTAGAAATTTCGTTTACTATATTTCACTGTCAGTTCTAATCCGGGCTAAGGCTTTCATCCGGCACTGCGGTTTCAATCTGCAATTTATGCAAGTTTCAATCTGACAAGTTTCAATCTGCAACTTTTATCTGGTTTTTCCTTCGTAACCATGCTATAATATGCTTTAAAGCAAAAGAACAGGAGGCACTATGGATTATCAATCAAATAACCAGTCCGGTGGGCCGCAAAACACCGGAGAGCCTTACCATAATATAAATCATAATACAGATAACAGCACGAATCCTTACAGTAATACCCCTGTAAACAACGGGGCGCCTTACAGCAATGGTTCTGCAGACAGCAACAGCCCGTATGGTGATAACTCCTATCCCAATCAGGGAACCCACAACGGCAGTATGCCTTACGGTAATGCACCGGGCAGCGGCAATCCCTATGACGGTACAAATCCATACAACAATACCGCCAGCGGTCAGGCTCCTTACAGCAACACAACGGGCACACAGACTCCCTATGATAATGCACCAGGCACGCAGGCTCCCTATGGCAGCGCAGCCGGCAATGGGAACCTGTATGGCAACACGCCGGTAAATAATGGAAATCCTTACGGAAACAATCCTTATCATAATGCAAACCAATATAACAATCCCTACAACAACGGAAATCCCTACCATGGTCCTTACAACGACAGGTATCCTTATGGTAATGTGCATGCAAATATCATTGCTCCCCTCAAAACCAAAGGAGACAGTATGGCAACCGCTGCCATGATACTGGGCATCATCAGTCTGGTCAGTCTGGTTCTATTGCGTGTCTACATTCCGTTTCTGGTAGGTGGTGTAGGAATCATTCTGGCTATCCTGTCCAAAGGCAATGCCAAAAAGATGATTGGTAAAGCCAGGGCTGGACTGATCTGCTGTATCACAGGACTTATGCTGGACATCGTTTTATGCATTTCCAGTGTTTATCTGGTATTTGCCCTGCCGGATATCATGCCGGACATGGTGGATGAAGTCAACGAAATATGTGAAGAGCAATATGGTATGACTTACGACGAATTTATGGATGAAATTTATGAAATGTTGGATATGGAACGTTAAGAAAGGCAGGATATTCTATGATGATCGGTGCAATTTCAAATTCTTATAACGCTTATACGCCTTACACTGATTCTTACGGTTCTGCGTCTGCAAATAAACAGCCAAGTACAATGGCCGAGAATGCTGCGTCTGCCGGTATTGCAGGTACCTCCTCTGATACCGGGGAAGAAGGCCGCGTTATCGTCCGCAATCCCGGGGAATCCACCGAGAAGCAGGCTGGCAAAAAATCTTCTCCTGCAGAATGCGAAACCTGCAAAAACCGCAAATATCAGGACGGCTCTGATGAGGACGTGTCCTTTAAGTCTCCTGCTCACATAAATCCGAACGCTGCCGCTTCCCGCGTCAGAAGTCATGAGCAAGAACATGTGAACAATGCCTATAAAAAGGCTGCCGAAAACAACGGCAAGGTAATGTCCTGCAATGTATCCATCCACACGGATATCTGTCCGGAATGCGGACGCACTTATGTGTCCGGCGGTACCACCGCTACGCAGATTAAATATATGAATGAAGAAAATCCTTATCAGAAAGAAATGAAATCCTCTGATGCCGCCAACAAATACCGGGGTATGCACCTCGATATCGCATGTTGACAAGGATTGGAGGCAGGAGTCTTATATGAATACTTTTAAATCTTCCGCAGAGCTGAAAGCTTCTGCAAAAGAGCGTATGTTCGGCCATTATGGCACTGCCGTGGGAGCCGTTCTCATCACTTTATGTATTGTTGGTTTTCTTGACTTTATCACTTTCCTGTTTGTAGATACCACAACTGTGGTCGGAACCGTTTTCTACTATGTTATCTCATTTTTGCTTTCGCTGCTTTCGGGTTTGTTTACTTCCGGCACTACCTACCTGTATTTAGAGATAATATGCGGCAGGCCGGCTTCTGTAGGTGATATTTTTCGTGGCTTCAGCATCTGTCCCAACAAGGCTATCCTGATCCAGGGTTTCATTTCACTGATCAGTTACATTGCCAATATACCCATGATCATTATCAGTTATAAGGTGATATTTGCCAGCCAGTCGGAACTTATGAGACTCATGCTTCCTTATTCGCTGAGTATAATACTCTCGGGTGTTGTTTCCATGATATTGAGCCTTCTGTATGCACAGGCTTTTTATCTGCTCCACGATTTCCCACAATATTCAGTCAGGGAACTGCTTGCCAAAAGCCGTAAACTGATGGTCGGACATAAGGGGAGACTTTTCTATATCTATGTCAGCTTTCTTCCCCTGCTCTTAGTGGCAATGCTCTCCTGCGGTATTGGACTGCTATGGCTGATCCCCTACATGAATGCGACGCAAACAGAGTTTTTCCTGGATCTGATTCAGAACAAAAATAATTAATACTCGTTGTTACGTTAACAGGGCTGCTGCTTCATGCGGTTATATCGCAAAAGCAGCAGCCCTGTTTTATATATCCTAATTATTATTTACCCATCGTAAATACGCATTGATAAAGGAATCAATCGCCCCGTCCATCACAGCGTCCACATTACCTGACTCTTCATTGGTCCGATGATCCTTCACCATGGTATAAGGCTGCATCACATAGGACCTGATCTGGTTCCCCCAGCCGATTTCTTTCACATCGCCCCGGATGTCTGAAAGCTTCTCCGCATTTTCTTCCTGCTTTAACATATAAAGCTTGGCCTTCAACATCTGCATTGCCTTATCCTTATTCTGGAACTGGGAACGTTCATTCTGACAGGTCACCACAATCCCTGTGGGAAAGTGGGTAATGCGGATAGCCGAGGAGGTCTTGTTGATATGCTGACCGCCCGCGCCGCTGCTTCGGTAAGTATCAATACGGATATCTTCCTCCCTTACTTCTACATCCACATCTTCCTTGATGTCCGGCATCACGTCCAGGGATACAAAGGATGTCTGCCGCTTGCCCTGGGCATTAAAGGGGGAGATGCGCACCAGTCTGTGCACTCCCTTCTCTGATTTCAGGTAACCATAGGCATTGTCACCATTGATCTGGAACGTCACAGATTTAATCCCGGCCTCATCGCCATCCAGATAATCGATCACTTCCAGGGAAAAGCCCTTGCGCTCCGCCCATCTGGTATACATACGGTAGAGCATGCTGCACCAGTCGCAGCTTTCTGTACCGCCCGCACCGGCATTCAGCTTAAGAATCGCATTGTTCTTATCATACTCACCGGATAAGAGCGTGCTGATCCTGATATTCTCAAAGGTCTCTTTAAAAGAAGTCAGTTCTTCCTGAATATCCGGAATGATTGCCGGATCATTGTCCTCATACCCCATCTCAATCAATGTGAGGATATCCTCATACTGCCCG
Source organism: uncultured Lachnospiraceae bacterium (assembly GCA_910577735.1). Classification (GTDB taxonomy): domain Bacteria; phylum Bacillota; class Clostridia; order Lachnospirales; family Lachnospiraceae; genus UBA3282. The sequence goes on from CAJTOO010000003.1 coordinate 26,283, forward strand.
GAAAGACCATCCATAGTCTCCACCACGTCCTTGAGCTGCTTGGACTCCCGCATCTTCTGGTTGGACTTCTCCGGATCATCCCAGAAGCCGGGCGCCTGCATCTCCATCTCTAACTCTTCAATCCGCTTCACTTTGCCTGCAAGGTCAAAGTGAATCCCTCACTTCCGCCAGGGGGCTCTCGTAACCGAGCAGCTCCGATTTCATATTATCCAATTCAACCACCTAACGTCACCTTCTTTCTAAAATGATCATCTTCGCCCGCAGCACTGCTTATACTTCTTCCCGCTGCCGCATGGGCAGGGGTCATTAGGATACACCTTGGCCTCCACGCGCTTCACAGGGCCTTTCTGCAGGCTGTCATCCTTGTTCGTGCCAGTGACTTTCGCCACCTGCTCTCTCTCCACCTTCTGCTCAATCCGCACACGGAAGAGGAGTCTTACGGTCTCTTCTTTGATATTCTGTGTCATATCATCGAACATTTCATAACCGTTGAGTTTATATTCCACCAGCGGATCCTTTTGTGCATATGCCTGCAGGCCCGCACCCTGGCGAAGCTGATCCATATCATCGATATGATCCATCCACTTCCTGTCGATTACCTTAAGCAGAATCACGCGCTCAATCTCACGGATTGCTTCCGGCTCAGGGAACTCTGCCTCCTTGGTCTCATATAACTTCACAGCTTCCTCTTTCAACTGCTGTTTCAGACTGTTTTTCTTGGGTTTATGCACCCTAGCAGCCGTCACCGGCTGCAGGGGGATGGTGGGCAGGAGCAGGGTATTGAGCTCACTGTAATCCCATTCCTCGAAATCCGTATCATCCCCGATACAGGTATCCACACAGTCCTCTGCAATATCTGTAATCATCTTATAAATAGCATCCCGCATGCTCTCTCCATCCAGCACGCGCCTTCTCTCTTCATAGATAATCTCTCTCTGCTCGTTCATCACCTGATCATACTCAAGCAGACTCTTTCTGATACCGAAGTTATTGTTCTCTATCTTCTTCTGGGCTGTCTCAATTGCCTTAGTCAGCGCTGAGTGTTCAATCTCCTGTCCCTCCGGGATGCCAAGCGCATTGAAGATGGTCATCATCCTGTCAGAGCCAAAGAGTCTCATCAGGTCATCTTCCAGAGAGATATAGAACCGGGATTCTCCGGGATCTCCCTGACGCCCGCTTCGGCCGCGCAGCTGGTTATCAATACGCCTGGACTCATGTCTTTCCGTACCGATAATCATCAGGCCGCCTGCCTCTCTTGCCTCATCATCCAGTTTGATATCCGTACCACGGCCTGCCATGTTGGTGGCAATGGTCACCGCACCATGTATACCGGCATCCGCTACAATCTCTGCCTCCATCTCATGGAACTTGGCATTCAGCACCTTGTGTTCGATGCCGTTTCTCTTTAAGATACCGCTTAATTCCTCGGAAGCATCAATGTTAATGGTACCCACCAGCACGGGCTGTCCTTTGGCATGGGCTTCCTGCACGGCCTGTAAGATTGCTTTCAGCTTTTCCTTTTTCGTCTTATATACGGCATCCTGTCTGTCGATACGTGCCACCGGCTTGTTGGTGGGAATCGCCACCACATCCATGCCATAGATATCACGGAACTCCTTTTCCTCCGTGAGTGCCGTACCGGTCATTCCGGCTTTCTTCTCAAATTTATTAAAGAAATTCTGGAAGGTAATCGTTGCGAGGGTCTTGCTTTCCCGCTTCACCTTCACATGTTCCTTGGCCTCGATTGCCTGATGCAGACCGTCAGAATAACGACGTCCCGGCATGATACGTCCGGTAAATTCATCGACAATCATGACCTGATCATCCTTCACCACATAATCCTGGTCACGGAACATCAGATTGTGCGCCCGCAGCGCCAGGATAATGTTGTGCTGAATCTCAATATTCTCCGGATCCGCCAGATTCTCTATCTGGAAAAACCGCTCCACCCTGCTCACACCCTGAGCCGTCAGGTTTACCACTTTATCTTTCTCATTGACGATAAAGTCTCCGGTCTCTTCCCGTTCCACGCCCATGATGGCATCCATCTTGGAAAGTTCCTCCATATCTGCGCCACGGGTAAGCTGTCTGGCCAGAATATCACAGGCCTCATACAACTTCGTGGATTTACCGCTCTGTCCGGAGATGATAAGAGGTGTCCGTGCCTCGTCAATCAGCACGGAGTCCACCTCATCAATCACTGCATAGTGCAGGTCCCTCAATACCAGCTGTTCTTTATAAATTACCATGTTATCACGCAGATAGTCGAAACCCAGCTCATTGTTAGTCACATAGGTGATATCACAGTTATATGCCTCCCTGCGCTCTTCGGGCTTCATGTCATTTAAGACAACTCCCACCCGCAGACCTAAGAATTCATGAACCTGTCCCATCCACTCTGCATCACGCTTGGCCAGATAATCGTTGACCGTGACAACGTGCACACCCTTACCTTCCAAAGCATTTAAATATGCTGGCAAAAGACAGGTCTGTGTCTTACCCTCACCGGTCCTCATCTCCGCGATACGCCCCTGATGCAGGACGATACCGCCAATCAGCTGTACCCTGTAGTGCTCTGTGTTGAGGATTCTTCGTGCCGCCTCCCTGACCGTGGCATAAGCCTCCGGCAACAAATCGTCCAAAGTCTCCCCCTGTGTCAGCCTTTTCTTAAATTCTTTCGTCTTGTCCCGCAACTGCTCATCAGACATTTCCATCATAGTGGGACGCAGACTCTCAATCTTATCCACCAGACCAGTAATCCGCTTAATCTCCCGCTCACTATGTGTTCCAAATAGTTTCTGTACTACGCTCATGGTTTCCTCATTTCTCTGTTATTTAGTAGACCATCGGCTTCTCTTCGCCGTTCAATACTCTTAAACCGCCCTGTACAAGAGCCATCAATTCATCCTCACCGGGATAAACAGTCACAGGCGCAATCCAGCCCGCTCTCTCTTTCAGGCCCGTTGTCACTGCCTTATCGTAAGCGATACCGCCGGTCATGATGATCTGATCGACTTTACCGTTAAGAACACAAGCCATGGCGCCGATATCCTTTGCCACCTGGGCAATGAAAGCTTCCCTGACTTCCTCTGCCTTCTTATCCCCCTCAGATACCATCTTCTCCACATTTCTCATATCATTGGTACCGCAGTAAGCATTGAAGCCGCCGCCGCCCACGATCTTCTTATAGATTTCCTGCTGGGTATATTGGCCGGAGAAACACATTTTAATCAGTGCGCCACTGGGTACTGCACCGGCTCTCTCCGGTGAAAATGCGCCATCGCCGTCAAGAGCGTTGAACACATCCACCACTTTGCCCATCTTATGAGCACCCACAGACACGCCGCCGCCCATGTGGACCACGATCAGGTTCAGGGTATCATAGGCCTTGCCGCTCTCCTTGGCATAACGCTTCGCAACCGCCTTCTGATTCAGCGCGTGGAATACACTGGTCCTGGGAAGTTCCGGCACACCGGAATATCTAGAGATAGGATCCAACTCATCTACCACCACAGGGTCTACGATATAAGAAGGTTTTCCGATGGAATCACCAATCTCTCTGGCCAGAATACCGCCCAGATTAGACGCGTGGGGTCCCTGTACGCCAATCTTTAAATCTTCCAGTAAGTCGTCTGTAACCGCATAGGTACCGCCCGGAATCGGCTTTAACATGCCGCCGCGGCCCACTACCATATCCAGGGAGTTTATGTCGAAGTTCTTTTCTTTCAGCAGGTTCTCAATGATGCCCCTGCGGAAATCTTTCTGATCCACAATCTTCTCAAACTGTGCGATCTCCTCTGTGGAGTGACGCAGTGTCTCCTCAAATAATAAGGTCTCGTCCTCAAAAACACCAATCTTAGTGGATGTGGAACCGGGATTGATAATCAAACTTTTTACTGCCATGTTTTCGTCCTCCTGTCATATGGAATCAATTCATCTTGGACATCGCTTCCGCCATAACAGCGCCTAAAGCGATGGAGTTTACTTTGGTCTCAAATTCGTCGGAACGGGATGTCAGGATTACCGGAGCCTTGGTGCCGGTCAGGATATTGCCGTTCTTGACTTTCGCTGTGTGTACAAGGCACTTATACACCAGGTTACCCGCATGAATATCCGGGAAAAGCAGTACGTCTGCATCGCCGACAATCTTTCTGTCCTCTGCACCCTTGTGCTTGGCTGCCGCCGGGTCGATAGCCAGATCCAGAGAAAGCGGTCCATCCACGATACAGCCTGTGATCTTTCCTTCTGCACACATCTTGGTCAGTTCGTCCGCCTCCACGGTAACAGGCATCTTGGGATTCACCACTTCTACCGCCGCAAGCGGAGCCACCTTCGGATTCGGGATACCGCAGGCATGGCAGACATCCACTGTATTTTCAATAATATGCACTTTCTCCTCTAAAGAAGGATAGGTCAAAAATGCCACGTCCGATAAGAACAACAGATGATCCACACCTTCCACCTCAAACACACACACATGGGACAGGGTCTTACCGGTTCTCAGGCCCACTTCTTTATCCAGCACGCTCTTTAAGAAAGATTTTGTGTCAATCAAACCCTTCATATACATATTGGCCTTGCCTGTATGTACCAGTTCTACTGCTTTTAAAGCCGCTGTGTAGTCATCTTTCTCGTCAATGATCTCAAAGCCGCTTACATCCATATTGATAGAAGCCGCCACCTCTTTGATCTTATCCGCATCGCCCACCAGAACCGCATCTGCAATATTGCGCTCCTTTGCCGCTGCTACGGCCTCTAAGACCGCACTGTCCTGGGCTACAGCCACAGCCACTTTTTTCACACTGCACTCAGATACTTTAGATAACAGATCATTAAAACTCTTGCTCATTTTACCGCACGCTCCTTTGTTTATTTTTCTCATGAAAATATAGGATAAAAATTCCCCATAGAATCATACCACTATCACTGCAAAAAGTCAAAAAATCCCAGCCAGATGACTGCCCCTTAAGCGACAGCCCGCCCCAAAGTCCTCTCTTTAGTGATGGAATAACCTGATTCCTGTAAAGCACATGGTCATACCGTACTTATCGCAGGTCTCTATCACATTGTCATCCCGCACAGAACCACCGGGCTGTGCCACATATCTGACACCGCTCTTATGGGCTCTTTCGATATTATCCCCGAAGGGGAAGAAGGCATCCGATCCAAGGGAAACGTCCGTCATCCGGTCAAGCCATGCCCGCTTTTCTTCCCTGGTAAATACCTCCGGCTTCTCCTTAAAGGTCCTCTGCCATGCGCCCTCTGCCAACACATCCATGTAATCCTCACCGATATAAAGATCGATGGCATTGTCTCTGTCGGCACGTCCGATTCCATCCGCAAACTGCAAGCCAAGCACCTTGGGCGACTGACGCAGAAACCAGTTGTCCGCCTTAGAGCCGGCAAGTCTGGTACAATGAATCCTGGACTGCTGTCCGGCGCCGATACCGATCGCCTGTCCGCCCTTTACGTAGCACACGGAGTTGGACTGGGTATATTTCAAGGTAATCATGGCAATGGCAAGATCAATCTTCGCCTGCCCTGGCAGGTCTTTTGCCTGCGTCACAATCTGGTCAAAGAAATGTTCATCAATCTGCAGTTCATTTCTGCCCTGCTCAAAGCTGATTCCAAATACCTGCTTAATCTCCGTGGACGCCGGCACATAAGATGCATCTATCTCAATCACATTATAGCTGCCCTTCTTCTTGGCTTTCAGGATTTCCAACGCCTCCGGCTCATAGCCCGGCGCAATAACGCCGTCAGACACCTCTCTTTTGATAATCTTAGCCGTAGCCGCATCGCAGACGTCAGACAGAGAAATGAAATCCCCGAAAGAACTCATGCGGTCCGCTCCTCTGGCTCTGGCATAAGCGTTTGCCAATGGTGTAAACTCCATATCCAGATCATCCACCCAGTAAATTTTACGCTCTACCTCAGACAGGGGAAGTCCCACTGCCGCTCCCGCAGGAGACACATGCTTAAAAGAAGCCGCCGCCGCAAGCCCTGTGGCCTGCTTTAATTCCCGTACCAGCTGCCAGCCGTTAAAAGCATCCAGAAAGTTGATGTAACCGGGTCTTCCGTTTAATACTTTGATGGGCAGCTCTCTGCCGTCCTCCATAAAGATTCTGGACGGCTTCTGATTGGGGTTGCAACCGTATTTCAGTTCTAATTCGTTCATGTTATTGTCCTTCCTTTTCATCCTTCTTCTGTGCAGTATACACTGCTCTTTTTCTGCAGTATGCGTTCACAAAACGCTGTGCTTATTTACAATTCTGCTTTCATATCTGCCGGTTTCGATTTCGATATAGCGCACAAAGAGAGAAACCTTGTTCTCTTCATTCAGGCTATCCCAGAGCAGCTTCGTAAAGCTGTCGATATCTCCCTCGATTCCCACAAGCTTGGGTTCACCCTCGAAACTGGGAAGCGGACTGCCGTCCTTCTGATAAGTATGGATAAACCGTCCCTCACCGGCTTTCGGATTCTCATAGGCATAAGTAAAGCGGTTACAGGAGGAAGGATCGCCCTGATTGCTCTTTAAAATAGACATGGCATAATGATAGCTCCCACCCTCGATATGCAGGATGCCGGAAATACGGGGCGTATAATTAGGCGCGTCGGGCTCAAACGTCCTGGTGCGAAGCGCCTGCTCAAAGGTCTGCTGTTTGTCCATCAGCTCATAAATGGTATCTGTCTGATCGCCGTTGGTCACAATGGTCTTATTGCCAAGAACCCTTACCGGTGCATAGATGATAAGACTGGGGTCTTCTAACTTGGAAGGATCAAAGGCCTGCGTTCTGATGCCGTCTTTATCCTCCACAAACACACGGTTCCTGCTGTTACTGCTCCTGCCCATAATAAAGTATGCCATAATGGCATACTTTTCATCTGCCGACTTTCCGATCACAATCCCCCGGCCCGGATAAGTGTTCCCTGCAAGTTCTTCTGCCAATGAAATTTTGTTCATCTTTTACTCCATTTCTGCGCTGCTTTCGTGTCAACTCTGTTGAGGCAGTGCATGAAACGAGTTTGTGTTAAGCAACGCGCAGACACAAATCTCGCGATTGAACCTTTAAGTTTCAATCTATCTTCCTCATCTCACTGCACATACTTCTTCTCAAACTCTTCCTGCGGCATGGGCTTGTCAAAATAATACCCCTGTATCATCCTGACCTTCATGCCTTCTAATACTTTATACTGCTTCTTTGTCTCGATTCCTTCCACACAGATGGATACACCGATAGCATCCGCCAGATCCGACACCATCCTGATAAAGGATTTGGAATAAGCGTCTTCCGCCAGATCTTTGACAAAGGACTGGTCCACCTTGATCACGTCAAAAGGCAGTTCCCTGATATGACTCAGGGAAGAATACCCCGTTCCAAAATCATCCAGCGCGATACGCACGCCAAGTTCCTTAATCTGCGAAAGAATCCTTTTCATACGTCCTAAATCGTGAATGGCAAGTCCCTCCGTCACTTCCAATGTCAGGTTGTGCGGGTTAATGCCGCTTCCTTTGACTATCTGAGATATAATCTGCACCACATCTGCCTGCAAAAGCTGCACCACGGAAAGATTCACATTAATCTTGTAGTCCGGGTGTCCATGGTCATTCCATTCTTTACAGGCTTTACATGCCTGCCGCAGCACATGCGTGCCGATGGGATTGATCAGCCCCAGATACTCCGCCAGTGGAATAAAGTCCACCGGGGACATAAAGCCCATTTTCTCACTGTTCCAGCGAATCAGCGCCTCTGCGCCGGTACATTTGTTATTTGCCTGAATATCTATGATCGGCTGGTAATATACCTCAAACTCCTGGTAATCGTTGACTGCGGCCTCACGCATATTCTTTTCCATGTTGAGACGCCTGTTGGAATCCGAATGCAGGGCATCTGTGTAGAAAGCCACCCGGTTTTTGCCGGTCTTTTTCGCCTCGTACATGGCGATATCCGCTTTCCTGATCAGATCCTCCACTGCCTCCCCCTTGGAGGGAAAGCGGACAATGCCCATACTCATGGTACAATAATAATCCGCCTCTTTTAATATCCAGGGTTTCTCAAAAACAGCCTGGATATTTTTCACGATTCGATCTAAGGATCTGCATTTGGCCGGCGGAAGAATGATCACAAACTCATCACCGCTCATGCGATAACACAGATTACTGATTCCCCGGATATTCTGTATGCCCCGGGCAATGGACTTTAATAAAATATCTCCATACTGATGACCCAGGCTGTCATTGATGTGTTTAAAATCATCCAGATCCATATACAGCACTGCGCCCTCGCCGCCTGTTTTCTTTGCCGTATCCACATACCTCGCCAGATCCTTCTCACAGCGGATTCTGTTATTTAATCCTGTGAGTGCATCCGTGTATGCCTGTTTTTCAATTTTCTGCTGGTATATTCTTTTCTCTGTCACATCATAGATGGAGCACATCAGCGCCTGCCGGCCATCCATCCAGGTAATATTTTTATAAAAAATATCATAGAAACAGCCGCTCTCTTTCCGGTGGAACTCCAGGATTCCACTGTCCTGTCCTTGCGGCATGCTGCTCTCAAAGATATCCGAAAGCTTATCCTGCTTAAGCTCTTCCTGGAACTCGTCACGCAGGCTCCTGTTCACAAACAGAATCCTGCCGTTCTCCCTGTCTTTGACATAAATGGAGCTTCCCACATTGTTGAGCACTTCCTCTAAGGCAGCATAAGAATCGGCCAGGGAATTTTTCTGCATCCGCCTGGTGAGAATACTCTGCAATACCTTTACGGAGTCATTCAGGAACTTGATCTCCTCCAAATCCCAGTTGCGGCTCTGCCGTTTCACCTCGAAACAGGCATACATGGCAATCTTGCCCTTCATCTTAACCGGCAGTGCCGCAAGCGCTGTAAGACCAGCCTTTTTCAGCTCCCCCTCGTATCCTTCCCTGCCAGCGGAAGAAGAGATGACAAGCGGTTTCTCCCTGTACAGATAAGCGGGTCTTGGCTGATTCCTGGTCCGATCCAAGGAAGAAACCACACCTGCATTGCACCACTCGGCGACCACATCCACCGTATCCGCATCATCCTGCTCAACCGCACACAGACAGGCATGGTCAATCTGCAGATAAGAGCCTATAATACCCAGGCCTGCCGTCATAATCTCCTCCGCCGGCGCATCGCTCTCCAACATCTGTACAATCTCCGTGGTAGCCTCCATGCGCCGCAGCACTGCTTCCGTCTCTTCTCTGGAATACTGGCTGCGCCTGCTCTGGGCCACGGCATTCTCCACAGATACCTTATTGCATACAATCTGCAGGCTTGCCTCCCGCAGCAGATCCAACGCCAGATTAAACCGGGACCAAGTGGTCTGACAGGCAAAGGCAGCGGCAAACTCTCTTCCCTCCTCGGAATCGGCATCCGACAATACGGCGCAGACCAGCCATGTAATGACCGGCCTGCCATGATCCTTGATACAGACAACCGCATACTTCACGGCGTCATTTTCTGTGTCTTCCACCGCCTGTTCTTCCAGACTGCTTCCTTCCACCCTGTCATACAGGGCATATATCTGTTCTCCGGACACCACGGCCGCAAGTCGGTCTTTGTCCTCCTGCTCACCCGACATCTCTGTGAGCACGGCGCCTTCACTGTCCAGACACATTGCATACAGCCCTGCCGTCACGCAGAACTTGTCCTGCAATCCCTTTAATGCTTCCTTTTCTATTATCCTGTTATATATACCGTCCATGTCACTGTCTTCTTCAACCCATCTCCCACGAAAACGCTGGTTTATCCTGCTTCTTACTCTCTATTCATCCACACTGTAATTGGGCGCTTCTTTTGTGATATGAATATCGTGAGGATGACTCTCTTTCAGGGATGCCGCAGAAATCTTGACAAACCGGCCCTTCTGCTTCAGCTCCTCGATGGTGGATGTACCGCAATATCCCATACCGGAACGCAATCCGCCCATCAACTGGAATACTGTATCCTCCACGCTTCCCTTATAAGCCACACGGCCTTCCACACCTTCCGGCACAAGCTTCTTGGCATCGCTCTGGAAATAGCGGTCCTTACTGCCGTTCTCCATAGCCGCAATGGATCCCATACCACGGTATACCTTGTATTTTCTTCCCTGATACAGTTCATAAGTACCCGGGCTCTCCTCACATCCTGCAAACATACTGCCCATCATGCAGACATTACCGCCAGCCGCAATGGCTTTGGTCATATCCCCGGAATACTTGATGCCGCCATCTGCAATGATCGGCACACCGTACTCTTTGGCCACCGCATAGGCATCCATGATAGCCGAAATCTGCGGCACGCCGATACCTGCCACCACTCTGGTGGTACAGATGGAACCAGGACCGATACCCACCTTAACGGCATCCGCACCGGCCTCAATCAGGGCCTTTGTGCCTTCACCGGTAGCCACGTTACCGGCAATCACCTGCAAATCCGGGAACTTATTCTTGATCATCTTAAGACAGTTGAGCACATTCTCAGAATGTCCGTGGGCAGAATCCAACACAATCACGTCCACTTTGGCATTCATCAGCGCTTCCACCCGGTCAAGCACATTGGCGGTAATACCAACGCCGGCCCCGCACAGAAGCCTGCCCTGGCTGTCCTTGGCAGAGAGCGGATACTTGATGGTCTTTTCTATATCCTTAATCGTAATAAGCCCTACCAAATTATAGTCATCGTCCACGATGGGCAGCTTTTCTTTCCTTGCCTTTGCCAGGATCTGCTTTGCCTCATCCAAGGTAATGCCTGCTTTGGCTGTGATCAGATTCTCCGAGGTCATGGACTCTTTAATTTTCTTGGTGAAATCTGTTTCGAATTTTAAATCCCGATTGGTAATGATACCGACCAGTTTCCTGCCTTCTGTGATAGGCACGCCTGAAATCCTGAATTTGGCCATCAAGGCATCTGCATCGGCCAGTGTATGATCCGGGGTCAAAGAAAAAGGATCCGTGATGACGCCGTTCTCCGAACGTTTGACCTTGTCTACCTCTTCGGCCTGCGCCTCAATGGACATATTTTTATGAATGATTCCGATACCGCCCTGTCTCGCCATCGCAATCGCCATCCTGTGTTCTGTCACAGTATCCATCCCCGCACTCATCATGGGAATGTTAAGTTTGATTTTTTTCGTCAGGTACGTTGTCAAGTCCACCTGATTCGGAATAACCTGTGAATAACTCGGCACCAATAGCACATCGTCAAAAGTAATCCCTTCACCAATTATCTGACCCATTTTGTCTCCTCCTGTTGTTAAATATAGTATTTCCAGTTACATAAAAAGCGCAAAATCTCTTTTGCGCTGATTATTCTTTGTCAATCCCGAAACACCTTTCTGGGTGCAACATTCTGTATTGCCTTGATCATATCCTCATTCGGTTCAATGATCACCTTGACATCACCGTTGCACACCATCATATACCGTTTCTCCGGCTGGTCTGCCACGCCGGAACTGTAATCCAGTGTTTTCGTATTGCGGTTTTTATAAGAGTCCAGTCTGTGGGAATTTAACGGCGCCATGATCTCCATCTGCTCTACCATGAAACTGCCGGCCTTTTTCCTCCTGCTTTTGGCCATAACCTTGTCAATACTGATCTCCTTGTCCAAATACAGGTATTCATATTCGATATCTGCGTTCATATAAGCAAAATAAGCGCCTATACCAGTTGCCACCGCCACCAGCAGACCAGGCAGAAGTCTCATCCCGATGATCACGAACACCACTGTCAGCATGATCAGCAGTATCTTCAAAAAGCTCATCACCACAGAAGATTTCCTCGCCACCAGACATTCCACATACCCTTCGCTCATCTTATCTCCTCCATAACTTTTCACAGTCTTTCTGTCTTTACCGCGAAATATAAGGATATCATATACCAAATCTAAGAAAGTTTCAAGAGAATGTAGTATAAATTGGACAGCCTGCTTCTTTATATTTTTTTAAGGAAGATTTACGAACGTTTCATTGACAGGCTCCTGTTTAAAACGTATGATAATTTCAGCAGATTGATTGAAAATGACCGGAAAGAGGAGGCAGATCATGTCATCACAGATGTCAGTCCACGATGAAATCAGGGAACAGCATAAGAAAACAAAGGATATGACTTTGCAGGGGAAATTGTCCTATTTCTGGTATTATTATAAGATACACGCCATCGTTGCCATTCTTGTAATCATCTTTATCATATCCTTTGTCCGTCAGTTAATGACACACAAAGAATACGGTTTCTATGCGGCGTTTATCAATGCGGTTTCTTATGAGCCGAATGATGAAACCCCTGCCGCATGGGCAGAAGAATTTCTGGAATACTCCGGTCTTGATCCGGATGCATATCAGGTCTATATTGACACATCTGTCACAATTTCCGAAGACATGGGGTCTCCCTATGCGGCTTCCAATCGGGAGAAGCTGGTTGTCATGATGCAGGTAGGCGAAATCGACACCCTCATCTCCGATACGGAAACCTTTGAGGGATATGCCCAGGTAGAATATTTCTATGATCTTGAGACCATCTTCTCCCCCGAAGAGCTGGCCCCTTATCAGGCGTATCTCTATTATACGGATGCCGCCACTTTCAACCGTGAAGAGGATGACATTCTGAATAAAGAAGAGGCACAGCAGGCTGTCTATGCACAGGACATCGATCATACAGATCCTTCTGCCATGACGGATCCTGTGGCTGTGGGCATCTGTATTCCGGCTGCCGGCAACAAACTGGCCGACGCCGGTTACTATGACTACCTGACAGACAATAACACCACTTTCCAGGGACATCCCTCACAGGCTGTTCTGGGAATCCCCGTAAGCAATCAGGAACCTCAGCTTGTGCTGAAGTTCCTGGAATACCTGGGCGTTGTGCAAGCCGCCCGGTAGCAGCCTATCACATTTTCCCTCTGTTTATATGTGCGTTTTATCATCCTGCTTCTTACAGTAATGATTTCTTCGCGGCCTCCACTGCCTCAATCACTCTGTCACACCACTGGTCAAACTCCGGATCTTCCTTCTGACACTCTTCCGGGTGCGACAGCACATAATCCAGAGCGATCCGCACACCCTGGTCAAAGCGTACCGTGGTTTCCATATCCGGTACTGCCCTCTTAAGCTTACTGTTATCAAAGACCACCGAGACCGCTTTATCCCCGATCAGACTTCCTGTAAAGTCATAGCCGTAAGCATCTCCCACCGCTGACAAAAAGTCTGACGATACATGATAGGCTTTAAGCTTTACGCCCAGTGCATCTGCAATGGTTTCGTAAATCTGGTTCCAGGTCAGCGTCTCATCACTGGTAATCTGAAATGCCTCCCCAATGGCATGACGATTTCCCATCAGGCCGGTATACCCTATGGCAAAATCCCGATTGAATGTGAGCGTCCACAGGGAAGTCCCGTCCCCCTGGATAATGACCGGTTTCTCCTCCATCATACGCTTGATCACCTGCCAGAACCCATTGTTGCCGTGTACGCCCAGGGGAATATGTCTTTCGTCATAGGTGTGGCTCGGTCTGACAATGGTCACCGGAAATCCCTCTTCCCGGTATTTGCGCATCAGAAACTCCTCACAGGCAATCTTATCTCTAGAATACTGCCAGTGCGGATTGGCCAGGGTTGTACCTTCTGTAATGATATATCCTGCTGCCGGCTTGTGATAAGCGGATGCAGAACTTATGTACATATACTGACCTGTCTTTCCCTGAAAGAGTCTGTAATCCCGCTCCACATCCCTGACCGTAAACCCGATAAATTCGCAGACAGTATCAAAAGTGAGGTCTTTGATCTTTTCCGCCACATCCTGCTCATTGTTCACATCTGCAATAATCTGATGAACGCCCGGGGGCATGGCATCCTTCCGGTTGCCCCGGTTGAGAAGCCAGACTTCCCAGTTCAGCTCCTGTGCAAGCCGTTCTACAACGGCTGTGCTGATGACTCCTGTTCCGCCGATAAATAACGCTTTTTTCTTCATACGCTTGCTGTCCTTTCCTGAACCTTTCCTTTTATTCTATCACAAGTTGCTGCCTCACGTCATTTATTTCGCTTCTATAATTATAGGAGTTCCTTCTTATAAAAGTTCCTTCAGCATCCTGTTCACAGCGCCGGGATCGGCCTTGCCCTTCATGGCCTTCATGGTCTGCCCCACCAGGAAACCAATGGCCTTCTCCTTGCCGCCTCTGTAGTCTGCCACCGACTGGGGATTGGCAGCAATCACTTCCTCCACAGCCTTCTTAAGCGCGCCCTCATCGTTGACCGTTTTCAGTCCTTTCTGCTCCACATACTGTTCCGGATCCACATCTTCCTCAAACATCACCTCGAAGACTTCCTTGGCCACAGAACTGTTGACTGCCCTGGCATCCACAAGCCCGATCAGTTTCGCCAGATGTTCCGGTGAAAATCGCAGGTCTTCCGCGTCCAGTTCCTTTTCTTTCATCAAGCGCAAGGTCTCCCCCATCAGCCAGTTGGACACCTTCTTGGGCTCAGCGCCCAGGGACACGGTTTCCTCGAAGATGTCTGCCATATGCTTGGACTGGGTAATTATCTCAATGTCATAATCAGGAATCCCAAAGGCTTCCTTATAACGCTTCATCTTCTCCCCCCGAAACTCCGGCTGTTTGTCACGGATTGCCGCAAGCATCTCATCACTGACCCGGATCGGCACCAGATCCGGATCCGGAAAATACCGGTAGTCCTGGGCATCTTCCTTACTGCGCATGGCGTAAGATTCTCCCTTGCTATCGTCCCATCTGCGGGTTTCCTGCACCACCCTTTGCCCAGATGCAAGCAGCTCTATCTGCCGCTCTCTCTCCCCCGCGATTGCCCGGGAAATGGCCTTGAAGGAATTCAGGTTCTTCATCTCTGTGCGCACGCCAAACTCCTTTGCTCCCAGTTCCCGGACAGAGAGATTCACATCCGCGCGCATGGATCCCTCCTGAAGTTTACAGTCAGAAGCTCCCAGATACTGAATGATCAGACGCAGCTTTTCCAGATAGGCTATGACCTCTTCGGCGCTGCGCATATCCGGCTCAGATACAATCTCAATCAGAGGCACCCCGGAACGGTTATAATCTACTAGGGAGCAGTCTTCCCACGCATCATGAATCAGTTTACCCGCATCTTCTTCCATATGAATCTCATGGATTCCCACAGACTTGGTGCCCCCTTCTTCTGTCGCAATCTCCACACTGCCGTTTCGGCAGATGGGCAGATACAGCTGGGAAATCTGGTAATTCTGCGGATTGTCCGGGTAAAAATAATTCTTGCGGTCAAACTTGGCATATCTGGTAATGTCACAGCCGGTGGCCAGCCCCACCGCGATGGCATATTCCAACACCTGTTTATTTAACACCGGCAAAGAGCCCGGCATACCGGTACAGACCGGACAGGTCTGGGTATTGGGCCCGGCTCCAAAGGCAGTGGAGCAGCCGCAGAATATCTTGGTTTTCGTGGCCAGTTCCACATGCACTTCCAGGCCGATAACAGTCTCATATTGTCTGCTCATAACATCCTCCATAATTTCACTCTGCAAAATATCTATTGCACCTCATAAGTATAAGCCGCCTGCAGCAGTTTCTTCTCCTGGAAACAGTCCCCGATCAGCTGCATGCCGATGGGAAGGCCCTTGCTGTCCTGTCCGCAGGGAACGCTGATGGCCGGCAGTCCCGCCAGATTGACAGCGATGGTATAGATATCCCCCAGATACATCTTGATCGGGTCTGCCAGACTCTCCCCTAACTTCGGCGCCGTGGTGGGCGCCACCGGCCCAAGAATCATGTCATACCGCATAAAGGCTTTGTCAAAAGCCTGTTTGATCAGCGCCTTCACCCGCAGGGCTTTCAGATAATAGGCATCGTAATAACCGGAACTTAAGACAAAAGAGCCCAGCATGATGCGGCGTTTCACTTCCTCTCCAAATCCCTCCGAACGGGATTTCTTATACATATGATGAAGTCCTGCATACTCTTTGGTGCGGTACCCGTATTTGATGCCGTCATAGCGTTCCAGATTGGAACTGGCCTCTGCCGCCGCTATGGTATAGTAAGCGGGAATGGCGTATTCCACCAGACTGAGATCAAACCGCTCCACCACTGCACCCTGGGCTTCCAGTACCCTGGCCGCCTGCAGGATGGCATCCTTTACCTCCTCATCCAGACCCGCTCCCAGATAGTCATTGGGGATACCAATCCGCATACCTCTCACATCTTCCACCAGAGCCTTAGTAAAGTCTGTGTCCTGCCTGTCAAGAGAAGTAGAATCCTTATCGTCATGGGAAGCAATGGCTTCCAGGACCGCAGCACAGTCCCGCACATCCTTCGTCAGCGGTCCGATCTGGTCCAAGGAAGAACCATAGGCAATCAGGCCATAACGGGACACCGTACCATACGTGGGTTTCATGCCCACCACACCGCAATAAGATGCAGGCTGTCTGATGGAACCGCCGGTGTCGGAACCCAGGGCACAGAAACACTCCCCTGCCGCCACCGCCGCTGCCGAACCGCCGGAAGAACCACCCGGCACATAATCCGTATTATGGGGATTCCTGGTGACTCCATAAGCGGAAGTCTCTGTGGTAGATCCCATGGCAAATTCGTCCATGTTAGTCTTCCCCAGAATCACGGCTCCGGCCTCCTGCAGACGCAGCACTGCTTCTGCCGTATAGGTTGGCACGAAGTTATGCAAAATCCTGGATGCGCAGGTGGTAAGGATACCTTCCGTGCACAGATTATCCTTAACCGCCATGGGCACACCGGCTAAGGG
Source organism: uncultured Lachnospiraceae bacterium (assembly GCA_910577735.1). Lineage (GTDB taxonomy): Bacteria > Bacillota > Clostridia > Lachnospirales > Lachnospiraceae > UBA3282. The sequence continues at coordinate 43,035 of CAJTOO010000003.1, forward strand.
ACCTGAAAGTTCCCCTTTCTCGATCTTCTCCTGAACCCTGGCCGCCTGCCGCAGGGCTCCCTCTTTGTTAACTGTCACATAACAATTCAATTGTTTATCTTCTTCCTCAATCCGGTCCAGCATGGCCTGCGTGGCTTCCACTGCAGTGGTCTTGCCCTCCCGGATTGCCGCCGCCAGGGAAACGGCAGTCATGTCTGTTATACGCATTTTGCTTTCCTCCATCATCAATCCCCCTTGCAGATTCTTCACGCGACAAGGGGCTTAGCTTTATCATCGTCAAGCTCCGGCCTGCGGATCAGAATGTCCGCGGCACCATAAACATGCCGTCCTTCTCCTGCGGGGCATTGGCCAGCAGCTGCTCCCTCATCTCCCCATTCGTCACCTCATCTTCCCGGAACACATTCTGTACCGGGAACACATGGGACATGGGCTCCACGTCTGTGGTATCCAGTTCGCCCAGTTTGTCAATATAGTCTAACATCCTGCCCATATCCCGCCTGGCCTGTTCCTTCTCCTGGTCAGAGAGTTCCAGTTTCGCCAGAATGCCTACATATTCTATTGTCTCGTCACTGATCTTGTTTGCCATAACCAATCTATTCCTCCATCCTGCGGTCCTTTCCGATTCTTTGTACCGCTTCTAACCGGCTTAACTTCTTATCTTAATATGCACTTCCCGAAGCTGTTTCTCTGTCACATCATTGGGCGCGCCGCACATCAGATCCTGGGCCGATCCGCTCATGGGGAAGGCGATAACCTCCCGGATGTTCTCTTCCCCGCGAAGCAGCATGATCATACGATCCACTCCCGGCGCCATACCGGCATGAGGCGGTGCCCCAAACTGGAAGGCAGTGTAGAGCGCTCCGAATTTATGCTGCAAGGTTTCCTTATCATAGCCGGCGATGGCAAAGGCTTTCTCCATAATCTCCATATCATGGTTCCGTACCGCGCCGGAGGATAGCTCCACGCCGTTGCAGACAATATCGTACTGGTAAGCCAGCACATCCAACGGATGCTTCGTCATCAGGGCTTCCAGCCCGCCCTGGGGCATGGAAAAGGGATTATGGGTGAATCCAATCTGCTTTGTGTCAGGATCAAGTGCAAACATGGGAAAGTCATTGACATAGCAGAACCGATAGGCGTTCTTTTCCAGAAGATCCAGCTTCTGCCCCAGCTCTGTGCGAAGCTGACCTGCATAGTAAGCGGCCCGCTCCTCCTTGTCTGCAATAAAGAAAATGGTGTCTTTCGCCGCAAGGTCTGCAAGCGCCGCCAGCTCCCCTTTCTTTTCTGCCGGAATAAACTTGTCAATGGGGCCCTTATAACTCATATCCTCATCCACTTCCAAATACCCCAGGCCGCCCATCCCCATGTCTGTGGCAAATTTTAAAAGCTTCTCATGAAATCCCTTGGACATTTCCGCATGTACCTTGATGGCACGCACGGTTCTTCCCAGGAATGGCTTAAAGGTGCACGTCTGGAAAAAGTCTGTCAGATCAATAATCCGAAGAGGATTGCGCAGATCCGGTTTATCCGTGCCGAAGGAAAGCATTGCCTGTTTATAACTGATGACCGGGTAGGGCGCTTTCGTCACAGCATATCCTTTGGGCGCAAACTTTTCAAATGCAGCTGAGAGCACTTCCTCTCCCACCCGGAACACATCTTCCTGGGTAGCAAAACTCATTTCAAAATCCAACTGATAGAATTCCCCCGGAGAGCGGTCTGCTCTGGCATCCTCGTCCCGGAAGCAGGGCGCGATCTGGAAATATTTATCAAAGCCTGACACCATCAGAAGCTGTTTATACTGCTGAGGCGCCTGTGGAAGCGCATAAAACCTGCCTTTATATTTCCGGGAAGGCACAATATAATCTCTGGCGCCCTCCGGGGAAGAGGCACATAAAATCGGGGTCTGAATCTCCAGAAAGCCCAGCTCCGACATTTTCTGCCGCAGGTAAGCAATCACCTGGGAACGGAAAATGATGTTGTCCTTCACTTTCTGGTTGCGCAGATCCAGGTAACGGTATTGTAAGCGTACCTCTTCTCTGGTCTCTTTGGAAGTCATGATCTCAAAGGGAAGCTGTCTGTATACACTGCCTAACACCTCCACCTTATGGGCCTCCAGTTCTATGGTACCGGTGGGGATTCTGGGGTTATAGGTCTCCTGGTCCCGTTTCTCAATCAGCCCCTCTATAGAGACGCTCATCTCCCTGGTCAGACCATGGAGCAGAGAAGTATCCCGCATGACGACCTGCAGTACCCCGTACATATCCCGAAGATCCACAAAGGATACCCCTCCATGATCTCTGATATTCTCAATCCAGCCGGCCACGCGAAGTTCCCTGCCGATGTGGCTCTCACTGATTTCCTGTAGTGTCACGTCCCTGTAAATGTTTTTAGCTGTCATAACGTTCCTCCTTCTGTTCCTGTAAAAGTTTTCTGGGAATCATCATATTCCGGAACGTAAAAAATCCCGGAATACATGTATTGTATTCCGGGACGGATAGACTATATCCGCGGTACCACCCGCATTAGCAGACCGATATCTCCAACAAGATATGTGCTCGCTCTACTCACTCTTTCACTTAACGCGTGTCACGTACTACCCTACTGTTGTGCTTCTATGATATTCTGACACTGGTGTCAACAATCTCATTCCCACGCGGTTCAGGCAGTCTGCTCCGGAGTGTTCCCAATCCTTACTTTCCGCAAACAGCGCTCTCAGTCGGCGACGCTGTATTCCTGTCGTATCCGGTAAAGTGAGTCTCCTTCATAGCATTTTCTCTGAAATCAATTTCCTAAATCAATCTCATCATGTTGTATACATGTATAACATAATCCTTTTCAAAATACAAGCATTGTTTTAAAGAACACGGATATTGTATCTAAAAAAATACAATTTCTCTTACAGCTTCTTGATTCTGTCCACAGCTTCCACCGTATTTTCATAGCTGCCAAAAGCCGTCAGCCTAAAATACGTCTCGCCGCTGGGGCCGAATCCTGATCCCGGTGTTCCCACCACATTAGCCTGCTCCAGGAGATAATCGAAAAACTCCCAGCTGGTCATGCCCTTTGGCGCTTTCAGCCAGATGTAGGGCGCATTGACACCGCCGGAAACACGATACCCGGCACTCTTTAAACCATCCAGGATATAGGCCGCATTCTTCATGTAGTAAGCAACCAGTTCTTTGGTCTCCCTTTTACCGGCTTCACTGTAAACCGCTTCTCCCGCCCTCTGAATGATGTAAGGCGCGCCATTGTATTTGGTGCCATGCCTTCTCGCCCAGAGTCCGTGCAGGGACACGTCTCCCACCTGCAGTTCCTTAGGCACCACCGCAAAGCCAAGGCGCACACCGGTAAAGCCCGCATTCTTGGAGAAGGATCGCAGCTCGATGGCACAGGTCCTGGCTCCCTCACACTCGTAGATGGTGTGAGGCACATCCGCCTCGGAAATATATGCTTCGTAAGCCGCATCGTAAATGATCACGGAACCATGCTTATTCGCGTAGTCCACCCACTCCTGCAGCTGCGCTTTGGTGATGGTGGAGCCGGTAGGATTGTTGGGGAAACACAGATAAATCAAATCCGGCACTTCACTGGGCAGCTCCGGTGCAAATCCATTTTCTTCCACACAGGGCATGTAAATCACATCGCTCCAGTTGCCCGTGGCCACGTCATAGGTTCCCGTTCTGCCAGCCATCACATTGGTGTCCACATACACCGGATATACCGGGTCACAGACTGCTATCTTATTATCCGTGGCGAAGATTTCCTGAATATTGCCGGAATCACATTTCGCACCGTCAGAAATGAAAATCTCGTCTGCCCCGATCTGACAGCCTCTGGCCTTATAATCGTTGTCCGCAATCGCCGTCCGCAGAAATTCATAGCCAAGCTCCGGCGCATAACCGCGGAATGTCTTCGCATCCGCCATCTCATCCACGGCGCCGTGGAGAGCACCGATCACCGCCGGGGAAAGGGGCTGTGTCACATCCCCGATGCCCAGCCTGATAATTTTCTTGTCCGGGTTAGCCTCTGTATAGGCATTCACCTTTTTCCCAATCGTGGAAAAAAGATAACTGCCAGGTAGTTTCAGATAATTGTCATTTACTTTGACCATAATATCTCCCTCTCTTCTATCATTGGAAATCAACCAAACTTCACTGTATGTCCATGGCTCCCTCGAAAACCGTTGCCGCGGGCCCTGTCATATAGACCAGATTCGCCTCCCGGTCCCAGGTAATCTTCAGTTCGCCTCCTAACAGTTTAACAGTAACCGTCTCCTGCGTCAAACCATTTAACACACAAGCGACAACTGTCGCGCAGGCCCCCGTGCCGCAGGCCAGTGTCTCTCCCGTGCCGCGCTCCCAGACCCGCATGAGAACAGTCTGCCTGTCAAGCACTTCCACAAACTCTGTGTTCGTCCGTCTGGGGAATCTCTCATGGTTCTCAAAATGAGGGCCAATCTGCTCAATATCCAGTTCTTTCACGCCGTCCATAAACACCACCGCATGCGGGTTACCCATTGACACACATGTCATTTTATAATCCTGCCCCTGCACATGAATGGTCTCATCCACCGCCTGCTGCCGTTCACAGACCACCGGCACCAAAGCTGCTTTGAGCTCCGGCGCTCCCATATTGACCCGTACCATATCCACTTGCCCGTCTTGTAAGAAAAGATGCAAATACTTTACTTTACCGCAACTTATGACACTTATGTCAGTTTTGTCCGTAAGTCCCTTATCATACACAAACTTGGCCACACAGCGGATGCCATTGCCGCACATCTCCGCCCTGCTGCCGTCCGCATTGTACATCTCCATCTCAAAATCAGCTTCCTTTGCAGGATTGATGAAGATCACGCCATCGCCGCCCACGCCAAAGTGCCGGTCACTGACCCGCCGCACGAACGCCTCCTTATCCTCCGGGGCAATCTTCTCCTTCGCGCCGTCAATATAAACATAATCATTTCCACAGCCGTGCATTTTCGTAAACTTCATATCGTAACCTGTCCTTTCCACGGTAATATGCATGTCATCCCCTGTGATGATTCTCCTGCCGCTTATACTAACAGCATACCACACAATTCTTACAAAATCATCCCCGCATCATCGCAAGCACCATCTGGGACGTCTCCACCATATTGGTACCACTGTCCATACTGCACTTCTGGATATACCGATAGGCTTCCTCCTCGCTCATGTGATTCCGGTTCATCAGAAGTTCCTTCGCCTCCCTGATCAGCGCCTCTTCCTCCGGGTTTCTCTCCCTGGGCTTCCTCCTGGCCCGGCGGCGTCTGCGCTCCACAGCCTGGCTCATCATATCCAGGGTGTTAATCAGGTCATAGACCTTCAAAGGCAAAGCCAGACACATGATACCATCGCCAAGGCAGTCCTGTAACACCCTCCGGGAAGCTATCAGCAGCATCTCAAACCCTTTCGGAAGGCAGTCGTGCAATTCACAATACATCATGTCCGGCAGTCTGTAACCACAAATGACAATCCCGTCATTTAATTCATCTATCTTGCCAAGCGCCTGGGAACCCGTGGTACACACCGCATTGACCTGAAAACCATTCTTCCTAAGCAGCCCTCGGATGCCTTTGGCGTCTTCCGGTTTCGGCAAAACCACTATGATGTTGATCACACGCTCACCTCCCCTCTTCCATAACTTATGCCTCCATCAGGCTTTAATAAGTATTCAAATACTCGTTCCTCTCCCAGTCTGTCACCTGACAGCGATACCGGTTCCACTCCTCCTTCTTGGCTGCTATATATTTCTCAAAGACATGTTCTCCCAACACATCCCTGATAAAACCGTCTTCTTCCATATAATGAACTGCCTCCATCAGGGTTCCGGGAATTTCTTCTATCCCCTTTTTCTGCCGTTCCTGCACACTCATCCCGAATACATCCCTGTCCACACTCTCCGGCGGCAGAATCTTATTCTCCATTCCGTCAAGGCCCGCCCGCAGACACAAAGCCAATGCCAGATAAGGATTGGCCGAGGGATCAGGACTGCGAAGTTCGAGCCTGGTATCCATACCGCGTGAGGCCGGAATCCGGATCAGCGGACTCCTGTTCGTTGCACTCCATGTGATATAGGCAGGCGCCTCATACCCCGGCACCAGCCTCTTATAAGAATTCACCAGCGGATTCATAATGGCCGTCATAGCCTTCATATGCTTCATGATACCGCCGATAAAATAATACGCTTCCAGGCTCAACCCCAATTTATCCTTCTCATCGGTAAAGATATTCCGCCCCTCTTTGGAAAGGGACATATTAATATGCATGCCGGAACCGTTCACCCCGTATTTAGGCTTGGGCATGAATGTTGCATGCAGGCCGTGTCTGCGGGCGATGGTCTTCACCGCCAGTTTAAAGGTCATAATATTATCCGCCGTGGCAAGCGCCTCATCATAGCGGAAATTGATTTCATGCTGCGCCGGCGCCACATCGTGATGGGAAGCCTCCACCACAAAGCCCATATCTTCTAACGTGAGCACCATATCCCTTCTCGTATTTTCCCCAAAGTCCATGGGACCCACGTCAAAGTATCCCGCCTGCTCATGCGTGATGGTCGTGGGCATCCCGTTGTCGTCCAGATGAAACAGGAAAAATTCACACTCTGCCCCCACCTTGAAGGTATATCCTGCATCTGCCGCCTCCCGGATCGCCCTTTTCAGGATATAGCGCGGATCTCCCGCAAAGGGCTCACCGTTTGACCGGTGCACATCACAGATCAGGCGCGCCACCTTCCCCTGCTGGGGCCGCCAGGGGAACACTTCCAAGGTACTGTAGTCAGGATATAAGTACATATCCGACTCTTCAATCCTGGCAAAGCCGGCTATGGCATAACCGTCAAACATGCACCTGTTGTCAAGCGCCTTCTCCAGCTGACTGGCTGTCACCGCCACATTCTTCAAATTGCCGAAGATATCCGTAAACTGCAGTCTGATAAACTCCACGTCCTCCTCATCTGCCAGACGAAGGATTTCTTCTTTGCTGTAATTCTTTCTCATCGTTTACCTGCCTTTCCCATTCTTATATTTTAAATCACTGTATTTCCATATATGCAAAAAGGCATTCTTATCCCGCTGATTCGCAGTAAGAACGCCTTTGTTCCTTTCAATCATAACAGTTGTTTTGTTGCTTTGTCAACATCTTTGACCAAGTCAGGAAATTAGTATTACGGCCTTTCCCCTTTCTCTACTGTTGATCCTTTGCCATTGCTATCTTATCCAACAGTTCCACAATCTCGTCTGCTGTATATTCCTTTTTCTCTCCGCTTGTGATAATCAGTCTTAATTCGTACAAAGTAGCCATCTTGGTGTCCATTCTTTCTTTTTCTGTGATATCCATAACCTCCATCCTGTTCCCTCCTCCCGGACGGCCTTCCTTTAAGATGATTATAGTAAAGACAGAAAATCCGGTCAAGGTATTTCTGTCACACGGAAAGTAAAAATATCTTCATGAAGGTTATTCCCTTTTCATAAAATTAAGAACAACGCATGCGGTAAGAACATATATTGAAAAAGACTGGTAAATACATGACTGCTATGATACTCTGTTATTATCAATTTTTGGGGGCAGATAACATGTCAAAACGACTAAATTTGTCTTGACAAACCTATATGTGATTAGTAAAATTGTTCATGTGGATAATTTGCGATTATCCTGCAATACTTATTATTAAACCTCTGAAAACTTCTGAATCGCGTAATTAACAGAGAAGGGAAATAGAACAATGAAAAACGAAAAAGGGAAACAAGTATCAGAAAAGTCTTACAGCATGCCTGTAATTAATGACTCCACTATTAAGGGAATTTTAAACCACCCTAAGTTTTTCAGAGGTCATGTAAGAACTGCTATTGGCAATATTTACAAATCAGGTGAATTTGAAAAGCGAAGCGACAGAGTCTTAGGAATGAAACTCCCATAAAGGAAATAATGGTATGCTAGATAATTTTACAAACGAAGTCAATTCATTAAAGAGTTGGCATGAACGTGCAAAAGAAATTGTAATCAAAGCCGAATCGATGGATTCACTTAACAAATCATATATCCAACCACTACATGAACTTCGATACAGCCTCGACCATTTTATGCGTGCTCTGGAGTATGACGAGAACCCCAAAAAGAAAGAGAAGACCAAAAAGTCAATCCAGTCGGCAATATCACATCTGCAAAGGGCATATAGTGATTCCATTGAGTGGATGTTGGTTAATGTTAAAGAAGAGTATACGCTTACCTTAAGTTGCTATACAAATGAAGTGATACAAGGGACATTTCCAGAATATTATACGGAAATCCGCCCTAATTTAGAAAAAATAACACAGATAATCAATGATTATAAAATCATCAAAAGTGTAGAAGAGGCTACCGAATCGTCTGCAGATTCTTTACCAGACAACCAGATGGCTGCAATACAGGAGACCGCTAATCAGTTTTTTTCAGAAAAGATTGCCGGAAAATTAGAACAATATTTACAGACATTACATCTTCGTGAATCTTCACTGATAGAAGCAAATGAAAAAGAACAAAAAGTTTCCACAAGGGATAAAATCATTATTCCCATTATCACTGCTGCTGCGGGAGCCATCCTTGCAACATTGATAACTACCTTTATTCTGTTATAAAACATATATGTCTGAATTCATGTGCTTTTGCCCACAATTGATGGAGCTGTTGTATAACGGTTTTTAAGCTGTCAGGCACCAGCTCCCTGATACAAAACATACATATTTATATTCTGTTTTCACGCAACTGCAATGCCTTATTCTGCATGCACATCCAGCGCAAAGTTCTCTCTTCATTGCGCATAAACCCCGCCACCGCCGCATAAACTGATAAAAAAGATTCATTATGGGGATATTTGTATGAGTTCTAAAACCAAAATTGTCGTGCTTCACGTAAAAGAGTTAATATATACCGGCATCTTCGCGGCCCTCGGTATCCTCTTCATCATCCTGCTCATCATCATGTTCCTGCCCAAAGAAGAAAAGAAAGAGACCATGTCCACCGTGATGCAGACCACGGAAAACTCCTATGTACCTGGCGTATATACGACCTCATTGATCCTGAATGACAACGTGGTAGAGATTGAGGTGACTGTGGACGAAAAGAATATCAATTCCATCCGGCTTGTGAATCTGGATGAGGCTGTGACCACCATGTATCCTCTCATACAGCCTTCCTTCGAAGATCTGGCCGATCAGATCATCACGAACCAGAGTCTGGAAGGTGTTACATATACCGACGACAGCAAATACACTTCCATGATCCTCTTAGACGCCATCACCAGTTCTCTCAACAAGGCGTTGGAGAATCCGCCCGGGGAAGATATGGAATAAAACAGTTAAACTAATTTTTACATGGAAAGAGGCCAGTCTCCCTATCAGGAAGCTGGCCTTCAGATTAGATATTTTAATCTCTCAATATGATACTTTTTCAGCCAACCCCAGACCTTTATAGCCCATGATAATCAAAATATCATCCAGCATATGAAACAGTCTTTCCTGTGCAATTGGCATACATTTTTCTTCCATCACCTTATCATAATCATCCGGAATCTGATTAAATTCAAAAAAAACATCTGCTTCCAACTCTATTTTCATATCATCATTTTCCGTTGCGGCTATGGTCAATTCAACATTCAATATGGCCTTTTTTGCTTCTGAATCCTTTGGTATCCTTGTTTTCGCTCTGCATCCAATTCTTAATTCTAAATGCTTTGAAAATGTTCGTGAAATTTCCATATGGGAATTGATAATTCTTACGTTACTGATTCTTGGGTTAACTTCCAACATATGACACCTTCTCCTTTTTCGTTAATAATAAGCCATCATTATAGTAAGCCGAAAAATCGCCAACGGGTTCTGCATTCCAATCTATTTTCTGTGTACTATATGGAATATAGACGATTGTTTCTTTTACATTGTTATCTGCCTCTGCAAATGATCTGCTTATCGCTTTGGTAACATACTGATTCAATGTTATCTTTTGCTCCGCTGCGGCCATTGCTGCCTTTTTATGCAATTCCGGTGGGATTCTGACGTTAAATGTCCCTTTAAATTCTTTATCTGGTTTTTTACCCGCTTTTGCACATAACGCTATATAGTTTTCAATACTTTGTTCAAACATTTTTTTAAGTTCTTCTACTGAACTCCCATGAAAATTTAAAGAATCTGTTATTCCAAACACTTCCCCAACAAAAATATTATCATCCGCATCAAATTCTATTGAAGCATGATATCCTTTATATTCCAACATGGAACCCATACTCATCTTCCTTTCCATATATGTGGCGCTTATTCCATCTCCCCAATATCTCTTAAAAACTGTATTGTCTTCTTAATCTGGTAACCGTATAATTCAGTTCCCGGATGAGGTTCATCAAATTGTAGTATACGATTTGTTTCATTATGGACATACCCGATCCCTGATCCCCTTCCGCCTGAAAACTTTGTGCAATTACACTTATTCATCAGTATATCCAATTCCCTTTTCGTAAAATTTTTGGGTATTGGTTTTCGGCTGATTTTCTCTATCAGATCATTTTTCTTTGGCATCTATAAGTATCACTCCGACGCATTATTATATGCAACTGTTTTTCAGTTGCATATATAGTAACATATTATTATTTTGGAATCAATACATAGAAAAATATTCATATCAACTTTTCCGCCGCATAAAGAAACAGGCCCGCCCGTCACATCAAAGTGACCAGGCAGGCCTGTTTCCATATGGTTATTCACCCTTTTACCGTAAATAAAAACTGATAAGCCGGGTATTCTTTCATCTCTACTGGCAGGGGTATCCCCGCCTGCATCAGGGCTGAACCCTGATAGCATCTTTTGCTTTCCTTCTCCTCATAGGAGGCATCCGGCAAAAGGTCTTTCAACTTCACATAGCTGACCGTCATATTCCCATGATTTTCTAACATCACCACATGAAGCAGCACCGTCCGGCGGTCCTTAGACACAAACATCCAGGCCGCGTAAGCATCTTTAAAAGGATTCGAAAGCCGGTAATAATCCCCGTTACCGATCAATGTCTCATATTCCTTATAGAGTCTGATCTGCTCTTTAACCTGCTCTTTCTCTTCTTCTGAGAGTTTTCCCAGGGACAGTTCATAACCGAAAGCCCCCGTCATTGCCACAATCCCTCTGGTATGCAGGCTGATGCCTCTTCCGGTCTGGTGATTGGGCACTGCCGACACATGGGCGCCTATGGCTGACATGGGGTAGAAAAAGGAGGTCCCATACTGAATCCGCAGCCTGTCCACCGCGTCCGTATTGTCACTGCACCAGATCTGGGGCGTATAATACAGCATGCCGGCATCAAATCTGCCGCCGCCGCCGCAGCATCCCTCTATCAGAAGATGAGGATACCTTGCGGTAAGCTTTTCCAGGAAATCATAGACGCCAAGCACATAGTCATAGGCCACCCTGCCCTGTCTGTTATCTGCGGAATAGACATCCGAAATGCTTCTGTTCATGTCCCATTTCACATATTCAATATTTCCCTGGTCAAGCACACTGCAGATCTGTTCAAAGATATGGTCCCGCACCTCTACCCGTGAAAAATCAAGCACCAGCTGATTTCTGCTGCGAACCGGATTTCTCCGGGGATTTATCATCGCCCAGTCCGGATGAGCACGGTATAGATCGCTGTCTTCGGAAACCATCTCCGGTTCAATCCAGATACCAAACTTTACACCAATTTCATTGACCTTTTTAGTCAACTCTCCCAGGCTGCAGCCCAGCTTCTTCTCATTAACCTGCCAGTCTCCCAGCCCGCTGTTGTCATCTTCCCGTTTGCCAAACCAGCCGTCATCCATGACCACCATGTCAATACCAAGTGCAGCCGCATCTTTCGCCAGCTGACAGATCGTCTCTCCGTCAAAATGAAAATACGCTGCTTCCCAGCTGTTCACCAACACCGGCCTGGGGCTGTTTTTGTAAGCGCCCCTGCACACATGATCCCTGATACAATGGTGATATTTGACAGACAAGCCGCCAAACCCCCGGTCTGAATAACACAGGATGGTCTCCGGCACCGTCAGAATTTCTCCCGCTTCCAGAGCATAGTGGAACAGATCGCTGTGCAGTCCCATAATGACTCTTGTCTGGTTATATTGATCCTGTTCGGCTTCACACAGGAAGTTGCCGCTGTAGACAAAAACCATTCCATAACAGCTTCCGTACTCTTCCGTCGTATCCCTCCCGGCCACAATCACTGCCGGATTATACTGGTGGCTGGAACTTCCCCTGCGGCTGCCAATAAGCTGGCTGCCATGGGAAATCGGTACACGCTGCATGTTGCGTTCCATGGCATGCCTTCCATAGAAGCTGACCAGATCAAAATCGCCGGCCACAAAATCCAGGCACGCCGAAGCCGCTTTCTCCACCACCACATGGCCTGTACCGCCGTTGATGATCTGTGCGCTTCTGGTGATGATATCATCCTCCTCCAACACACTGTACAACAGCCGCACCTGCACTTTGTTTACCGCATCTTCCAATCTGATTGCCAGTGTCTGCGCTTCTTTATCATCAGCATAAACTGCCGGAAGCCCCGGCAGTCCATACTTGCCTTTTGTTATCTCATGTCCGGTATAGCGCAGGTCACAGCATTCCGATTCATCATAGTTACGAATGACAAGAGCACTGTTCCTGTAATCTGCCGTGCCCGTAGTTGGATATTCCTGAGGCAACGCATCCATGGAATACGTCCTGTCATTGCCCGCATCATAAGGATTTGCTGAAAATCCTCTGTCATAATAAGTCAACAGATAATCCATGTTTCCGGATATCTTCCCGCCGTAATACAGGTGCAGAAGATATCCGAAATCATCTATCTTCATCTGATATGTCGTCTGTTTCGTCTGTAATGTAAAAGTTCTGTCATTCTCTTGAAATAGAATCGCCATATACTTACCAAACCTTTATCTTACTGATATGATTGCTTTCTTTACTTCACCGCACCATTGACAACGCCATTGAGAATCTGCTTCTGACATACCACATAGAAAATCAAGATCGGTATCAGGGAGAGCAGATAGGAGGCAAATGCCAGGTTATAGTTCGTACCAAACTGGGACTGGAAATTGAGCTGCGCAAGAGGCAGTGTATTCTCTCCGGACCCCGCCATGATAACAAGGGGCGTCATCACGTCATTCCACACTGCCAACGCTGTCAGTACAGCCACTGTGGCATGCATGGGCCGCATAATCGGGAAGATAATCTTCCAGTAGGTTCTCCATGTGGAAGCGCCGTCCACCTTCGCTGCTTCCTCTAAAGCCATGGGAATGTTCACAAGATATCCCGAATATAAAAGTACATTCATTGGCATATAAAATACTACATAAAGCAGAATTACACCAAACCAGTTTGCAAGTCCCATCTCAGCCGTCTGCTTTGCAAGAGGCATCATCAGAATTGCAAAGGGAACGAACATACCGCTTACGATAAACAAATAAACGAAACCGTAGAACTTACTCTTCGCTTTATTCCTGCCCAGCGCATACCCCATTAGAGAGTGTATCACAATGGATAATACCACGGCAAGTCCCGTAATCAACAAACTGTTTCTGAGGGAATGCCAGAAATCCGTGATTTCCATGGCTTCCCTGAAATTATCAATGCTCCATGTTTTAGGCAAAGATAAGATGCCGCTTATGCTGTTGGTCATTTCCGTTGGCTGTTTGAATGCGATCACAACAGTCAGATACAGCGGAAGAGCAATCGTACACAATCCCAGAATCAGGACTGTCATTGCCGATACATTTGTCTTTTTCTCTATCATAACTGTTCCTCCTTTTTACCGGAAAACTTCATCTGTGCCACGGAAACAATGACAATCACAATAAAGAATACAACCGCATTGGCACTCTGGAATCCGAACTGTCCGCCCGACATACCGTTATTGTAAATCAGGTAAGAGATAGACTCCGTACTTTGCGCCGGACCACCCTTGGTCAAAGCCATGATCTGATCAAACACCATCAGGAAGTTTTTGATACACAGCACCATGTTGATGGAGAAAAACGGAATGATCAGCGGGAATGTCAGATACTTAAACTGTTTCCATCCGGTAGCGCCGTCTAAACCGCCCGCCTCATATACATCCTCCGGCACCGTCTGTAATCCTGAAATATAGATGATGGTATTCATGGCAATGGCCTGCCATGCACACACGACCATAACGCCCATCCAGGCTGTGCCCGGATTGGATAAAATACTGGTACGCAGAGCCTCGATACCGATCATATCCGCAACTGCGGGAAGAATGTATGTAAAAAAGTAATTGAAGATATAAGCTACTACCAAAGATCCTAAGATATTCGGTAAGAAGTACGCCCCGCGGAAGAAGCTCTTGGCACGGATCTTACTGTTAAGCGCCAGCGCCAGAAGGAGGCTTAACACATTGACTACGACGGTGGTCACCACTGCCAGCTTAAAAGTAAACCAGTATGACTTGCCCACACGTGCGTCTGTAAACAAATCTGCATAGTTACGAAATCCTACCCAGTCATAGGATCCAAAGCCCTTAAAATTCGTAAAGCTGTATATCACACCGCGAATCAGCGGAATGGTATTAAAGCAGATAAACAGAGCCAGAATCGGAATGGTAATCAGTAAAAATGTTCTTTTTCTCTCATTTTTCATCATCTCTCTTCTCCTTTCCCATTAATTCGCGTTTCCATGCTGTTTTTCATAGTCCTGCACCAGGCGGATAATATCCCTGTTATAACGCAGCCAGTCTGTATCAAATTTCTGCAGGAACGCGTCTGTATCCTGCTTCAATAAGAAAGTCTGAATCTGCGCATCCACTGCCATCTCTGAAGGATAGTAATGATCCGGATAATCTGTCATGTTGCCGGATGTGATGTACTCTGTCATGCCATCCAGGATGGAAGGCAGTTCGAAATCACCCTTCTTGCAGGGAATCGCTGTCTGTGCATCGATATATTTCTGAATATTGGCATCCTCATACAGGAAGTTCAGCACTTCATAGGCTGCTTCCTTATTCTTACAGCCAGCCATCACACTAAACTGCAGATCGATACCGGAGTTCAATGTGTTCGCTTCTGCCGAATCATTGGCCGGCATCACAAAGGAATCCAAATCCAGATCCGGGTTCACTGACAAAATCTGCGGCGCCGCATAACTGCCTATCGGATACATAGCGGATTCTCCTCTGGCAAAAGCGGTACAGGCATCATTGTATCCGTAAGCAAACGGATCATCAGGACCATACTGCAGCAGTGTCAGATATTTCTCAGACACTTCTCTGTACTCCTTGGCAAAAGTGGTCTCGCCCCGGTTCACCTGCTTCGTGGCATCTGCCGGCGCCAAGTCTACCGCCATGGAGTTCCAAGGTGCCAGACAAGTCCAGATATCCTTGAAACCGAAGTAAAAAGGAAGAATCCCTTCCGCCTGTATGGTCTCGCACAAAGCATTGAGTTCTGCCCAGTCCTTGGGAATCTGCCAGCCGTGCTCCTCGAACATCTCCCTGTTATACAGGATACCGGCTGCATTGGCCACATAAGGCACAGCAAAGATTCCATCTGTAGGAACCAGTTCCAGGGATTCATCAATATCCAGATATCCCTGGTTAATGTTCTGAAGCCCTTCATAGTCCGAAATATCCATCAGGATTTCCGCATCTACAAAATAAGAATAGTTGATATCTCCGCCGATGCCAATAATATCAGGGTAGTCTTCCCTTATGAATCTCGTTTTTAATATTGTCATGGCATCGTTGGGTGAACTGATGGTGAGATGAATATCGTCGTGTGTGGCGTTAAACTCTTCTTCTACCATGGCGAAGTAGTTAGCCGCTTCCGGTTTGTACTGGACGATCTCAATCTCTGTTTTCTGAGAGTCAGATTCGCTCCCGCATCCTGAAAGCGTCATCACCGCTGCAACACCGCACAATGCCGCTCCAAGGTATTTTCCGTTCCTGCTTTTCATAAAGCATCTCCTTCCCTAAATTGATATCTGCATTATAACATACCATTTTGCTATCAATAAATAGCTGTATTTTGCGTATTTTATACCTTTATGCCGCTTTTTCCTCTATTGTTTGAAGTGAAGTAGCATTTTGGTATATAATAGAGATATTGCAAGAATATGACAATGGGAGGATAACTATGAGCGAAGTAATTTTTTCCGTTTTCCCCAGTGAAAATTTTATCGATCTGGGCCTGTACCAGTTTGGCTGGGAGCAATGCGACCCCTCCCATTCTTTCGGACCTGTCGCCAGGAACCACTATCTCTTTCATCTGTGTCTGTCCGGGACCGGCACACTGATTGCCAACAATGCACAGGGAGAATCCATCACCTATCAGATCAAGAGCGGGCAGGGATTCATGATCTTTCCCCACCAGGTATGCACCTATATCGCAGACAACGAGATTCCCTGGGAGTATACATGGCTTGAATTTGATGGCCTGCGCGCCAAGGAAGCCATAGAACTGACGGGCCTAAGCTTCAACCAGCCGGTCTATAAAGCGCGCTATAAAGATATTGCGGAAACCATGAAGGAGGAGATGCTCTATATCGTCAACCACGGGAATGCATCCCCCTTTCACCTGATCGGCCATCTCTTCCTCTTTATCGACTGCTTTATGCGCTCTGCCTCCTCCGCCCAAGTGAACAAAGGCAACAGTCTGCGGGACTTTTATATCAAGGAAGCCATTTCTTATATTGAACAGAATTTCCAAAATGACATCACCGTAGAGACAATCGCCGCCTCCTGCGGACTCAACAGAAGCTATTTCGGTAAGATTTTTCATGAAAATATGGGAAAATCGCCACAGGAATTTCTCATTTCCTACCGCATGTCCAAGGCCGCCGAGCTGTTAAAGCTGACAGCCCTTTCCATTGCGGATATAGGAAATGCAGTGGGCTATCCAAACCAACTGCATTTTTCCAGGGCATTTAAGAATGTATACGGGATTTCTCCCCGACAATGGCGAAATGAACAGAATGTGCAGTAAAGGCAACCGCGGCACAAATCTGTGTATGAGACAGCTTACAGACAATTCCTAGAGCTCAGCAAGCTGTGTAAGCCAGATGCCTGCACAGGCATCAGAGGGCATGTGAAAACATCTGGGGGAGACTGCAACACTTCCCACCTTGGGACCGTCCGGCAGGCAGGAACGCTTGAACTGCTGGGTAAAAAACCTCTGATAAAAAATCTTTAACCATTTTAAAATGACATAATTGTCATAAGTATCCCGGAATGCCAGGCAGGCTACCCGGTAAACCTTGTCCGGCTCAAATCCACATCGAAGCATATAATATAGGAAGAAATCATGAAGCTCATATGGACCCACCAGCTCCTCTGTCTTCTGGGAAACGGCCCCGTCCACCGGCGGCAGAAGTTCCGGACTGACAGGTGTGTCAAGTATGTCCAAAAGAAGGGCCTGCAGTTCCTCTTTGCCACAGGTATCCGCATAGCAGCGCACCAGATGCCGCACCAGGGTCTTAGGTACACCTGCATTGACACTGTACATGGACATATGGTCTCCGTTATAGGTAGCCCAGCCCAGCGCCAGTTCCGACATATCACCTGTACCGATGACCAGGCCGCCCGTCTGGTTGGCAATATCCATAAGCACCTGGGTCCGCTCTCTGGCCTGTCCATTCTCATAGGTCACATCATGTCGATCCATTTCCTGCCCGATATCCCTGAAATGCACTGTCACTGCCTCTCTGATATCCACCTCCCGCAGGGTGGTTCCCAGCACCTTTGCCAGTTTACAGGCATTGTCATAGGTTCTGTCAGTGGTACCAAAGCAAGGCATTGTAACAGATGTTATCTTATTTCTGTCAAAGCCCAGCATATCAAAGGTCCGCACCGTCACCAGCAGCGCCAGAGTAGAATCCAGGCCACCGGATACACCGAGGACTGCAGACTGACAGCCCGTGTGTTCATAACGTTTCTTAAGACCATAAGACTGCATGGACAATATCTCGTCGCACCGCTTATCCCGCTCTTGTCTGTTTGCCGGCACGAAAGGCTGCCTGGCGAAGGTTCTTGTGAGAGCAGTCTCTTCTTCCTCCATGGAAACGGACAATATCCTGTGACTGCGCATGATTTCCGGATGATAACTGCTCATCCTGCGCCTCTCATGACAGATCCTGCGGATATCAATATCCGCATAGAGATTTTCCGGTGCGAAGCGCTTGGTCTGTGCCAGTATGGTGCCGTTCTCCGCTATGATATTATGCCCGCCAAATACCAGATCCTGGGTAGATTCCCCTTCCCCCGCCGAAGCATAAATATAAGCCGTAATCTGTCTGGCGCTGGCGGATTTCACCAACATCTCCCGGTAAACATCTTTGCCAATCATCTCACTGGATGCGGATAAGTTCACCATCACGGTGGCGCCGGCCAGCGCATGGGCTGTCCCCGGAGAGTCGGGCACCCAGATATCCTCACAGATTTCACATCCCACCACCAGCTCCTGCATGCTGCTCACCCGGAACAGAATATCTGTACCAAAGAGCACCTCCTTATCTTGATACAGACAGACTTCCGGCGCCGTATTACCCGGTGCAAAATGTCTTGTCTCGCAAAACTCCGCATAAGCCGGAATAAAACGCTTGGGAACAAAGGCCAGCAGCTCTCCGTTTTGCATCACCGCCGCCACATTGTAGAGCTTACAATCTTTCCGGAGAGGAAGACCCGCAAAAACAAGCGCATCGGATCCCTGCGTAGCTTCCACCACCGTATCCAGCGCCTCCTTTGCCTTAGAAAGCAGCATCTCCTGCAAAAACAAATCGCCGCAAGTGTAACCTGTCAGGCACAGTTCCGGGAAAACAACGATTTTGGCTTCTTTTGCTAATGCCTCCTCAACTCCCTTGCAGATTTCCTTCGCATTATAAATGGGATCGGCTACCTTAATCTTCGGTGTCATTGCCGCTGCCTTGATAAATCCGTGTTTCATGTACTGCCCGCCTCTCTTTTCTTCTCACCAGCTTATTTACTGAAGTTTCAGAGAATTTATATCTTCCTTTAAGCGATTTCTTTCTATAAAATCTTCTCCGCTCCTATACCCAAAATATATTCCCCGTTATATATCATCCGCTATTTTAATTGTAACGTTTGTTATGCAATGAGAAAACCTTCATAAAATCTGCGTTTTTCTATTCTGCAGACTTCTTTCTTATAATCTTCTGATATGCAATTCTTTTGCAAAATCTCGTTTAAATCATATTTTAACTTTTCTACTACTCTTCGCAAAACTCATTTTCCCACTTTGGGACGCTCCTGGACAATCTGCGCAGCTCCAAAATGATTTTACAGGATTTTAACATTCTTTTTAAAAGATACGAACTGTGCAGCCATTTAGATTCCTTCTCTGGACCTGCTGCCTATGCCGTATTCCTTTTCATTCCATCACATATGTGTCTCTATTTTCATACTTTTCTTAATCTTCCCTGTTTATCAGTGTTTTATCCATATTTCATCTCAAATTACACTTGTTTTTAATCTGGATTCCCACTCTCGTTTCCTGACGCTTTTCTCTTATATTTTTATATACTTCCACGCACAATTCCTTGCATTAAATCAAGATTTATCTTTTGCGTTTTTCTCTATTTTCTTAAGTTCGTCCACTGTAAAGATATAATTCCTGTTACAGAAGTGGCAATGCAGTTCTACTTCCTTGTTTTCAGCAATCATCTCCTGTAAATCTTCCCTGCCAAGGCTGACCAGTACCTTTTCTACCCGCTCCTTGCTGCAGTTGCACGCAAACCGTACGGGCATGGTGTCTGTTATCTCCAACCCCAGATCTCCCAACACCAGTTCCAATATCTGCTCCGGTGTATTGCCGGCTTCCAGCATGGCCGTCACGGGCTGCAGGGACGAAAGCTTCTCTTCCAGTCTGTCGATCACTTCATCTGCCGTAAAGGGCATCAGCTGAATGATAAAGCCGCCGGCCTGCCGTACCGTATTATTCTTATCCATCAGCACCCCCAGCGCCACACTGGAAGGCACCTGTTCGGAGGCCGCAAAATAATAAGTCAGATCGTCTCCGATTTCCCCGGTCTTAAGTTCGATGGTAGAAGAATAGGGCTCCTTTAAACCCATGTCCTTCATGACCGTAAGTACGCCAACCCCGATCACACCGCCCACATCCAGCTTACCTAAGCTGTTTGGCGGCATCATGGCCTGCGGGTTGTCCGCATACCCCTTCACAGTTCCCCCCGCATCCGCTGTCACTGTCAGCCCATGCACCGGTCCTGCACCTTGCACCCGTAAAGTCAGCATATCCTGTTCTCCCTTTAACATGGCGCCCATCATCACTGCTCCTGTCATCAGACGCCCCAATGCCGCCGTGACCACCGGGCTCGTATTATGAGCCGAACGGGCATATTCCACCAGTTCCCTGGAAGTGACCGCGAATGCCCGGATCTGCGCGTCTGCCGCTGTTGCCCTCACCATATAATCTGTCATTTTCTCTGTTCCTTCCTCTTTCTTTGCTTTTGCCTCTGTTTTTTTCTCTGATACGATAAGCAGTCTGCCTTCCATCCGGCAGACTGCTCCCCCTTATTCATGCTTTCTTCGCCACAATATAGACTCTCTCACTCTCCTGCCCCGCCGCTTCCCGGGTGTCTGCATCCAGGGTCTCCAGAATCTTAAGTCCTGCCTGCTCTACCAGTCTGCACATCTGTTCCAGACGATATCCCCGCTGATAATGGGTCTCCTGAAATCTTTGAAACAGTGCTTCTTTTGATCTGACAAAGATTGTCAGGTCATATTCGTTTATTTCTTCTGCTTCATGATAGTAGTTTTCCCAGATAAAGCTGCAATCTTCCCGGTTCTCCGCAATGGTGGCATCACCGATGATCTGACTGTATTTATATACTGTGTTAAAGTCAAAGATGAAGACGCCCCCCGGATACAGATAAGTATGCACCAGTTTGAACGTTCTCAGAACCTCCTCTTCCTCAAGCAAATAATTGATGGAGTCACATACGCTGACCACCGCTCCCACGGTGCCGTAGAGCTCGAATTCCCGCATATCCTGCAGCAGATACAAAATATCGAGTCCGGATTCATCCCGCTTCTCCATGGCAATCTGCAGCATTTCCTGGGCATTGTCCACACCGATCATATCATAGCCCTTCCGGGCCAGAAGCTGTGTCAATGTGCCCGTCCCGCAGCCCAGATCCAGTATGGTGTTTCTCTCCTGTCTGAGATGTTGTTCATTAGGCCCGTCAGATATGACATACGTGTCATCAAGCAAACGACTGTCCTCATCAGCGACTTCCTTCAGACCGTATCTTCCCAACATCCCAACAAGAAACGCGCACCACTCCTCATAGGGCGTCTCATCCATAAATTCATCATAAACCTGCGCAAAATCTGTATATGCTTCCATCCTGATCCCTCGTATACTTTCCGCACCATTCCCCATGTCAGAGCAGCTTCTAGCGATGACACGAATCTCGCGATGACATGAATCTAACATCTCAAATCTCTATAACCCTTCTGTGTACGCCACTTCCAATTCCAATTCTCCCTCAAAGTGCGAAGTCTGCCGGCCTATCCTCTGCAGCGGAAACACAAACGTTGCATGTTCTTCAAAAGGCCTATCGCTGCCAACCGTATCTATCTCCCTATTCTCTGCATAGAGAGTGACCTTTCCTGACACACCCCTGACTTTCAGATTCACCCATTCCCCCTTGGGAAGCGTATAGTCAAAGGTATAAGTCCTGCCCTCTCTGGTAAAGCCAACCTGCCCCGTCTCCGGTTCCACGGCATAAAAGGCCCATCTGGCATATGCGCCGTCCCCCTCGGCAAGAATCTGCTCCTGCCAGGTACCTTCCCGGATGCTGCTGTGTGCTGTATCATCCGGTTTCCGGCTTCTTCCCTTCTGCCCATCCGCACTGTCCGGTGCAAGCCGCACCTTCATCCGAATCTCATAATCCGGCTCTGCCGCCATGGTATCCTCATACAATCGGCAGCGGCTCCCCGCCTCATACACCTTTTCTTTCTCATCCAATGCCCAGGACTTTCTCCCTTCCCTTCCCGGCGCGTCCCACAGTTTCATGGATAACACAGGCAGCGGCTCTTTGAAACGCGCAAACAGATCATACTCACTGATACCAATATCCAGATTGCCGCTCATATCATTCCAGATCATATAGGAAGCGCCCAACATCTGCGGCGAATATACGGGAATTATCTCCAGCTGATTGTACTCATAAAACTTGTTGGGCGCCCAGTTCTCATACAGTTCCTGACAGTCCAGCCAGTCATATCCGCCGCCCGGTATGATATAGATGTGACTGTTTTGCATATTGATCAGGGAATACCCCGCCTCATACATCTCCCGGGGATCTGCCCATACCGTATTCCAGATATTCATCTGTAAATTCTCTGGATCTGGCTGTGTGGAACCGCCGATATTGCTGAGACTCCCCCACAGACGCACGGTTTTACCTGCCCCCTGGACCAGATGATTGATGCGATTCAAAAACTGCCTGTACTCTTCCCCATCCCCGTAATACTCATCCATACCGATATTGACAATCCGCGCTTTCCTGAAAGCGCCCGTATCTTCCGCCAAAGCTTCCCGCCAAAGCTCCTCTGCCAAAGCCACTGCTTCCTCATTTCCCAGATCAATCTGATCCACCGATTCATTACTGGTGCGCAGGGCATATTCCGGATACAAACTGGTAATGGCCAGGGAATGGGCCGGCGTATCGATCTCCGGCACCACGTTCACACCGTATGTCTGTGCCCTCTCGATCAACTGATCTATCTCCTCTTTCGTATAAGCATATTCCTGGGAAGTCAGCGGCTTGCCCTCCTCATTTTGCAAATCCGATTCCAGCCGGAAAGCGCTGGCCGCCGTCATAGCCTGTTCCGGTGACGCTGTCAGACCGCTGGTGGCAAGAATGGTATTATCATTTAAATGAAGGGAAAAGTCATTCATTTTATACCAGGACATAGTCTCCATCATCCTGTAGAGGGTATCAATAGATACCGGCTTTCTGGCCACATCAATGCCAAAACCCCGCACTGTGTAGAGCGGATAATCGCGAATCCTGCCCTGCGGGACAGATTCCGCTTCCCCGCCAGACAGCATCTGCATCAGCGTTACGGTGCCCCAGCGGATTCCCGTCACAGTCTCCGCCTCGATGACACATATGTCATTTATATCGCAGGTGTATCCCTCTTCTCCCAGTCCATTTGCCTGCTTAGCATATCCCAAGTAAATATCTCCTGGCCTGGCATCTTCCAGCGTCCCCTCACAGATGGGCAGATTTTGGGATATAATCGTACCACGCTCACACTGCCTGTTAAAAAGTTCTGCCACATCCCAAAGCGCCTGTGTATTCGACGCAGCCTGTACATCCTGCTCTCCCTTAGCATGCGTATTCATCTCAGCCTGCACACCCTGCTCTCCCTCTGCACGCGTATTCATCTCTGCATTCTGTTCCAATGCCAGACTATCCGTGCCCACAAGAATCCGGGAATCCTCTCCCAGTGTAAAGTTTCCCTCGCCGCCGCTCCATTCCGCGATGGATGGAATCACCCATTGAGGACACGCATTCTGTTGCTGCACCATATCCCGCGAAACCGTCTCATCCCCTGCAGGCACCTTAATCGTAAAAGATATTTCCCTGGCATCTTCCCGGCCACTTATATCCTCCACCCGGTATCCCACCGTCACTTCCTTATCCTGGATGGTCTCATAAATGGTGCCGTCCGCGCCAATCACCTGTTCTAAGTCCGCGCCGATAAAAGAAACCTGATATCCCGCAGGCGCCTTTGGCAGGGTAAGTCTTCTGCCGCCATCCGGCCCTGTTTCTATAACAGGTGTTTCTAAAAGATATGCCGCAGGCTTGTCCTCATAAACCTCAAACTCATAGAGGGAAACGTTCTGATAAAGATTGGAGTAATCTGCCTCCTCTTTGGATACCGCGTAGGTAGAAAGGCGCAGAAACCGTGCCTGTACTGCCTCATCCAGCACAATTTCCTGTTGTTTGGCCGCCGGCGCCGTATCAAAGCGCTGCAGTATTTCCCATGTTTCACCATCCAGGGAACTTTCCAGGGCATAAGAAATCACATTTCTGCGCTCCCATTTCAGGACAACAAAAGAAACTGAAATTTCTTCCGGAAATTCCAGTTGTATATAATGAGAGGCATCCTCCCAGTTATTCTCGCTTGACCAGCGGGAAGTTAATGTCTGGTCGTCTCCATCGACAGCCATGGCCGCAGACAGAGACTCCTTCTCCACACTGTCACAGGTGGCGATGACCCCTTTTCTCCTGGCCAGATTCCTGCTCCTTCCTGCCCCATACTGTCCCATGCACAGATAGACCGCCAGAAGCAAGCACCCCAGAGCTGCCAGGATAACACCCGCTGTCAGAATCGCCTTCTTCTTTCCTTTCATCACATCACGCCTCATCTGTCACAGCTGTGACAAACTTCTCCGCATCCTAGCCCAACAATGCTCCCAAAAGCCCGTAAGAAAAGATGGACATGATAACCGTAGCAATGGCGATACCCAGAAGTTCCGCCAAAACTGCCTTCTTGAAATCAATATCCAGAAGCGCCGCAATCAGTGACCCTGTCCACGCCCCCGTACCCGGAAGAGGAATACCCACGAAAAGCACCAGTCCCCAGAACTCATATTTCTTGATGCTGTCGCTCTTACCCATGGCACGGCTCTCCAGCTTCTCAATGATTCCCCTGAAAAGTTTTACCTTCTTGAGCCACTTAAATACCTGTTTGATAAAAAGCAGGATAAAGGGAATCGGAATAATATTGCCGATGATGCAAAACGGAATAGCCGTCATAATCGGCACCTGTAAAAGAGAGGCCACGATCAGCCCTCCGCGAAGCTCCAGAATCGGAATCATGGAGATGATAAAAACCACGACTTCCTTGGCCACATACTTTCCCAGCGTATTGGCAAATGCAACTGCTAAACTTTCCATCTATAAATCCTCCCATGAATTTTGATGCGGCTTACTATAAGTATATGCCTGTTTTACCCGTAAAATCACCCGCCGCAAATCTTATCAAGCGCCGCATACAATGCTTCCATCTGCTCATCCGTACCGATTGTGATACGCAGATACTTATCAATGCGCTCTTTGTCCCACCATCTGACATATATGTCATTTTCTTTTAACTCTTGAAAGATCATCTGCGCCGGCACACTCTTATGGGATGCAAAGAGGAAATTACCATAGGATTCCGGAAAGGTAAAGCCCAGCCTTGTGAGCTCTTTCTGTGCCCGCGCCCTGGTCTGTATGATCTTATCACAGCAGGCGGCAAAATATGCCTTGTCCCGCACCGCCTCCACGCCAAGTTCCAGTGTGGGATAATTCAGCGTATAAGAGTTAACCGAATATTTCACATCATGCAGATACCGGATCAGCTGTGGACTTCCTATGGCATAACCGATACGCATGCCCGCCATCGCCCGGGACTTGGAAAAGGTCTGCACCACAAGAAGATTATCATACTTATCCAGTAAGGGCAGCGCGCTTGTCCCGCCAAAGTCAATGTAGGCCTCGTCCACAATCACCACCACATCCCGGTTCGCCGCCACAATCTTCTCCACCTCATGAAGTCCCAGCAGCACACCGGTAGGGGCGTTGGGATTGGGGAAAATCACACCGCCGCTTCCCTGACAATAGTCCTCGGGACGAATCCGAAACGCAGCATCCAGTGCCTTTGTCTCATAAGGAATCCCATAAACTTCTGCCCATACATCATAGAAGGAATAGGTGATATCCGGAAACAGAATCGGTCTGTCTCCGTTAAAAAAGGTCATAAATGCCATAGACAGCACATCATCCGACCCCACGCCGATAAATATCTGATCCTTCCCCACGTGATAGTATGCCGCCAGTTCCTCTGTCAGAGCCGTCTGCTCCGGAAACGCCGGATAGAGCCGCATACGGTCTGCATCCAGTCGCTCTATCGCTGCCGCCACCCCCGGTGCCGGCGGATATGGACACTCATTGGTATTTAATTTAATGACACCGGGCCTGTCCGGCTGTTCTCCCGGCGTATATGGCACCACCCGGCGTACATTTTCTTCCCATTTCATACTGTCTTCTGTCTCACTTTCCTGCTAAAGTCATTCCTCCTGACATGCTGCCAGTCTCTCATATTCTGCTGCCTGCGCTTCATTGCCCAGCGCCCGATAGCAGTCTGCCAGCCCCTGCAGGGGAATCTCTTTCCCGCTGCGAATACTTAAAATACTCTCTGTCTCAAATGCGGCGTTATAAAACCACACCACAGCCTCGTCATAATCTTCCCGCTGTCTGTAATATTCTCCCAGTTCACAGCAGATCTCCGCACAGCCGTCACAGGCAACCACCTTCATCGCGTATTTAAAAAAATCTGCCACATCCCCGGCAAGCCGCGCCGCCCTGGCCGCCACACAGGCCGCTTCCTTCAATTCCTCATCTCCCCGTGCTTCCTCCGCACAAGATGCCTGAAAAAAGGCCCTGGCCGCCAGAAAGTCTTTCTCTTCCCCGGAGATAAAAAGCTCCTTCGCATAGATATTGTGAAGCCTTTTATCCAGAGGATTCCCTGCCCCCGCAAGCCTCGCAAAAGCCTCCAGGTCCCTGTCCTTATGGCTGCTTTGCGGCATATGACATATCTCTATCTCACTATCATATATAACAGGTGTAATCCCAACTTGCTCATGGATTGCCCCCTGCCACCGAAAGGTGCGATTGCGCTTAAACAGCTTGGGTCTCAGCTCCCTGTCATAATTATAGATGGTTCCATAGGAAAGCTGATTGGCATAGTACATCTGTACAATCTCGATTTCCGGAAGAATCGTCTGCTTTAACTGCAAAAAGGCTGCCCGGTTCTTCTCATCCAGCACCTCATCCGCATCCGCCGAGTAAATGTACTCCTTTGTCGCCTTGGAAAATGCAAAGTTTCGTGCCGCCGAGAAATCATCGATCCAGGTGAAATCATAAATTAGCTCCGTATACCTGGCCGCAATCTGCTTCGTTGCGTCCGTGGAACCGGTATCCACAATAATGATCTCATCCATCAGCCCTGCCAGGCTGTCCAGACACCTTTGTAAAATCTGCTCTTCATTTTTCACAATCATACAGAGACTGACCGTGACCATACGCCGCCGCCTTTCCATGATTCCGCCTTGCAGCTTCCGGAACATCTCCGCGAGACAACGCTTGCTGCGGGCTTAAGAAATTCTTCTCACACTTGTATAATAAATATCCTGTATCATCCGTTCCTCAATGGGAAGCCATGCCTCACTTGCCCCCGCCCGTAGAAGCAGACTGTTAAAACGGTGCCTCCTTACAAATCCAGGGGACGCTGACAATCGATACCTGGTGGTATAAGACAAATCCGCAGTTCGTTCCCGCATTTTAATGACATAAGTGTCATCTGTCTTGCGCAGACGCTCTCTTCCAAGGAACCGATACCGCCTGCCGTCCCAGTTATAAATCTGTACCGTATGATACCGCATGAAATGCTGTACGGCAAGCAGTATTCCCGCAAACAGACAAAGCATCATAACGACCCCTGTCCAGATCATCTCCACACCCGGCATCCATTTTCCTCCCAAACATACTCTAATAGAGTATCACACTCCCCCGACGATTGCAATTATAAGTCATGCTGATACAACCGTCCAAACCACTGTTTCATCCGCTCTATCCCCCGCTGGCACAGAAGCGGCAGCATGATACCCGCCGCCAGATACACCATCTTAAAGGCCTCCGTGCCTTTCACCAGATAACAATAATCGATATCCATATAGAACCTCTCAAAATCGAAATCCGCCAGATATCCGGTCCCTGCTGCAATCCCCGCAAGCACCATCTTAATCAGCATAAACACCATGATATGATGCATCATCACCGCATAAGTGTTACGCCCCAGACAGACCACCCCTTTGTTTTGTCCCAGGACAGGAGCAAGCACCTTCGACACCCTCAGCCAGAAAGCTATACCTGACACAACTGTCACATATGGAATAATCGGACCGTTGGCGAAAGCCGTGCACCACACACTGCTGAACGCCAGTCCATTACAGCACACATTTAATAACACCTGTACTTCAATCACGACAGCGAAGTAGGGCAGGTTTCCAAGGGTATCATACTTTTCCAGCTTCCGGCGATAGAACTGTCCCATCTGAAAACAGGGATACAGAAAGAGAATCCGTCCCGGCATCTTATACCATCCCCACACATGCCCGGAAATTGCCAGCCAGACTACCGCCATGCCCACCACAAGTGTTCCCGAAAGAATCAGCCATTCCTTGTTCAGCCGGAGATACTTTAACACAATCCGCATCACCAGATTCATCATCTCTATGAGAAAGAGCACCGGCACGAACCAGGCAGCAAAATTATAAAGATACTGATATCCATGCAGAAAAGGATCCAGAAACAGAGATTTTACGGAAATCGGCTCACCAAAGGCAAAGCCTGCGCCATCCCGCAGCCCCCAGGCAATCAGACCATAGATCAGATTCCAGATAAAATAAGGCACCAGCAGCCTGCGCACCTTTTTCTTTATATAATAAAAAGGTCTCTCCTGCTCCTCCTCTGTGTAAAAATAACCGGATATAAACATAAAGAGCGGCACGTGAAAAGAATAATAAGGGAAAAGCTCCCCCACCGTCAGAATACCATAGCCCAGATGGCCCGCCACGACCATGATGATAGCCAAAGCTGAGAGAATGCCAAAAGCAGCATGATAAGTACCGGAAGATATTGTTTCGTTGCATTCTGTTCTGTACGAGACATCTGTCATTTATTTAAGTCCTTCTTTACATCTTTGAGCCTCTGAGAGGAAATTATCTGCCAGATTAATGGCAGCCTTTTATTAGGATATTGTAACACGCCATCTTTTGAATATCCATATAAAGAAAAGATATTGATAAATAATTCCCGACCCGCTAAAATAGGGAAAACAGACAAAAGAAAGTGAACACCCATTATGAAATTTAAATCCTTCCAAATAAATTCCGTCCTGTTCCTATTCCTGTTACTGCTTCCGGTAATAGCTGCCTGCCTGACTGCCTGTGGTACTGATGCCAATCCCATGCCAGAACCGCCAGACACATTGGCCAGCGAAGCCTCTCTGCGGGCATCCGACATTGTGCCAGATCTTAGGCAGTCAACGCCTGCCTTACCGGCGCCAGAATCCATTCCCCGCAATCCTTATTCGGATCTGAGTGTCCCCACCTATATCACCAAAGTGGAAGATACCTATTTCATCGTAGACTGTTATCATAATCAGATCATCTACCATGACAATCTGACAGACCCCTTATCCCAGTGGCAGGTCATGACCAGTGAAATCAACAAAGGCCACACCATAGCCAGCGACGGTCTGGTATATCTGGCAGATGATACAGAGAATAACCGGATTCTGGTCTTTGAGAAAAAGGACGGTGTCTTCTGCCACACCCAGACTTTTGAGGAAATCGGCAATCGTCCCCATTATATCCTCTATGATGATAACACACAAACCTTCTATGCCTTAAGTTCCATGAGCGGCGAAATATATCTCTTTCGGCATGATCCGAATGACAGCCGCATGCATCTGACCGGAGTCCACCAAATAGAACAGCTTGCAGACACCTATGTGCGTTCTTTTACCATTTCCGGGAGCGACATCTATTTTGTCTCCGGCATTCTGGGGAACCCTGCTATCCTGCAGGCAGACCTCAATACCTTCGAAATACACAAAACCTATCCCGTTCCGGACACCATGGCCGGTATGATCCAGCTTACCATCACCGAAAACATGTATTATATTACGATATCAACTGATATTAATGGAAATCAGGACTATGCCACCATCATCCGTACAGATGATTTATCGAATCTAAGCAAGGGAAAATACGAAGATGTGTATGAAAGCTTCCTGGGCGGAGGCACCCCATATTACGTAACTCTCATAGATAACAACTATTATCTAACAGAACACAGAATTCCCGGACACTCTATCTGGAAATTTAAGATAACAGACGGTCTTATATCTGATGTGGAAGCGGTCTACTGACTCCGCCGCTCCCACATATTTACACATTAATACCGCGTTAAATCATATTTTAATTTATTTGTTTTTTATATAATTATGAAAATTTGATACAGAAACATTTTTGTATATATTTTCTTTTCTTCATCTTTTGTAATAACAATCTTGTATTGCCTTTTTCTCTATATGAAGTTTTTCGCAGATAAATAACATGCGTATTATAAGAAGCGCCGTGCAACGGCTGTCATCCCATCTTCTTCATCACTCCAAAATATACAAACATCATTTCGCAATTTCCCCGATATTATCAGCCTTCTCTGATATATCTTCCCCAATCGCTTTATATTATGTATACTTCGTTATTTTATTTTGCTGCTGATTTTTCATTTCCAGACTTGTTCCGGATCTTCACTGCATTTTCCCTTTCGCACATGTTATCATCCTTTTTCAACACGAATCAATAAGTTAAATCATGTTTTATCATCAATTTGTTCCAAATCTCTGCACTCATTCTGATGCCGTTCTTCCAACTTCGCAAGGATTCTGGCAATTTCCTCGTCCGTATAGACCTCGTCGTACTTATGACAGAACATCTTAAACTGGCAATGCCTGTCAGAACAGTCCTTTACTTTAAAGCACTTAATGAAATAGACAATCCGCGCGACGTTGAATACCACGATCATCAAAATGAAAAAAACCATAAAAATATTTACTACCCAATAAGCAACCATATTCATCATCTCCCCTATTCTTATAATTTTGTTATGTTAAGAATAACACATCTTTCATCGGCTCACAAGATTAGTTTAATGATTTTTTGAATAAAATTGCATAAAAAAACCACTTATTGCAGAATATTCCGCAATAAAGTGGTTTTTTTGTTATAATCAGCAGTTACATATCAAGATAATCAACTTCTCCACTGCCGATATGATAGTATGCGCCGCATACCTTAACGCCATCTTCTGACTCTTTCATATCAAGCTTCTCCCGGATAAGATCAACTGCCCGTTTCACATTCAGACAGCAAGCCTTATACTCATCTTTCTCATCCCCAATCGCTTTGTGAATCTCATCTGTTATGTACTGAACAAATCCGCCCGGATTCCCCTGTAAAGCAGCTCCTACTGCACCACAGTGCTCATGTCCAAGTACTACCACCAGCTTACAGCCAAGATGATCTGCAGCATATTCAACACTTCCCAACTGATGATTGTCCATCACATTTCCTGCCACACGAATCACAAATACCTCGCCAATTCCAGCTGAGAAAATGCTCTCCGGTATCACACGGGAGTCTGAACAAGCCACAACGATTGCATAAGGCTTCTGACCCTCATCGCAGGTCTTCTGTCTGATCTGCGGTGAAACGTCTCCCGGATTCGCCGCTGCCTGCAGATAGCGCTGATTTCCTTCCTTTAATTTCTGCAGCGCCTCAGCTGCCGATAAATTTTCACTGTGCATAACATAACCTCCGTTTTTTATAAATTCACAGGTTCATTGCCGCCTGCTCACAGGTCCTGTCATCAGGCGCTGCTGAACCTGCGTTTATTGTACCATATTCCCTGATACAACTTCCAGCCCTTTTATCATTTCGAGCTCAGCTTATATAACCGGCTTACACACTCTGAAACTTTTCAATATAAACCGGGAACGTATCCGTGCCTTTCATTTCCTTGCCTGCAGTGATGGTGACATTCTTGTCAGTAATGAGATACTCCACATTCGCACCAGCTTCCACCACCGTGTCCTGCATCAGAATACAATTCCTGATCTTAGCACCTTTGCCGACCTTAACGCCGCGGAAAATCACACTGTTCTCCACTTCACCTTCAATCACACAGCCGTCCGCCATCATCACATTCTGCACCTTCGCACCATCTTTATAATGGGTGGGGTTATCCCCTCGAATCTTGGTATAGATAGGCGCAGCTGAGAACAAGGCATCCAGATTATAGTCATCCAGAAGTTTCATGTTCTCTTCAAAGTAACTCTTCATACCGCTGATGCGCGCCACATAACCCGTATACTTGTAAGCCTGTACATTCAGCTTTCCAAGCTGCGGCATGATAACATCACGCATAAAGAAGGAACGTCCCTGCATATATGCAGTGCTGACAAGCTCAATCAACAGCTCGCGTTCAATGACGAAAATATTCATGGACGTATTCTGTACACCGCTTGTTTTCGGATTAATGCACACTTTACGGATGCGGCCCTGTTCCACATCAAAGGTATAATAGAAGATTCTGTCGCTGGTCTGATAATCCAGAAGTTCCTTGGGAAGCTCCTGTTCGTTGTATGCAATTGTGATGTCTGCGCCGCTGTCCATATGTGCCTGAAGCATGGCATTGAAATCAAAGTTCACAACCACATTGGTATCTGACATGACCACATATTTTTCTTTCTGGTCTTTTAAGAAATCCAACAGGTTTGCCAGAGCGCCGGCACGTCCCACATAAGGACCGCCCACTTCTTTCTCCGCAAAAGGCGGGAAAATATGCAGACCGCCGTTTTTACGGACCAGATCCCATTCCCGTCCGGATCCCAGATGATCCATCAGGGAATGATAATTCTTGTTCACCACCACAGAAATATTGTCAATGCCGGAATGTGTCATACTGGATAAGATAAAATCAATGATACGGTAACGGCTGGCAAAAGGAATGGAAGCCATCAATCGCACGCTGACCAATTCCGGAACCAAGGCGTCATAACTGTTTGGGAAAATAATACCGATTACATTTGTGCTCGACTTTATCATTCTACTTCACCGCCTTCTACATTATTTTTCACCATAGCATTAGGACCTATCACCACATTTTCGCCTATGGTAACATCCGAGCCGATGGTAGCTACGCCGTTTACTTCCTCGGTAGGCATCGCACCGACCACCGCATTCTCACAGATCGTTACATTCTCTGCCACAATACAGTGCCTTACAACCGCACCGGTCTTGATGATAGTACCGCCCATGACCACTGCATCCTCCACGACAGCACCAGCCTCTACTTTAACACCGCCAAAGAGAACAGAGTGCTTTACTGTGCCCTTAATCCGGCACCCATCCGTGATCAAAGCATTTTCCACAACTGCGCCTGCGTTGATCTTATGTCCTGTCTTACCTGTATTACGGCTGTAAATCTTCCAGTCTTCATCAAACAGATTAATGCCGCTGTGCTCAGGATCCAATACTTCCATATTGGCTTCCCACAAGGAGGAAATGGTTCCCACGTCCTTCCAGTAGCCATTGAAATGATATGCATACATCTGACGTTTATCGCGCAGGAGATTAGGAATAATATTATTGCCAAAGTCGTTCTCAGAGTTTGGATCAGCCTCGTCCTCTTCCAGATACTTTTTCAGGATATCCCAGTTAAAAATATAGATGCCCATGGAAGCCAGATTTGATTTCGGATTCTTCGGCTTCTCCTGGAATTCCGTAATCTTATCATTCTCATCCGCTACCATCAGGCCAAAGCGCGGCGCCTCCTCCCAGGGAACCTCCATAACGGCAACACTGAATTCTGCGTTTTTCTCTTTATGGAATTCCAGAAAGGCACTGTAATCCTGCTTACAGATCTGATCACCGGAAAGAATGATAACGTATTTGGGATCATAACGCTCAATAAACGATATATTCTGATAAATCGCATTTGCCGTGCCTTTATACCAGTCCGATCCATGAGCCTTCTGATAAGGCGGCAATACATGTACACCGCCATAGAGACGATCCAGATCCCATGGCTGACCATTACCGATGTACTCATTTAACTCCAGCGGCTGATACTGGGTCAGAATGCCTACAGTATCAATACCTGAATTAACGCAGTTAGATAGCGGAAAGTCAATGATACGATATTTGCCGCCAAAAGGAACTGCTGGTTTTGCAAGCTTCTCTGTCAGTGCATAAAGGCGCGAGCCCTGTCCGCCGGCAAGGAGCATTGCAATCATTTCTTTTGCCATAATACGATTCCTCCTATTTTTCTTAATAAACAAATTATATAACAAATAGGAAAATATTCCTAGGAAAAATATAAAAAGATTGTAAAATTTATGCAAAAAACTCAAAAACGAAAAAGAATTATATGCATTATGTACAAAAAGAGACAGACCAACTGTTTCCAGAAGATCTGTCGGTCCAACTTATTACTATATTTCGTAATAAACAGCAAAATTCTGCCTTTATTCCCCGGACACCTGCGTCCCATCTGCCTTCATGTGATACTTATCCTTATAGATCAACTGCGAAACAGGCACAATCTCATACCCTTTCTCCTGCAAACCCGTAACCACTGCCTCCAGTGCGTCAGCCGTATACTTGGCGCCATTGTGCATCAGGATAATAGCGCCGTTATTCAGTTTATCCGACTCCACCACACGAGCCACTATGTCATTGGCTCCATAATCCTTCCAGTCCAGAGAATCAATGGACCATTGGATCGGATAATATCCGCAGTCATGCGCGTTAGTTATGACATGATTGTCATAATCTCCGTAAGGCGGTCTGAAAAGGCACATCTCATACCCTGTCAGTTCCTGTACCTTGGTATGTACTTTCATCAGCTCCTCTTTACACTCTTCGTCAGAGAGCTGAGACATGTTTTTATGATTCTCA
Organism: uncultured Lachnospiraceae bacterium; assembly: GCA_910577735.1. Classification (GTDB taxonomy): domain Bacteria; phylum Bacillota; class Clostridia; order Lachnospirales; family Lachnospiraceae; genus UBA3282. The sequence goes on from CAJTOO010000003.1 coordinate 77,679, forward strand.
CTGTGGTTGCCAAGGTCATGGCCTGCTGCCAGGATCGCCTTCACATCATCCGGGTAGGATTCCACCCAGCCGCCTGTCATGAAGAAAGTCACTTTCACATCATGTTTCTTTAGGATATCCAGAATACGCCCCGTGTCTTCATTCCCCCAGGCTGCATCAAAGCTGAGCGCCACCTGTTTCTTATCCGTCTCCACGCAGTAAATGGGAAGCTCCCTGCCGCCCACTGAACTGTTTACCGTAATGGAATCCGGCAGCACCTTGATCACGCCCTGCACAAGAGCCAGTGTGGCAAACAGAAACGCCGCAGACTTAGCCGTCTGCATCAATACATTTCTGATAAAATCTTCCCGCTTACGCTCCGCTTTGGTCTGTGTCTTCTCCGCAGCGCTGACAGAGCCGCAGTACTGCCCATATCCCTGTCTTTTCCGTTCTTCGTTCCAGGCCTCTATCTTTTCCCGTTCCGGCCAGGTACCAGCCTTATCTCCTCTCTCCCGCTGTATTTTATTCTCTAATTCTCCCATGGCAAGTCTGAGTTTATCATTCCAGCTTCTCTTTTTACGCACATTCCCTCCATGCCTTAACAGTCTGCCGCAGACACTACCTGCACGAAGGCGCAGACTGCCTTTTCCCATCCTGCATACTGTTTTAGTAAAGTATATGCGCCATATCCTGCGTTTTTGTTACTTTTTCCAAAAAAGGACAGCTTTCACACTCCTGTCAGATTACTTTTCCAAAGGATGAAACCCGCTTAAGCGGTACTGCATGATCTTGTTTTTCATATCCTGGGTTCTCCGCTTATTGATATCCTGCTTTTCGTAGATATCGTCCAGCAGAAGGTCAATGTTTTTCTGCATCAGCATATTGGTATGCACCATGTTCTGCATGATATCAATTGCATTTCTGGGATTGTTTCTGATAAACTCTTCCAGGGAATCCCTGGTAATGCGCATCAGCAGCACATCATCGTAGGCAACCACCGTATGAAGGCTGGGCTGGCCGGACAGCACATGAATTTCCCCGAAACACTTTGATTTGGAATAAATCCCGATCAGATGCTCGTCCTTTTCTCCATACCGGCTGTAAACTGCCACAGAACCGGTTACTATTTTATACATCTCCTCATAAGTGCCGCCCTCTTTCATAATAATATCGTCTGCATGAAATTGCAGCATTGCAGCATTTCCCATTTGCGCTCTTTCCTTTCCATTCTCGATTTCAATTCCGATTATCCAACAGAAACATGCTGTGGCCGTCTTATCCCTGCATCCGCTTCCTGTACTCAAAACAGATCATGGTAATGTCATCGAACTGCTCCGCACCGCCTACAAATGCGTCAATATCCTCTTTTACGGCAGGAAGCAGTTCTGATGGAGACAGGGACGCATTTGCACGAAGCACTTTCCCCAGCCGCTCCATACCATACAGCTCGTTATCCTTGTTCGTGGCCTCCGTCACGCCGTCCGTATACTGGAAAAATTTATCCCCCTCCGCAAGCTGCATGGAACCGCATTTGTACTGTATGCCCTCCATGCCCGCAAGAACAAATCCCGCTCTGACTTTATGGGGCTCAAATACACCATTCTTTTTGCAGATAAAAGGAATCTCATGACCCGCATTGACGAATCGGAATTCCCCTGTCACAAGGTCCAATACTCCCTCAAAAGCAGTAATGAACATACCCTCGCTGTTGGATTCACACAAAAGATTGTTTACCTCCGTGAATACTTCCCCCAGATCCCTGCCTGACTGGGTGTGGTCCTTAATCAGCGTCTTCCCGATGACCATAAACAATGCCGCCGGAACCCCTTTGCCCGACACATCTGCCGCCACAATGGCAAGGTGACGTTCATCTACCATAAAGAAGTCATAGAAATCACCGCCCACTTCCCTGGCCGGATCCATGGTCGCAAACACATCAAATTCCTCCCGCTCCGGAAAGGCCGGGAAAATACAAGGCAGCATGGACTGCTGAATATTGGTCGCCACACTCAGTTCCGCCGTTGTTTTCATGGTCTTCACGCTCTGGTTGATAGAATAGAAAATCATCCAGAATTCTACCACAAATATCAGACATACGGTAATATACAGCAGAAAGAACCATGGATTATCAGGATAAATTCCCACACCGTTTGACACCAGATTAATGAAGTAAAAGCCTATCACGGAAATGAACAATGCCGGAAGGAATACCATCATTTTCCCGCCTACCGCCTCTACGGTGCGGTGTATGGTCCTTTTCAGGAAGCGGGCATACAAAACCGAAAATATGGCATAAACAAAAATCTTAATGCCGATAAAGAAAATGAGATTGGGTGTATCATAGGGGCTTTCCTTGATCAATCCAAGCGCCGGACCAAGAAGGGTGTCTGTGGTTCCGCAGAACATAAAGGTACTCACATTGGCAATCAGGCAGGCCATCAGGGAAATGGCAAGCTTCGTAGACCAACTGTCCTTGTACAAAAACTGCGGCACGATGCACACAAGCGCAGAAAGCCCCAGTATCCCCACCGCGTCATTGTACAGATTCACGGAATAACTCACAAAAGCCATGATATAACCAACGACAGCCCCGATGGTCCAGACAACAGCCCTTATCTGCCCCTTATATTTCGGGGTAAGCGTGATTCCCGTCAGCAGCCCGGCAAACACCGATGCCATAAAAACAGCAAAACTCCAAAGTGCAATTGCTACCATGTAACTTCTCTCTCCTTTAAAATAAATCCAGACCGCTCAGGGCAGACAGATATTTGTTTAAATAGTCTTCGGTAATAGCACTCCAATCTGCCCCCAGATCATTCAGATATCTGTTGGTAATCTTCTGTATCACAGGAATGTCCCGGCGGCCCTTAGACAGTTCATTGGTCATAAGGCCCTGTAACTGTTCTCTGCCTTCCTGCGTCCTTTTTCTCTCCTGAAGCAGTTCCAGAAATTCCTGGTCAGGCAGCACGTCAATGGTATATCCCAGCTTTCCTGCCTCTTTAAATAAATCTTCAAACTTCAATTCCATAGGCGGATACACATGGAATACCGCCGTATCCTCTTCTGTGGCCGTCAATGCGACGATATTATGAGCCGTCTCATCCACCGGTGAAAAGTTCACGCTTCCTTCATAGACAGACCTGGGCACCGCACCCAGCTTAATATAAGAAGATACCTGTCGTGTAAAGGCATTGGAATGGAGATTCATCTGAAACTCCCCGTCGCAGATACGTCCCTGCAGGTTCCCGATGCGCATGATTTTCATCTCCAGTCCATCCTCCACTGCCGCCCGGAGCATCTCGTACTCTGCCATATATTTAGAATAAATATACTTGTTATGTATTTCCTGTCCGATATAAAAATCTGACTCCGTAAAGCTGTCCTTTTGTGCCGCCCCTGCCGTCATGCCCGCAACACTGATGGTAGAAATCTGGCATAGCATCGCATGTTCCCTTTTGGCAAAGCGTATCAGGTTTTTAACGCCCTCCGTATTGATCTTCTCTAAATTGTCCCCATAGGAAAAATGAGATACATTGGCAGCGGAATTGATGATCGTATCAATAGGAACAGGACATTCCTGCGCAAAAACAGCAGGATCTGTGATATCTCCTTCCACTACCATCCACTTCTCTCCGCAGCCTTCAGAGAAGTCCTCTTCCTCATAATAGAACAGGGAAGATTTCACCCGCTTCAAAGCCGTAAGGGATTTCTTAGACCGTGAAAGACAGACAATCTTGCCGCACAATGCCGGATTCTTAAGCAGATCCGCTAAAATATGGATTCCAAGATATCCCGTCACCCCTGTCAGCAGCACATTTCCAAGGGGCCTGCGTTTGACTTGCTCCTTCGTATGATTGGCCAGATATTCGCCAAATCCGCTGTAGTCAAGCGCCTTGATTGCAAATCCCGCATCCTCTTTGCTTTCCGTCTTTTTATCAATCCGCTCCAGCAAAAGGGACGGCGTTGGGAACTGGTACAGATCCCCAAATTCCAGCTGGTTCTCCATAAGACCCAGCTTTTCCTCGATTTGCAGCACAACTGCGACTGCATGAAGCGAATCGCCGCCCAGTTCAAAGAAATTGTCATCCAGACCGGCCTGCTCTATGGACAGTGCCTCCGCAAAGATACAGCAGACCAGTTTCTCCCTTTCTGTCACCGGTTTCCTGTAAACACGTACATATTCCACCGGCTCTGCCGCAAGCGCCTTTACATCAGTCTTGCCGTTTGGCGTCTGGGGCATGGCATCCAGTTCTTTTAATACATCCGGCACCATGTAGGCGGTGAGTCTCGCTTTCATATGGGCTTTTAATGCCTCCTCATCCACCTCACCTTTCGACAATGCCGTATAAAACCCTACCATATGGTCAGACTTTTCAATTTTCCGGATCATACAACAGCAAGCCGCCACACCGGGAAATTCTCCCATGACATTTTCAATTTCAGAAAGTTCAATGCGCAGCCCCCGCAGTTTCACCTGCCTGTCGTTCCTGCCGCAGTACATGAGCCTTCCTTCCTTTGTCAAATATCCAAGATCCCCGGTCCGGTACAGCCTGATGCCTCTCCAGTGAATATATTTAGCTGCCGTCTCCTCCTGTCTGTCCTGATAACCGATACCCACGCCATTGCCATATATGCAGATTTCCCCCACGGCGCCGAAGGGCACCGGATTCCTCTCCCGGTTTAAAAGCAGGATGCCCATATTGGCAATCGGCGTACCGATAGATTCTGCATCTCCTGCCTCCGTGATGGTGGCCCCGATGGTCGTTTCCGTAGGCCCATAGCCATTGTAAATCCGTATCCTATAGGTATCTTCCAGACGCTTCACCAGGCTTCCCGGCAGAACTTCTCCCGCCGCCAGAACAGCCTTCACGCCGCCAAACGCTTTCAAAAAGGCTTCGTTTGCCAGATAAGCCGTAATCCGGGAAGGCGTACAATGGAGGATATCCGCTCCATGGCGCAGGATATGTGCTGCCAGTTCCCCCGCATCCATCATGGATTTCTCATTGCCCAGTTCCACAAACAGACCGTTCAGCAATGGCACAAAGATTTCAAACAGGGAAATATCAAAGCAAATAGAACCAATTGCCACAATGCCGCGGCAGTTTCTGGTTATGTCCCGGTTAAAGGGATTGTTATCCGGATGCACAATGTTTGCAATGCCCTTGTGAGAGAGCACCACTCCTTTGGGACGTCCGGTGGTGCCGGATGTGTAGATCATATAGGCCAGATCGTCCTGCCCGATTTCCGGTAAAAGAGCCGGCTCCATCTCCTGCGATAAAAGGGTATCGATTTCTATATAGTCATACTTCTTTGCAATTTCTACATTCTCGGATGAAATCAGACAGGCCGCCCGGCTGTTTTCCATAATATAAGAAATTCTGTCCGCTGGATAAGCAGGATCTACCGGGATAAAAGCCGCCCCCGCCTTTGCTATGCCAAGGATTGTGGGAATCAGGCGATAATCCCGCTTCAGCAGGAAAGCAACCCGGTCACCGCTTTGCACACCCAGACGTTTTACGCCACAGGCAATCCGGCTGCTTATCTCATCCAGCTGTCCGAATGTAAAGGCATATTCTCCCGCATACAAAGCGGGGGCGTCCTGGTACTGCAAAGCTGCCTGCCGGAACAGGGAAGGAATCGTCAGATTCTTTTCCACCGGAACAGACTTACCCTTCATCGATGTGATTTTCCTGTATTCTGCCTCCCCCAGCATCTTGATGTCGGCAAGTGTCTTCACAGTCTGGTCTGCTGTGCCGGCAAAGGCCGAAAACACTCCGCCTGCTATGCCCTGCTCGATAATCGTCAGAATGGCATCGCCAAAATACCCTGCCTGTTCCTCTGTATAAACAGTTTCCCGATAGTCCAGCTGCAAATCCAGTCCTGCCCTTTCATTGCGGAACAGATTAAAGGTCAGATGATTTGACATCTCCCCTGCCACACTGAACCGGACGCTGTAACGCAAATCCGTACAGAAAGAGAAACGATAAAAATTAAGCACATATTCAGATAGAGATTCCCCCACTATGTTTTCATCCCGCAAAGCGGAAAGAATCCGGTCAAAGCCGCATCCTTTATGGGCCGACGCCTCCCCTGACGCTCTTTTTACCTTCCTGCCAAGCTCTGCAAAGGTATCTGTTCTTTCCACCTGCACTCTTACCGGAACAAGCAGCGTATAGCAGCCAAGCGTATCCATCTGCCCGGGTGCACGGTTTAAACGGGGCATTAAGAACACCGCATCCTTCTTGTCTGTAGCCTGGGCGAGATAAAACGCATAAGCCGCCGCAAAAATATAAGGGATTGAAATATCCTCTCTCTCCCCAAATGCTTCCGCTTCTTTCATCAGTTGTTCCGGTACGCTGACCCGCCATTTTTTAAGTCTGTTTCCCTCTGCTTTCTGTGGAAAGATGGCGCTCTCAAACTCTGCGCCGTCAAAATAAGACCGCCAGAAGCTGTCCTCCTGCCCGCCTTTCTCAGATTCCTGGAAAAACACTGACCTGGCAATCTTCTTCCCGGCAAGCACATCCAGCACTTTCTGTACAAACAGACTCATACCGTAGCCATCGATTATCACATGGTGGAAGCGCACATACAAAAAGGAGCCGCCCCCTGAAAGGGGAATAACTTCCGCCTGATACAGGCACTGTTCCATAGCAAGAGGACAGTTATCCATGGCCGCCATATATTCTTCCGTAAGCTCTGCGGATCGTTCCTTTCCGATACTGCACGCAGAAACTTTCCTGCCAGTCGGGGTAAATACCCACGCCCCTTCCTGGCAGGTGAGCGTGACGGCAAAAATATCCGCTGCATCAAGCACAACATCTGCCGCCTCTTTTACCTGCTGCGGTGTATGATTCGGCAAGTGAAGTTTTAAGGAAATCGTATTGCGCGCACTGCCCGGACAGACCTGCTGCGTCATGATAATCTGCATCTGTGATAAATTAAGTCCGCTCATTTGTCCTTATGCCTTCTCTATCGTCAGAATATCTGCAAAACCAGTTACTTCAAAAATCTCCATAATGGTATCATTGACATGAATCACACGCATGCTTCCCTGTTTATTCATGATTTTCTGCGCTCCTAAAAGGACACGCAGTCCTGCCGATGACAGATAATCCAAATCTGCCATATCAATGGTCAGTTCCTCCACCCCCTCAATGGCGCCTTTGATTGTATTCTCAAGTTCCGGCGCTGTATTAGTATCCAGTCTTCCTTCCAGTGCAAGACATAAACTGTTTCCGTTTTGATTTTTTGTGATTTTCATATGTTATACCTCTTTTCTTTATATATTGATAAGGAAATGATTGATTCCATCCGCAAACGTATGCTCCATTTCTTTCGATATCCCCTTTATGATTCTGCCGGACAGATCTTCGTCGTCATCAAAAAGATCGATGGCCGGCCCGCTATAGGAAAATCTCATCTGGGACAGGTTCTCCCGCTCACTGTATTCCACATCCAGGGAAATATCCCTTGCCCCCTCTTTTGCTGCCGCAGGCAGAAGTTTCATCATAAGCACTTCCTCCACCGCAAGCTGCATGGCATAAATCCGCCTCTGGGCCATCTGCTGTCTGCGTCCGAACTCCTCAAGCCGGGTCATAAAGGCCGGGAAGTCAAAGTTGCGTGAAATCTTCTCTGCATGAAGCACCTTCAGCTGTCTGATAAAGATCCGGGTCCTCTCCCTCCGGGGATGTTCAAAAATCTGCTCCGGCGTTCCATCCTCGTAAATCTCACCCTGATCCATATACAGTATCCTTGTGGATACCTCTCTGGCAAACTTCATTTCATGCGTCACAATCATCATGGTCATTCCCTGCCCGGCCAGCCTGCGGATCACCGAAAGGACCTCTCCTGTCATAGTAGGATCCAGCGCGGAGGTAGGTTCGTCAAAGAGAATGATTTCCGGTTCCATGGCCAAGGTTCTCGCAATCGCCGCACGCTGCTTCTGTCCCCCGGAAAGTTCATCCGGGTAGGCCAGAGCCTTGTCTGCAAGCCCTATGGTGCGTAACAGTTCCATCCCCCGGTCATAGGCTTCCTGACGGCTCCTGCCAAGGAGATCCACCTGCCCCATCATGATATTTTCTATCACACTCTTGTGGGCAAACAGGTTAAAGGACTGAAATACCATACCCATCTTCTGCCTGACCAGATTTACCTTACATTTCTTATCCGTCGTGATCACGCCGTCAACCACAATTTCACCTTTGGTAGGTGTCTCCAGAAGATTGATACAGCGAAGCAGCGTTGATTTTCCGGTTCCCGATGGGCCTATAATGGAGATGACCTCTCCTTTTTTGATCTCCAGATTGATATCCCGAAGCGGGGTTACATTCGGATACTGTTTACACAAATGCCGGATAGATATCATACTGGTGTCCATATTGTCTTCTGCGCAGGCGTTCTGCCCATCATACGTATCTGCCATCACATGCACACCCCCTTTACGCAGCGTTTACTCCGCTTTGGCGCAGCTTTCTTCTCTGCAAAGGACAGCGCCGCCGTCATAACATTGGCAACAGCAAAGTAGATTACCGCCGTCACGATCAGCGGAAAGAATGCCTCCATGGTACGTGAACGGATTATGTCGGATACTTTCGTCAGATCCTGTACGGCAATATAGCCCACAACGGACGTCATTTTCACCATGGAAATAAATTCACCCTTCAACACAGGGATAAAATTTCCGGCTGCCTGAGGAAATACAATCTTAAAAAACGTCTGACGCTTCGTATAACCCATGGCAAGAGCTGCCTCGCTCTGGCCTTTATCAACCGTCTCTATCCCTGCACGCATCATCTCCGATGAGTAAGCCGCAAAATTGATGGAAAAACCAATGACCGCAGCCAGCACTTCGGAAATATCCACCGAACCAAAAATCCCATAATATAATATCATCAGAAGAACCACGATGGGCATCCCCTGAATCACACGAACAAAAACCGCTCCGAGCAGACGCATGGATCGATAACCGGTCCGGCGCAGCATACAGATTCCAAAGCCAAGGCACAGGCCAAAGAATCCCGAAAAAACGGAGATCAGTATGGTAACGCCAAGTCCCTGCAAAATCAGCCGCCACCGTCCCTCCACCACAAAGGTGCTCCGGAAGCTGTCTTCCAAACCTGCCCAAAAGCCTTTCTCCAAAAACATGCCGCTTCCCTGTCCTGACCTTATCATAACGGCAGTCTCTGAAGGATACACACAATCAGAAAACGCAATGTGCCTGCGCCTTTCTTCGGTGGCATTTAAATTCGCCATGATACAATCTATGTCGCCTGCCTGAGCCGCGGCAATGATGCCGTCATAGTCGTAAATCTTAATTTCCACTTCCGCATTTAACCATGCCGCAAAGCGGTAAATCAACTCCACATCGTATCCCGTAAGTGTGGTTCCCTCATAGTAGCTGAAGGGCTGGACCATCCCTGTGGTTCCCACCTTAAGTTTACAGTCCGGCGCCTTTGGCACTGGTATTTCCGGCATCGTTCCCTCCGCCCTGCTTACCCAGCGCTCATACATATCATCCAGCCTGCCCTCTGCTCTTGCTTCCGCCAAAAACCGGTTCACCTTATCCTCTAAATTGTCAATCTGGCTTTTGGGTGAAATCCCCACAGCCACATCCACACTCTCTCCCAGATTTTCCTCTAAAAGCTCCACACCCTCAAGTCCGCTGGCAATGGCGAACTCCATCATCACCCGGTCATAGACAAACCCGTCCAGCTTGCCCTGGGAAATGGCAAGATATCCCGAACTATTACCGGAAAAGGTTTTTTGCTTTGCTTCCGGCAGATATTTTTCTGCCATGTACATACCTGCTCCGCCCTCGGGAACACCAATCGTATATGCAGGATCGTTAAGCTGCTCTATGGAGGTAATCTGTTCTTTTTCCTGCTTTCCGCATCCTCCGAGCCAAAGCATTCCTGACAGGGCAACTGCCAGAAACACCGTTCTTTTTTGTAATAACATTTTCTTCACCTTCCATCCTGTGGCCAGTCAGATTATTATAGCAAATAAATTTTCTGGTTTGGGCGGTATGGTATGGTTCGTATTTTTTCCGGTACACTTTGCTATATCTTCTTCTTAATCTTTAAAATATTTTTGCCTTCCCGGTATTCATAGGAGATTTCATCCATGCTCTTTTTGACCATATAGATGCCAAGGCCGCCAATCTGCCTTTCTTCCGCAGAAAGAGTGGTGTCCGGCTCCTGAGCCGCCAGGGGGTCGTAGGGAACGCCGTTATCGATAAAGGTGATTGCCACTGCCAGAGGGTCTTCCATGACCTCCACACGCACAGTGGCAGAACCCACCTCGGGATGATAGGCATAATGGGCTATATTCCCGAACAGTTCGTCAATGGCAATGTCAATCTGCATCTGGGCCTTCATGGGACATCCCAGCCTTTCCAGCTGTTCATCCACAAATTCTGTAACTTTTTCTATGTTTTTAACGGTTGCGTCAATGATCAGTTCCTTCATCTTCCCCTTCTCCTCCACTTTCCTTTAACTGTCTATTGGACTTTGGCCCTGTCCTCACCTCATGAGCTTCCATTTCCTATGTATGCTGTCAGTTCTTATACTGATTATCTAACAGACAGTTTACCAGAGAATTTCCTTGTTATTTTTCTTTGGGCACACATCGCATTTTTTTGGGTATACTTTGTATGGTTGGTTTGCAATTCACGTTCACGTCACGTTCACATTCACATCACAATATTGATATCTCATGTAAAACAGAACAACCAATTGAAAAGAACGGCCTCATACGAGACCGCCCTCTAAAATCACATGCTTTAAACTAAGATCTTCTTTTCTTAACAATACCACATCTGCTTTCTTACCTGGTGAAATACTGCCGTACTCATCATAAATGCCCACACTCTTCGCCGGATTGACCGTGGCACATTTCACAGCTGACTCCAGGGGAATCCCCATACGCAGTACCGCTGTCCGCATACAGTCAAGCAGATTGGTGGCGGAACCGGCGATGGTGCCGTCCGCGAGAACTGCCCTGTTGCCGGTGACCTTCACGTCCTGCCCGCCCAGCGTGTATTCTCCGTCATCAAGTCCTGTGGCACGCATACTGTCACTGATGAAAATGATGCGTCCATCCCCGAATATCTTAAACGTGGTCCGCACAGAGGCCGGATGGATATGCACGCCGTCAGTGATTAACTCCACTTCCACTTTCTCTTTGTCAGCCGCCGCACCGATGGGTCCCGGCGCCCTGTGGCTGTAGGGCGGCATGGCATTATACAGGTGTGTCATATGACTCGCTCCTGCATCAAAAGCCTGCATGGCCGTATGATAATCAGCGCAGGTATGGGCCAGGGAAATCACCGCCTTATCATGACATTTCTCTATCAGCTCCATAGCCCCGTCCACTTCCGGCGCCACATCCAATAATCGTACTCTATTACCGGAAGCCTGGTTGAGCCGTTCAAACATTTCCACATCCGGCACATGGATGTAAGCGCCGTTCTGAGCGCCCTTTTTCTCCATGGAAAGGAACGGCCCTTCCATATTGATTCCCTGGAACCTGGCCCTGTTCTCATGGAAACCTTCCTCTGCATAGGATCTGGCTGTCTGACAGATCAAAAGGAGCATTTCCTCCGAGAGCGTCATGGTAGCCGGCACGATATTGGTCACACCCACCGACAGTTCGTAAGCCGCCATCTCATCAATGGCCTCCCTGGTTCCGTCGCAGAAATCATATCCCATACAGCCGTGGAAATGGATGTCCGTAAGTCCCGGAATGGCATAACAGCCCGCCCCGGAGACTACCTGCCTGTCCGTGACTTTGTCCTCGCTGTCCACGAAACAGCCATCTGCAATATAAATATCTTTTTCTATAAAAATTCCATCTTCCGTATACACACTGGCATTACGGATAATCATAGGCGCACCTCCGACAGGGCCGCCTCATCGGCAACCAGTATCACATCCTTATGAAGCTGCAGCACAGATGCCTGTACCTTAGGCGTAATGGCACCGAAGAATGCCTCTTTCACAATACCCGCCTTATCGGCACCGCTTACCACCATCAGAATCTTTTTCGCCTGCATAATGGTCTTGATTCCCATGGTATATGCCTGCCTCGGCACTTCCTCCTCAGATGCGAAGAACCGTTTGTTAGCCGCTATGGTGGATTCTGTCAAATCTACACAATGCGTCTGTGCCTTGAAAACTTCACCCGGCTCATTAAAACCGATATGGCCGTTATGACCCAGCCCCAGAAGCTGTATGTCCACACCGCCTGCTGCGGCAATGACACGGTCATAATCCTGGCAGGCCTTCTGCGCATCCGGCTCCATGCCGTCCGGCAGAAAAGTCCTCTTTAAGTCAATATTGACTTTGCTAAACAGATGATCATGCATGAAATAGTAATAACTCTGGTCATTCTCCCTGTTCAGTCCCTTGTACTCATCCAGATTGACCGTCGTCACACCGGAGAAATCCAAGTCTCCCTGCTCATACTGCTCCACAAGCCGCGCGTAAGTGCCGATGGGTGTAGAACCGGTAGCCAGACCCAGTACGCAGTCCGGCTTCATGATAACCTGTGCCGCAATGATATTAGCTGCCTTTCTGCTCATGTCATTGTAATCTTTTGCTTTGATGATCTTCATCACAATCCTCCTTTTTTCTCTTTATCAGCTCACCCGCCCAAACCCAAGACCCGTTCAAAACGGAAAGAACGTTATATTTACTGTAAAGATACCATATCGTACCACATAAAGCAAATACAATCCGGATACAGAAACCACAAAATCCAACTGCCGGCGTTCTTAGTACTGCTGCGCGATTCCCCAGGATGGAATCCTGTTAGTAAGTATACACATACCTGCCAGACCATATGCGAAAATGCACAAAAACTTAATAATCCAAAGCAGGCACCTCATCCAGATAAGGATCTTGAAAATACACATCCAGATATTCCAGTCTTCCTTCCACATACTCATAGATATAACTGTCATCCCAATATTCGGTGCCATTAGGCCACAGTCTGTAGTTTCTGTCGTATGCTCCGGAACCGTGCAGATAAGCAAATTCCTCATCCAGCATTCGAAGCAGCCTTTCCTTGTCCAGAATATCCTCCCGCAGATATTCCCACCGCTTTTGTGTAAGACTGGCAATCTCATCCGGGTAACACCGGAACAAAGCCTTCATGTCCGAACTCCACAGATTGGGATCCGTAATCCGTTCCGGTTCATAGATGGTATTGTTAAATTCCAGACCGTAACGCCATACAATTCCCCATGTCACATTGCAGTCCCAGGGTATCTTTATCATGGTATAGCCAGGATTTTTCTTACCGCCCCACTCTGCCAGATAAAAGGTGTTCTTGCGCAGATAATTATCGTGTCCGTAAGACAGGATGGTAAAGATATTGTGGTCTATGGCATTTTCCATGTTGAGCATGGACCTGGCCTTCTCATAATCGGTGATGCCTTCCTCACTGGCAAAGACCTCCAGATACTCCTTTAAGGGAAGCCATTCCCCGCTGTCATATTCCTTGGGATACTTAATACCGTAAGCATTCTCCAGACCATAAGCCCATCCCAGGGACTCATCCGGCAGCTCATAGCCGCTGCACTTATACAGGATATCATTCTCAGAACCCTTCAGCGATAACTCTTTCGCATCTATCCTCTCGATCAGCCCATATACGCCCAGATAGGTGTCATTACAGAATAACTCCACAAACTCCATGGTGGTGCCATCGTCCTTTTTCACGGAGTTGTCCTTCGCAATATCCCTCCATATATCATAGGAAAATTTGGTATGAATCAATCCGTCATCGTCATACAGCGCTGCCAGAATCCAATCCTCATCCGTTCTCATGCCAAGCAGAGATAACTTTTCATTAAGCACCAGCTTATACCCCTGCTTATCAAATCTTCTGCTGCTGTCCCCCCGGATTGCCACCTGACAAGCAGAATGTAAATATTCCTTTCCGGGAAATTTCAGATCGCACAGCTGCATCTGTGCCGCTAAGATTTCATCCCCGATATCCGCCCCATTTACCGTGTCAATCATCATCGTGGGCATACCGGTAAAGACAACCCGATAATCGCACCACGTTTCGTTGTCTTCGTCAACACAATACAAGGAAAAGACATGTCCCTGTTCCAAAGCCTCATCAAAAAGGGCAAAGAAGTCATCCCCCTGCCAGTAGAGTCGTCCCACATCGCTGCCAATCTGCCCGCTCCAGAAATGGTTCCCCATATTCTGCGTAATGTAATAAATATCGTCCACACAGTCATAAGCAATCTCATGTCCGTTAAAATACAGCGGATAAGATGAGGCTTCCCCCTTCTTCATCCCCTGCGTCAGATTCTCTATTCTGTCAGCAGACATCACCGGAACAGACATCTGCACCATGCCGGCCTTACCGAGAATATGCCCTTTGACCAGCACCAACAGACACCCAATACATAATAGCAACAGTACACATTCTTTCTTTTTCCTGCTGTTTATCACCATTGTCCAGGTTCTCCTTATCCAAAGCCAGATTGCAGATCAGTCCCATGAAGCCAGGCCAGTAAGCAAGGCGGAATATCTCTTTGTCTCATCCCGGATATCCTCCTTCGTGACTCCATAATAAACATACAGTCTGCGGCCCATCTTTTTTAACTCTCTCATGGCTCTTTTATTCCCACTATAGGAAATACCCAGAATATCCCACAGATAATCCACCTCTATCTCCATTCTTCCGCCTTCTATTATAATCTCATATACATGAAAGTCCATCGTAAACTGCTCATCCGGTATTCTGGCTATGGCTTCACTTCTTCTTTTAATCCGGAGAGACATCTCTTCCATGGCCTCTTTTGTAAATACCTCAGGTCTTTTCATCTCTTCCAGACCTTCTAACAGCTCCGGCCTGTTCTGTATGATAAGCCCTTCCCTCAGACTGGCCTTCCTCTCCTGATACTGACGGCTTTCTTTCGAAACCTCTGCTGCGCCATATTCCATTTTCATAAAAGCTGTAACCTGTTTCAATGTATGTGGATTGGGACGAATCTTGACGGCGATTCTCCTTCGTTTCTGACAATATATCCAATTCTTTATCCGCACCTTCAAGGGCCTCTTCCCTGTTCTGCCCGCAATAAAAATACTGGTAGGGCCATCAGCTCCGCCTATGATACTGATGACACTTTTGTCGTTTTTCTTCATGGAAACTGCACCCCTTTTTCCTGCATCGTAAGTCCTGCCACATACGAGTGCCAGACTCCACTCTCTATTCTAACAACAATCTGTCAGACTGGCAATGTTGTTATCCTTATCCTTTGTGCTATAATGAGATATCAGACAGGCGTCTGGAGAAATACAGCTATCAGTTTCAAAATAATCATTGAAATCAGCCAAAGGAGGAAAACCAGACATGGCAAGACGAGAATCTTTATCGCAGATTAAACTTTCAGATACACAGAAAGAAAAACTGAATGCCGAAATCAAGGCATTTTATCTGGATGAGCGGGGCGAAGAAATCGGACTGATCGAACAGATGCAGCTGCTTGCACTGTTTGAACAGAAAATGGCACCGATCATTTACAATAGAGCGCTTGACGATGCCAAAAGATGGTTTACCCAGATGATGGATAATATGGATTCCGATTTCTACACCCTGTATAAAGAAGAAGATTCATAATGCCAAAGCAGGACTTTACTGCCGCTCTCCTGTCATGAGGGTAAAGGATAGCAAGCTTGCAATGCCTTCTCCGCGATAGGTCAGGTAAAGGGACTGGATTCCGTCAGGAATGTGCACAGGAGCACTGTACTCTTCCCAAACATTGGAATACTGAATGGGAATCCTGGCCAGTGCCTCGCCGTCCCAGGCTGTGCGCACCTCAAAGAGACCGCCTGCATAGCCGCGGGTCTTAATCCCAATCCGAGTCACGTTCTTACAGTCAAAATATTTGAATCCCGCCGTGGCAGAATCTTTCATATTCCCAATATATCCCGGCTCCTTGTCCCCATCCCTGCCATCCTGCATGATTTTAGGGAAACGGTCATCCCCCACATAGACAGACTCCGTATCCGTAAAGAGATGACAGGCCAGGCAGGCCCCATATTCTCCCTCTCCTTGCAGCGGGCCGCCGTTTAAACCGCAGGAAGTCATTTCCACCTGTCTGATGCTTCCGTCCCCCGCTATCTCAATCTTTTCCGCACAGCCCTGTCTGCTGTACCAGGTGCCATTGGTATGACGATGATAGAAAATATACCAGGCTTGTCCGATCTGCACGATGCTTCCATGATTATTCGCCCCGTACGCCATGGGCCTATTGGCCGGTTTATAGGTATCTATATGCAGATCGCAGTTGCTGACAATGACACCGCCGTAAACAAAATCCCTGTCCGGTTTCTTGCTTACCGCATAACACAACTCATGCATCACAACAGAGGAGTAAATGAAATAGTAATCCGTTCCCACCTTACGAATGGAAGCCGCCTCGAAATATTCATGCCCCTCAAAGCCGGAACCGGTGCTGTACTCACACCCCGGCACTACAAGCTTTGGATCTTCTTCTATGGTCATCATATCCGGCCCCAGAACGGTCACAAACGCACCAATCCTGGATTTATCGCCTCTGGGACAGAATCCCGTATAGAGATAGGTCCTGCCGCCTTCCGTCAGCACACCCGGGTCAAACTGGGGCTGATCGCCTTCCTTGTCCCCAAGACGGGTCCCGTCCTGATAATGCACATAGCCGTAAAACGTAAATTCGCCCGACGGCGTATCACTAACAGCCACCGACACCACCGATACATGATCCAGCACATAATACAGATAATATCTGCCATCCGGCCCCACCGTAACATCCGGCGCGTACAGACACATCTTTCCCTCCGTATTGAGCGGGTCCGCCGTCTTTGGATAAATGACACCCTCATAACGCCAGTTCCCCAGATTGTCTGTCGGCGCTGACCAGCATACATAGTCACCCAGGCAGAATACATGCCCGTTATAAAAGTCATGGGACCCATAGACATACACCCTGTCGCCAAACACATATGGCTCGCCGTCCGGAATATATTCCCAGGATGGCAGATAAGGATTGTATGCCTGTTTCCGAAACACTGTCTGTAAGAACTGCACCGCACATCTCCTCCAAAAGTTCCAGTCATGCCTGCCTGCGGCAAAGAAGTCCCTAACCGGCACGCCCCGGCTCTTTACCGCTTCCACATTGGCAGCTGTTTTATCATAAAATTGATCCTGTATGCCGCAGGCCACAAACAAAAGATCCATCTCCTCCCGGAACCGATCCTCATGATACAGAAGGCTTCTATAGTCTTCCTCCTCATCTGCAATCACAAACCCGCCGCTGAAAATGCCCAGAGAAGCAAACAGGTCTGTATGATGCAGGGCAATCTTCTGTGCCTGCATACCTCCCATGGAAAGCCCCGCCATGGCTCTGTATCTTTTATCTGTCAATGTGGCATACTGCCTGTCTATGTAAGGAATACAGTCCTGCACCAGTTCCTCCTCAAAGGAACCCACCGCCGGGTGGCTTGTGCCGTCTGCCCGAAAGGCATATCCTGTATTCATCACAATGATCATTTCTCTCATCCGGCCTTCCGCAAGCAGATTATCCGCTATATTGGCAATCTTCCCCTGCCGGAACCACCCAATCTCATTCTCTCCCCCGCCATGCTGCAGGTAGAGTACCGGATACCTTTTGCTGCCAAGGGCATCATACCCCGGCGGCGTATATACATAACACAGTTTCTGCCTGTGGGACTGGGAAGAGAGGTAATAATTCATGTGCACCAGTCCATGGGGCACATCCCGCAGCTCATGATATGCCAGTGCCGGGTCAGGCACATCCAGATAATTAATGGCCTGAAAGCAGCCGTAGCCCACCGGTGCCTGCACATGCAGCACTCTCGTCCCATTCACGCTGAAAGTAACATAGTGAAATCCCGGCTCCACATCTTCCATCACACCGCACCAATAGCCCTGACGCTGTAAATCCTTTTGCAGGGTAATACGGCCGCAGTCAAACACATCTGCCTCGACCCGCACTGCCCCGGGTGCATACATGGAAATCTTCACACATCCTTCGCCCAAACAGATAAATCCTGGCTGCTCCTCGATATAACGCCCTGCCGGTCTGCCCTGCTCATCGGTATCAAAACAGACCTGCTTATATACAGGATTAAAAAATAACATCTGTTCTTCACAACTCTGCCTGCGCAGCTGCTCCTCTGAGATTCCTCCCCTGTCCGCAGCCAGCCCTTTTTCATCCCGTATTGTATTTTTATCTGTATCTTCCTTCCACCGGCCATTCATTCTCAACAGAACATCCTTTTTCTTCGTCCATCCAAAAAGCGCCTGTACAAAGTCCGCCAGACTCTTTCTCCAGACCATCCATTCATGATAGCCCTCATAAATCCTGCTGATCACAGGCACCTCTGCCTGTTGCAGCCTGACCGTATGATCCTTCTGCTTCTCTCTGATTTCCTTTTCCTCGCTTCCGCAGGAAAGAAAGACCAGATAAGGCCTGTCCGCTTCTGCCTGAACCACCCCGTCCAATGGTTCCATGTTCACCCCGGAAAAGACCCCAAGCGCGCCGAACATATCCGGATGTTTCATCATAGTGAGTGCAGACTGTGCAGATCCAAGAGAAAGCCCGGCAATGGCGCGGCAGTCTCTTCCCTGCCTGATCCGAAACCGGTTTTCCACACAGGGAATCACATCTTCCGTCAGCTCTCTGTCAAAATCTCCCGGATAAAATATCGGATCTTCTCCGGGCGCAAAAGCATAGCCGCAGACCATAACCACGATCATCTCTTCACATAGCCCGTCCGCAAGCAGATTATCCATGATAAAGTTCAATTTTCCCTGCCAGATCCATCCAGTCTCGCTCTCTCCTACCCCATGCAAAAGATAAAGTACCGGATAAAGCTTCCCTGCATTCTTCCGTTCTTCATAGCCTGGAGGCATATATACATAGCTTTCCTTCAGATGACCGTTGACACTGGATACATATTTACAGATACTGACCGTTCCATGGGCAACCGGTCTGATATAAAAGAAATCATCCTCTTTCTCCGGCACCTCAAAAGTATTGATTGCACGAAAACATCCGTAAGAAATACCCGCCTTCGGTATGCAGACCTGCACGTCATCCACAAACCAATGATAATAATACATGCCGCAATGGAATTTCTTCTGCCCTGTAAAACCGCCCTTTCCGTCCGCTTCCAAGGCAAACCGCCCGGTTCCGGCAAACCCGCCCAGGCCGCCGATCTCCACTTTTTGTGCATCAGGCGCATATAAATAGAAGGTTACAAGACCATCCTCTCCCACCCTGACGTTTGGTATCTCATCATGATAAGCCACCCTTACGAACTCCGAATCCCCAGGCTCCACGGAAAGCTCGGCATACTTGTGAATGGGATCAAAAAAGTCCGGATGGAGTGTCAACGCCTGATTACATGCCTCATACATAGTGATTACCTTTCCTTTTTGATGCGTTCCAGTTCTTCCTCAATCGCCTGTATCTTCCTGTCAGTCTCCTCAATCCGGAGAGTCTCTCTGTCTTCTTCCGACAAAGAAGCATGTCTGCCGGCAAAAAGAATCCTCGCAACCAGCCCCGCTCCGCCAAAAATAAGCACCAAAATCAGGGCCCATTCATAGAGTGTCACATGCATCAGGCGAATATCCGTGGTCATAATGACCGCCAGAATAACAACCAATATGCTGGCCGCAGTAAATAACTTGGAAGCTATATTGCCTTCCGTCACAAACATCCACACCACTCCTATGATGAAGGGTACCATGATAAGCCCGTTCCCCATATGAATGCCGCCGATTCGAAAACCATATCCAAAGAATCCGGAAGTGACCATCACCTTTTGTGAAAAGACAAACAATCCGGCAATCAGCATTGCCAACCCTGCTAAAAACTGTAATAATTCATTTCCCGCTTTCTTCATTTTACCTCTCCCCACATTCGCTGCATTTCTTCAGATGACCAAAGACGTTTCTTTATTTCCCCATTTCATCTTACCGTATCCATCCGCTCAGTGCAATCAAATTTGTTGCTTTTCCTACAGCAAACAACCTTGACAAATTTTTGTAAACTACTACAATATGAGAAAATGTCAGAAAGGAACCTTTACCAATCATGAAAGAGTTTTTGCAACGTAAAAATATTTATTTTTCTTTGAAACGCTACGGCGTGGACTGTCTGAGCGCCATGGCGCAGGGGCTCTTCTGTTCTCTCCTGATCGGAACCATCATCAAGACCCTGGGACAGCAGACCGGCATCGAATATCTGGTGACCATAGGCAGTTATGCAGCCGCTATGGCCGGCCCCGCTATGGCAATCTCCATCGGCTTTGCCCTGCAGGCGCCGCCTCTTGTACTCTTTTCCCTGGCCGCTGTGGGCGGTGCGGCCAACGAGCTTGGCGGCGCCGGCGGTCCTCTGGCCGTGCTGATCATTGCCATTCTGGCCGCTGAGTGCGGCAAACTGGTCTCCAAGGAGACGAAAGTCGATATCCTGGTCACCCCTTTCGTGACCATCTTTGTGGGCGTGGCACTCTCCACGCTGTTAGCGCCCGGCATCGGCACAGCCGCCAGCAGTTTAGGGCGGCTGATCATGTGGGCCACCGAATTACAGCCCTTCCTGATGGGCATCATTGTCTCTGTGCTGGTGGGAATTGCCCTGACGCTGCCCATCTCTTCCGCAGCAATCTGTGCGGCCCTGTCCCTGACAGGCCTTGCCGGCGGCGCGGCTGTAGCGGGATGTTGTGCCAATATGGTGGGATTCGCCGTGATGAGCTTTCGGGAAAATAAGTGGGGCGGTCTGATATCCCAGGGAATCGGCACCTCCATGCTGCAGATGGGCAACATCCTCAAAAATCCCAGGATCTGGATTCCGCCAATCATTGCCTCTGCCATTACCGGTCCCCTTGCTACCTGTGTATTCCGCCTGCAGATGAATGGCACAGCCGTTTCTTCCGGTATGGGCACCTGCGGTCTGGTGGGACAGATTGGGGTATATTCCGGCTGGATCAACGACATTGCTGCCGGTACGAAGACTGCCATTACCGCCTTCGACTGGGTGGGCCTTATTCTGATCAGTTTCATACTGCCTGCTGTGATTTCTCTGCTTGTGGGAAATCTGCTCAGAAAGATTGGCTGGATTGGGGAAAATGACCTGAAGCTGGAATAAAATGTAATAAAAAACTCAAAAATTATATTTTACCTCTTTACAAATCCATAGAAAAACCGAGATAATATATATAAGAATGTATATTAATATATAGGTACGATTCCTGCTGGAAATATGATTTTCCAACTATATGACCTGGCAGGAACCAGCATCTATGACAGACACGGAAGTCGAACAACATTACACGGAGGGATGCGACATGGGAATTAGTTTAAACGGATTAAATTCAGGATTAGCAGATACCTATTCCAGCTTATTGAGCGGTGCCGGTTCCGGCAGTTCCGGCGGCTTTGACGGTTCTTCACTGCTCACCGACTACGCTGCGATCAAGAACGGCAGTTACGGTAAGATGATGAAATCATACTATTCTAAAATGAAGGCTGAAGAGAGTGAAGAGGAAGAAAAGACATCTTCCTCCAAATCCAAGAAGATAAAGGATGCCTCCTCTGCCTCTGCTGCAAGTTCACTTTACAGATCTGCCAGCAAGCTGGGTACTTTAAATTACGATGACCACAGCGAGGAGAATGTTGAGGAGATTACCGACGCGGTATCCGCCTTTATCAAAGACTATAACAGCCTGATGAAGAGCGGTTCAAAGAGTGACAACGCTACCGTCAAGAAACAGACCGATGCGCTCTATGACACTTATTACAGCAACTACAAGCTCTTTGCCAAAATTGGAATCACCATGAATTCAGACAAAACATTGTCTCTGGATAAGGATACCTTCAAGAAAGGATTCACCGATGACAGTGGCCGTGCCGGCACCGTTAAGACGCTATTCGGCGGCATCGGTTCCTTTGCGGACAAAGCTGCTGACCGAGCGAGCCGAATCTACCGGGCCGCAGGAGATGGTGAGTCTGTTACTTCTTCCAAAGCCAAATATGCAGGCACCACGGGAAGTACCTCTTCCGGAAGCAGCACTTCCAAGACAAACAGTTCTTCCTCCAACAAAGATATCTCCAAGACCGCAGAAGACCCTGCATCTGCTGCTTCTGCAAGTACACTTTATAAGTCTGTGGAGAAGCTTGGCGCCATGGACATCAGCAACGACAATAAAGACAAGGTATACGATGCATTCTCCGCTTTTGTCAAAGACTACAATGCCCTGATCAAGAATACCAATAACAGCAAGAACTCAAACGTGATCAAACAGGCTGACTACTTAAAGAGTCTTGTGAGCGGCAACAAGAGTGCTTTCTCCAGAATGGGCGTCACCGTAAATTCGGATAAGACGCTGTCCATAGACGAGACCAAATTCAAAGAAGCTGATATGGGCAATGTCAAGAATTTATTCAGCGGCGTATATTCCTTCGGAGAAAAGATGACCGACAGGATTAACTCCATTTACCGCTATGCCAGCCAGGGCGAATCCCTGCTCAACAAAACCTATACCAGCCAGGGCGGCTACAGCAGCGTCAATGCCGGGTCTACGTTAGATACCACACTCTGATAAGCAAAACGCTCCGAAAGATGCGCTTTACGGAATCAGATTTGTCTTACCGATTTATCATTCATAAAAAGGAGATGGAACCGTTGGCTCCACCTCCTTTTATATTTCAGGAAATTCTTATGTTTATTTCTTACCGCTTTCCTTGTATCCCCATGTCTTATGCAAAAGGATTCTCTGTCGGATAAGGCAGGCTCTTAGGCTGGTTGTAGCCGATTTCGCTTACATCCACGCCGATGTACTTGAATACTTCATACAGTGCCTTTCCATAATGGCCGAATGCCACTGCGCCGTGATGAGGATAATTCTTCTCAATCAATACATGGCGATAGAATCTTCCCATCTCCGGAATCGCGAATACGCCGATACCGCCGAAAGATTTGGTTGCCACAGGAAGTACCTCACCCTCTGCCACATAAGCACGCAGGATATTATCAGCCGTGCTCTGCAGACGATAGAATGTGATGTTACCCGGAACAATGTCTCCCTCGAGAGTACCCTGGGTTACTTCTTCCGGAAGAGATCTTGCCATGATCATCTGATATTCCATGCTGCACTTGGACAGCTTCTTGGAACAGGTATTGCCGCAGTGGAAGCCCATGAAAGTATCTGTGTACTTATAGTCGAACTTGCCTTCGATAGATTCTTTGTACATATCCTTCGGCACAGAGTTATTGATATCAAGCAGGGTTACAATGTCATCGCTGACTGCCTGGCCGATGAACTCACTTAACGTACCATAGATATCTACTTCACAGGATACCGGAATGCCTCTGCCCGTCAAACGGCTGTTCACAAAGCAGGGAACGAAACCAAACTGTGTCTGGAAAGCAGGCCAGCATTTGCTGGTAAGTGCCACATACTCACGATATCCCTTATGCTCCTCTACCCAGTCAAGCAGTGTCAGTTCATACTGTGCCAGCTTAGGAAGAATGGTGGGCTTGTTGTTGCCATCGCCAAGTTCTGCTTCCATATCTTTTACCACATCCGGAATACGAGGATCGTCTGCATGCTTATTGAAAGCTTCAAACAGATCAAGTTCTGAATTCTCCTCAATCTCTACACCCAGATTGTAAAGCTGTTTGATAGGCGCATTACATGCCAGGAAATTAAGCGGTCTCGGACCAAAGGAAATAATCTTTAAGTTAGCAAGCGCTGCCACTGCACGGGCAATCGGCACAAACTCATGAATCATATCAGCACAGTCTTCTGCGTCGCCTACAGGATACTCCGGAATATATGCTTTGATGTTGCGCAGCTTTAAGTTATAGCTTGCATTCAGCATACCACAGTAAGCATCGCCGCGTCCCTGAATCAGGTCATTCTGGGACTCCTCTGCTGCTGCCACAAACATTTTCGGACCTTCAAAATGTTTTGCAAGCAGAGTCTCTGAAATCTCGGGACCAAAGTTGCCCAGGTAAACACAGAGTGCGTTACATCCCTGCTCTTTGATATCCTTCAGGGCATTTACCATGTCAATTTCGCTCTCGATGATGCAGACAGGACACTCATAGATCTCTGCCTCATCATATTTTGCCTTGTAAGCTGCCACCAGGGCTTTTCTTCTGTTCACAGCAAGAGATGCCGGGAAACAGTCGCGGCTTACCGCTACGATACCAATTTTTACTTTCGGTAAATTGTTCATTTTATTTATCCTCCTTTAACCGGTGCTGCCGGTTGTTTACGAATACCTTCGCCTATACCTCCCGCTTATTCCGGGTTTGCGAAACAAATCTCGAGATTGCGCTGCGCTCAATCCCGGATATCCAGGTTCTTCCCCACAAGTCCGATATGTGCGCCCGCATCGAGGCCGCCTTCCGCATGACCGATCAGCCACTTGTTCTGTGCTGTGATCAGGGAATCTTCCCAACCGTCATGACTCTCCTTAAGCGGATAGTTCGTACCTGCCGGAAGCACGATGCCTACCTTGAAACCATTCTCATCCGCGCTGCAGGGTGCATAATGCAGGGTGGTAGCGTAAAGTTCCACCGCCGTACCTGCTTCTACCAGGAACGCTTCCATTTTAGCCGTCTCATAAGTAAAATCATCTGTGATATCCTGCTGCATGCCTACAATCAATACGGCATCCGTAGCTGCCACATTGATTTCTGAACTTCTGTGATACTCTACCGCATTGAGCTTGTAATTATGCCCGTTGCAGTATCCTACCTCAATCGGCAGTTCTCCATAGGTTCTTCTCTGTAAATCCTTGGCAGCCTGTGTTGCCTCCAAAGCCTGGATAGAAGGCTCATAAGCTACTCCTTCCGGCAATGGCGTCTCCTTTTTGATTGCCTCCACCAAATCGGCGAAATCAATCCCCTCCACGACCCTGCCATACTTACGAAATGACGGGTCTGTCACTTTTTTGATCTCCATTTCCTCTGACTCCTTTCCTGTTTTGATACCACTTTTTATACCAAATTCCTATTACAAGCGTTAGCAGAGAAATAATTTCCGCTGCACGCCAATACCATGCCGCATAAAATTTCATCTCAAAGCGTCCATGATAGCCGCCCGGCACCCTGACTGTCACACAGCCGTTCTCTCCCATATAAGTTGTCAGGGCCATATGACTGTCCATATCCTGCGCCCGATACCCCGTATAGTAGAGTACAGGCAGTTTGATTTCCTGTTCTTTCTCTGTGGGATTGCTCACCGTGATCCGATATGTCAAGTATTCCCTCTCCACGGCACTTACCGTCAGGCCTTCCTGCGGCACAATTTCCTCTGCCAGCTGCTGTCTGTCCGTCTGCATCGGCAGATACTCTGCATTTCCTACACTGTAGGTAGGACCAAACCCCTGGTAAAAATTCAAATCCACAGTATCCAGAAAGTAATCCTCTACCACCGAAGACTGAAAGTAGATATCATCCTGCCATACGGTAACACACAGTAAAATGCCTGCCAGAATCCACAGTTCCTTTTCCGGAAAGAGCCTCATCGCAAAGAAGAAAGCTCCCATACAGGCGGCAAACACAATGGCCACACTCATAAAGCGGATCTGATACTGCGTCATCGTAAAATACTTATAGATAACATTCGATATCTTAGCAAGCCCAACCACCGGAAAAGATTCCATACATACCCAAATTGTGAACAGAGTACCGCCAAAAAGCCATCTGCTGCGCCTTGTCAAAGGGTCGGCCTTGTTCTGTAACGGTATCGTGACCACATAGAGAATCAAAAGCAGCAACAGGGCATATCCAATGGATTCTCTGTCCATGACCAAATGATAGAGATTCTTCCCCTCCTGTGCAAAATCCTCCAACAGCGCATAATAATCGGCTCCCTCCTGGATGGCATCCTCCATCTTGGAGTTGATCAAAAGCTTCTCACTAAACATATACCCCAGAAAGGGCACTAAAAACCAAAGATTTATGAGGATAAATGCTCCTGCCGCCTTCAACAGCTCCAACAATGTGTTTCTGCGAAATACCTTTTTCAGCATCAGCAGACAGGCCACTGCAGCATAAACTGCCACCATCAGGCCGCTGAGCATATGTGTCATCAGAATCCCTGTGAATCCCAGTGTCAGATAGCCCCATATTTTCTTATATTCCTTACTGTCCACATCCTCTGTGAACAAAAGATAGAACCCCGCCAATACCAGCGGATAAAACATCATGGCGCCGCATCTGCCTACCTTCGCCTGATGCAGACAATCCAGTCTGTACAAATTCCCGGCATACAGAATGCTGCCCGCCATGGCTGCCAGTTCATTTCTGGTAATCTTATGAAAGGCATAGAAGGCTATCGCCACCGTCATACCGTTTATAAAGAACATGTAGAACTTGTATGCCTCCTCCACCGTGAAGCCCACCATCCGCAGAATCGCCGACGGATACATCAGAATCTCACCATAAAAAATGGAAGATGCATAACCATGTCCATCCAGCCATCCGGGATGAATCCTCACCGGGAACTGTCCGGATAACAATCCCTGGCTGATACCCTCAATACGCTGCAAATGGAACATCAGATCAACCGCAGGCACCAGTCCCTGCTGAAAGAATGGCAGGCTGGTAAACAAAGCGGTAACTATAAGCACAATGCCAATGGCCTGCTGCTTTTTACTCCACTTCTTATAAAATCTGTGATACCCCCACACCAGAAGGTCAAGTGTAAGGAGAATCGCCGCCAGGCAAAAGATTCGGTAAAGCCAGGTCACTTTAGAAGGTGTCACATGGACATCCAGCAATTGAATGTAATCTCCCGGCACAGCATCTCCGGTCAGCCTGATCTTCAGACGCACTGGCGAATCCTCATCAATCCTGACCCGAAAAGAAATCTGCCCTTTCTCCGGTCTCACACGAAACTCATTGTTGTTGAACAGTTCCTTCCCGTTTCGCGGCTGATCGTAAAGCAGGCCGCCTTTAATCGGTCCTTGTCCGCGCAGGGATGCCTGCATGTAGTAAACTCCCTTTTTCAGACTGATGGCCGGTGTCACCACCGCCTTTACCTCCTCAAAAGAGGTATCTGTGTAATTCCCTGTTTCGACATCGCCCCCTGTTGTATATAGCTGCATGTCATTCTCAGAAAAGACAAGCGGCTGATACGAGGAATATCCGGCAATCACAATCATACTGTAGATAACAAGCAGTACAACCTGTACTGACATGACCGATAAAATCAACTTTTTTCGATCAGGTTCCTGTTTCCATTTCCACATGCTTTCAATGCTCCCTATCTTGTCATGATATTCCCCGTCTTCCCGTCCGACCAGCATATAACGTCCTCCAAAGCTGTAACCTCACACTTTTCCGCAAAGATCTGCCCCGGGTCTATTATATCCTAAATCATGGTAAATAACTCCTTGCAAACCGGATAAATCTTCTTAAACTTCTGGTAACGCGCCTCGTACCTGGCTACCAGATCCGCCTCCGGCTCCACGGTATCCACTACTTTGACAATCTTAGCCGCCGCTTCTTCCACATTCGCGTATTCGCCGCAGGCCACTGCCGCCAGCATAGCGCCGCCCATGGCAGGCCCTTCCTCACTCTCGATCACATCTACTTTCAGATTCATGATGTTGGCAATCATACGCTTCCATAAAGGACTCTTGGCGCCGCCGCCGCAGATTTTGGTTCTCTCAATGTGAATCCCCAGAGATCTGGCCACTTCCAGGGAATCCCTGAGTGCAAAAGCCACACCCTCCAATACTGCCTGGGTCATATCCGTTCTGGTAGTATCCATGGTCATGCCGATAAAGGTTCCTCTGGCATTAGGATCGTTGTGAGGAGAACGCTCACCCATCAGATAAGGCAGGAAATACACATGGTTCTCGCCAAGCTTATCATCCGTGATCGCCTTCTGCTCATCGGCATAAGCCTCCGTGCCGATGATATCATCCATCCACCATTTATTACAGGACGCTGCACTGAGCATGCACCCCATCAGGTGATAATGTCCGTCCGCATGAGCAAAAGCATGCAGGGCATTGAATTTATCCACACCGAATTTATTGGAAGAGATAAAAATCGTGCCGCTGGTTCCCAGGGAAATATTACACATGCCATCTCCCACAGTACCTGTGCCGACAGCTGCCGCAGCATTGTCACCGCCGCCTGCTGCCACCTTGACATCTTCAGAGATGCCAAGTTCTTTCGCAATCTCCGGAAGCACGGTGCCAACGGTCTCGTAACTTTCATAAATCTTCGCAAGCTGCTCCTCTTTCACACCGCAGATCTCGCACATTTCCTTGGACCAGCAGCGGTTCTTCACATCAAATAAAAGCATGCCGGAGGCATCGGATACATCCGTACAATGCACCCCTGTCAGTTTATAGGCAATATAGTCCTTTGGCAGCATGATCTTCTTGATCCTGGCGAAGTTCTCCGGCTCTTTGTTCTTAACCCAGAGCACCTTGGGCGCCGTAAATCCTGTAAAGGAAATATTCGCCGTATATTGGGACAGTTTATCCTTGCCGATTACATTGTTCAGATAATCGCATTCCTCAGTGGTTCTTCCGTCATTCCACAGAATCGCTGGACGAATCACATCGTCATTCTCATCCAGAATCACAAGACCATGCATCTGTCCGCCAAAACTGATTCCCGCAATCTGGCTCTTATCCACATCCGCAATCAGCTCCTTGATCCCTGCAATACTCTGCTCGTACCAATCCTCAGGTTTCTGCTCTGACCACCCCGGATTGGGGAAATACAAAGGATATTCCCTGGATACGATATTGACGATTTTACCGTTTCCTTCCATCAAAAGAAGCTTCACGGCACTGGTTCCTAAATCTACACCTATGTACAGCATGCTAACCCTCCCAATTCGTTTGTTATTTTATTCCCGCGACAATGCAGGATAACCGCCTGCAACGGGATATTTCACTGTGCCGTGCACGTGCACGTTAATTTCATGATAAGCTGTCCCGGATAGAAAATCAAGCCTGCAAATTATTTTCGTAAGTTTGAACAAAATACATGGCACCACATTGTCTATTTCCACTTTGTACCCTGTCCCTTCTCCCCTCACTGTCACTCCATTTCTCCAGATCATGTCTCATAATTGACTTGCCACACACAATATGTTAATGTGTAAATCATATCAGTTCCTGTGTAACGGCCTGACAGAATAACAGGACCGGGAATTCCAAAGACGAAAAACCAAAAGGAAACCAAACTATGGCAACCATCAAAGAAATTGCCAGTCTCGCTGGCGTATCAAGAGGCACCGTTGACCGTGTACTCAATCACCGCGGCGCCGTCAATCCTCAGACGGAAGCAAAAATCCTGGAAATCGTCCGGGCGCTCGACTATAAACCCAATAAAGCCGGTATCGTCCTGGCCGCCCAGAAGAAAAATCTCAGACTGGGCGTGGTTCTTCTCGGCATTGGCAATCCTTTTTATGATGACGTGTTATCCGGCGTCCATGACAAGGCCGCGGAACTGGAAGGATACAACTGCAGCGTCCTCATCAGGCAGACCGAATATAGTCTGGAACAGCAGCTTACCGCCATAGAGGAACTTGTCGCTGAGGGTATCAACGGCCTGGCCATCTCTCCTTACAACGACAATGCTGTCCGTGAGAAAATCAACTTTCTCTGCGATCAGGGCATCCCTGTGGTGACTTTGAACACCGATATCGAAAATTCCAGACGCATGGCTTATGTTGGCAGTAATTTCTACCGTTCCGGCGAGACTGCTGCCGGCCTCATGCATCTTATGACAAAGGACAACGTATTCGTGGGTATCGTCTCCGGTTCCCAGAATGTACTCTGCCACACGGAACGAATTGCAGGCTTTCGTCATGTGACAGCTTCCTACCAAAACATCAGAATCGTAGATACCGTAAACAACAACGACGACGAGTCTGAAAGTTATGAACTGACTGTGGGCCTGTTAACCAGACATCCCCGCATCAATGCGCTCTACTTTACCGCCGGCGGCGTATACGGCGGCTGCCGTGCCGTGGAAGCCTGTGGCCGTCATAAAAACATGACCGTTATCGCCAACGACATGGTGCCAACCACCCGGGAATTTATGGAAAAAGGACTGATTGCAGCTACCATCTGCCAACAGCCCTTCTTACAGGGATATAATCCCCTGGCTATCCTTTTTACCTGTCTGACTACGGGAGAAATGCCCACCGCCGAAAACAATTACGTGGATGTTGATATCCGGATCAAAGAGAATCTTTAATGTGCAGGAACTGTTCCTCAAACTGTCCTGCCGGAGACGGTTTGCCGAAATAATACCCTTGTATCATATCCGGATTCGTCTTCATCATCTTGGCCAGTTCCTCTTTCTCCTCGATTCCTTCCATGCACACAGATGATCCCAGACTGTGCACCATATCTATAATATGACTGATAATATTATAATCGTATTCATTCTGCAGAGCCTGTACCACAAAGCTTCTGTCTATCTTGACAGTCTTTGCCTCAATCTCCTTGAGATAACGCATGTTGGAATATCCTGTACCGAAATCATCAAGCGCCAGATCGATTTTCTTTTCCTTAAGTTCCCTGAAAAGTTCTTTGATCCGCTCATTGGTCTCAATATAGCCGCTCTCTGTCAGCTCAAGAATCAGGCTGTCCGGATCAATGCCAACATCATTAATGCATTTCTCCACATCCTTCATCAGATCGCTCCGATAAAGCTGTACATAAGACAGATTCACATTGACATGGAAATCCGGAATATAGGTCTGCCACTTCTTACAGATACCGGCAGCCTCCCACAGTACATGCCTGCCCACGGGAATAATCAGCCCGCTCTCTTCCAGAATCGGGATAAATACCGCCGGTGATACGTTCCCATACTCCTGGCTGTGCCAGCGAAGCAACGCCTCTGCACCAACCAGTTGATAGTCCGGCACGGACACAATAGGCTGGTAATATACCTCGAATCCCTGAAACTGGTTATTGATTGCCCTTCTAAGTGCTTTCCGCATATCCAGTCTCTTTAAATACTCATCGTAGGACGCCTGATGATACAGCGCCATCTGGTTACGGCCATTGCGTTTGGCCTCGTTCAAGGTAAATTCTGTAAGCCGCAGTATTTCCTCCGCACTCTTGCCAGCGAAATCCTTTTCCATCACACCGGCAGATACGGTATAAAATCGGCTGTATTCCTTCTTTTTCACCATATTGGCTATCTTTTTCTGAATCTCGTCATAGACCGTGCGCGGATTCTTGAAATCCGCATCTGCAGCATCCACCACCATAAACTCATCTGCCATGAGACGATAGACGTCTACCTTCTCATCTACAACCTTTAAGATGCACTCTGCCAGCTCCTGCAATACCTCATCGCCGGCCTCCACGCCTTCTTTTTCATTAATCTCCTTGAAATTATCAATCCCAATGCGCATGATATAACGAATGGATTCCGGCTTGTCACGCAAGAGCGATTCCGCATTGAGCCTGAATCTGGCTTCCCTGCGAAGTCCTGTCAGATTATCTGCCTTCGCTTTCTTACCCAGTTCACTGACTCTGCCTACCAGCAATCTGTGTCCCTCTGCACCTGTCACCACAGTACCCCGACAGCTGATCCAGACCACCCTGCTTTTACGGTCAAGCCAACGATACTCCAGCGCATGTGTATCCTGCTCACCTGAGGTGCACTTTTCGATATCCGCCTTTAACATCGCATAATCTGAAGGATAAACTACCTCCTTAAGTACCTGCGTGCTATTCTCTATCACCGTATTGTCAAACGGGAACCGCTTGGTTGCTTTCTCCGAGACCATATAAACATCCGTGTTCAAATCAAGTATAAACAGATAGGAATCTGAACACTGCTGCAGCACCTCCATGACTGCACTGATCTGCTCCAGAGTCATCCCCTGTAAAATATCTAAATACCCCATACTGCTGCCAATGCTTCCAACTCACAGCATCGGCTTCCCCCTTCCCCTTAAAACATCCCTGATAGACCCTCTAAATCAAAAAAGTCCGCCGCTGTGAATAAAATGTTCGGAAAACAGACAGCAGCTTCCTTATCCTCTGTGACCGCACAGATTCTTTTATGTATCCCATTATAACCATTCCGGAAGTTACTGTCAAACTATATTTGTGTATTTTAACCATATTGTATTGAAATTATATCTTTTTGTTAGATAATTAGCACAACTATTTTACATAACTATGTATATTTTCTCCATTTTAAAAAGATAGTCCAATACCATCAGAGATTTCCGCAGTGTTTCCTTGTGGTGCCGCCGTTTCCTTGTCGTGGCAAAATAAATTCTATACAAAATGTTTGTGGTTTGCTATACTGAAAGCAATCATTTCACAGTAAAGAAATCATTATCATTGGCCATGCAGGCCTGCATCAGGAGGATATCTTATGCGTAAAGAAGCAAACAAGCCCGATTGCGAAATCTGCTTCACGGACTCGGACAAACGGAGGCATTCCCTCTGCCATAAAAAAAGGGCTGTGGTCTCTTTGGGACATGAGGCGCTGGGCTATACGACTCTGGAGCAGTGGGACGCAGTGAAAGTCACGGCAAAAGCTTTGGCAGACCTTGTGGAGGCTGACTATCAGCTCACCATCACCCACAGCAACGGCCCCCAGGTCAGTATGATTCATAAAGCCATGACCCAGCTGCGCCGGGTCTATATCGACTATACGCCGGCTCCCATGTGCGTCTGTTCCGCCATGAGTCAGGGGTATGTGGGCTATGACATCCAAAATTCCCTGCGTGCGGAACTCTTAAGCCGCGGTATTACAAAGGCAGTCAGTACCATTTTAACCCAAGTGACAGTAGACCCCTATGACGAAGCTTTCTACGCTCCCACCAAAGTGATCGGACGCTACATGTCCGCTGAGGACGCAGAAGTAGAAATCAAAAAGGGCAACTATGTGCAGGAAGAACCCGGCAAGGGCTTCCGGCGCGTGGTGGCCGCGCCCCATCCCATTGAAATTCTGGAGATTGACGCCATCCGTACACTGGCAGACGCCGACCAGGTAGTTATCGCCTGCGGCGGCGGCGGCATTCCCGTCATCGAGCAGAATCATGCCTTAAAAGGCGCTTCCGCTGTCATTGAGAAAGATTCCATTGCCGGCAAACTGGCCGCTGACCTGATGGCCGATGAACTGATCATCCTCACGGGCGTGCCCTGCGTCTACCAGAATTTCGGCCAGCCGAATCAGGAATCCCTGGCGCATCTCACCGTAACGCAGGCGAAGGAACTGATGGCCCAAGGGCAGTTTGCAGAAGGTTCCATGCTTCCAAAGATTGAAGCTGCTATCTTTTACCTGGCGCAAAACCCAGCCGGGAAAGTACTGATCACTTCCTTAGACGCTGTTGCCGATGCCATTAAGGGTAGGAACGGCACTGTCATTACTGCATAAACATAGGAAAGGATGGCCGGAATCCTTCTCCTGCCATCCTTTCCCATGTTGCTATACACACCTGAGCTTTCTACGTCTCCTGCCCTAATACCATCAAAAGCGCACCGATCATAATGCAAAAATCAGAAATATTAAAAACAATACCCGCAGCGCGTTTATTCTTAACCGGAAAACTCACATAGTCCACCACGTACTTGCGCACCAGACGGTCATAAGTATTGCTGTAAGCGCCTCCGAGAAGAAGCGCCAGCCCCCATTTCAGAGTCTTTCTGCCCCGGCATGTGAACGTTGTGAGGAATACCACCGTAAGAGCAAGCGTCAATATTAATGACACAATTGTCATAAGTTCCCGTTTCTTTTCTCCCAGGTTCAGGAAGGCGCCCCTGTTATGATATTTATGAAACACCACCAGCCCGCCCCGGGAAAGTTCGGTTTCCCCTTCCGTTCTGGTCTTCTCTATATGATTCTTGATAAACAGATCCAGCGTAAACACTGCCGCCGCCAAAAGTGCACATCCTATCATGGTCAATGGTACATCCCTCCTGTTTAATACTCTGTTTTATAAGCATATACTTTTTTGCCCAAAGTAGCAACTGTTTCCTGTCAGCAAATACAGCAAAAAAACAGGACCGGGTCCTGTTTTTTGTCTTCTTACAGCCTCGCCAAGGTCTCAAAAGTCCCATTGATATTGATTCTCCCGTATCCCCACCGTGTGTCCGGATACACAATGTCACCCGAGCGGTCTGCTCCCTGGATCAGATAGCTTTTCGTTCCTCTGCTGTCCACTGCCGGCGCGCTGCCATCTACAATGGCCCACTCCATAAACTGAGCCGCACATCCTGCTGCCATTGCCGCTGCAATGCAGGAACCGCTTTCCTCCCCCAGTATCGCCGGCACTCTCACCCCCGGCGCCACTAAGTCAGGTTTGATTCCGCCATTTCTGGTATATCCCCTGCCGGAAGCAGAATACCAGCTGTCCGTATGACTGTCATATCCTGATATTGTAATGACCTGAGACGCATTGGACGGTTCTGTCAATGTCACTTCCGGGCTTGGCGAAAGAAATGTAACGCTCTGCTCCAGAAACTGTTCAATGGGCAGCCACATATGATAAAGACCATTACCGCGCATCTGCCTTTCCGAAGAACTGACAGCCACTGTCCAGATTCCCGGTGTGGGATTATCAAAGCGCATAAATATCAGGGGATCTCCGGCGTCTTTCTCCACCAGCACCACTGCCAGTGTTATCCTGGTCCTGTCAAAGATATAGTAAATAGTTTTATCAATCCCATTGCGAAAATCAAGAACCGGAGACACTTCCCCGCCAGGAGAGCGTATGGAAATGGCATAATCATCAGGCAGACTCCCCCACAATTCCATACAGAAACCTTTCATGCGCTCTGACACCCTGATTTCCACATCACTGGGCATGGAATGCTCATAATGGTGCTCCTTATCCCCCTCGTTTCCGCCACAGACCACCACAGAACGGCTCCTGCGGCTTGCAACAATATTCAGATAAGAAGCTAACGGCGAGGTGCCATCATGACTGCCCATATTGGTGCCGATACCCAGCACGATCACCACCGGTTTGCTGAAAGGCACCGCCATCTGCTGCAGATATTTGACCGCCTCCATAATATCATTTTCCTGATATGCCTCTGCTGTATCCGCAATCAGATAGTAATCCCGAAGATACTGTTTCGCCCCTTTTAACTTCACCACTGCAATGTCTGCCTGGGGTGCGGCGCCTCTGAACGTCAGGCCCTGATTCAGCAGACTTCCCGCCGCTGCAGAGGCCATCTGCGTGCCATGCCCAATGGTATCCGTGGTGGGAACCACAGACAGAGGATCATCAACCTGCAGTGCCTGGTCAATGTCCGCCCGGCGGTACTCCGTACCATATTCAAAGCCCTGGGGAGGCGTTCCCGTCTGTATGGTCTGATCCCAGATAGACACTATGCGGCTGCTTCCGTCCTCCCGCCTGAACACATCCAGTTCATAGCGGATTCCGGTGTCAATAAAGCCAATGATCACGCCGTTTCCCTGCAGGGCAAGAGGCGGATTCTGTACCTGGATGTTGCCCATGGCATTGAGACACTCCGGATTAAACGACCCCTGCTGCACCTGCATCAGTCCGTACAGATTGGGAATGGCTGAATATCCATAATACCCAATGGACATATTCGGCGTCTCACTGCGTTTCACATTCGTAACCCCATAATTTTCATCTATCTGATGATGACAAAAATCTGCGGACATAGCCTCAAAAAACTGCTCCGCCCCCTCATAGTCCGTGATAAGATCCACATAATCATTGGATAAGATTTTTTCCTGACAGGTCAAATTTTTATTAACACATTAAACAACATACGTTATTAAATATGTCCTTTCACCTGGTTATTCTCTTATCTCTATTCTATGCCTCCGTATGCTGTTCTATCACATTCAGATTGTCCGGATGTTCCATGCTGTTGCTGCGGATATCTATCACCGGCCCCCCTGTGCCTTCAATGTATTCTCTGGTGATAGTCACACGGCCAATATTATCATCCTTGGGCACTTCATACATGATGTCCAGCATAAACTCCTCAATAATCGCCCGAAGCGCCCTGGCTCCTGTCTCTTTCTCCAAGGCCTTCTCGGCAATCGCCTCCAGGGCTCCCTGGTTAAAGCAAAGCTGTACCTCATCCAGCTCCAGCAGCTTTTGGTACTGCTTTAAAATTGCGTTTCTGGGCTCGCTTAGAATCTTGACCATCATTTCCTTGGTCAGTCCTTCGAGAGTAAATATAATCGGAAGACGGCCAATAAACTCCGGTATCATGCCGAACTTCTTGATATCTTCCACCGTAACCCGCTTTAAAATATTTTTTTCTTTATCATATTTATCTTTCAGTTCTGCATTGTAGCCGATGGAAGTCTTCTTATTCAATCTCTGCTTGATGATCTCCTCTAAGTCCGGGAATGCACCGCCGCAGATAAACAGGATATTTCTGGTATTCACCGTAGCCAGTGGAACCATGGCATTCTTGGAATTAGCTCCCACAGGCACTTCCACCTCCGCGCCCTCCAAAAGTTTCAGCATACCCTGCTGCACCGACTCGCCGCTCACATCCCGGGAGTTGGTATTCTTTTTCTTGGCAATCTTATCAATCTCATCGATGAAGATAATGCCCTGTTCCGCACGCTCCACATCATTTTCTGCCGCTGCCAGAAGCTTGGATACCACGCTCTCGATATCATCACCGATGTATCCGGCCTCTGTCAGGGATGTGGCATCGGCGATTGCAAGGGGCACATCCAAAAGCCTGGCCAGTGTCTTGACCAGGTAGGTCTTGCCGCAGCCCGTAGGCCCGATCATGAGCATATTTGACTTCTCAATCTCAATCTCGTCCATAGTGCCCGTAGCCACTCTCTTATAGTGATTATAAACTGCCACAGACATAACTTTCTTAGCATGCTCCTGTCCCACCACATACTCATCCAGCTTTTCCTTAATCTTATGCGGTGGGATGATATTACGAATATCAATCTCTGCTCTTTCATCTTTTTTCTTCTTTTTCTTCAATTTCTGCTTGTTGGGAATCCCGCCGTCTCCCTGCAGGTCTGCCAGATTGACAAAGCTGATATTCGGAAATCTCCCGCCGTTTCTCATATCATGCATGTCGGGATGATCCAACATGCCCTGGTAGTCGAACTGGCTGACCGTATCCATGGTCTTATGCATACAGTCATCACAGACACAGATATGATTTGGCAGCCGGAACATCCGCCCCGCCTTACTCTCCGGTCTGCGGCAGATAAAACAGACATCCTCATATTCACTGTCATGCTTATCTTTGTCATCCGTCAGATCCACCGTGCCTTTTTCTTCCGTTTGCACAGCCGTGTCTTTTCCGGACTCATCATGCTTCCCGGCCATCGTCACCACCGATGTCTCCGGGGCAGAGGTCTCATCTTTCCCAGCATTTTCTTTTCTTGCCCTGCGAAGCGTCTCTCTTTGCTCCTCTGCGTCCTCCACTTCCCGAAAATCCCAGTTCCTGCTCTCTTTATCTCTTTCTTTCTCCTTATCTATCTCATCATATTTATCGTCATACATATCCTCTGTTTCTCCCTTTCTGACACAAATGTCATATACATTTCATATCCGGCTGCGGATTATCCGCACCCTGGCTGACAGATTCCTGGCTGTCCTGCACCCTTCTATCATAGTATAAATAAACTATTCTCACAAGTAAACATTTTCTAAAACGTCCTTCCCTGCGCCTTCCGCACAGAAAAGAAAGGCAGTCATACAACCGCCTTTCTCCGCCTTGTCAAATCCCAGAATCCTAAGACCAGCAGGTCCTTCTGAGAGAATACCCATTTTCCGGCACTATTCCTGTACTTTATTGCCAAGCGTCATTTCCACCACAACCTCCTCATATCCATTGGTAGTCATGGTCATAACTTTCACATCCACAGTTTCACCCTTGGCATAAAACTCCAGCTCCCGTTGCAGTTCTTCCATGGAGGTGATGGAATCGCCGTTAAATTCCATAATGATATCGCCCTGTTTCAATCCGGCTCTGGA
Organism: uncultured Lachnospiraceae bacterium; assembly: GCA_910577735.1. Taxonomy (GTDB): domain Bacteria; phylum Bacillota; class Clostridia; order Lachnospirales; family Lachnospiraceae; genus UBA3282. The sequence goes on from CAJTOO010000003.1 coordinate 115,661, forward strand.
CGCCGCCGTATTTTCATACACATGTGCAATATAGACTCCTTCCGGCATACCGTAGGCCTGAGAAACCTCCTGGGTGACACTGATGCCTGTGATTCCCAGATATCCTCTCTCCTCTTTGGCTACCTTATTTTTGGTCTCCTTCAGCATTAAATCCGCAATGATCGGACTCGCCGCCGAGATGGGAATGGCATATCCCATACCTTCCACGGCACTGCCGCCAATCTTATTAGAATTGATACCAATGACCTCGCCCTTGATATTCAAAAGCGCACCGCCGGAGTTGCCGGGATTGATGGCTGCATCTGTCTGAATAAAGGTACCGTCCGCACTGCCCGATATTTCAATGGTTCTGTCCAGTGCACTGATTACGCCTGTAGTGACTGACTGTCCGTAGCCCAGTGAATTTCCGATGGCAATCGCCGGTTCTCCCACCACCAGGGAATCAGAATCACCCAGTGTTGCCACCTTGATTTCCTGTAATGTCTTTGATTCCACTTTTCCAATGGGCACTGCAATGACTGCCAGATCCATATCCGGATCCATGCCTTTGATCAGGGCCTCTGCCTCGCTGCCTTCCACAAACTGCACCGTCAGCTTGTCTGTATCCGCTATCACATGATAATTTGTCACGATCAAAAGTTCCGTGTCGTTTTGTCCCACAATGATGCCGGATCCACTGGCATCCGCCTCACTGCTCATGGACTGTCCGAAATAGGACATGGTCTCCGTATAATGGTTGTTGACCGCCACGATGGAAGGCATGACTTCTGACACCACATCCGACACATCAGAAACCACAGTTGTCACGCTGCCTGTTTCTTTCACACTGGCCTGCGTCTTATTGTCCGCTTCTTTTGCCGCATCTTCTTCCGCGCCTGCCACGGCACCGCCATCCTCTTTTTCAGCCTGCTGCGTGGTGACGGATTGGTCCGCCCGGTCTGACATACCGGAAACAGCATCCACAATATAGAGACCCATACCTGCAAAGATGCCAAAGAACAGTCCCAGAGACACTGCTGCCAACGCTTTCTTCCAATAGCCGCCGCCCGTACGCGGCTTCTTTTCCCGGATCTTCTTATCCTTCTTATGATCCATTCTGGCATAATCATTGGCATAGGTACTGCCGTATTGATAGCTGCCCCCGCTGGTCTGATAGGTATTGGTCTGACTATAGGGATTATGCTGTGTTGTCCCCTGGCCCGCTGTACTCTGTTGTGCCGTTCCATGACCTGCCGTATCCTGCTGATAGTTCGTGTAACTGCCCTGGTAACTGTCTTGATGGAACCTGTATCCTGGTCCCACAGGCTGCTTATTTTCGTTCTGGCTTGTGTAATCGTTTGGATATTGATTATCGTACATGATCTTTTCTCCTTTCCATTACTCCTATTGACACCGGTTTTCACCGATCACCTCCGTTGATCATGTAGTCAGTATAGTATTTAATTGTGTACAAATTGTGATAACTTTTTATAAAAATTGTGTTTTAAATCTGTGTTTTATGTGTCCTACTCCACAGTCACCGACTTAGCCAGATTCCTCGGCTTATCCACGTCACATCCTTTTCCTACGGACACATAATATCCAAAGAGCTGCAGGGGTATGATGGCCAGGGAATTGGCAAAGTATGGATTCGTCTCCGGAATATAAATCACATAATCGGCTGCTTTCTCAATCTCTTTATTCTCCTCACAGGTCACTGCCAGCAGAAAAGCCCCCCTTGCCTTGACTTCCACCATATTGCTGATGGTCTTGGCATAGAGTTCCGGCTGGGTGGACACTGCCGCCACCAGGGTTCCCTCCTCAATCAGGGAAATGGTACCGTGCTTCAATTCTCCTGCCGCATAGGCTTCGGAATGAATATAGGAAATCTCTTTTAATTTCAGGGAACCTTCCAGAGAGATCGCATAGTCAATTCCCCGGCCAATAAAGAACACATCCTTTGCCCCGATATACCGGTTGGCAAATCTCTGGATTTTGTTCTTATTATTTAATAAAAGCTCTATCTGATCCGGCAGGCATCTCAAATCCCCAATCAGGCAGGCATAAGTCTTATCATCAATCTTTCCCCGCACTCTGCCGATCTTAATGGCCAGAAGATAGAGCGCTATCAACTGAGCGCTGTAAGCTTTGGTAGTTGCCACAGCAATTTCCGGCCCTGCCCAGGTATACATCACATTGTCTGCTTCCCTGGCAATGGAACTGCCCACCACATTAACGATCCCCAGCACCTTAAATCCTCTTGCCTTCGCTTCCCGAAGCGCTGCCAGCGTATCTGCCGTCTCACCGGACTGGCTGATGACCACCACCATGGCCCCCTCTTCCAGAATCGGATTACGGTAACGAAACTCCGATGCCAGATCCACTTCCACCGGCACCCTGGCAAGCCCTTCTATCACATATTTGCCCGTCATACCCGCATGATAGGCAGAACCGCAGGCCACAATATGAATTTTCTTAATCTCCTGCAGCTCCTCATCGCTCATATTCAGTTCTTCAATCACGATATCATTATCTTTCAGCCGCGGCATCAGTGTATCCGTCACGGTCTTTGGCTGTTCGTACATTTCCTTTAACATGAAATGCTCATAACCGGCCTTCTCCGCAGCGCTGGCATCCCACTCGATGGTGACGGGCTCTTTGCTCGTCTCCTCCTCGTCCACCGTATAGAAGTGCATATGATCTGCACGCAGACGCACTACTTCCTGATTGTCAACATAATATACCTTTCTGGTATACTTGAGAATTGCAGGCACGTCTGAGGCGATGAAACAGCCGTCCTCATTCTGTCCCACAATAAGAGGAGAATCCTTTCTGGCTGCAAAAATCTGATCCGGACAGTCTGCGAAGAGAATGCCCAAAGCATAGGAACCTTCCACACGATGCAGTACCTTCGTGATCGTCTCCAGGGGATTTCCTTTATAATAATAATCCAGCAGATGGGCAAGCACCTCCGTATCTGTTTCCGAGACAAAGTGATATCCTTTGTCCGTCAGCATTTTACGAAGCTGTATATAGTTCTCAATGATTCCGTTATGTACTACAGTAATAGTTTCTGCCTCATTGAAATGGGGATGGGCGTTGGTATTGCTTGGTACGCCGTGGGTAGCCCAGCGGGTATGTCCTATTCCGCAGATACCCGGCATGGTCTCTCCGCCATGGGTTATATTCTCAAGCACCTTAAGCCGCCCCACTGACTTGGTGATATTTATCCTGCCGTCATCATAAATCGCCATGCCCGCAGAATCATATCCGCGATACTCCAGTTTGGACAATCCATCCAGTATGATGGGGGCTGCCTGTTTGGTTCCAATATAACCTACGATTCCACACATATTGATATCCTCCTGTTTTCCGTCCCATATCCCAATCTGTTAATAGCAGTTCTTCCCTTTCGTCTGTCAATGCATCCAGTACTCTTTGTTAGATGACATAGATGTCACAAACCGTCTTGGCAGTCTGCGATAATTTTTACCCAGAAGATACCCCATATACTTAAAGGCGCTCTGACACAGCACATGGGGAATCCTGCGCTTCATTTTCTTTTCTTTCAGATGGGCAACCATCCCCTTTACCATACGGATTCCTTCTGACTCCGAGGGAAACTGCTCAAACAACTCCCAATGATCCGCCTGAGATACCCCCAGGTCAAAATTCCGGTGAAACTGCTGTGCATTCGTATAATTATGGGAATGATATACCTGGGCCTCAGCGGTATAGGCGATGGCATAGCCCGCTTTTACAGCCTTAGCCGCATAAAGCATATCCTCATTAAAAATGGCATGTTTCACAAAGCCTCCCAGACTATCAAACAGCTCCCGATTATACGCAGCACACACATTGGAACAGAAAAATGTCTTGATTCCCAGCTCAGAAGCATCTGCCTGTGTCTTAGTCCTGGACTGCGGAGGATAATTAAAGTTTCTGGTATACTTCTCCTCCTCCCTGCTCTCCTCATCCGGCAGCTGTCTGGCATAAGCCACCGCCACCTTATCCTGATGCAGACTGGCAAGCAGTCTCTCCACCAAAAATTCATCAGCCGGCACAGCATCCTGTGTCATCATGATAAAATAATCGGCCTGGGAATGTCTGACCCCCTGGTTTCTGGTTCGTCCATGGTCAAATTCTCTTTTGGACAGATGCTTTACTACTATATTATGATGGTCTTTACAAAAAGAAGTACCATAAACCAGCCGCTCAAAATATTTCTGTTCCGTATTCATGACAATGATCCGGTTTATGGGCACACTCTGCTGGGTCAGTTTATCGATCAACGCCAAAAATTTCCGATCAGGTTTATAGGCGGGAATGATAATGTCTACCTGGTCCACGCATTTCCCCTCCATTTATATTTTAGTACGGAATAAAAGGGGCCTGCAAGACAAGCCCCTTTGCTATGATTCATTATTTATTCAGATATCCGTTTGTATCATCATAAATCTTCTGACTGCATTTCTTTACAGTCTCTGACGGTTCATAATCTTTGGCATCAAACAGGAACTCATGCAGCCATTTGACATTGTCCTCCAGACTGAGCGGGATGACACAGGATCCTTTGGAACCAATCGTTCCTGTGGCGCGGTTGGACTCCTGCGGGAATCCGGCTGTATCCGAAATGTAGTAAGTGCCTACATTGCCAAGCATATCCACAATCTCCGCCAGATCCAATGAAGTATATACTTCGTTGAACACAGCATCTGCAGTGCTTGTGAGCTGCGGCAGCGAAGCCTTCTTCGCCTGATCCGCTACTGCGGAAAGAACCTCCCTCTGTCTCTCGGCACGTTTAAAGTCATCTCCTGCAGTATAACGGATACGGCAATAACCTGTAGCCTGCAGACCGTCAAGCAGCTGATAGCCGGTCTCTGCTACTGGTGTGTAACTCCTCTTCAGGTCCTCTGCAATACAGAGCTGATAGTTATTTAAGTGGCTGATCTCTGAGTCATCCACATCGATATATACACCGCCCAACGCATCAATGGTATCTGCCAGACCGGCAAAACCAACGGTAACGAAATCCGTGATGTTCATATCCAAATTCATATTCAGCATATTGATTGCCTGCTCAGGACCACCCTTGGCATAGGCTGCATTACACTTATTGTAAGAATCATTACTCAGATTCAGGTAAGTATCACGATATATGGAAACCAGCTTACACTCTCCCGTATCCTGATTGATGGAAGCAATCATGATTGTGTCGCTTCGCGTATTCTTCGTCAGTGCGCCCGAAGTGGAATCCACACCAAACAGGGCAATATTCCGATACCCCTTCATGGTCGTCTCCTGGGCCTGTTCCACGGTATCATTGATGATGATCTTCTCATCATTCAATTCCACCTTACCGCTGCCGGTACCTTTCATAACACCATATAAAACCACCACTGCTATGACAAGGATAATAATCTCGACAATAAAAATGATAATCCGTCTGCGCTGTTTCTTTGCCTGCTTTTTCTTACTCGTACTCTTGCCGGATGATTTTTTGCCGGATGACTTCTTCCCGGACCCTGAGGACCTCCTGCCGGAAGACTTGGAACCGCTCCTGGAAGAAGACTTTTTCCTGGGCCTGTAATCATCCTCGTCATATTCATCTTCATAATGCTTGGCCATACTTTGCACTCCCTTGATTCCCAACAAAATTTACAGTAAAATTCCGTCTCTTATTTTGTCACATTCTGCCCGAAAAGGCAACCTTTTGTGTCTATTCTTATAAGATTATACTACATCTTGGTATAATTGCAATATAATTCATGTTTCTTTCGCAACTCTTCCGAATTTCTTAAGAATTTACATTTTGTCTTATTATCTCCTCAATAGGCGTTTTTATTGATAAATCCCTTGAAAATCGTGAGGAACATAATCTTGATGTCAAAAGACATGGTCCAGTTCTCAATATAAAAAATATCATACTCTATCCTGCGCTTAATGGAAGTATCTCCTCTGTAACCATTGATCTGCGCCCAGCCGGACAACCCGGGTCTCACCTGGTGTTTGACCATATAACGGGGTATCTCTTCTTTAAACTGCTCCACGAACTGGGGTCTCTCCGGCCTGGGTCCCACCACACTCATATCCCCTTTCAGGATATTGAACAGCTGGGGGAGTTCATCGATACTCGTCCTGCGCAGAAATCTGCCCACTTTGGTAACCCTTGGGTCATCCTTGGTGGTCCACCCCTTTTCCTCCTGAGACGGCTTCTGCACCTCCATGGTGCGGAATTTATACATTTTAAAAGGCTTATTGTGAAGTCCGATTCTTTCCTGTTTAAAAATCACAGGCCCTCTGGACGTGCATCTGATGGCCAAAGCAGACACCAGCATAATCGGCGAAGATACCACCACCCCCACCAGGGCTACCAGAATATCCATCACCCGCTTGGCACACCAGTTCAATGTATTGGTCAAAGGCACATAACGGATATTGATCACCGGAAGTCCCATCAAATCCTCCGTATAAGGCCTGCTCGGGAAGAGACTGTTATAGTCCGGGATAAATTTCGTATGCACACCGGACTTCTCACACAAGTCCACAATGTGTTCCAGATTATCGTAGTCTTTCAAAGAAAGAGTGATGGCAATCTCGTCCAGCTTGTTCTGGGGCAGAATATAGAGCAGATTCTCAATGCGTCCCAGTACTTTAACCCCTTTATAGACCGTACCGCTCGGCACACTGTCATCCAGAATGCCCCGCACCACATAGCCCCACTGGGGATTGGCATTTATGCGCTTGATATACTCTTCCGTGGCACGGGAATACCCCACCAGCAGAATATATTTCAGGTTATAACCTTTTTCCCGGAAATATTGCAGGAGCATGCGGATAAAAGTACGTCCCAGAGTCGTCAGGAAAATATTGATCCCATAGAACATCGCCATCATACTACGGGAGAAGTGAATCTGTGCAATCAGATACCAGCCGGCCATCAGCAGGACCATGCCTACTGTATTTGCCTGGAAAATATTGAGAATCTCATAACGGTGGACAGTTGCCCTTTTCGGCGTATATAAATTAAAAGAATAATACAATATCAGATAACCCGGCACGATCACATACAGCATCTGGAAATATGTGCCCATGGAAAGAGCACCGGCAGTAGGGTCGGTGTCTGTAAAAGGACTGGCAAACTTTAAGTACCAGGCCAGCATATAGGATACCGCAACAATCACAGCATCCAGCACAACGTGCAGTCTGTTAAAATATTTCTGGTTATCTTTGATCATATGCAAGCCTCTCACGGAGGTACGGTAAGCAATTTTCCTTTTATTTTACAATATTTATGCTAAAAACACAACCTATAACATATGTTGCGCCACAGCTCCCATTGTATCCTGACATAAGCTGGCAGATTGTGAAGCTTAAAACGCACACGGTTTTGCCTGCCCTGCGCCGACACACACAATCTCATCCCTTTCAGGATGCCTCGCAGATATACGCTTCCAAACCCTTTACGGATAAAGAAAAGTGTTTTGATAAAATATCCCATCAGCAAAAAAGGAAGGTTTAATAAAATCTGCAGAAAAGGCATATTTTTATAAACCAGATACACACTGTTCCTGGCCGCAAGATTTACCTTAAAGGCGTTATAGCGAGAACCAGACGACGCGCTCCCCGCATGATAAACCTCTGCCTCCGGAATATAAAGATTCCGATATCCCGCTATTCTGGCGCGGTATCCCAGATCGATGTCTTCCAGATACGCAAAATGATTCTCATCCAGCACTCCGATTTTAGACAAAGTCTTTCTGCGATAGATGCAGGCACCCCCGCAGGCCGCAAAAATATCCCGTCCCTTCTGGTAAGCCTCCCGTCCCTTATCCTTTCCCGCCGCAAAGGCCCAGCCCAGCGCACAGTAATAATCTCCCGCATCATCTATCAGCTGAGGCTTCCTCATATTGATCATCTGTGCAGCCCCGGAAAAGATTTTCTCATCCTGCTGCAGGGGCGCTTCCAGCGCACGAACGAACCCCCGGCGCGCTACAGTATCGTTATTTAATAAAATAACATATGCTGTTTTGCTTTCTGCAATGCCTCTGTTTACCGCACCGCAGAACCCCTGGTTATGCTCTAAGGCAATCAGCTCTGCCTTTGGGAATTTCTCTGCCACCAATTCCCTGCTCCCATCTGTAGAACCATTATCCACCACAAGTATCCTGGCCGGCTCCTTTTCCAGAGACTTCAGACAGTTCTCAATATAGTCTCTTCCATTATAGTTGGGAATGATGATGGTGGAACGGACTGCAGCGTCGTCCTCAGTTCCCTGATGATTTAACTTTCTGTATTTGTTCTCTGTCCCTGTCTTCTTATCCTGCCCCATGGCCCTTCCTCAATTTCGATTCTTCCTGCTTTACACAGCCTCTTCCCGGCAAAGGCAACTGCGGTCTCCCAATGATCGAATGCCCCTCACCTGCCTGACTTTATGACAATGCCCGGATCCCACACCACCAGATAGCCTGCATTGCGCACTGCCTGTCCGAAGGCAAGGCTCAATTTACGATACCCGGCCTCATCACAACTAAGGCCGGCCACATCGGCAATCTGTACATCCTGTCTTCCCTGTCTGGTTTTCACCTGTACCGTTCTCTCCTGATAAGGGATTCCCAGAATCTGCCTGTAAACCGGCTGCAACTCTTCCCGCACCTGTATACAACGGATATCCACCGCCGCACAATCCTGCTTTAATACCGCCCGGTGGGTGCTGCCGCCGCTATAATGCCCGTTTAATCCCTCAAAGAGACATTCGCCGCTCTCATCATAGGCTCCCGCACAGATACAGCCGCAGGCATCCAGAATCTTTCCGCCCACCACCCCTGCATCCTGCCTGACTGACAAAAGATCCGGTTCATAACAGATATCATAAAATCCCAGGTGCAGACTATGCTCCACATGTGTCTGCCATCCCTGTCTGCTTCCAAAATCCGCAAGCGCCCTCCGGCCTGCCTCATAGGCGTAAGATTTACTCTGTGTATTCTGGGCTGTGGACTGGGCGTGGGAGCGCCAGTGGTAGAGTATACGTGGGATATGGACAATCATCGTCTCCATTCTGCCCAACAGGTCTCTCTTCAATAAGTTATCCACAACCCGCAGTACCAGATCGTAATCCTGGGCTCCATCATATTCGCTGCGCAGTTTCAGTGTTTTCAACAGTTTGGCTTCCACTGCCATAAAGTGACAGATGTAATTATTTGAAAGTATTAAATCCAGATTGAATTTTTGTTTTATATGTGGAGATATAAAAAATCTGGACGTTTCATCGCACTTGTCTTCGTCCGAATACAACAAAGCAGGCAGACAGTTTTGTACCCTGCTTTCCTGTACTGCCGCTGCCATATAATATAAAGCATCAGGCGTTATGAAATCATCATGATCCAGAAACGCAATATAATCCCCTGCCGCCAGGGCGATACCCGCATTGGTATTGCCCGAGATACCCAGGTTCTTTCCCAGACGTCTATACTTGATACGCATATCGCCGGCCTCTTCTGTCACCTGACGCACCGTCCGCTCCACCAGATCACTGTCTGAGGCATCCACAATGATCAGCTCCCACTTGCGGTAACTCTGGTCACGCACAGAGGCAAGCATTTCCCGCAGATAGCTTTCTTCTGTCTCGTAAGCCGGCGTCACAATGCTGAACAGGTATGGATAATCCTCTGTCTCCCGGCGCTGTCTTGTCAGTGTTTCCGCAGAAGGCGCCATGTAATAATAATCAGCCCTTTTTTCTTCCTCCAAACGCTCCTTCGCAGCATAGTATGCATGACTTATGCCGTTTTTCTTCAGGTAATTTATGGTCTTTCTTACGTTATCCATCTTCAAGATCCGATTGCCCACTGTCACGCCTCCCACTTACCAAATGTAACGAAATCGCCCTGCTCACCGCAGGGCGATTATCACGCTTTTCTTACAAATTCTTCTTAAGATCTTCTGTCAGCTGATCCAGTTTTGCCTGTGCATCCTCAAGGCTCGTTCCCTTCACACCCATATAGAATTTAATCTTCGGCTCTGTGCCGGAAGGTCTTGCACAGCACCAGGAATCATTGGTCAGATCAAAATAGAGTACATTGGACTGGGGCAATCCTGTCTCACCCTCTTCCCCGGTCTCTAAGTTCAGTGTCTTTCCGGTATCATAATCCCTGAATTCTTTTACCTTCAAATCCCCGAAGTTCTTCGGCGGATTCTTACGAAGCTTGTTCATCAGCTCTTCAATTTCCTTCGCACCGTCGATACCCTTCATGGTAATGGAATACTGACTCTCTTTAAAATAACCGTATTTCTCATAGAGTGTGATCATCTGATCCCACACAGTCTTACCCTGTTTCTTGCACCATGCTGCCATCTCACACAGACACATCACAGCCACGACCGCATCTTTATCTCTGGCATGGGTGCCTGCCAGACAGCCGTAACTCTCTTCCAGCCCGAACACATAATGGTTGGAACCATTCTGCTCGAACAGCTTGATCTGCTCACCGATGAATTTAAATCCTGTCAGTACTTCGATGAACTTCACTTTATAATCGTCAGAAATCGCTCTGGCCATATTGGTAGTCACAATGGTGGTCACAAGCGCAGGGTTCTCCGGCATAGTGCCAGTCGCTGCTCTCTCTCTCAAAATATACTCCGCAATCAGCATACCGGACATATTGCCTGTGAACGGCACATACTCACCGCTCTTGGTATCCAGTGCGTAAATACCCAGTCTGTCTGCATCGGGATCTGTCGCAAGGACGATATCTGCGTTCTTTTCTTTCGCAAGCTTTAAGGCCAGAGTAAAGGCCTTGGGATCCTCGGGATTCGGATAGTCCAGGGTTGTGAAATCGGGATCCGGCATCTCCTGTTCCGGCACCACATACACGTTCTGGAAACCAAGCTCGGAAAGAATCCTTCTCACTGGCACATTGCCGGTTCCGTTGAAAGGAGAATAGACAATCTTCATATCCTCTGCCATCTCTTTGATCACTTCCGGATGAATGATCTGTTTCTTTAATTCCACCATGTATTTATCATCCATCTCTTTACCGATGACTTCATAAAGGCCGGCCTTTACAGCCTCCTCTTTCTCCATGGTCTTTACTGTGTGATAATCGGTCACATTGTTGACCTCTGTGATAATCTCTTTATCCTTGGGAGCTGTCACCTGCGCGCCGTCCTCCCAGTAACATTTATAACCATTATATTCCGGCGGGTTATGACTGGCCGTAATCACAATACCTGAGATACAGCCAAGCTCTCTGAGGGCAAACGATAATTCCGGTGTGGGACGGAGAGCATCAAATACATAAGCCTTAATCCCGTTAGCCGCCAGGCACAATGCCGCCTCATCCGCAAACTCCGGAGACATTCTTCTGGAGTCATAGGCAATGGCAACCCCTTTCTTCTCACCGCCCTGTTTCTTTATGTAATTAGCCAGACCCTGGGTGGCTTTACGCACCGTGTAGATGTTCATACGATTCGTGCCGGCCCCGATCACTCCGCGGAGTCCTCCTGTACCAAACGCAAGCTCCTTATAAAATCTGTCCTCAATTTCCTTCTCATCGTTTCTGATTGCCAAAAGCTCCTGCTTGGTTGCCTCATCAAAGTAGGAATCCTCCAGCCAGAATTCAAATTGCTCCTGATATCCCATTGTGTAACCTCCTTGTTTTATAATACCGTTCCTCCGCCCATCTCTCACGGAAGAACCAGACCCAAGTTAATCAATCCCCTATATTTTACCACAAGCCGTAACCTCTAGCAAATATATTTATCGTTTATTGATGCCCTGGTTCTTCTGCTCATCCATCTGTCTGTTTTCACACATTCATAACAACACTGATCCACCGCACAATCCGCAGTCCCGAAATCACATCCCGGGCCAGTGCCCCAATCCGATATTCTCCGGGCGGCAGGGGTGCCACAAGTTCCACCTCAAACCCGCACAGCGCGATATTTTTCTGATCCGGCATGTTCTGGGCAATATCATTGCGGCACTGGGGTGTATACTCCAGTTGATAGAGATCTCCTCTTTCTTTATCCTGAAACAGCAGTTTGGTCTCAAAGCAGGCATTGTCACTTCCCAGAACCACCGCATACCCCTGTACCCTGCGGGCCGTAGCCAGTTCCACAATCAGCCGCAGACACTCATCCTCCCTGACACCCCCGATATCCTCAGCCAGTTCACACACCCGCCTGTCTGGAATCGTCCGCCCTTCCTCGAAGGCGGGACGGATGGTGGTATCCAGACGCTTTCTGTTGAGTCTTGGATGATAATAGGGATCCTTTCTCTCAAGCTTAGGATGCCTGCCATAGAGAATATCCCGCTCCCGCATCAGCCTCTTTTGGTCCTCTTCACTTTCATCATGGCCGCGGCTTAAAGACTCATGGTGCACCAGATGGAAGGTATTGACCATCACATTGTGATACCCTGCTTCATAGAGGGTAAAGCACAGATCCACATCGTTAAAGGCCACCTGAAGCGCTTCCTGAAAACCGCCGGCCTCCTCAAACACTTCCCTGCGGAGCATCAGGCAGGCACCTGTCACTGCCAGATAATTCCAGACTCCCTGGTTCCTGCCATCATAATAACATCCGTTATCATCCTGAAACTGCAATTTATGCACCGGTCCCAAGACAATATTCACCACGCCCACATGCTGGATTCTTTCGGAATTCGGATACAGCAGTTTGATCCCCACCGCACCGGCCCACTCTTCTGATGCCTTCTGTACAAGCGCCTCCAGCCAGCCGGAAGACACCGCCTCAATATCGTCATTTAAGAATAAGAGAAGATTCCCCCTGGCCTCTTTTGCCCCCAGATTGCACATGTGAGAGAAATTAAAAGGCATGGGACGGTAGAGATAGCGGATCTCTGTATTCTGTCCGATCCGCTTCATTTCCTGCTCGATCTTCTCACGGTTGGCCTCGCTGCTGCCATTGTCAACAACCAGTATCTCATAGGGCACTTCCCGCACCGTCCGGATCACTGTTTCCAGACATCTTGTGAGAATGGCCACATGATCCTTAGAAGGAATAATCACAGAGACGAAATGCTCTTTTTCCTCCTCTTCCACGAGCCGCTTACCGGGCCTGCCCTCTCCTGCCGGCAGCCAGGGTCCTTTCCTGTGAAACAACACCTCCCGCAGATGACCGATGCTCTGACAGCCTTTTCCATAGCCTCCTGCCAGTTCCACCAGCCTGTCATGACAGGCGCCTTCTTCCTTCCTCTCCTGCTCCGTCAGCTTATCATAAACTTCCCTTCTCACCGCCACAAGACTGCCCAGATAGTCCCTGCAAAGATAACTGTCGGGCGACCAGTCCTGTTTCAGCCAGGGAGAATGACAGGCTCCCGTTTCGTCCCGGATATCCTCATCCCCATAGACAAGCTGTACCCCGGGATACTTGGCAAAAAAGGCGGCAATCCGCTCTTTCGCCGAAACATCCGCCTCACCCTCCCCAAACACCAGAACCTCAAAATCCACAGAATCTTCCTGTCCTTTCAGGACCGGTCCTTCCTCTTCGTCCTCCAGTCTGGTGTCATAATTCATCTCATATAATTTCAGGTTTTTTTCATACCGTCTGTCCAGCCGCTTTTCCAAAAGCCGCCGAAGCCTTCTCTTCAAGCGCAAACCTTATCCTCCTCAGATCCATTTTTTCACGGATGCCGCCATATCCTCCGCCACCGCCAGGGGCAGTATCACCACTTTCAATCTGGCACACAATACATTTAACGGCTTTCTCTCAAACCCCGCCACATTGATGCTCAGATTCGGATCGCTGGTGGCAAAAACTACGGCAGAGGAGGATTTTAAGGTCTTTCCGTTGGTGGTAAAGACCGCCTTGGAACGAACCGGAACATCTTTTCCATTAAAGGTAAGTTCCTCCACACTGACCACACAGGATTCCATGGCCGGATCGATCCGCACCATCTGTACATTGCCGTCCACCGTAAGCTGTAACTCCACATCCTCGTCATTTAAATATCCATCAGACACGAAATAGGACTTTTCCTCCGAAAAGCCGCCGCCGCAGTCTTCATAAATCTGCACCCGCCTGGGCACCAGTCTCTGCTTCTCCCGTTCCAGACAATCCCAGGGATTAATAACAGGTGCTCCCATCCAGGCATACAGTTCTGACATGGAACGGCTGCGTCCCGTTACCTGCTTCTGGAATTTCCGCTCTTTCACCCGGCAATCGTCCATATCTGCCTCACTCATGCCCAGAGAATTCAATATTAAATCCACGTTTAATTTATTTCTTTTCTCATCTTCCAATAAATAACAGTAGATTGCCCTAAATGCCAGTTCCTTGGGATCAATCACTTTATCATAAGTCCACTCGTAATCTATAATTGTCCACTCGTCATCCTGCACAATAATATTGGAAAAGATCATATCAAAATCTGCCACCGGATATTCCTCATGATACCCAATCCGTTCCAGATATTCCCGGAACAGAGCGTGGAAGCCCTCAATATCACCCTTTTCCAGCTTCTCATCCAGCAGCTGCGCAAGGGGCAGCCCCTCCTCATAGGCAAAGGAATCCCAGATTTTTCCTTCCTCTTCGTGAAGCACGCAGGGATTGACCCGTATCTTTCCGCCTTCATATCTGTCTGCCAGCTTCTGATAAGACGCTGCGATTTGCCTGATATGGGCTTCAGCCTCTTTGCATAACGGTAGTTTTTTAATCACCGGTTTTTCCCGCGTCCCTATACCGGCGCCCCTGTCAGGCTCCATGCTGATTTCCGTCTTAATCTGATACGCAGGCGCACGGTCATTGGAATATTTTGTGTATTGAATGGGAAGCTCTTTGCCGATGATGACCTCATAAGAATTAGAAAATACCGGAAAGAGAGCATCTTCCGCAAGCCCATCAAAGGCATATTTCTCATCAAACAAATCCAGCCGCTCTCTGTCATAATTTCTAAGATTATTAGAGAGTTCTCCCTTGCCCGGCAAACGTTTATCCGAATACAGGGTAGTCATGAATTTGTAATCCGGATAAGGGTAATAGAAACTATAATCCTTCACCCCGCAGGCGTCAAAAATCTTTTCAAGCCCCTGTCTGGAAAAGGTGCGCACATAACCGCCGTCCGCATAATTCTCAATGCCGGAAAACCAGGTGCCCAGATGATCTTCCTTACAGCCCGCAAAATATTTCAGGCCGTATTTATTCTCTATGGCGATCACCACGCGCCCGCCAGGCGCAAGATGCTTCATGACAATCTGTAAAAACTCCTCGAAGGGCCTGTCCGTACCCATATAGCTTTGCCCGTACTCAAACACGCCTATCAGGAAGATATAATCAAAATCCGCAGGCAATGTAGGCTCTATATCTTTAAAATTCCCCACATGGATAACCAAATTATCACAATCGCTGTGGCGATAGGCATTGATAAGGCTTCGCTTCTTAGACAAATCCACGCTCACCACCTGGGCAGCCTTACGCGCGAGCACACCTGTAACGGCGCCACAGCCGCTCCCCACTTCCAGCGCCTTCGAGCCCTCCATGGGAATCCACTCCACAATATTCTCCCGAAGAGAAGAAAGATGATATAGAAGTGTCCAGCTTTGCCGCTCCTCGATAATCCGTTGATATTCCACCGCCGAATAATTCTTTACAATGTCCAGAAGTTCATTCTCCACTGCATCGTCGTCACAATAGAGATCCTCCCCCGGATAGTGCGTAAGATCCAGTCTGACCTTCCCCACTTCCATGATTGTTTCCTGATCGCCCATATTTTTGCCCATCGTCATCTCTTTCCTGTTATTCTTTCACTTTCTGTATCTTTCATGCCATGCCGAAGCCTTTATGCGGCGCTGCGGCGCAAATTCCAAATTTGTCTCTGCCCTCAGTCTCTGTGATTCTGCTCTGCAGAATCACCCAAATACCGCAGGACAAAGTCACTCCGGTCCAGGGAAAAGTTCGGATTGTAATAGGGATCGCCCTGCGCCAGCACATCTTTCCATTTCCGGCGGAAGGCTTCCGATTCCTTGTTATAGCGTTCTGCCTTTTCCCCGGCATCATCCAATCCCCTGGAAACAGACTCATAATGGTATAATTCCGCAAAGGGCGTGAACACATTCACATACCCTGCCTTCCAGGCCCTGACACAAAGATCCACATCATTTAAGGACACTGCAAAATGCTCATCCAGTCCGCCCAGTTTCTCAAACAGCGCCTTACGCATCATCAGGCAGGCGCCGGTCACGGCCATCACATTCTGGGCATAACAGAGTCTGCCCATATAGCCCAGATTGTGGTAACTGATGCCATAATGGCTGTGTCCTGCTGTCCTGTGAGCTCCTAATCCAAGCACCACACCCGCATGCTGAATGGTCCTGTCCTCATAGTAAAGTTTAGCCCCTACGGCTCCCACATCATTTCGCTGGGCATACATCAGAAGTTCCTCAATCCAATCAAGCGTTATAACCTGAGTATCATTGTTAAGGAGCAGGATATATTCACCCGAAGCCCTGGTTATCGCCAGATTATTGATCCGCGAATAATTAAATTCTCCCTTATAGTTGAGCACTTTGATGAGCGGATTCTCCTGAAGCTTCTTATAATATTCAAAGATTTCCTTCGTGGTGCTGTTATTCTCCACCACCAGAATCTCATAATTGTCATAGGTGCTTTTCTCTATGATCGAAGTGATACAGCGCTGTAAATCCTCCAGATGATCCTTGTTGGGAATCACAATCGACACCTTGGGATTTCCCTGAATCTCATATTTGATCCGGAAAATAGTCTCAAAGGCTTTGGTGGATGTAATCTCAAAATTCTGAAATCCCTGCTTTTTCAAGTGGTCAGCCACAGCTCCTCTGGCTGCCTCGATGGCATAACTTTTGGCATTGATGTCAGAAGCCACACTGCCCTCATGGGAACGCCAGTAATAAAGGAGCTTGGGTACATGCACCACACATCTTGCCCGGGATGTAAGCCTGAGAATCATATCATGGTCCTGACTGCCGTCAAACTCTGAGCGAAACAGCTGTGTTCCATCTAACAGCTTTCTGGAAAAAGCACTGAAATGGCAGATGTAATTATTTGCCCGCAGATTATCCGGTGCGTAATCCGGCTTAAAATGCAAGGTAAGCATGTGGTCAATCGTCTTATTTCCTTTAAAGGTGGTCTCATCACAATAGATATAATCAGCCCCTTTATCACAGATAGCCTTCATATACTCATACAGCACGCTGGGGTGCAGTACGTCATCATGATCAAAAAGTGCGATATAATCACCGGAAGCCATGGATAGACAAGCATTTGTATTGCCGGAAATCCCCTCATTTACAGGGAGTTTCTTATAGACAATACGGCAGTAAAGATTGCTGCTTGAGCGAAGATATTTCTTGTCAAGTTCCATGTACTCCCTGCAGATCTGCTCCACATAACCGTGTTCTTCATCCGACCCGTCCGCCAGACAAAGTTCCCAGTTCTCATAGGTCTGTGCCGTCACAGACTCTATGGCCTGCCGCAGATAATTCTCCGGTGTATTGTACAAAGGCACCAGAATGCTGAATTTAATGGCTTTATCAAATCTGGTGGCACGCTGTCTCGCCGCTTCCTCCGCACCCGGGAAACTGGCCGTTCCATGCTGGGAACGGGCTTTGTTCTCTATCATTTTGGCATTCAGCTTACGCAGGAATCCTTTGAAGCTGCCGCAGTACCCTATCCGTGCCTTAGTTCTCTGCAGCCAGTGCACAAAAGAACGCAGCGGCTTAGACACACGCCAGAGGACACTGCCCTTGATCTGACCAAGTCTGGCGCTCAAACTATCACTTTCTTTCTGTGCGGCCTCAAACTTGCCGGCAAGTACACAACCTTTCTTTCTCTCCCGTTCATAAGCTTCCCTGTAGAAGCGCAGGGATTCCTCCGCCGTCATCCTGTTCTGTTCCCGCTGCAGGGAACCTGTATAGAAATCCTCCGTCTCCACCTTGTCCTCACAGGCTTCATGAAGACGCAGTGCTGCATCGTTTCTCAGTACATTATAATAACCGGCCTGTTCCAGTCTGCGGCAAAAATCCCCACTGTCAAAAGCGCCCTCAGCGATTTCTATAAATCCTCCTGTTTCCTCATACTTCTCCTTAGACACCATGAGACACGTCAAGGGCACCAGGGGCACATCACAGACAGCCTCCCCCCGCAGGATCCTTTCAGCGTCCGTATTCCACAGACCGGCACCCACAGCACCGGCATAGCGTAAAAGCGCCTGCCCTGCCATGCGGCCCAGCCAGCTTTTCTCAATAATCTCCGTTCTGTCAGAAAGAAAGAGTAAGAGATCACCCCTTGCCCACTCCACGCCCTGGCGATACAGTGCCGCCGTGTCCTCCGTCTCCCGTTCATAGAGGCAGGCAAATCCATATTCTTTCTGCAGCCTTTCCATCTTAAGCCTATTCTCTTCACTGCTTCCGTTATCCACCACAATCCATTCATAATAACGGTAAGCCGTCCTGGTCTTGAAAGATTTCAGACATCTTTCCAGACAGGCGGGGGAATCCTTGGTGAGGATGATCACCGATACCTCCCGGTGAGGCGCAATCGCACCGCCGGCGCTCCCCGCACGGGCACAGCGTTCCCTGCCGGACACCGAAGTATCATAGACGATATGGTACAAATCAGGATCCGATCCATACTGTAAGTCTGCCCGGATGCCTCTTCTGCGCAGAGCATCCTCCCGCACCGCCGAAAACGCCTGCCCCGCACCGGTCAAAAGGTTCCCCGCCTTACTGTCCGGGGAAATCTTACCATGATAAAGTATCCCCTCCACATGGCATACCGCTTCCCGCATCTTCCCATACGCCATGCCGCAGCGTCTAAGCGCCGCCTCCTCCAAACGCAGGCACAAGTCATAAAACCCTGCCGCCAGCTTAAGCTCATCACTGCACTGTGCCAGTCCTCCATAG
Organism: uncultured Lachnospiraceae bacterium; assembly: GCA_910577735.1. GTDB lineage: Bacteria > Bacillota > Clostridia > Lachnospirales > Lachnospiraceae > UBA3282. The sequence continues at coordinate 134,536 of CAJTOO010000003.1, forward strand.
GCAATCTCCGAAAGCAGATCACGCCGGACTGCCACCAGATGCCCCCAGCAATTATAGGCAAGAAGGGTATCCGGTGCATAATCAGATTTATACCAGGGATCCTTCCCAAAGGCCGGATCCTCTTCATAGTAATCTTCGTCCACATAGGCCGCTACGCAGGAATTATTTTTATTAAAACACGATTTAATTTTCTCGAAAATCCCCTGTTCAAGCGCACCTGCGCCATATGTCAACAGGACTATCTGGGTATCAGGAATCTCAATTTCTCTCCACCCCTCCACTGCCACAAGGGATTCTTCATCTGCTTTTTGCTCCGCATAACATTCGTTATTTTCTCTTTCCGCCGTGTCGTGCGCAGCACCGGAATCCGTTCTTACATTTTCCGCATCATACAACAAATGATGCATCGGTTTGACAGCTTTCCAGAAAGGACTGGCATAAATCCGTTCCAGATTATCCCTGTAATCCTCCTGCTTTCTCTCTAAATCCGCCACCTGTCCTGCCAGCATGGTATTATGTTTTCGTTCTTTCTCATAGACAGCCGCATAATAGGCCGCCCAGTCATAACCATTTTTCAGTCCACTCATCAGTCAGACCTTCCCCTCTATGCACATATGTCTACCCATCTGCAGTACGGGCAAGACAGCACTGTCTACTTTACCTCTATCACGGAATCCATATCATAATACCCTACCGTGTCTTTATCTGAGATGACTGTCACATTGAGCACATCATAGAGCCTGTGATACACCGTGAAATCATCTCCCTCATAGCCTGTCACACCTAAGGACAACAGATAGTCGCCCCCCTGCAGGTTCATCTTCTGTGTAAAAGTTATCTCCTTAACATCACCGGCTTCCACCGCGTCCAGAAAAGCCTTTTCCACCATTGTGTTGGTGCCTGTGATCTCCGTGCCCCTCACATTCTTGATGGTAAAGGCAAAAATCGGGGCTGCAATCCTCTCTGACATCTCTACCTTCATATGAATGGTGAAGCGGCTTCCCTTTATGACTGCCGACGTTCTGACTCCTTTGTCGTCCGTGATATAATACTCCGAAATCAGCGCCTTTTTCGATCCATATTCCAGAAGCTCCGGGTTCTTGGCCATACCGTCCGCTTCCCCTGTCTGCTTCTTAATCTTACTGCCGTCCACACCCTTTGCTGCCATTTCCCGCAGCCTCTCATCATCTAAGAGCCTCTCCTCCTCGGCCTCCGGCGCCACATACTGGCCCACAAGCACCTGCTTGTACGTATCGATCATCTGCTTTGGGGAACCTTCTCCCAGCTTCACACCCTGGTTTAAGAGCACCACCCTGTCACAGTATTTACTGATACTGCTAAGGTCATGACTGACAAAGACAATGGTCTTGCCCATTTTCTTAAATTCCTCAAACTTATGATAGCATTTCGCCTGAAAAAAGACATCTCCTACGGAAAGCGCCTCATCCACAATCAGAATCTCCGGATCAATATTGATCGCCACGGCGAAGGCCAGCCGCACAAACATACCGCTGGAATAAGTCTTCGCCGGCTGGTACACGTAGTCTCCGATATCTGCAAAAGCAAGTATCTCTTCCAGTTTCTCATCTATCTCTTTCTTGCTGAAACCAATCATGGTTCCATTCAGATAAATATTCTCGATGCCATTATACTCCATGTTGAATCCGGCTCCGAGCTCCAGAAGCGCGGAGATGCGTCCATTCACATTCACTTCCCCGGAAGTAGGAGTCAAAACACCTGTTATTATTTTAAGAATCGTGGATTTGCCGGAGCCATTGGTGCCGATAATACCCACACACTCTCCCTGTCTGATCGTCATATCCACGCCCTGTAAGGCATGATGTTCCGTATAGTGCTTCTTTCTTCCAAGCCCCATTGCATCCTTGATCCGGTCCGAAGGCTTGTCATAGAGTTTATATATTTTTCCTACGTCTTTTACTGCAATCGCGATATCCTTCATGTTCAACCTTTCCCACAGCAGTCCTCATTCCACGGTCCTTTTGCGACACATACTCAGAGCACATCCGCAAAATGTGTCCGCATCCGTCTAAAGACCAGCGTGCCGATACAGAACATACTGATCGTAAAAATCCAGAAATAAGTAGAGGAATAGAAGTGTTCCCAGAACCACTCCTCATCAAAGATGGCGCTTCTGAATCCATTTACAATATACACCAGAGGATTAAGCTTAAACAGTGTTTTCACATTGTCCGGAAGCATATCAATATTCCACATGATGGGGGTTGCCCACATGCCGATCTGAAGCGCGATGTTAATAATCTGCTGTAAATCCCTGATGAAAACCACCAGCGCGCTGGTCATGTAACTAAGCGCCAGCACAAACAAAAACAGGCAGAAACTATAATAGACCAATTGTAAGGTATAAATAGTAGGTGTATAGCCATAGCAGACACCCACAATCAAAAGCACCCCCACAAAGAACACATGAATGAAAGTCGCCGCAATCACTTTGATGATAGGAAGGATACTGATATTGAAGACCACCTTTTTCACCAGATAGGTATATTCCACAAGCGCCATCGTCCCCTGTGATATGGCTTCCGAAAAATAAAACCAGGGTACCAGACCTGCCGTCAGGTACAATACATAAGGCGGTATCTCTCCACCCTCACCTGCCACAAACTGTACCCGCGCGTTAAATACTTTATCAAATACAATCCAGTACATGAGCACAGTCACAACCGGCTGTGCCATAGCCCATACAATTCCCAGATAGGAACCTGCGTACCGCTTCTTGAAATCATTTTTGGAAAGTTTCCAGATCAGCCGCCTGCTCTGGAACAATTCCAGCGGTATAGTCACAATCCGGTCATAATAAATCGTAAAAATAATGCAGGTAAAGGCAATCAGCACACAGCCGCTGAATTTCTTCATCTGCTCTGTCACCTGGTCTGCCAGCGGATTGTGATGTTTCACAAGCACAAATGCAAGAAGCAGACCAAGCCCCCAGAATATGGCTATCGCTGCGGGCTTTGGGAAATTTTTCTTCTCAGTTGAACTCTTTATCTTATCTGTCTTCATTATACGCATATCATTGACCTTTGAGCGCTCTGCTTCCCGCAGGGCACACCTTCGACTTTAGCGGTACTTTTCAGTAAAAGCCTTGATTCCCTCCCATTTCGTGTCTTTGTCAGACATGACCAGTTCCATGCCCTCCGGGATTGGCCAATCGACTCCGATATCCGGGTCATTCCAGATAATACCGCCCTCGTCATTGGGATGATAAAAGTCCGTACACTTATATGCAAACTCCGCATCCTCCGAAAGCACCAGAAAGCCATGGGCAAAATTCTTGGGGATAAAGAACTGCTTCTTATTCTCCGCAGAAAGCAGCACACCGTACCATTTGCCATAAGTCGCAGAACCCGGCCTGAGATCCACCGCCACATCATACACTTCACCGCGCACCACCCTTACCAGTTTATCCTGGGGAAACTGCATCTGGAAATGCAGGCCGCGAAGCACACCCTTTACCGAAGAGGACTGGTTGTCCTGCACAAAAACCTGGTCAATTCCCGCTTCTTTATAATCATTGTAATTATAGGTTTCCATGAAATAACCCCTGGCATCGCCAAACACCGTCGGTGTAATTACCTTAAGTCCCTCAATCTCACATGTCTCCACCGTTATTTTGCCCATTTATCCAATTTCCTTTCCTTAGTCTGTTGTCGGCACATTGCCGCTATCACCGTTCACCACACCGGAATACCCTGCTGCTCCCCTGGCGTGATTGATCGAAGTATCAATGTTCATGTAGCACAGATTCAAATCCACATTGGTACTGATGCCGTTCACCTTACCCTTGGATGTGTACTGCCACATATCATAATACCCTTCATAAGCAGGTACCTCAGCATATTCCGCAAGCCACGTCTTGTATTCTGACAAGTCTGTCATATTTATTCTGTCATACAGCCAGTTCCGGGATGCATAGACACCGGTCTCATATCCCGCCGCACTGACGGTTTCCAGAAACGCCTTATGCGCGGCTGTCCTCTCCGTCGCTGTCAGTCCGTCAGCACGTCCGTTGCCGCCCGCACTCTCACTGTCCAAGAACACCGGATAATCCACATCATACGCCTCGATCAGCCGGATAACCATGCTGGCTTCCTCCACAGCTTCCACCTCGTCCAGCGCCTGGGTAAAGAAATACACGCCCACCGGAATCCCCGCATCTATGGCTCCCTGAATGTTCTCCTCATATCTGGGATCTATGACCAGGGCGCCGCTGGACGCTCCCCGGTAGCCGCAGCGGATGATGGCAAACTCAACGCCCTCCTCCTTCACAGCCTCCCAGTCAATCTCTTGATTCCATTTGGAAACATCAATGCCCAGCTTCGCACTGCCGCTGGCAAATTGCATCTGGGTATTCTCACTGCCGTCCGCGTCTTCCTCGGCGCCGTTGACAGCCTTATCCTCCTTGGACGGATCAATATCATCCTCTGTCAGCATCAGATACTCAATATTATCCAGTACCCGATACTCGATGTCCTGCCGCACCTGAATGGTCGTGACCGTGTTAGGTACATGGAAGCCTTCCAGTTCCTGAAGTGACACCGCATACTCGCCGGCCCGCAAGCCTTCAATATAGATGATGCCATCCTCATCCTCATCCGTGTACTCCCCGCCCCCCTGCACCTCAATGGTGAAAGGCGCACCTGTCACAAGCCTTCCCACGCTGTCCACCACCATGACACGCAGATCCTTTGCTACAGAACTCATCATCAGGAATACATTGCGGCCAGAATAAGTCTCAATGCTCTTAAATCTGGGCTCCTCATCAAAAAAGGTCTCATCGCGCAGAAAAGCAGACAGATCATTTCCTATCTGTCCACCGTCCGTCTCCGTCTCTTCTATTGTTGCCATCTCCTGTTCCGGTTCCTGTGCAAGACCAAGCTTGCTCTTCACCGTATCCAGATTCATGAGCGCAATCACCGCAATAAGCAGAAGGAACATGCCTACCATGGCAAACAGCGCACGTCTCATTCTCTTAGAGTCCATTTGCAACCTCTACCATATATTGACCATAAGCCGTCTTCATCAGCGGCTCCGCAAGCTCTAACAACTGTTCTTTGGTGATGAATCCTCTCTTAAAAGCAATCTCTTCAATGCAGGAAATATACAATCCCTGCCTCTTCTGAAACGCCGCCACAAAATCCGCCGCATCCAACAGGGAATCATGGTTCCCGGTATCCAGCCAGGCAAAGCCGCGTCCCAGAGTCTCCACCCGCAGCGTCCCTCTTCTGAGATACTCGTTATTGATACTGGTAATCTCAATCTCGCCCCTGGCAGATGGTTTTACATTGCGGGCAATCTCCACCACATCATTGTCATAGAAGTAAAGCCCCGGCACTGCATAATTGCTCTTGGGATGCTCTGGCTTCTCCTCGATGGAAACCGCCATGCCCTTGCCGTCAAACTCCACCACGCCGTATTCCCTGGGATCCCTCACATAATAGCCGAAAATAGTTGCGCCCTTTTCCCGGGATGCCACTTCCCGAAGCACCCTGGAAAAGCTCTGTCCGTAGAAAATATTATCTCCCAGAATCAGCGCCACGCTGTCATCCCCGATAAATTCCGCCCCGATGATAAAGGCGTCTGCCAATCCTCTTGGCTGCTCCTGCACTGCATAGGACATCCGCAGCCCCAGCTGCTGCCCTGTTCCCAGAAGTTCCTTGAATACAGGAAGATCCCTGGGTGTAGATATAATCAGAATATCCTGGATACCCGCCAGCATCAAGATAGATAACGGATAATAAATCATCGGTTTGTCGTACACCGGCATAATCTGTTTGGAGATTGCCTTGGTCAGCGGATAGAGTCTTGTACCAGCCCCGCCCGCCAGAATGATTCCCTTCATAGAAGCTGTCCAGCCTTTCTTAATATATGATACATTTTTATGATACGATATATTTTTACGAATACATTTCCTCGTAATACTTCTGATAATCCCCGCTTGTCACATTTTTCATCCACTCCTCATGTGCAAAATACCATTCTATGGTGCGGCGGATTCCTTCTTTAAACATGGTCTCCGGCTCCCAGCCGATTTCTTCCCTGATCTTATCAGGCGCAATGGCATATCTTCTGTCATGTCCCTTACGGTCTTCCACGTAAGTGATCAGATCTTCTGTAATATGTGCCCGTCTCTCATCCGTTTCCGGCAGCATCTCCCGGAGTGTCTCTATGATAATCTTTACGATTTCAATGTTCTGCTTTTCATTGTGACCGCCCACATTATAGGTTTCAAAAAGCCGGCCCTTCTCCTGCACCATATCAATGGCCTTGGCGTGGTCTTCCACATAAAGCCAGTCACGCACATTCTTACCATCTCCGTACACAGGCAGCTTCTTACCCTGCAGCGCATTGTTGATGATTAACGGAATCAACTTCTCCGGGAATTGGTACGGTCCGTAATTATTGGAGCAGTTCGTAATGTTTGCCGGGAAATGGTAAGTATCCATATAGGCTTTCACCAGCATATCGGAACTGGCCTTGCTGGCCGAATAGGGGCTGTGGGGCGCATAGGGCGTGGTCTCATAGAAATAACCGCCGTCCTCCTCCAAGGATCCATAGACCTCATCAGTGGACACATGCAGGAACTTCTTATCCTCCTTATAAGTACCGTCAGGCAGCTCCCATGACGCCTTCGCACAGTTGAGCATCACTGCCGTACCCATGACATTTGTCTGTACAAATACTTCCGGATTCCTGATACTGCGATCCACATGGCTCTCTGCTGCAAAATGCACCACCCTGTCAATCTCATTTTCCGCAAATATCTTTGCAATCGCCTCTTTATCGCAGATATCCGCACGGATAAAGGTATAATTCTCTCTGTTCTCCAGATCCTTTAAATTTTCAAGATTGCCGGCGTAAGTCAACGCATCCACGTTGATCATACGAATCGAGTCGCCGTACTTATGAAACATGTAATGAATATAATTGGAACCGATGAAACCGGCGCCGCCTGTCACAAGATAAGTTTTCATTTTTTCTCCATTCTGCTTCTTTTTACTGACTGCAGGGCCAATCTGAAGGCCGGCTCTGCAGTCAACATATCTTCTTTGCTAATACTACCATTCTATAGCCGGAATGTCCATAGAGTATCTTAATTCATGTAGCTGATATTCAAATCCACATTACCGCTGATTCCACTGACCTTACCCTTGGAAGAATACTGCCATAAATCATAACGAGTCGCCGTGTAAGTCGGCGCACTTGCATACTGTGCCAGCCAGATCTTATAGTTGGTGAGGCTGCCTGTATTGATTTTCTCGTTGAACCAGGTCTTATTGGCATAAATGCCTGATGAAATTCCGGAATTTTGCACGGTCTGGCAGAAAGTCTTGCATACCGCCGTCCTGGTATCCCGGCTAATGGCATCACCGCGGCCTCCGCTGCCTTCCACATCTAAGAACAACGGATAGTCCAGTCCATATCCCTTCACCAGATCAATGGCCATGGATGCTTCCTCCACTGCCTCCACCTCATTGACTGCCTGACTGAAGAAGTATGCCCCCACTTTCAGACCAGCCGCCTTGGCGCCCTTGATGTTGCTTCTAAACATAGGATCCTCAACCAGCACACCCGTAGAGTACCCTCTGTAACCGCAGCGGATAATAACGTAGGAAACGCCGGAATTTTTTACCGCGTTCCAGTCAATGTTCCCGTTGTGCTTGGACACATCAATACCCATGCTGCCGGAACCTCTGGACAGTTTGCCGTCGCTGCCGAAATTATACTTGGCGCCCTGGATAACCTGTTCGCCCGTCACATATTTATTGTCTTTGCCAAAGAAATAGAGGGCTCCGTCAATGGTCTGCCATCCGGTATATTTATACTCGGACGACACTTTCACTTTTTTATAGAAAGCGCTGCGTTCTTTATAATCCTGGTAGGTTGCCTCTTTAAATTCTCCGTTGGATCTCTTGTAGTAGAGCTGATTACCGTCTTTATCTTTCAGTTTGGCTGCCGGATCAATCACGGATTTCTTGACTGTAATCTCTATCTCAGCATAAACCTTTTCATTTACCTTGCAGGCTGCCCTGATTTTGACCTTGCCTTCCGCCACGCCTGTGACAACACCCTTGCTGTCCACTTTGGCCTTCTTCTCATCCCCGCTGGTCCAGGCAATCTCAGCCCCTTCCGGCTCCGATTTCGCCGTCAGCGCCAGCGTCTGGCCGATGCCCACCTCTTTCGTGCCGCTGATGGTAACTTTCGTGTAATTCTTATCACTGATAGCCACCTTACAGGAAAGATTGGGGTTCTTGATGGTAACCCCGGCAGGCGCCTTCACCTTTACACTGACGGTAGCCGTCCCTTCTTTCAATCCCTTGACCTGACCATCCTGGAAGACCTTTGCCACGGAGGCATCACTGCTGGACCATTCGCCGGAATAAGTATTCCCGCTTGCATCTGTGATCTTCAGAGTCTCTTTGCCATTAATGCCCAGCGTCAACTCAGTCTTATTGAGCTTCACTTCTGCCTGGCCGCTCTTGGCTGTGACCGTCACAGAACAGGTCAGTTCTTTAGACCCTTTGATAATGACACCATTGCCATCGCTTACTTTCGCCGTGATGGTCGCCTTACCGGCAGCCTTCGCTGTCACTGTCCCGCCGGATACCGTTGCCACATCCGTATTGCTGCTGGACCAGGTGGCAGAATAGCTGCTGCCGTCACTGCCTGATACATTCAATGTCTTGCTGCCGCCCGCCTCCAGAGAAAGGCTGGTCTCACTGAGGCTGACTGTAATCTCTTTCTTGGGCTCCTCCTTGGCCTTGACTTCCACAGAACAGCTCAGATCAGGATTCTTGATCGTAACACTGTCAGAGCCTTTTACTTTTACCTTAATCGTCGTACTGCCGGCTGCTTTTGCCGTTATGGTTCCGCCGGATACCGACGCCACGCTGTCATTTCCACTGCTCCATTCAGCAGAATAGCTGTTGCCGTCGCTGTCTGACACACTTAAAGTTTCTTTGCCGCCGACTTCCAGTGTCAGACTGGTCTTGCTTAACTTGACCTCGACTTCCTTCTTGTCAGGTTTGGGGGGATCCACCGGCTTTTCATCAGGCTTTTCTTCCGGTTTCCCGCCGCTGTTATCGCCCTCTGAACCGCCGGTATTACCGTCACCTGAACCATCCGGACTGCCGTCACCCGAACCGCCGGTATTACCGTCACCCGAACCATCGGTATTACCGTCACCCGAACCGCCGGTATTACCATCACCCGAACCGCCGGTGCCATCCGGATTCTGCTCATCATCAGGCTTCTGCTCATCATCAGGATTTCCCATACTCCTTCCGGAAGCATTGCCGCCTTCTACAAGTTTCTGGTAACTGCCAGCCACCTTCCAGGGGTCCGCAATCTTATCCTTGGGTACCTCCTCATAGCTCTCTTTCTCCTCGCCCACAGGTGTTTTGGTGGATTCCACCCACTCCACCGTATCTGTTAATGCGGACTCCACCACAGTATTCTGCTGTGATGCCTCTTCTTTGGACACATTAATCTCAGATTCCTTCTTAACCTCATCTGCCACATCTACTTTTTTGTATGCAATCTTATCCGTAACTTCCACTTTGCTGGCTGATGACTGCAATTTGTATTTACGATAAGAATCTCCTTCCAGCGGTTTCAGCTTAACGCTGTAACTGCCGGCACTCACCCCTGTCTGATAGATAATACCGTCTTTATCATCATCCTTCAGCTCATAGGTCTTACCGCCCCCTGATACCTCTACCTCAAAAGGCACACCGCCCACCAGTTTCCCGGTAGACTTGTTGGCAAACTTGATCTTCAGGTCCGACTGAATGGATGTCAGGCGGATTTCCACTTCAACTTCTTTATTGGAATCTTCCTTTTCTTCTCCCTCTTCCTGATCTTCCTCCCAATTGTCTTCCTCTTCATCATAATCAATCATGCCGCCCAGCTTTGCGGATTCCGACACCGCCAACAGTCCGCTTTCTCCAATGACTGAAACGCCCTCTATCTCTCCGCCAACTTCCGCAAAGGCTGCAACCTGTTTTTGCGTAAATCTTGCACCTGCATAGATACTTCCCGTAATCACAGCGCCTGCCAGTACCAGAATACCCAGCATGGCCACCACCATGTCCAGTGTACTCATATCCGCCAGGAAATCTCTGAAACGCGCTATGATGCCATCATCATCGTCATAGTCATCATAATCCTCTTCATCCTCGTAATCGTCGTCTTCGTAGTCCTCTTCATCTTCGTAGCCGTCGTCCTCGTAGTCCTCTTCATCTTCGTAGCCGTCGTCTTCGTAGTCCTCTTCATCCTCGTAATCGTCGTCTTCGTAGTCCTCTTCGTCTTCGTAGTCCTCTTCGTCCTCGTAGCCGTCGTCTTCGTAGTCCTCTTCGTCCTCGTAGCCGTCGTCTTCGTAGTCCTCTTCATCCTCGTAGCCGTCGTCTTCGTAGTCCTCTTCATCCTCGTAGCCGTCGTTTTCGTAGTCCTCTTCGTCCTCGTAGCCGTCGTCTTCGTAGTCCTCTTCGTCCTCGTAGCCGTCGTCTTCGTACCTCTCGTCATCCTCATAGTACGCGTCGTCTTCGTACCTCTCGTCATCCTCCTCATAGTACGCTTCCTCTTCGTACTCGTCATAGTCCCTCCCATGTCGGGATACCCGGCCTGACTTTCCGGAAGAACTCAGCTTAGAGGGTTTGACGCTTTGGCCAGACCTGGAAGTTCTCGCGCTGCGGCTCGTCCCGGAAGTCCTTGTGCTGTGGCTTTTCTGGTACGATGCGATCATATCATCATCCAGACTCAAAAATTCCAGTGTATCTTCCGTTACACTATCCGCGTCCTCCTCATCATACCTGTCATCATATAACAAATCCTCAAATCGGACAGGTCTTTTGGATGTACGTTTTTTGGTCTGCTTTTTGTTCTGTTTTTTGTTTTGCATCTTATGTAAACCTTTCATCGAAAACAATTTTTTAAAATCATAGCACAAAAGTGTTATTTTATCAAGATTTTTTGACATTCTTCCCCCACACACACCGACTGGCAAGATTTACATAATGCTTCTTTCTTTATGACTCCCGAAAAACTTTCCACGCGATTTTTGCGCGATTTTTACGCGATATGTGCGCGATATCTAACATCGCTGAATATGCCATTTTCTGGTAAAATCCGCTTGACTTTGTCCCCACCAGCTGACACAATATAAGTGCAACATTACAATTTCAACATTTTAATGAGAAAAGGGGAATTTTTCATGATGTACATGCACTATTGTAAGCGTTGCCATCGGGTCTATATGTTGAATGGGCACAAGCAGTTCTGCCCGAAATGCCGGGAGACAATCACTGAGTTAAAGCTCACTTACATGGATTATGTTTCCATGGACGAAAGATCAAGAATCCTATTCAACAATTGCTGTGCTGATGAGGAGCAGTTAAGGAAGCTGAGTACTACATACCGCATGTATAAATACAGCAAATGGTATAAGGATCTGCAAAAGCAGATGACACAGCAGACAATCATCGCTTATCCCGTCATAGACCAGACCCCGATGGAAAACGCCCTGTCTATGAGCTGACATGCACCGGACAGAAGGCTGAAAAGGAGTGTATCTCAAAATCTGAAAATTTGGGATGCACTCTTTTTCTATGACAAAATCATCCTATCACAAAAGCAATCTTATGAAAAAATTAATAAAAATGTAATGAATAAATAATGCAGAAAGCATGGATTTTTCAAACAATTCATAGTAAAATGGAATAGATTTTGAGAAACACGGGAAAGGTAAGTGAACAGATTATGAAACAAAACAAAGAGACAAAACGAACCCCTGGCATTGATAGCGAGGAAGAAAGAGATACCGCCCCCAAAGGCCGGCGTCTTCCTGTCAATATACATCTGATCCTGCTGGCAGCCATTGTACTCGTCATCGGATTTTCAGCCTTGCGCCTGTATCTATGGGACAAGGGCGGCGAACGCATAGAATACGATCCCAATGAACAGACCACAGAGTTCGATGTGGAAGTTCTCGACAGTATCATGCCGTTAGCGCCGGACAAGCGGGAAGGCTTTGCGGACGATGGCGTGACCACCATCCTCTGCTTAGGCAATGATCCTTTTTCCCTGGAGCAGGGGCCAGGCGGTCTGGCGGAACAGATTGCTCAGAAAACAGGTGCAACCGTCTATAATGGCTCCTTTACGGGCACTACGATGGCGCCGGCATCCGCAACTTTTGGGGAAGGAGATATGATGGACGCATTTTCTTTCCTCTATGTGGCAACCAGCCTGGCACACGGTGACTTTGCATTGATGAAGACAGCTTCTTCCTACAGCAATGATGAAAATTTCCCTGTCACCACCGATATGCTGGCCTCACTGGATATGAACAGCGTGGATATTCTCTGCATTATGTATGATGCCAGCGACTATATTAACAAACGGCCCTGTGACGACCCGAACGAGCCCTTAAATCCAATCACCTATACAGGTGCTCTCCGCACAGGCATCAACGCCATTCAGGAAGCTTATCCGCACATCCGTATCGTGGTAATGTCACACACCTTCTGCCACACCATCAACGCAGAGGGTAACTTTGAGAACGCTGACCTGGTAGATTTAGGGCACGGAACCATAAGCCATTATCTGCAGAAGGAGCGGGATGCCTCTTTAGACTGCGGTGTATCCTTTATTGATAACTTTTACGGGTCCGTCAATGAAGATAATTATCTGGATTATATGACAGATTATATCCACTTTAATGATGCAGGAAGGGAACTTCTGGCTTCCAGGTTTGCTGAGTGTATTTTCCCCGATAAAGGGCAGGAATAAAAGCGGGCAGACTTGATTTGCGCGATGCATCTTCTGATACCAGATATTCTTATGCCATCATGAACGGCAGCAGTTCCGCCTGATCTGCTGCCGTTTACTATAGAATCTTATAAAATTACCACTCCACCGAAAACAACTCCTCAAAGTCAAACCGCTCGATCATTTCCCTGGTTCTTGCAAGCGCCTCCGACATTTCTTCGGACGACAAAATCTCACAGGTTCCATCCCCAAAACACTCCGTCATATACCGATTGATATCTCGATGATAATGGGTGTAATCCGCATAATTATTTAAATCCGTCACAATCTCTTCCCTGTCCGGAAAATAGAACACCCGCACATTGTCATAACCAAGCAGTCTGTCCGCAATATACTGATATTCCGCCATAGTGGCCTCCAGGTGGTTCTCTTTCATCACATCATTCCAGTAAAGGATACTGTAAGGCGGAAAGAACACATAGAACACCGTATCCTGATTCTGTTCGATATATGGACCGATATTCTGTGCCAGATTCGCCTCCACACTGGCAAGGTAAGCTTCTTTTGCAGTCTCCTCCTGCACCTGGTCCGGATTTTCATAGTTATGCATGACCCATTGGATATTATAGTATTCATCCGTCCACCAGCTCTGGTACACGGTAGCCAGATCTGTCTTATCAGGATCTGCCATGGGACGCAGAATATAGTTCAGGAACACGTCCTTGTTCCACAGATATGCCGCATCATTCCAGATAACATCATCATACAGATAGTCAGGAATCGGATATTTCGTCTCTTCCACACCGCCGGTGCAGGTCATCACGTCAAGCCCCAGAAATACAGTCTTTATCTGATTGTCACTGTGGAAAATCCGCTCCATGATATTCGCCTGGTCTTTCGGATAAGCCCCGCTGTAATTGAGCTTGATCGTATTAAGACCCAAAACTTCCTGAAACCAGCCTGTGTTAAAATTAACGGTCATGGAAGATCCTAAGATCACACTGTCATATTCCATATGCGTAGCCATGCCGGGGTTCTGGTTGATCTGATTGTCCACCAAATAGGGGAAATCCTCTAACGGCGCATGATACTGGAAAAAGGGATCCACATAAACCACTATTGCTGCCTCCAATATAAGCGCCGCCAGCACCGCCAGCACTGCTGTCATAAGCCATTTCTTATACTGATTCATACTCTTGTTCCTTTATTTCCTAAATCTTTAACACGATATCCTAATCCATGTTCCTTTATTTCCTAAATCCTTAACACGACATCCTGATCCACGTCTGTCTTTCTTTCACAAATCCATTCCTTCCATAGTCCTTCCACATCATTTCTGCAGCCTGACAGGCTAAAAATTGAAATATAAAAAGGTACTCACACCGGAAAAAGTGAGGATGCTCCACACCATAAGCACTGCCAGAGCAACTGCCGATGCGGTGCGGTACTTTATCCGTTCCATCCGCTTTGCGGCATTGGGGCCTGCCATCGCCAGGTAAAGTCCTGCCGCCAGCATCACCGCCATCAGGATGTATCTGCTGTAAGGCCCATTGTCCAGGTGCAGAATCTTGATCACATACCAAAACTCGTCCATCCGGAAGCACTCTGCCAGATCCAGGGATATCTTCTGCATCTTACCCCGAAAAGCCACTGCCAGCAGGCTGTTGGCAGTGGCGATATCCTGTGCCCGGAAATAGACCCAGGCAATACTCACATAGGCAAAGAGCATAAGTTGTGACACTAACGTCATAATTTTCCCGGACACTCTTCTCCCTAAGGGGCTTCTCTCATCTTCACCGAGCCTGTCCTGCTGCTTCTTACCGCCGCAAATCTGTCTTTGCCAGAATTTGGTAACCACATAGAGGACACCATGCATGGCCCCCCATAAAATATAATTCCATCCCGCGCCATGCCACAGACCGCTGAGTAAAAAGACGATCATCAGATTCAGGTACATCCGGCCCGAACCTTTCCTGTTGCCGCCCAGGGGAATATAAACGTATTTGGTAAAAAAACGATTCAATGTGATATGCCATCGTTTCCAGAAATCCACAATGTTGACTGCCTGATAGGGCGAATCGAAGTTAACCGGAATCTCAATGCCAAGCATCTTGCCGATGCCCCTGGCCATATCGCAGTAACCGCTGAAATCAAAGTACAGCTGCAGGGCATAAAAAACAATCACCAGTACCGCATCTATTCTCCCCAAAAGCGCTATGTGATCGTAACCATAGTCTGTCCCGGCGCCAAAAGTATCCGCCAGTAGCACCTTCTTGGCAAGTCCCAGAACAAAAAGCCCGAACCCCTCTGCCATCCGTTCCCACCGCACGCGCTCCTGTCCCACCTTCCGAAACTGCCACAGCATCTCATCATGGTTGACGATAGGGCCGGCAATCAACTGCGGAAAAAAGGACACAAACAGAGCATAATCCAATAACTTACAATCCTTTACCTCTCCTCGGTAAGTGTCCGCCACAAAGGAAATCTGCTGGAAGGTAAAGAAGCTGATTCCAAGAGGCAGCAGAATCCCAAGCAGGGCAAACGAAGATTGAAACACCCCATTGATGGCAGACAGGAAAAAATCAAAATATTTAAAATAGAATAAAATGCCAAGATCCCCGGCCACTGCCAGAAGCAGCAGTTTCTTATCCGGATTCTTTGACAAGAGAAGGTGAAAGATATAGTTAAAGACAATACTGCCCACCATAATCAACAGATAGGACAGATTAAAATATCCGTAAAACCAAAGTGACATAATTGTCAGAAATATTTTAGCAGCCTGCGCCTTTTTCACATGCAGCAGACCATAATAGCCTGACAGGCACAGCGGAAAAAACAGGAAAACAAATATATAAGAATTGAACAGCATACCAGTCCTCATTTCTGCGCACTTCCAGGCGCATACCGGGCCTTTCCACTCTTTTCAGATGAAGGTCATTGTAATCTACAGCGTCATATCCTTATAGATCACATAAATCCCCACCTGCCCGAACACTTCATAGCCATAGTCCGTCAGCGGCTCTTTGATCTGACGGTCTTCTTCTAAAATCACATAGGCACAGGGATATTCCCTGGCCAATTCCACAAAGTAAGGCGTATCTATCGTCTCTGCTTCTTCCATCGCCTCATACATGGCATGGTAATAATCCCATCTTTGAATCATCATCTCTCTGCCATAGGGCAGTTCTATATCCGTACTGTACTGGCGCACATACTGCACCAGTTCTCCCGGCATCAGCACCGTGATGCGCCCCTCTTCCGGTTCAATCATATCCACAATGTCAATCACATCCTGGGGCAGGTGATAAGCATTCTGGGCTTTGGAGATATTGACACTGTCATAGACATAATCACCGCCGGCCACAATGGCTGCGCACATAATAACAAGCCCTACCCTGCGATGCTTCCCCATGAACTTCATAAAGCCATAGGCCGTCACAAGACTCATCTGTAAAAGCCACAGAAGCCGATAATAGGTTTCCGAATCCTCTAAAAGCCGCACGAAGACCTTGCGGAACAGCGGACAGAAAAAGGCTGCCAGAAGCAGTGTGGGCGCATAGACAAGAATCGCCCGCCTGTATTTATCTTTCTCCGCAAACCACAGGTAAAGAAGCACAAGCAGATATAGTCCCGCCAGAAACTTATACTGGTGAAACCCCATATAATTTTTAAAGATGACAACACTTTCTAAGAAAATACCCCACATGTATCTGCTCCTGTCAAATCAACATTTTATGTCCCATCACTGCCCTTTACCGCTAGTGCAGTAAATAGCTGTATGCCATCACCACATAAATACCCATATAGACCAGATTCGGTATACACACCGCCCCCAGTCTGATCAGCACCTTAAAGTCCCGCTCCGCAATCATCAGCGCAAAAGCCGCAAGCGCCATCAGGATAGAGACCAGAAAGACCGCAATGGAACTGCAGATTCCCGCCGTCATATTGACACATACCAGAAGCAGCCACAATCCTGCATCCGCCCGCTTTTCCTTCTCTCGCCCATCATAAATCAGCAGCAGCAGCCAGAAGAAAGCCGGAATCACCAGACTGCCCGCCACAGACTTGCCCTGCCATGTGCGCGTCAGGAAAAAAGTCTCGTTGGTATAAATGGATACATTCCCGAAAATCTGAAACAATCCCATCACAATCATAAAGGCCGGATAATTGACAGGTTTGTCAGAAAACAGAACCCTTCCAATCTGAAAATATAACAGATATGTCAGTAATATAAGTAAAAGAGGCATGATCAGATGTGAAACAATGGTAGCATGAATCCCGCTGCCTGTGGCCACAAAGGCTATCCACATGGGAAATACCGCCAGCACATGCCTCACGTCCAGCCCCGTAGAGCCGCCTGTGTAGGGAAGAATCCGATACATCACGCCAGCTTCCTGGGCAAGCAGCGACTCTGTCACATAATAGGCATCGTCGCCGTCAAAGGATGTGCAGGCCGCCGCCTGATAGAGCTGGAAGCCCAGAATCACCAGGAAAAGCAGCCACTCGATGCGCACTTCCCAGGACATGGTTCTGATACGTTCCGCAAAAGTGACACATTTGTCATCTCCAGTCTTTTCACAACCCCAAAGCAGACCCGGATTCCCCTTTTTACCATTCCTGTACCACAACAAAATACCGCAGACGGCACAGATAGCCGACGCCGCCATAAACCAGACGGAAGCCACACGGAAGTTATGATACTGCACCCACAAAACTGCCGGAATCGTAATCACTTCATAGAGCGCCCACATCACAAAATATCCGGCCAAAATGGTGAACCCCGGACTTCTCTTGCCTGCCGATATAAAGTTTGCCGGAATCAGTCCAATACAAAACGGAATGATGACCAGCCAGAAAAACAAACTGAGGACTGCTGTCATAACTGCTCCTTCTATTTCGTCGTAATCCTGCGTCCAGTATACCATCACCTCTGATGCTGACACACCTCTGATTTTCAGCAAGAATTGCACCGCAATTCTTGTGACGCAAGATGCCAATCTTGCGTCTAGTATACCACATTTAGGCTATTTTACAACTTTAAGCTTTTTAAACCCCCACACTGTACATCTTTTCCCAAATATGGTAAACTATTTAGTATCTTTGGATATCTGCGCCAACAATGCTTTTTGCGCCGTATCCGCATAAATACGAGGTATTCCATGAAAAAAGTATATGTGATCGGCGCAGGTCCCGCGGGACTCACCGCCGCTTACGAATTATTAAAACAGAGCAAGGACTACGAGGTTACCGTTCTGGAAGAATCAGACGCCATGGGCGGCATCTCTAAAACCGTCAACTACAAAGGAAACCGCATGGATATGGGCGGCCACCGCTTCTTCTCCAAAGTACCGGAAGTAAATGCCTGGTGGGACCGGATGCTGCCCAGACAGGGGGCGCCCACCTATGACGATATCGTCCTGCACCGGGAGATGACTTTACAGCCGGGCGGCCCGGATCCTGAGAAAGAAGACCGGGTGATGCTTCGCCGGAACCGGGTATCCCGCATTTATTTCAAGCGGAAGTTCTTTGACTACCCGATTTCCTTAAAGCCGGAAACCTTTATCAACATGGGGCTTCTCACTACCTTACAGGTAGGCTTCAGCTATCTTGCCTGCCTGATCCACAAACGAAAGGAAAACTCTTTAGAGGACTTCTATATCAACCGTTTTGGTAAGAAACTTTATTCCATGTTCTTTGAACATTACACAGAGAACCTGTGGGGACGCCATCCCAGCGAGATTGCTCCCGACTGGGGCGCCCAGCGTGTGAAGGGATTATCCATCATCGCTATCATCAAGGATATCTTCGCCAAGATACTGCCCGGAAAGAAGAACCGGGAAGTGGAAACTTCCCTGATTGAGGAATTCAGCTATCCCAAACTTGGGCCCGGCCAGCTCTGGGATGTGACTGCCCAGGAGATTGAAAAGATGGGCGGCCAGATTCTGCGCCACTGCAAAGCCACCAAGCTGCATAAGGATGCAGACAACCACATCACTTCCCTGACCTATGAGACAAACGGACAGGAAGTGACCGTAGAGGGGGATATCTTCATCTCCTCCATGCCCGTCAAGGATCTGGTGGCAGGCATGAACGACGTGCCCAAAGCAGAAGCTGCCATCGCAGCAGGACTTCCCTACCGCGACTATATGACCGTAGGCCTGCTGCTGCCCAGGCTGAACCTGAAAAACAAGACAAAACTTAAGACCATCGGCAACATCGTACCGGACTGCTGGGTCTATGTACATGACCGGACTGTCCAGTTAGGCCGTTTCCAGATTTACAACAACTGGTCTCCCTATATGATAAAGGACCTGGAGCATACCGTCTGGATTGGTCTGGAATATTTCTGTTTCGAGGGGGATCAGTACTGGAACATGTCCGATGAAAACTTTACGAAATTTGCCGTAGATGAGATTGTAAAAATGGGGCTGATCGATTCTCCGGAGGATGTGATGGATTCCCATGTGGAGCGGGTCAAAAAAGCTTATCCGGCCTACTTCGACACCTACAAGGACATGGACAGGCTGGTGGCTTACCTGAAATCCTTTGACAACCTCTACTGTGTGGGACGAAACGGCCAGCACCGCTACAACAACATCGACCACTCCATGGTGACCTCCTTTGAGACCGTAAAAAATATTGTAAACGGTGTAACATCCAAAGATAACATCTGGAATGTCAACACGGAGAAGGCCTATCATGAGTCTAAAACATGATAGACTCGTTACTAAGATAAAGGCAATGGACTTTCGCCATACAAAGAGGCTGCCCGGCACTTCCGGACAGCCTCTTTATATATCACATGGAACTTTTCCGGGAGTTCCCCACAGACAGCCGAAAGTTCCCGGAAATTCCCACAAGTCCTCAGAGTGTCACACCCTGCTTAAAGATCGCCATATCATGGAAGCCCGCTTCCTCACTGCATACTTTCTTTCCGGAAGCCACCGCCACCACATAGTCAAACAATTCCTGCGTGGTCTTTTCCATTTCCTGATCTTCCACCAACACACCGGCATTGAAATCGATCCAGTTCTTCTTTTTGCCGGCAAGGGCGCTGTTACTTGCAATCTTGACTGTAGGCACCGGCGAGGCAAAGGGGGTTCCCCGTCCGGTGGTAAACAGGACGATCTGGGCGCCGCTGGCCGCCAGGGCCGTAGAAGCCACCAGATCATTGCCCGGCGCACTGAGCAGGTTCAGCCCTGCCTTTTCCACCCGCTGGCCATAGGAGAGCACCCCTCTTACCAGGGCGCTGCCGGATTTCTGGGTACATCCCAGAGACTTATCTTCCAGCGTGGAGATGCCTCCCTTCTTATTTCCCGGCGAAGGATTCTCATAGATGGTCTGCTGATGATCCATGAAATACTGCTTAAAATCATTTACCAGCTTCACCGTCTGCTCGAAAACCTCCCGGCTCTCACAGCGGTTCATCAAAAGCGTTTCCGCCCCGAACATCTCCGGCACTTCCGTGAGAATGGCCGTTCCCTTCCTTTCCACCAGCAGATCGGAGAATCTGCCCACCAGGGGATTTGCCGTAATCCCGGAAAACCCATCGCTTCCGCCGCACTTAAGACCGATAATGAGTTTCGATACGCTGACAGGCTCCCGCTGGTAAGAAGCCGCATGGGCAATCAGTTCATCCAGCATCTGCCCGCCGGTCTCCATCTCATCCTCCGTCTCCTGACAGACTAAAAACTTCACCCTGTCCGCATCCGTCTCACCGATATAGGGTTTCAGCACTTCTATATTACTGTTTTCACAGCCCAGCCCCAACACCAGCACACCGCCTGCATTGGGATGGTTGATCAGATCTGCCAGAATCCTTCTGGTATGCTCCTGATCCTCTCCCATCTGGGAACAGCCGTAGGGATGGGCGAAAGCAATCACTTCCTCCACCGTGCCCTGTAACCTGTTATTGGCCACTTTGGCCAGGGCCTGTGCCACATTGTTGACACAGCCTACGGTGGGAATGATCCAGATTTCATTGCGCACACCCACGGTCCCGTCCGGCCGTACATACCCCATGAAAGAAGCATCCGGCAGTTCTGTCTGTTCCGGCTGTTCTGCCTGTGCCTGCCCCACGGGCTCATATTCATAGGTGAGCAGTTCTCCCAATGCCGTACCCAGATTGTGGGTGTGAACCCAGCACCCGGCCGGAATCTCCTCTTTGGCATTGCCGATGCGGCAGCCGTATTTGATAACCTCACCGCCTGCCGCAATCTCCCCAAGCGCTATCTTGTGCCCTGCGGGAATCTCTTCCTGCGCCCTCACCTGTAAGCCGCCTATCTCAATGGTCTCCCCTGCCGCAATCTCCCGGATGGCCACCGCCACATTATCCTTCTCATGAATCCTGATATATTTTTTCATGCTGCTAACCTCCACATCCCTGATACCCTCTGCATCCCTGTTCATCTCAACATTTCTGCCAGCTTCCACACCCCCGCTGGTCTTTACGCCGCCATATTTTAAGGCTGCGAATTCATGTTGGCCTCCAGGGCCTTACGCATGCCGAGGCTGCGGATATCCGACAGACAGGAAGCCACGGCATCCTCCACACCCGCAAGGGCGCTTAAATCCTGTCCCCAGAAATCCTTGTTAGACAGCGTATGATGCACATACTCAGACACTTCCTTACCGCTGTTGGCCGCAAAGAAGGCAAGTACAGCCTCCTCATCCAGAATCCTATACTCTTCTTCGCCTCGATGGCCGATCAGTGCCTTATCCCGCATCTCCGTACCGGTATAGAAGGCCATCAGGGCAGCCAGCGAAAACGTAAGATGTACGGGCAGTCTTCCCATTTTCTCTATGTACTCTAAGAAGCTGGGCATACATCTAGCCCGCCATTTGGAGACAGAGTTTAAGGAGATGGACAAATGCGCATGTTTCACATAGGGGTTACGGAATCTTGTGAGCACCGCCTGGGCAAACTCTTCCAGTTCCTCCTGCGGCAGGGTCAGCGTAGGAATCACTTCCTCAAAGATTGTTTCCCTGATAAAGCGCAGAATCAACTCGTCCTGCATGGACTCCAGCACGATATCGTTACCGCACAGATAGGAAGCCAGCACAAAGGAGGTATGAGCGCCGTTCAGGATACGGACCTTCCTCTGCTTGTAAGGTTTCTGGTTATCCGTGAAGATAACAGGCAGTCCTGCTTTGGGAAGCGGCAGTTCTCCGCTGATATCCTCAGCGCTCTCAATCACCCAGAGGGCAAAGGGTTCACCCGTGACGATCAGATGATCCTGATACCCGAACTCCTGACACAGTTCTTCCGCCTCATCTCTGGGATAGCCGGTAACGATTCTGTCCACCAGCGTAGAGGTAAAGACACAGGCCCCATTGACCCAGTCCGCAAAACCTTCTTCCAGCTTCCACAATGCGGCCAGCTTCAACACACATTCTTTCAGATGAATCCCGTTATCATCAATCAGTTCCACCGGCAGGATAATCAGGCCCTTATCCGGCGCTCCCTGAAAGTGTTCATATCTCTCATACAAAAATTTTGTCAGCTTGCCCGGATAGGTCTTGGGCGGGTTCCGTTCAAACTGGTCCGTATCATCATAGACAATGCCGGCCTCCGTGGTATTGGATACAATAAAGCGCAGAGTGTCCAATTTCGCATAACCGGCATATTTCTCATATTCTTCATAAGCATCCACCGCATCAGCCACACTGGTTACCACCCGATTGATTCTCTGGGGTTCCCCGTCCACGATACCCCGCAGCTGCACCGTATACTGACAGTCCTGCTCATGAAAACGTTCCAGGGTGCCAAAGGTAATGGGTTTCACCAGCACAATATCCCCATGAAACACTCCCTTTTCATTGGCTATGTCAATCATATAATCCACAAACGCGCGAAGAAAATTTCCTTCCCCAAATTGTAAAACCTTGATCGGTCTTTCTGTCTTTCCTGTTTTTTGCCTGTTTAAAAGTTCCATGAATGCAGATCTCCTTTCTTTCCCTTCGTTACATTGTGTGACAGTAAATTGTAAGCGGTTTCATGTGTCTATCGTTTCATATTTTTTACCATATGTCAATATGCCAGAAGCCTTGTTTTTCCCTGATTTTCCTGCATTTTTGTAAGATTTTGATATTCTTGTAGTATTTTGATATTTTCCCCCGAACAGCTTAGTACCGCATTGCTTTTTCCAACAGATTCCGCTATAATAATCTCAATTCTATGTAAGCGTTTTCATAATGATGAATGCCCTGCAGGTTACTGCCGGCGCTTTCATGACCCCCATTATCATATCGTGCAGGAAAGGACTCCGATACCAGATGGCCATAACCATTTATGATATTTCCCAAAAAGCCGGTGTATCCACCGCTACCGTATCCCGTGTCTTAAACGGCAGCGATAATGTCAGTCCGGCCACCCGCAAAAAGGTGACGGATATTATAGAAGAATACGATTATATCCCCAACGCCTTTGCACGGGGCATGGGACTGCGTTCCCTGCGCACCGTGGGACTTCTGTGCGCGGATTCCTCTGACCTGTATACTTCCAGGGCTGTCTATCTGTTACAGCAAGAGCTCCAGCAAAACGGCTATGAATCCCTGCTTTGCTGTACCGGTTTTAATCAGAACGTGCGCAAGAACTACCTGAATCTTATCCTTTCCAAAAAGGTGGACAGTATCATACTGGTAGGCTCACATTTCATTGCATCCACAGAACTGGAAAATGAATATATCAAAGAAGCGGCGGACCAGATTCCGGTCATGCTCTTAAACGCCTCTTACAATCATCCGAATGTATACAGCACTCTGTGCGATGACTATACCTCCATGTATGAGGCCGCATCTTCCATGCTCTGCTCCGGCATCCGGGATATCCTGTATCTGTACAATTCCAGATCCTACAGCGGCTTAAAGAAACTGAACGGATTCCGGAAAGCCCTGACGGAACATCACATACCGGATTCCATGCAGCATCTTCTATACTATGACAAAGCACCAGGCAATATTGAGGACATTGCAGACTTCATCAGAGAAGCTTCCGATCACGGGCAGCCTTTCCAAGGCATCATCGCTTCCGACGACATGCTTGCTGTGGGCGGCATGAAATATGCGCAGCAAAAGAGACTTCGCATTCCGGAAGATCTCAGCGTGATCGGTTACAACAATTCCATTCTCACTGCCTGCTGTACACCGGCGCTCACTTCCGTGGACAACTGTCTTGAGGCAATCACGCATCAGCTGATCCGCACCCTGCTCCATGTCCTTGCCGGTGAAGAAATGCCTCAGAAAGTCGTTTTCTCAGGCAAACTGATAGAACGGGAAACCACGAATTTCCTAAAACATAATTAAAATAAAGGGAGGCTGTTTATGAAACCATTTATGGACCAGGACTTTTTACTCTCAAACTATGCTGCGCAGAAACTGTATGAGGACTATGCAGCAGACACACCGGTACTTGATTATCACTGCCACATCAACCCAAGGGAAATCTATGAGGACCGCCGGTTTGAGAACATTACCCAGGTCTGGCTGGGAGGCGATCACTACAAATGGCGCTTTATGCGCTCCTGCGGCATTGAGGAACGTTATATCACCGGAGACGCATCCGATAAAGAGAAATTCCTCAAATGGGCCGAGTGTCTGGGCAAAGCGATCGGCAATCCGCTTTTTCACTGGTCACATCTGGAACTGCAAAGGTATTTTGACTATCACGGCGTCTTAAATAAAAAAACCGGGGAAGAAGTCTGGGAACTTTGCAACCAGAAGCTGGCAGACCCTTCCATGTCTGTCCGCAATCTGATCCGGCAGTCCAACGTAACCCTGATCTGCACCACGGATGATCCGGTAGATTCCCTGGAATGGCATAAGAAGATTGCAGACGATGCTTCCTTCCATGTACAGGTTCTGCCCGCATGGCGTCCTGACAAAGCCATGAACATTGAGAAGCCCGCCTTCCCCGAATATCTTGCGGCGCTCAGTGAAGTATCCGGCGTTAAGATTGACAGTTTCGCAGATTTATGCCATGCCCTCTCCGTGCGCATGGACTTCTTCGCTTCCATGGGATGCTCCGTCTCTGACCACGCGCTGGAATATGTCATGCATGTACCTGCGTCCCCAGAAGAAACAGAGTCCATCTTCGCAAAGCGCCTGGCAGGAACCCAGGTTACCCGTGAGGAAGAATTGAAATTTAAGACATCCTTCATGCTCTTTGCAGGGAAAGAGTACGCGAAACGTAACTGGGTCATGCAGCTCCACTACGGCTGCAAGCGCGACAACAACACCAGACAGTTTGATAAACTGGGTCCGGATACCGGTTACGACTGCATCAATAATTATGCGCCCTCTTCTGAGATGGCCGATTACCTGAATGCACTGGCCGGTACGGATGAACTTCCCAAGACAATCCTGTACAGCTTAAACCCCAATGACAACCAGGCCATCGGAACCATTCTGGGCTGCTTCCAGGATTCTTTAGCCGTTGCCAAAATCCAGCAGGGTTCCGCCTGGTGGTTCAACGATCATAAGACCGGTATGCAAGAGCAGATGATTTCCCTTGCAAATCTGGGAAATCTGTCTGGATTTGTGGGCATGCTGACGGATTCCAGAAGCTTCCTGTCTTACACCAGACATGAATATTTCCGCAGAATCCTCTGCAATTTACTCGGTACATGGGTGGAAAACGGAGAATACCCCGATGATTACGAGACCCTTGGCGAAATCGTCACCGGTATTTGTTACAATAACGCCATCCGTTACTTTGGTTTTGACTTAGAACCCCAAACGATTACTGACAAAAAGGAGGGAAACAACCTATGAACCTGAATGTAAAGCCAGAAAAAGAATGTAAGTTTGACGCCGTATCCCTGGGCGAAATCATGCTGCGGCTGGATCCCGGCGAAGGCAGGATCCGCACAGCCAGGTCTTTCCGGGCCTGGGAAGGCGGCGGAGAATACAATGTCATCCGCGGCCTGCACAAATGTTTCAGAATGAACACCGCCGTCATCACAGCCTTTGCAGACAATGAAATTGGCATGCTGATGGAAGACTTCATCAACCAGGGCGGTGTGGACACTTCCCTGATCAAATGGATGAAAACAGACGGTATCGGACGCATCTGCCGTAACGGCTTGAACTTCACAGAACGTGGCTTCGGCATCCGGGGCGCGGTAGGCTGCTCTGACCGTGCCAACACTGCCATCTCCAAAGCCACGCCGGAAGACTTTGATTTTGAGTATATCTTCGGTGAACTTGGGGTCAGATGGCTTCATACCGGCGGTATCTACGCCGCTTTGTCCGAGCAGTCCTGCGAGACGGTGCTGGCTGCTATCAAAACTGCCAAGAAATACGGAACTGTGGTATCTTATGACTTAAACTACCGCCCCTCCATGTGGAGTGCCATCGGCGGACAGGCCAAGGCCCAGGAAGTCAACAAGGAAATTGCCGGGTACGTGGACGTGATGATAGGCAACGAAGAAGACTTCACCGCCTGCCTCGGCTTTGAAATCGAAGGAAATGACAAGGATTTAAAGACCCTGAATCTGGACGGTTATAAGAAAATGATAAACGAAGCGGCACAGACTTATCCCAACTTTAAAGCGGTGGCCACCACCCTTCGTCAGGTCAAGACCGCTACCGTCAACGACTGGAGTGCAATCTGCTGGGCCGACGGTGAGATTTATAAAGCCAAAGATTACAAGAATCTGGAAATCATGGACCGTGTGGGCGGCGGGGACTCCTTTGCCTCCGGCCTGATTTTCGGCCTTATGACCACACAGGACGCTGAACTGGCCGTAAATTACGGTGCGGCTCACGGTGCACTGGCCATGACCACCCCCGGCGATACCACCATGGCAAGCCGCAAGGAAGTGGAAGCCATCATGGGCGGCGCCGGCGCCAGAGTACAGCGATAGTCAGAAATGGAGGAAAATATGAGCAATATCACAGACAGCATGAAAAAATCTATTATTGTACCGGTAGTTGTCATAGAAGACGCCAAGGACGCGGTTCCCACAGCCAATGCCCTGTTAGCAGGCGGCATTAACGTGATGGAGATCACCCTGCGCACAGCAGCAGCCCTTGACAGCATCCGTAACGTATCCGCACAGTGTCCCGACATGATCGTGGGCGTAGGTACCGTATTACATATCGACCAGGCCAAGGAGGCTGTGGACGCAGGTGCGAAGTTCATCGTCTCTCCTGGCTTTGACGAAGAGATCGTGAGATGGTGTATAGAAAATGATATTGATGTCACTCCTGGCTGCGTCACCCCCACAGAAATCATGACGGCAAGAAAACTGGGCCTGCGGGTGGTGAAATTCTTCCCCGCCAATATTTATGGCGGTCTGAAAGCCATTACCAATCTGGCCGCACCTTTTACGGATATGCAGTTTCTGCCAACCGGCGGCGTGAATACGGAGAACATTGCAGAGTTTACTGCCAATCCGGCCATTTTTGCAGTGGGCGGAAGCTGGGTATGTAAGAAAGGCGATATCACAGCCGGCCATTTCCACAAGATTACGGAGCTTTGTAAAGAAGCCCGCAGACAGGCAGGCGCACAGTAACCCGTGTCACAGATTCCTAAAAGAGGATGTGCAGGAAATCAATCCCCGCACATCCTCTTTTATCCTTTCCCTCTTACACTTTATAGGCAAGTTCTTCTTATCATCACCTGAGACTGCCCTTATCCCCTGAACGCATTCAGAAGTTCTTCTCAAGCAGCGCTGCGACTGCGCCCGGTCCCTGTATCATTTCCGTAAACAGGGCAGTCACTTTCTCACCCAGCACAGACTGGGTCAGATCCACCCCGAAAATATCCGCACGCTTTAAAATCGGCGCAAGTACCGTCTGCACGTCACAGGGCTCACCCAGTTTCACATCGCTAAACACAGGCATCAGGGTTTCCAGCAGCGGATCAGGACTTGGCGTAAAGACATTTCCCTGATCATCCACGCCCATCAGATACCTCAGCCATCCGGCGAATACAAAAGGAATCCCCTCTAACGTATCCACAGACAGATTGTCTGATGCCTCATAGGCTTTGATGGTCTCCCCGAAACGAATCGGCAGCTTCTGGGAGGTGTCCGTCGCAATCCTCTGCGGCGTGTCCGGCATGAATGGATTGGGAATCCGCAGGCCCAGTACCTCATCGATAAATTTCTCAGGACTTAAGATGCCAGGGTTTACCACCACCGGAAGCCCTTCCTGATAACCGATGTGCTCCACCAGCCTCTTTAACGCCGGGTTCTTCATCTCCTCGGAGATCAGCTCATAGCCAAGCAGGCAGCCAAAGACTGCCAATGTGGTATGCAGCGGATTCAGGCAGGTACAGACCTTCATCTTCTCCACCTTGTCCACGGTTTCCCTGGCCGTAAAGATTACGCCAGTCTTCTCCAGGGCCGGTCTTCCATTGGGGAATGCATCCTCGATCACAAGATACTGACATTCCTCCGCATTTACGAAAGGCGCCACCCAGGTATTCTTGCTGGTCACAGCCTTCTCCAGGCCTGCAATCCGATCTGCCTCCAGAATAGCCTCCACCTTGGGATCTGGTCTGGGGGTAATCTTATCGATCATGCTCCAGGGGAAAGAAAGTCTTGATCCATCCTTCACATAGTCCAAGAATCCTGCCTCTGCCTTCCCTGCCTTGGTCCAGGCTTCCGCAAAGGCGAGTACAGCCGCTTTCAGCTTGTCTCCGTTGTGGGAACAGTTATCCATGCTTACCAGCGCCAGCGGCAGTTTGTCATGCTGGTACCGCTCATACACCAGGGCACAGACCTTACCCAGATAGCTTCCCGGTCTCTCCGGTCCTGCTTCCATATCCTGCTTGACTGCTGCCAGCATCTCCCCTCTGCCGTCCACCAGACTGTAGCCCTTCTCTGTGATGGTAAAGCTTGCCATCTGCAGGGACGGTGCCGCAAAGATTTCTTTCAACCGAGTAAATTCCGCCTCATTTTCACTGTCCAGAATCAGAGACTCCACGATACTGCCGATCACAGTCTTCTCCACTTCCCCGTTGCTCTTTAAGGTCACCAGAATACTGTAGTCATCATGCGGACGATACATTTTCTCAATTATCTCATAGTCGAAACCTTCCGCCACAATAAGACCCGTCTCACTGATTCCCTCTTCCATCAGCTGCTGCATCAGATTTGCCTGATAGGCCCGGAAGATATTTCCTGCCCCAAAGTGAATCCACTCCGGTTTCTGCTTTGTATTTGCTGTAAGGACCTCCCTGTCATAGGCAGGCACATGATATCCGGCGCTCTCCCATGCCGCCTTCTCCAGAAGGCCTTCGTTATTTAATTTCATACATCATTCTCCCTTCTAGTTTGACTTCTCAATCGCCTCCCAGAGGCCGTTCAAGTAGGTTGCTCCCAGCGCTCTGTCGTAGAGGCCGTATCCGGGCATCGCCACCTCACCCCAGATCATTCTTCCGTGGTCAGGCCGGATCGGACCGTCAAACCCAATATCATACAATGCTTTCATAATCTCGTACATATCAAAGCTTCCATCTGCGGACAGATGCGCAGCCTCCTCAAAATCCCCCGGATAATTATGCTGCAGATTCCTCACATGGGCAAAATGCACCCGTCCTTTCAGCGCACGGATCATGCCCGGCAGATCGTTGTCCGGATTGGTGCCGTATGAGCCGGAACAGAAGGTGACGCCATTATGGCGATTGTCCACCATCTTCATCATCCGTTGGATATTGGGCAGATTGGTGATGATACGCGGCAGGCCGAACACGCTCCAGGCCGGATCATCCGGATGGATTGCCATGTTGATATCATATTTGTCACACACCGGCATGATTGCTTCCAGGAAGTATTGCAGATTGGCAAAAAGCTTCTCCTCATCCACATCCTGGTATAAGCGGAACAATTCCTTGATTTTTTCCATACGCTCCGGCTCCCAGCCCGGCATCACATAGCCGTTGGTATCCCCGGCAATGGAATCAAACATTTTCTCCGGATCCAGATTATCTACCGTTTCCTGATGATAGGCGAGCACGGTTGAACCGTCCGGGCGTTTTCTGGCAAGTTCGGTTCTTGTCCAGTCAAACACAGGCATGAAATTATAGCATACCATGTGAATATCTTCCTGCCCCAGTTTTTCCAGTGTCTTGATATAATTGTCAATGTACTGTTCCCTGTCCGGCAGTCCAATCTTGATTGCATCATGGATATTGACGCTCTCAATGCCCGCAATGTGCAGTCCCGCCGCTTCCACTTCCGCCTTCAGGGCACGAATCTCCTCCAGGCTCCACTCCTCTCCCGGTGCCGTCTCATAAAGAGTTGTAATGACTCCCTTCACTCCCGGAATCTGTCTGATCTGCTGTAACGTCACAGAATCCGATTTACTTCCATACCAGCGCAATGTCATCTCCATAAAACACACTCTCCTTTTCTTTATTGATACTTATGAAACAAAATCTTCTCTCATGGGTGCAAAAATATCCAGAAGAATGCCTTCTTCCAGGCAGACACAGCCATGCTCGACGCCGTCCCTTTTCAGCATACTGTCTCCCGGATTCACCACCTTCTTCTCTCCCCCAATCTCAAACTCAAATTGTCCGCTGACCACATATGTAATCTGCGTATGTGGATGATGATGCAGTGCACCCACCGCACCCTTTTGAAAATGATTCTGTACCACCATCACCTCATCCGTATAGGATAAAACCCTGCGTACCACACCCTCTCCTGCCTGTTCTTTCTCAATGTTCTCATAAAAATTCCAGATACTGTTTTTTTCTGTTTTCATACACTCCTCCATGTTTTCTTTCTTCGCCTTCATAATACATCATCATGGGCATTCCTTATGATTGCTTTCCCGATGACTCCTGTAAATTCCCGGCGCCTCTTCTCATATAAATATTCAGGGAAAAAATCAGCACAAGATCAATCAGCACCACTACCACAATGGAACTCATGCCATAGAAAATACCCGCACTCTCTGCAATCCTGCCGATGATCATAGGCATCAGGATAGAACCAAAGCTGGCTGTTGTGAGGATGAAGCTCCATGCCATGGAATACTTCTGTATCAGCCCGCCGCAAAATGACACAGTTGTCGGATATATACCTGCCATACTATATCCAAATCCCATGATGCCAATCACAATCAGAAGCGTATCCCGGCACAGCAGCAGCCAGAAGAAAAAGCACACAAAGCCCACCGCCATAATCAGCAAGAGCCTCTCTTTCCTGACCTTTTCCGACAGCCAAGCCGCCGTCAGACGTCCCGCCAGCATCATAATCCAGAGCACACTGGCCATCAGCTGTGACAGGGCTGCGCTGAGAAGCCCGGTATCCTCGAAATAAGTAATCAGCCACCCGATCACGCCCTGCTCCGCACACAGATAGAAAAACAGGGTAAAAGTACATAAATAAAAAATAGGTTCCCGGAAAAAGCCAAAACCATTTTCCCCGCTCCTTTTTCCTGTTTTGCCTTGTTCCAGGGTCTGTGGGTCCGGAATCAGAAAATACAGAAGCCAGCTTAAGATACCCATGGCAACAATGAAATAGCAGGCGTATATCCACTTGTCCGCATCCGTCCTGGTCAATGCCGTGAGGATAATCGGAAAAGAGAAGGCCCCTATGGAGAACATGGCATGTAACCCATTTAACACACCTGCCTTGCCAGGCGCCAGATTATTAATCGTATAATTGCCGAAATTGCTGGACGCTCCCCTTGCCAGTCCGGTCATCAGATAAGCCGCCGCCAGCATATACGTATTGCCGCTGAAAATAATCAGCACGTAGGAGAGTGCATAGCAGGCATTGAACAGCAGAATACTCCTCTTTCTCCCAATAAACACGGACAAGGTGCCCGATGCAAAACTGGAAAACAGGTTGCCCACCGAATGTAAACTGACAAGCAGCCCTGCGAAAGCATAATTCAATCCTCTGGTTTCCCTGATAAACGGCAGCAGGGAACCAATCGACAAAGCCAGTATACCATTTAACATAAACGCCAGGTAAGTATATACTAATTGTTTCTTTTGTTCTGCGCCTTTAAACTGCATTTTTATTCCCGTCCTTTTTTCCCCTGGGAAAAAATCTCCTCTATATCTTTCCCAAACTCTTCATAATACTGTTGATAAATCGGCTCCATTGCCGCCTGGAATTTCTCTTTCTCTTCTGCAGAGAGATAAATCTCCTGCACCTGATTGCGCAGCGCATTTTCTCTGGCTTCCATCTCATGTGCCGTCCACAGTTCTCTTTCATACAAGGCTGATTCTCTGGCGCATTCCAGGATAATCTCCCTGTCCTTGTCCGATAACAGTTCCCAGGTGTGCTGTGCACAGATCTGCATTTCCGGAATCCGGATATGTTCATCCACGGTGTAATACCCGGCTACTTCATAATGCTGCATGGTCTCATAGGAAGACCAGTTATTCTCTGCCCCGTCCACCTGCCTGCGCTCCAGCGCCGCATATACCTGATCGTAGGGAATCTGCACCGCCACTGCCCCCAAGGCGTTCATCATCTGGGACATCATTTCCGCTTCCTGAACCCGGATGCGCAGCCCCTGCATATCTTCCAGGGTTCTGATGGGGCTTGTGGAGCAGTAAAGATTTCTGGCTCCCGCATCGTACCAGGATAATCCCACCAGACCATACTCCTGCGGATATCCCAGAAAACGCTCTCCAATCTCCCCGTCCAAAACCCGCCACATATGAGCAGAATCCTCATACAGGTAAGGAAGCTGCAGCACATTCATCTCCGGTATAAAGTCAGACATCTGCGCAATGGACACTCTGGCAAAATCAATCCCGCCGTACTGCATCTGTTTAATCACTTCCGTCTCCGAACCCAGAACCCCCTGTGATTGCACCTGAATCCGGATACGTCCCTGTGTTCTCTCCTCCACCAGCTGCGCAAACCGCTGGCCGCCAAGGGTCGTTGGATAATCCGGTGTCTGATTTTCAGCATAGGTAAACACATACTCCGGCACCGTCACCTTATCCCCCTGCAGACACAGGAATAAAACCACTGCCAGAATCAGCGCTGCAGCACAGATCACTATCCATTTTACTCTCTTATCTCTGCTTCCTGCCTCCATACCAAATATCATACTCCCTAACGACTTTATACAACCAGACAGCCGCCTGTCACAAAAGACCGTACCGATATTCACTGGGTGTCACACCCGTGATCCGTTTAAATACCTTGGTAAAATAACTGGAATCCCGAAATCCTACTTTCTGACTGATATCCTTCACATTGATTGTCATGTCTTCCAACAGCTCCTTCGCCTTCTCCACACGAAGTTCTGTCAGATACATAATAAAATTTTTATCAAAATTCTGCTTGAAGAACCTGCAGAAATAGGCATCTGAGTAATGCAGCTGCTCCGCTGCATCCTGTAAGCTGATATCCTCCATATAGTGAGCCTCAATATAACCTCGTATATAGTCTGCAAAAAGCTGGTTCTTCATAGGTTCCTGCTTCTCTTCCTCATTTCCCTGGGCAGACTCTGCCTTGGCTTCCGGTACAACTGCCTGCTGTTGTGCCAAATGAATGGCCTCCTCCAGCACCATAATCAGTTCTTCCCTGGTACTGGGCTTTAACAGATAATCCAGGGCTCTCACCCTGATGGCCCGTTTCGCAAAGTCAAATTCGTCATATGCCGTCAGGAAAATGATGCTGCATGCTTCATTGCTTCTGCGGATTTCTTCCGCAGCCTCCAATCCGTCAATCCCCGGCATGGAGATATCAAGCAGTGCGATATGGCAGTCCTTTTGCCGGAAAACTTCAATCGCTTCCCGCCCGTTCACCGCCTCATACACTTCCACCTCATCTCCAAAATAATTCCGTATATTCTTACCGATCACTGCTCTTTCAATGGGTTCATCATCTGCTATCAATATGCGGTATTTACTGTTCTCCAAAACCATTTCCCCTCTCATCGGGTATTCGTATGCTGATGATTGTACCTGTGCCTGCTTTACTGTGAATCCTCATCTCCCCATCTGCATACATAGCATGAATCCTCTTATAGATATTAAAAACACCTATCCTTGTGCGCCCTGTCCTGTCCATTTCATCCTGCCTCAGACCCTGCCGTAACTCCCGTAAGGCACACAGCTCCATTCCCACACCGTCATCGGCTACGGCAAAACAGATGCTGCCTCTGACTTCCCGAATCCGTATCAGAATCCGCCCGCCTTCTTCCTTCTGAGACAATCCATGTATGATTGCATTTTCCACAAGAGGCTGAAAGGTAAACGTGGGTATCAGCACAGATTCCGCATCCATCTGACAGTCAATCTCATACTTGATCCTGTTGCCGAACCGTTTCTCCTGGATGAACATGTAGTCCCTTACAACTTTCAATTCCCTTGCCAGAGAAACCTTTTCCTCCGGCGTCTTTAAATTATAGCGGAACAGGAAACTCAACGATTGTATCATGGCCTCTGTGGTGAAAGCCCCTTCCAGATTGGCCATGCCGCCGATCACATTCAGCGTGTTGAACAGGAAATGGGGATTAATCTGGTTCTTCAGAAGATCCAGCTCCATAGCATCCAGCCGTCCTGCCATTTCCAGCTTCTCCAGTTCCTCCGCATGATATAAATCCAGTGCCTTCCTCTTCTCCTCAAGCGCCATGATATACTCGCCGGTGGCATACTTCATTTTGTTAAACGCATGCACCAGTTCTCCCATCTCGTCCTGGCTGTGTACGTTCACATCCTCAATGAAAAAGTCATTCTCCGCTATCTTGCGGGAGGCCTCTGCCAGATCCATGACCGGCGACACAATGGAGCTGTTGAGCAGTTCCGACATCTTACGAATGCACAGAAAGAAAATGAGCTCTATGATGATCAGCGCCACAGGAATAAAGATAATCGTCTTAACTTTTCCCGCATATGCACTGACGCCATCCTCCAATGTTACCCGCATCAATTGTTTGGAATAGCTCAACAGGTAACCTTGTATCTCATATACCTCATACAAGGATCCGATATGATCTTGCGTCCTTTCGCCCATATTTAGAATCGCATCCCGCTTATCACAGTAGACCCGATACATGTTCAAAATCGACCATGTCTTAGCATACCGCACTTCCCCTATCTTTTTATAATCATAGGGAAGCTCTGCAATTATCTTTTCCGTGTCCCAAATGGCACGCTCCAACTCCTGATAGACATCCCCTTTGCCTGTTTTGGCATAGCTCTCAAACAGCTCGGACTCTTCCTCCATACATTGCGTAAAATCACTGACCAGAGAATTGTCTTTCAGGATAGCAGAAAAATCGAGCAGAGAGGACTTCATGGCCCAGACCGCCAGAAAAATGGACAGCAGGATAATCAAGAGCACAATATCCGTGTACAGTTTAATCTTGTGTTTGATTTTTAAAGACTGCCACATGTTCTTCAGCAACCGTCTCATGCAGATAGTTCCTCGCTCTTCCCGTCATTCCCGCTTTTACAGCAATGGGCAGCCCGCACTGCGTACTGCCCTGTTTTGCCGCTTATCTATTCATATGTTTCCTGACATACTGATAAAAATCATCCTTCTCTCTTCCCAGCACTCTACTAGTCAGCATGTAACCGTGGTTTGCATCCGTATAGACGATGATCGTGCTCCCCTCTTTTCTGACTCCCTTTACTTTATTCCAACGTATAAACTCCCTTTCATCCCCCAGTGTCACATGGATGCCGTCCTCGTGAAAGGAAAGTTCTGTCCCCTGCGGCATCACAGCAACCTGTGCCTTCGCCTTCAGATAGACGCCCAAGGGCTGTATCACCGGCACCAGCAGGCAGGCCAGAAAGAGCAGTGCCTGCACCACATCACCGGCCTGATGAAAGAACCGGATTGTCAGAAGAATCATGGCTGCGCCAAAAACAATATTACATACTCCCACAAGGGAACGGTATGTGCGGCGCATGGACAGTTTCCAGAAGTCAACTGGCCTGATTTTGCATTGATATTGATAATGCATGTTCATACTCCTTCCACACAGCCTCCATGATGCCGCTTAAGCGGCATCCCTGTCCCGCTCATCAATAGAACAGGTTCGGAAGCAGCATCGTAATTTCAGGAATAAAGGTAAGCAACAGCAGCACAGCAATCATGCACAGATAGAAGGGTAATGTCGCTTTCACGACTTTTTCCATCTTTACCTTGCCCACTGCGGAACCGATGAAAAGCACCGCTCCTACCGGAGGCGTCAACAGACCGATACCACAGTTTAACACAATCATGATACCGAACTGAATCGGATCGATACCGATGGATGTTGCAATCGGTAAAAGTATCGGCGTTGCAATCAGGATGATCGGCGCCATGTCCATGATACATCCCAATACCAGCAGAATCAGATTCAGCAATAATGCTATCAGAATCGGATTGTTTGTCAGACCTACAACTGCATTGGCTGCCATAGTGGGCACATGCAGGGTTGTCAGACAATACCCGAAAATACTGGAGGTGGAAATCAGAATCAACACGATGGATAAGGTATCCACACAGTCTCCCAATACTTTCCACACGCCCTTCCAATCCAGACCTTTATAAATATACACACTGACAAGCAGACTGTAAATAACCGCAACCGCCGCGGACTCGGTAGCTGTGAACCAGCCGCCCACAACACCCACCACAACAATGACAACTGCCGCCAGGGCCCATATGGAAACTGATAATTGTTTTAACAGATTCTTGAATGTAAATTTATCCCCCTTGGGATAGTTTCTCTTCTTGGAAATGATATAGGAACCGATCATCAAGGAGATTGCCAGCAATGCGCCCGGTATATATCCGGCAAGGAACAGGCTTCCCACGGAAACACCGCCCGCAGACATCGCATAGATTACCATATTATGGCTGGGCGGCACCAGAAGTCCCTCACAGGAGGAAGTAATGGTAACTGCCGTGGAGAAATCATCATCATACCCCTGATCCACCATCATCGGTATCAAAATACTTCCTAGAGAAGCGGTGTCCGCCGCTGCGGAACCGGAAATACCGCCAAAGAAATAAGATGCCACAATGTTCACCATCGCCATACCGCCGGTCATCCAGCCCACACAGGCGTTGGCCAGGGCGATCAGCTTCTCCGAAATACCGCCGCTGCCCATCAGACACCCCATGGTGATAAAGAAAGGCACCGCCATCAGACTGAAAGAATTGATTCCTTTCACCATCTGCTGACAGATTGTTGTAAACGGCAGCCCCTGGTACAGTAAGCACAGAAGAGAAGAAAGGGCTACTGCATAGGCAATCGGAAAACGTAAAAATATCATAATACCGAAACTTGCAAGCAATACGAGAATTGCCATTGATTCTGCACTCATGCCGCTCCCTCCTTCAAAAAGATTTTCTTCATGTGATTATACAGCGTCTCTAACTCAAAGATTACCATCGCCACACCCGCTACCGGAACCGGGAAGTACATCCAGAACCTGGACAGCCAGGGCATACTCACGTACGTTCCCTTTGCACCCAGACCGGCTGCATACTTCCAACCCACTGTGATCATGACAAAGGCCAGGATCAGCACGCAGATGTCTGCCAGAATATCCAGAAACAGAAGCACCGGTGCCGGAATATATTTATCCAGAGCCGTCATACGGATATGCGCTCCGCGCCGAATCGCCAGTGCCGCAGACAGCACCGCCATATAAGACATGCAGGTAAGCACCACTTCCTCACTCCAGGCAGGATCGGGAACAAAAGGTACATATCTGCCGATTACGCTCATGGTGGTGATGAAAATATCCGCAATCAGTAAAAGCTTGCAGGCGAACAGTACAATCTTATATGTAATGTCAAATACCGGTTTAATCTTATCAACCCGCTCAAAAAACCCCGACATGAAATACCTCCTAAATTATGATGATAAGAGCGCATAGGCTGTTACGCCGATGCGCTCCTTACCCTTAGATATCACAGATGATTAATTTGCCATATCCAGAATCTTCTGATACAGTTCTTCCTGTCCCTTGGTGTTATCTTCGATAACCCCCTTAACAGCCTCCTGCCAAGGAGTCACATCATCCACTTCCACAATTTTGATGCCGTCTGCCTTTAACTGCTCCAATACTTCATTCTCGGCATCCTGAGAGGTCTGTTTATTAAGCTGAGAAGCATACTCGCCTGCTTCCATCAGGATATTCTGCTGTTCTTCTGTCAGGGAATCCCATGCTTCGTCTGTGATGATAACCTGGATCGCACCAAGTGTATGACCATCCAGAATCATGCAGGGAGCCACTTCCGGGAAGGCGTTGGACTTGTAGTTTGCGATAGGCTGCTCTGCTCCGTCCACAACACCGGTCTGCAATGCAGAATATAACTCATTAAAGGATACCACCGTAGGACTTGCTCCCAGGGACTCTACCAGACCATTCATAACAGGGTCATTGGAAACACGCAGCTTCATGCCTGCCAAATCTTCCATACCGGAAATTTCTTTCACTGTGAAGAAATGACGGAAGCCTTCTTCGCCGTAGAACAGACCTCTTACGCCGCTGCCGTTCTCATGGGGCTCCAGTAAGAATTCACTTGCCAGATCAGATGCAGCAAAGTTCCAGTAGTGGTCTCTGCTCACAAAGGTATAAGGCAGGGAGAGTAACATGGATTTCTCTCCGCCATAGCTTGTCAGCGCGAAAGCGGAAATACGGGACATGTCGATAGTGCCGCCGCCGCCCAGCATGGTGTCAAGAACGTCATTCTCGGAACCAAGCACGCCGCTTGCCTGAATATCAATCTTCATGGTACCGCCGGAAAGCTCTGCTACTTTATCAGCAAATGCTGTAGCCATCTGTCCAACGATGGTGTCAAGCGGGTTAACCTCTGCGTAAACAAGTGTTACTTCCGGTTCAGCCGCAGGTGCTTCTGCCGCAGGCTCTTCTGCTGCCGGTTCCTCAGCTGCAGGCTCCTGCGCCGCAGGTGCCTCTGCTGCAGGCGCTTCTGCTTTGGGCGCTTCCGCTGCCGGTGTCTCAGGTGCCTGTAATCCGCAGGCTGTCATAGATACAACCATTGCTAACCCAAGCATGACGGATAACAATTTCTTCTTCATAAATAGATCCTCCTTGTTTTACGAGCCATCTGCTCTATTTGTTTCATTATAAATGATTATACAGAACTTTCTTGTCGCAAAACATCGAAGGTTTTTAACATTCCTTGTAAAATTTTAACCTCCTTCTCACCCCTGCGTTCTTCCATCTGCATAACACCACGCACAAAACTGACACAACTGTCGTATATACCGCCATGCCGTACAGATACCGCACATTATGGACAGAC
The DNA here is from genome assembly GCA_910577735.1 of uncultured Lachnospiraceae bacterium. Classification (GTDB taxonomy): domain Bacteria; phylum Bacillota; class Clostridia; order Lachnospirales; family Lachnospiraceae; genus UBA3282. The sequence continues at coordinate 173,550 of CAJTOO010000003.1, forward strand.
AACAGATAATAATAAGGCGGCAGTAAATATTTGACCGCCCGAAAGCCCCGCAGGTTCAAAAAAACCGGACAAAGCACCAGCATCCCGGCTGTAAGGATCACAATACAGCTGCCCAGACGTCCCGGTGTAACACACAACAGCCTGATCAGGTTGCAAAAAGCCAGCGTTGCACAGGCAAACAGCGCACAGCTCCATACTTCCCTGTGCCATACCGTGAATACACCGGCTGCCTTACAGGCCAGGAGAAGAATCAACACCGCATCTGACACAAACACGGCACACACCCCAAAGGATACAGAAAGCCTGCGGGCCACCGGCGTCCTCGCATAAAGCCCCTGCTCTTCATCCTGCATAAAATACAGACAGGCCGCCAGGCCGCAGAGTACAAGCCAGATGGCAAGCATCCCCCGCACAGGCGCCTGCAGATAACGAAAGGCCTCCTCTTCCTCCTGTCCGCCATCCAGATAAGCCATCTGGAAAAGACTGCCTTCCACCAGCGTCCTCTCATAAGCCTGCCGGATTTGTTCGTCGCTGATTTCCGTAAGTCTGAGGTTCTTGCGAATGTAGTCTTCATAAACCGCATAGGAGAAAGCCGGATAGAGTGCCGCGCCAAGGATTTCCCTGCTGAGTATCAGTGAGACACTGTCCTTGCGCTCCACCACCTTCACCACAGGTCTGACCCGCTTCTTAGAAGCTGCCGCCTGCAGACTCTCCCCCAGGTCTGTATGAAAGATCCAGGCCGTGTCCGCCTCGTCTTCCATCACCATCCTGCGGGCCTCCTCTTCCTCTTCACAAAGACTGTAACGGAGAATCCCTGCCTCGTCACGCATCAGCTCCTCCGCTACTAAGACCGCCATCTCATCCTCCGGATCCGGAAGGCACAACACCACCCTGGCAATGCCGCTCTCCTCTTTGGCTGCCAACCGAAGCCCGCCCACCAGCAGCGGCACCATACAAAGAATCAGCAGAAAACTGTATTTCTTAAACAACCGTTTATTTAACAGATAATATCTGGTCAAAAATCTTCCTATCATCCGCTTACCCCCTCTGTATCCTGCATTTTCTGACCAATACAGACAAAGCAAGGAAAACCGCCAGATACAAAAGCACGCCAAAGCCGCCTGTCAAGGCTCCTTCCTCGGCCACACTGCTGTCAACATACTGCAGGGCAACACCTGTGGGCAGTATGCTGCCAATCCTTTTTATGGCATCCGGAAAGAATGCCGCCGGATAAAAGAATCCTGACAAATATCCCATACCAATGCCGCAGACAAACTGTAACAGCAGGCCGCTTACCACACACGTTACCAGTTCATACAACAGAAACTGCAAAGCTGCAAACATGGCTGTCACCGGCAAAAGCGCCGCCCAAAATCCCCTTAGCGGCTCTGCCCCCATTCCTTCCCACTCCGGAATCAGAAGCAGCTCTCTCTCAAGGCACCAGGAAAGCGGTATAAACATGACTGTCAGACACAATACCATCAGGCACAAATAAGCCAGATACTCTCCCGCCACCTGGCCGGCCGCTCCCACGCCCCTGGCTTTCATAAATCTGCCCATATCCGCTTTCTTATGGGTAACCAAAAAACTGTTATTGAGACCGGACAAAAGCAGTAAGAAAAGCAGGATACTGCAAAAATAATACCCCTCCACAGAAAGACCGTTGGCGATGCCAAGCACCTCCACATCATAGAATCTGCTCCGGTTGAGCACCAGCTTGATCAGCAAGAAGTTCAGTGCGTTGGTGGCATCCCAGAACGTTTCCTCCATACCCTGTTCCAGCATAATCGCCTGCATGCCGAAAATCGCGCTCTGCGATCTTGTCACCAGGACGGAAGCCACATCCACAATCTGCCCCATCACCATGGCGCCGAGGCCTTTTTGTCCTTCCGATGCAATATAGGAGATGGGTCTGTCATTGGCCCCCGACTCTATGGATTCCATCACCCCTTCCGGTATCTGTACAATCGCGTAGAGTTCCCCCTTCTCAAAAGCCTCTCTGGCCTCCTCATCCGTCATCGTGACCAGTTCCACCATGAAGCGGGAATCGTCCATGGACTGGATGGCATTGATGCCAAACCCAAGATAAGAATCCGACATATCCCCCACCACACCGATGCGGTACTTCTGGTCATCCTGCTTAAGAATGCTCTCCTGAATAAACACTGCCGCCAGAACGCCCACGCACAGGCACATCAGCAGATTGACCACAGCCTGTCTGGGAAGTGTTTTCATCATCCTTTTCAATTGCGCACATAAATACATAAGCATTCCGTTCATCTTAACTTCCCTGCCAGATGATGAAGATCCCCATCGTACTGATAGGCTTCCAGGACACCTTCTTTTATAATATAGCACCGTTCACACAGTTCCAGTTCCTGCATATCATGGGTAGCCAGAAGCACAATGCCGCCCTCTGCCTTATACCGCTCCAGATACCGGTATATATTCTCCTTGCAGACTAAATCAAGGGCCGCCGAAGGCTCGTCAAGCAACAGGATTCTGGGCTTTGCCACCACGGCGCAGCCTATGGAAAGACGCTTTTTCATGCCGCCTGACATCCTGCGCACCGGTGTCTTTAAGAAATCGCCTATTCCCAGCATGGCAAGGGCTCCCTGTTGTAATTCCCGCTGTAAGGTTTTCCTGTCATACCACATACGCAGATTATCCCAGGCATTGAGTTCCTCTATCAGGGGATTCCCCTGGGGAACATAGCCGATCACCGCCGGAATCCTGGCACTGTTTCGCATCAGATCCTCACCCTGATAATGAAAAGTGCCGCCGTCAGCCTTCTGCACGCCTGCCAGAATGGACAAAAGTGTGGATTTCCCGCTGCCATTACCGCCCAGAATGCCCACACAGCTGCCGCTTCCCACAGACAAGGATATATCTGTCAGCACCTTCTTCTTTTTATATGATTTCCGTATCCCTGCCAGTTCCATCTCCATACTGCTATCTGCTTCCTCCATGCACACTGCCCGCTAACTGCACTTATGTACAGCAGATGCCCCTGCTGTCTCCATTTCCACCAGCGGTATGGGCAATGCCGTATCCGTTCCCACCGATGGTATGACCGGCGCTGTGTCCTCTGTCACCGATACTTGCGTCTCTATCTGGGATGCTGCGCCTGCCGCACCCAAAACCGGCACCGGTGTCTGCCCCTCTGCCCTCTGTCCGCAGATATTACAGAAGATACTGCCATAAGGAATCATGGCGCCGCAGTGTTCACACATCATGTGACCCTCAAGACGCTGTTTATTCTTATAACAGCCCCTTCGGTTCTGCTCCAGCCTGTTGATCAGCTCTATGATCGCATAATACTGCTCGTCTATTTCCCCTTTTTCCTTGGTCTTATTGACCTGATAGAACATTTCTCCCAGCTGATAAATCCGTCCCCGGATCTCATTTTCCGTCTGCGCAATATTCTCTAACAGCCGCTGCATTTCCGTAGGTTCCTTGGTTCTCTTGAAAAATCTCATCTCTCACTCTCCAACTCTTTGTCCTGTATCAAATTTTATATCATCCCTGTACATCATAACGCTTGCTTCATTTTATCATATACCCTGTCCATGCGCAACCGCGCCTGCCGCTGTGTGCTCATCTGCGCAGACGGTACAGCTGGACACTCTCGCCATCCAGTTCCCAGTGCAGAAGCTGTTCATACTGATACAGTCCCCACTCCATAAGCGACGGATACAGTTCCACATGATCCACCAGTACAAACTCTGCTATCCCCTCATGGATATACCGATCCTGCTCCTCATTGATCTCCGGTATATGTTTGCTGATATTTGGTGCAAAATAATACCGGGCCGCAGGCCGCATCCCCGCAAAGGTCATCATCTGCGCCCTGTGATTATGGTACAGGAGAAGCGTCTTATCACGTCCCTGCGCGGCATTTTCTATCTCCTTCTCACACACATCGCACAGTGTAAAGTTCTCGGAAAACACCGCCCCTTCCCTGTGATTCTGGTTGAAGATGAGCAATATGCAAAGGCAGGGCAGCGCCAAACAAAAGGCCGTCTTCTCCCCCACCTGCCTTTTCAGGACTTTGTCTATCAGAACACCCGCAATGATAAGCATCCCCGGTATCGCAAATACCGCCACAAGACAGTAATAATACAAAAAGGCATAACTGACATAAGTGCTGCCCACCAGCATAAGAAGCGCCAGCACCAGGCCTGCTTTACCCATCACACTGTCAAGATAACGGGAAGAAATGCAAAAGCCGGCCACACCAACCGCCACCAGCAGGGAAATCCCCGGATTATCAGTCAGCGCCGTAAGTACGTTCTGCCCGAACACTGTGAGGGTTTCCCCCATGGTCTTCACATCCGCGTAGGCGAGATTTGCCACAAAATACCCGTTCTTCAGATACCCCAGAGAATCTGCACAGAAAAAGTAACCGATCACCGGCAGGCTGGCCGCAATGCCGCCGCCTCCCAGGGCAAGCACATCCTTTACGATATTTTGCCTGCTTATCAGCTTGTGCAGAAGCAGCATTCCTACCAGCACCAGAAGACACACCGTCATATTGAATTTCATCCAGAAAGAGAGAGAAAGGAGCACGCCCGCAGCCCCCATCCGCCACAGGCTGCACTTTGCCCGGCCAGAGAAATAAGCCAGATACCCATACAGGACCGCACCATAGATTACCATGGCAAATTCCTCACAGGAGCCGCCATATCCTAGAAAGCTCCCATCCATCAGGAAGATCATGGCAATCACCGAAAGGGCCCCTGCCATGCCCTGCTCAAAATACAGCCTGCAGATTTTATACGTAACAGATAAGAGACCGGAAAAGCAAAGGCTTTCCAGAAGATAGACACCATAGAAACTGTCCGGCACCAGCAGATATCCCAGCGCAAACAGGAAAAACACCACCGGCCCTTTGTGATCAAACATATCCCGATAGGGCACATACCCCTGCGTGATTCCCCTGCCTATGGAGTAATAGATGCTCACGTCATCCCAAGGGTTACGGGCGTAAAAGGGAGAACACTGGGTACCAAAATAAAGCGCTGACAAAGAGAGCGTCAGAAAAAACACATATCTGATGATACTTTCCCGGGAAATCCCCAGTTTGCGGTCTGCCAGGGCAAGAAGTGACATGCATGTCACAATCAAAACCGTCATCTGGCCCGGCGCACTGCAAAAGACCGGATAACACGGCAGAGCTGCCGCACTGATCAGTCCTGTCAACACACAGGACACCTGCCCTGCCCCAAAACTTATATGAAGAAACAGGATAAACACAAGATAAAGCAGCAGATAGCACACTGTCTGCCTGACCGGCAGCTGCCTGGTCAGCCGCATGACATCAATCTGCGGCAGTTCTGTGCCCGCCTCATCCAGAAGCGCCACTCTCACAGAATCGTTACGGATATTGGAAGGCAGATGCATCCTGAAACTGGTGCCCACCCCTGACTTCACGCCCGCACGGGCCAGAACCCGTTCCTGTCCGTTGACCAGATAATAGACAACACAACTGACCGCATCGGGATGCTTGGCATCAACCGCAACCTCGTAACTGCCGCGGTCCAGGCTGAAACAGTCTGCTGGCCCGCAGGCATAAAAAGTCCTGTCGTAATATCTGGCGGCATTTACACCCGAAATCACGAACAGGAACAACAGAACAACCGCGATGGAAATGATCCGCTCTTTTTTCTCTTTCATATCAGTCCAGTACCTTTCTGACCGCCTCTGCAATATATTTCATGCCCTCCGGTGTGGGATGTACACCGTCCGCGCTGGTATTGTGCAGATTATCCACGGTGATGCCGCAGTGATACAGATCGATCACCGGCAAACCCTTATTCTCAGCAATCTGGGTAATCCGCGCACTGTAGTCTGCCGCTGTCAGACCTGCGCCGTTGACAAACTCCACGTAGGGCGTACTGGTTCCGTAATTGCCTATCTGGGTGATGGTACAACAATAAATGCTGGCCGATGGATACTTTACCCGCAGTTTATCGAGCATCAACGTATAGGCATCCGCGAAAGCGGAAACCGCACCTTCCGCCACCTGCTTTGTACCATCGTTATCTCCCATGGGAATACTCTGCAGAAGATCATTGGTACCCATATACACAAGGATAACATCTGGCGCCTCTCCACCCGGACCATACAGTCCGCCGGTACGAAACTCATTGCAGCCGCACTGGGGATTGTCCGTGCCGGTGGAATCTCCCACACAGGCGGCGCCGGAACTGGATCCATTCACGTAAAGCGTCCACCCCTTATCGTCTATGACCTGCTTCCACCAGGTATCCTCCACATCTGACACCTGTCCGTTTTCCGGGAAAAAGTCATAATATCCTGCCGGGATATACTCCTTGAAGGTGGAGATACTGTCACCCAGGATAGAGACCGTGATCCCTGTCCCTCCTGCCGCCCGCTGCCCGCCGCCTGCATCCTGCGCGGACTCTTCCTCTGTATCTTCCTGACTCTTCAGCCCGGATGCCTGTCCCTTCTCCCGGTCCCCATCTGTGCTGCCGGAAGACACCTGCTCTTCTCCTGCAGCCATGCGGGAGGAATCACCGCTGTCTTTCCCCGCCAGGATACGACACACCCCATAGGTCACGCCGCAAACCAGTGCAGCACAGACTGCCAAAGCGCACAGCGTCACAGTCACAGTCCGTCCTATACGGGCACACCTTCCTCTTCTTCTCTTTGTTGACTTTCTTCCGGTTCTTTTCTTATTCATATTTTTTCATATTTAACTCCATTTCTGCGCTGCTTTTTGCGCATAAACGAGTTTGTGGCAAGCAGCGCGCAGACACAAATCTCGCGATTGAAAATTTTAATTTTCAATCTTTCCATCTGCCATCCGGCTTTATTTTTTCTTAAATACAGACTGCCTTGCACCATGCATCTTTCGGTGTTTCAGGGCATCATCCACTGCATCCATGCGCAGTCCTGCGTCAATGAAATCACAGTACTTGCAGAAGGGGTAATTCTGCCTGCCTGTGGCAATCACTTCACGCAGCTTTCTGTAATTGTCACTGTTCCATCCCTCTTGCAGGGAAACCTTATTCAAATCTGCCATCTCCGTCACCTCAAAGTTGTCACAGCAGCAGATTCCCATCTTCCCGTGGGGTGTGATCCACAGATCCGTAAAAGGCATCAGACAAGTCTCTTTGACAATCTTCCCCTTAGACTTCTTATTCGGCGCACTGCCCGCCCGGTTCGTCAATACTTCCTTTAAATAACGAATCTGGATCAGAATATCCACATCCTGAAACTCCTCCGGATGTGCCTTCACATAATCGTAGACCACCTTTACATTGTCATGCATTTTCATATCCAGACAGTAATTATTGATGATCAGCTGGTCCACATAAGGAACAATGGATTTCACCTTATCCACATCCAGAAGGAGACCGTTGGTGGACATGAAAATAAAGGCTTTGGGCAGTTTCTCCCTGGCATAGCGGTGAAATCCCACAATTCTCTTATCCAGCCAGGGTTCGTTATTTCCATAGAGGGTCAGATGCCCTTCATACTTCCAGTCATGCAGTTGGTCGATGATGGAATAATATAGTTCCTCCTCCATTTTCTTATAAGGACGCTTCTCCGCATGGATGTTGGCCGTACAAAACTCGCAGGTACTGTTACAGCGGTTTACGGTCTCTAAATTTACCACCAAAGGGTGCGGCGCTTCCTCATGGGAAAGGAAATACTCTATATAATGTTTCTGCGATTTTCTTCTGCTGACAAACTGCAGCTTTAAATAACTCTCACTGGACAGTTTCGGCAGATATTTTTTAGCGTTCCAGCCGACTACGCCTCCGAAATTGTGTACTCTGATCGGCATTTGCATCCTCCCTTGTCATTCTATATATTTCTTATCCTTCACACAAATATACATACAGAGTCAGACTTCCGTCCTCTGCCGTATATTCGCCAAGCAGTTGCAGTTCCATCTCCTGGGCATTGGAAAATTGTATTCTGGAAAAAATATAAGTTCCTCCCAGTTCCCGAAAAGCCTCCGGGTCGATATAAAGCCTGTCATCCGTGGCATAGACAGTCTTGTCCGAGCTCACCACACTCTCGTCCGTGCCGGAATACAGATACGCCCTGGCGCCCCAGTCATCGTAATAGATTCGGCTTGCCTCCACCCGTTCGATGGCCGGTGCGATGATTTTCCGGAAATCATCTTTATACTGTTGCGCATAGAATCCCAGATATCCGTCCAGGGTTGCAATCCCATTGTATTCCAGTATCGCCGGATGCATCCCATAGGCTGCGGCCCATTGACCGTCATAACGGATATCTTCTTTGATCCGCGCAAGCAGCTTCACAGCGTAAAACTGCTCATAATCCAACGCATCCACTTCCGTCCCGTGATTATACGCATAGAACCTATGATGACAGGTGGCATATAGATCATTGTATCTGGTGGGGGCAAGGATTACCGCAAGCACCGCCGCACAGACAATGAAATTGGCCGCCCACACAGCGATAATCCCCCTGTCATAGAGCCGGACTAAAATCAGAAGCAGCGCCATATCCCACAGAAACGGGTTGAAGAAAATCGTCCGATTAAACTGCCAGCCCTGTAAGGGGGGCACAATCGTCTCCACAAACGTCCGCAAAGGTGCAAAATCGTACAGCCCATAGACCAGACAATTAAACAGAATAAACGCCATCAGCAGATTAAAAGGCTCCTGCACAATCTTCCCGGCCTGCTTTTTCCGGACATAAGACAGGTTCAATATCACAAAATAAACTCCACATACCGGCATGATCACCTTACTGTGCACATCCTCCGCATGAAAGATACTGTCTTTCCACACAATCAGAATCTCCTGCACAATCTCCGGCAGGGAAAGGGAGGGATTCACCATGGTAGAACGAATCGTCACCACATCACTGAAAAGCATCTGCCCAAACAGGCGGTATTCACACACCACATACCCCGCCGCCAGCACAAAGAAAGCGCCCAGCAGGGATTTCGCCACCCTTTTCTCCCGTATGGAAATCCACAGGATGGCTATCACCAGATATCCCAGGATAAACATGCCATGATAAGAGAAATAAGACACCAGCGGATACGCAAAGAGCGCCAGGTACCACCTTACCTGCGGTTGTCTGTATATCTTAAGAAACAGCCAGACACACAGGGGAATGGACGCGAAGGCGAAGCCAAAAGCCGGGAAGAAATAAATGATGCCATAGGCAAATCCCACCATATAAATGACGGGACGATAGATTTTATATTTCTCGCCGCACAATTCCTTTGCCAACAGCCAAACGGAGAGAATGCCCAGCCCAATCTTCAAAAGCAATCCCAGAACATAAGCCGTGTAAGTCGGAAAAATCACATACAATAAACTGTATAAGGACAGTTCAGAAGGCAGAAGATCCCTGCTGACGCCCCCCAGAAAAGGCACCTCCACACCATGTTTGAAAAAGGCGCCCGTATTCTTCAGCATCTGATACTGTGCAAGAAACAGATCCATGTTATCGTGCACTGCAATATAACTGTGCTCCCCGAACCCGAACATTACTCCCGCCGTAAGCAGTACAAAGCCTATGATCGGAAAGAGAAACCAGTATCTGGTAAGCCACATAAACCATTTATGCTTCATCAAATTTCTCATAAAACCACCGTTACTCTACACTCGGAATCCCCCGCCGCCCTCTTCGGTCATTCTTATGCGCCGTGCTTTGATTCCCGTCTTCCTGTCCGGAATACAAACAGTTTCTGCCCGAAGAAATTCATCACAATGAAAAGACACATTCCCAGAACCATGGCCACATTATCCACCACCACCGGCGGCTGTGCCGAGAGCAGATAACGGATAAGCGGTCTGGCAATCCCATACGCCAGTCCATAACAGGCTGCAATATTAATGGCAAACCGCCAGGGAAGCCACTTGTCCTTATTTTCCACCTTGAAGGTGACTTTGCCGTTCATGTAATAAGAAAACACACTTCCGATAAAATAAGACGTGCCGCTGGACACCCAGTAATTCCAGTGCGCCAGATTATATAATCCAGACATGATCAGATACCCTAACAGCGTATTCATCACGCCCACAATGCCGAAGTGAATCACTTCCATAATAAAATCCTTGTATTTCTCATAGAGTGCCTTGATTTTCATAACGTTCTCCATTTTGCACTGCTTTTCCCTTTTCACACATACCATTTTACATTGCAGCGTTCGCCTGCTATACTAGAAGTAATTTCCTGCGGAAATAACTTCTCGAGTTCTGCTTCGCAGCCCTCGGCATACTTTCTTTGCTTTGTCCTGCGGATATTACTTCTCGAGTTCTGCTTCGCAGCCCTCGGCATACTTTCTTTGCTTTGTCCTGCGG
>CAJTOO010000003.1:183972-233759 GCA_910577735.1 uncultured Lachnospiraceae bacterium
GGATATCATCAACACCCTGAAAGGAGTCTCTTATGGCATCACTGACAGTACATCATATTGGTTATCTGGTCAAAAAAATAGATAAGGCCAAAGAAGCCTTCACAGCCCTCGGCTATCAGATCGAGCAGGACACCCTGCGCGATGAAATCCGCAAGGTGGATATCTGCTTCCTCCTCAAAGACGGTTACCGGGTAGAGCTGGTCTCTCCCTATGCCGCGGATTCGGTGGTGTCCGGACTGATGAAACGGTATAAAAACAGTCCCTACCATATCTGTTACGAAACCGCGGACTTTGAGGCCGCTTTTGCCGACCTTACTGCCCATGGCTTTATCGCCATCGACGCGCCCACACCTGCCCCGGCTTTCCAGAATCGAGATGTGGTCTTCTTAAGCAGTGCCGCCCTGGGCATGATAGAACTGATCAGGCCCTGACCATGGGCCTGCCTTTCGGATTCCGGCTTACCCAATCTTACCGATGATGATATCTGCCATCTCTCCCACGTTTTTCATGGACACAACCTGTCCCATGTTAAATTTCATGCCAAATTCCTGCTCCACCGCCGCCAACAGGTTGATATGCTCCAGCGAATCCCACTCTTCAATATCGTCTGCTGTGGTGGCATCTGTCACCGTTATCTCCTCATCGTCAAATACATCCCGGAACACTTCGTTTAATTTCTCAAATACTTCTTCTCTGGTCATAACATCCTCCATCTGCTTCCTAAACCATTCTTTACGACAAATCTTTTACTACTATATCCCTTTTTACATAACTTGGCAACTTATATACACAAACAGCCGCAAACTGTCCTGTCCGTATGGGCGCTGATGCTCCTGATGTCAGGCTGCATCCTATCTGCTTCCCACTATCAGTCAGTTTACAGTCTCTATCACGGTATTCTTCTTTTCATATTCCCCGGGAATCATATAGCGCCACATACTGACACCCGTGTCATCTTCTGAAAGCTTCTCAAATCCCATCTGCCCATAAAACGCTCTCACCATCCCATTCTTCGCCGTAGGATAGTAATACCCCATGATTGTGCGGATTTTCCGCTCCCGGCACGCCTCCACCACACTGTCCATCATGGCATACTCCATGTCGCGTTTGAGCACCCGGCAGCTCATCAGCCACAGTTCCAGGTGCAGGACCTCTCCTCCGGCACTTTCTCCCTGCATGCTGTCCTGCCGCCGATATATCTCTATGTCTTCCATGGCGCCCTGCCTGCCGATCACCACGCTCACCACGCCGTTGTCGCCAAACTTGTCCTCCAATTTACCATATCTGGTCACATAACCGGGATTCGCCGCAAAGGCCTCAATTTCCGCCTGGGTATATCTTCTGGTGGTCAGGTTGAACTGGTTGCTTTTGTTGGAAAGCTGGGCAATCCGCGCCATATACAGAGGTTCAAACGCTTTGATCGTTCCCCGCATCTGCAGGGACAGAAGATACTCTCTGTAATCCCCGAAACTCTGCGCCTGTTTCTGCCGCTGTATGTTGGCCCTGTACATCTCATTCCGTTTGCGGTCATCTTCCGACACCTGTGTCACTTCAAAGAAGCCGGAGCGGTCCAGTACACGGATGTACTGTTCCGGCGTGCCAATCTGCGGCACTGCCACGCCCGGCACCTGGCTCTCCACAATTTCCCGCTCTGCCGGGTTATCATCCACAAAGACCAGACTGTCCGGCAGGATGTTCAGCTCCTCCGCAATCTGTACTATATTCCTGCTCTTAGGTTCCCAGTTCGCCTTGATGACAATAAAGTCCTCCGGCCTTAACGTCCCGTCCGGGTGATTCAGCCCGGCAATGGCATTTTCCTCTTCGTTTTTAGAATCCACACACAGAAGCACACCAATATCTTTCTGGGCCTTCACATAGCCCTGAAACTCTGCATAGACCTGCCCCATTGGCGTCTCCTGTCCAATTTCCAGCTGCTCCACGCCGTCATCTCCCACGATGCCGCCCCAAAGCGTATGATCTAAATCCAACACCAGCGCCTTCTTATTTTTACCAAAGACTGCCTTGATAATATGGGAAACATTATAGGAAAACGCAGGGATTGCCTGCAGGCACATGGCGTATTTATACATATGCCAATACAGCGGGTCCGCCCACTTATCAAGTCCGTAAGCCGCTGCCATATAGTTAATATCGTTAATATAGAAATGCGCATGCCCCCTGGCATACTCGTAGAATTTCTCGTTCAACCGATTGATAAAATTTATCCTGCCGTGTATATCCGCCGCCTCTTGATTCCCCATAAGGCGGTAAAAGGGATACTCAAAATTATTCTGTATCACGGGACAGTGATATGTCTGCGCAATCTTGTCCCACATAACCCGGAAATGCTCATACTGCTCTGCGGCCAGATTTTCCACCTGCTCGGCGCTGTCACCGATCACCGGGAAACGGGTAATATTGCGGTTGGATGTGTGAATGAAGATAAGATCCGGTGCAAAGGAAACAAGTTCCGGCTCATCAAACATCACATCCTGCCAGTACTGCGCATACTCTGACTCATAAAACGCCGCGCGGATTCCCAGTTCTAACAGAAAAACTTCCAGTACCCTGACAATATCATGGGTGGTGCTGCCCCCCAGGACGGCAATCTTTTTATGCAAAAAGTCTGACCGTTCCTCCAGAAGCTTTCTCTTTAATTTCTTGGATTTCTTTAATATTTCTTCGCTGTCAAACGGATATTCCAATTCCCGCATAGTCTATCGTTCTCCCACACTTTTCATCCGCGTCCCATCTTTTCCCACTTTCCTATGATGTAAAAAAGACAGGCGTTTCTTACACCTGTCTTTTATCATACCATAATCTCTTCGTTCTATGCAATCATTCCTCGGGCCGGAAATCCTTATTGATGATTCTGGCAATGGCTTCCGCATAGACACGGCTTCCTAAGGGCGTCATATGGACGCCGTCCTCAAGATAATCATCCGCGGTCTCGGCATTGATGCCGCTCAGCTCGAAGGCATTATAGAAGATGACGTTCTCCTCTTTATGCTGTTCGTAGACATAGCCCGTGCCTCTGGCAAAACTTACGAGCGGTCCATAGCCATAATCCATGGAATAACCGTCCCCCATAAAGGTCTGACCGCTGAAAATCTGGCAGTAATGCGGCGCCACCAACAATATCTTTGCATCAGGAAAGGAATTCTGTAATGTATTGACGGCTTCTTCCAGCGCACCCGTGTAAGTGTATATGGAACCCACATTTAAGGTGCCCCCGTCTGCCAGCTGTTTGCTCTGCGGAATCTGGCCGCTCAGGAAATCATTCACCCCATACTCGATAATGAAATAATCGGTCTTTTCAAAATCACACTCATCCAGAATCTCCCGCGCGGGATATCCGTCAAAAATACTTTTATCAATGTTTCCCTGAATCGCCTGTATCACACCCAACAGCCCTCTGGAACTCCATTTATCATGGTAAGCGGATTCCCCGGGAAGAAGCGCTGCCGTGGTGCCGCCCATGGCCATATTATAGACCTTGGCGTTACAATCGTGGGCTATGATGACCGCCGGGCCGCTCTCTGTCCTGTCATGATCCATGATACTGTCACCCAGAATGACGATCTGCATATCATGTTTGTCTTCCTCTTTGTCCTTATTATCCTCTTCTTTGTCCTCTTTGTCCGCTTCTTCCTCTTTCTTTGCCTGATCACCCTCACCGTCCGGCTTGTCAGACTGCTCCATCACCTGGGGCTTTTCTGTACCGGCGTCCTGACCGCCTGCCGGCTCTCCTGACTCACCCTCCTGGGTCACCACGCTGGTGCCTTCCTTAATCTGGTTCCACTCGTTCTTGAGTTCCTGCACGGTCTGGTTATTTTCTTCCGCCAAAGCAAGTCTTTCCTTCTCCACCTTCATCTGCGCCTGTCCATATAAAATCTCGATCAGCGCCAGGATACAGAACCCTATCAGGACAATGAGAAGCAGATTATTGTTGTTTTGTCTTCGCCTGCGCGGACTCTTGTTATTTTCCATCTATTTTCACGACCTTTCCGGATTATCTTTCTTCCTAGATTGACTCTATCATATTTTTCCACATTTGAATATCCCTATGTTATTTAATTAATGAAAACTTATCCAAATCTTAAGAATTGCAATTATTTTTCTATTTGTAACTCGCCTGTAATATAGTATATAATGAAAAAAAAGAAATATACCATGTTACCATCAAACGGCACTCACGAAAGGGAAATACTGATGTCACTGGTCAATCAGGGCTCACAGCCTGCATCGGTACCGCTTAAGTTCGGACGGCAAAAATACAAAAGAACCCTAAAGGAACCTCGTACCGCCTCCCCCTGGATGTGGCGGCTTTTTTTTCTGGTGCTCCTGATTCTGTTCTATTGTCTGGAACTTTTCTGGATCGATCCGGTGGATGGCATCAATGATGACTGGGGTATGTACAGCATGCTGTCCGGCGCCTATCTGGGTTATCCTGACGCACATGTCATGTTTTTCCTGTATCCCTTATCCATGCTGTTGTGCAAACTATATGAACTGTGCAGTTTCATTCCCTGGTATGGCCTCTTCCAGCACGGCGTACAGATTGCCTGCCTAAGCGTGATTTATCACCGGGCCATGCGGATTTGGCACAGGCACGGCTCCCCGGATGCTTTCTGGAAACCGGCACTGACTGTCTTTTGCACACTGTTTTTCCTGGTAAATTTAAACGTGCTCTCAGAAGCCCAGTATACCACCACGGCTGGACTTGCTGCAGCGGCTGCCATTTTCTGCTTCATCACCACCAAGATCAACAGCACTGCGATTGTCTTTTTCACAGATAACATACCGACCCTGCTCTTTGCCTGGATTTCCTTTAGCATGCGCCAGAACATCCTGTATCTGATGCTGCCCATGGCGGGAATGCTGTGGCTTTCCAAATGGATCATCGCCAGACGAAGCGACTGTGAACATACGGTGCTCAAGCTGTTTGGCTTCGCCCTGATCTTATGTGCGGGCATGGGAATTTTATGGGGCATCAACGCTGCCGCATACTCGGCCCCCCAATGGTCCGATTTCCGCAAGATAAACCATTACAGAGAACGGGTGGGCGACTTTTACCAGTGGCCCGAATATGAAGAGTGCGCTAAGGAGCTCTCGGCCCTCGGCATCAGCGAAGAGGCCTATATGTACCGCAGAAACGGGGCGCCTTACATCGGACATGGCATGTCTGTAAACGATTGGAAACAGATGCATGACATTGCCAGAAAGTGTTATCTGGCCCGCACGGACATGGGACAGCGCCTCAAGAATATTATCGTAGGCGGCATTAACGTCTTTTTCTACGAGGACGGCATGCAGCCCGCCAATCTGCTGACCGGTCTTTTGATCATCCTGACCTTTATCCTCATATTGGTAAGGCGCAACCGGCTGGCGCTCATGGTCTATCTGTGTTACCTCTTCGGGCGCAGTGTGAGCTGGATTTATGTTCTGTATGAAGGGCGTTTCCCCAAACGCATCATCCAGCCCCTGATCACCGTGGACTTTATGATTCTGTTCGGTATCCTGATCGGCTTCAACCTGCTGCGTCTAGAGACCCAAAAGCATTATGCCCTCATCCTGCCTCTTATCCTGTCTTTGAGCCTGCTTTCTCTTTATATCACCAAAGTCAATGTGGACGAGAACTATCATGTCCACCAGAAGACCTGGGAAGAATTGAAGGCTTACTGCCATGCCCGCCCGGACAATTTCTATATCTGGACTTATGATTCGGGAACGCTGGAGAATTACTGTGAATCACCTTTTGATATGACCCTGGATACCTACAACAACTTTTTCTATACCAACTGGGGCGTGGTGTGCAATCCCAACAGCAAGATCAAGCTGTCTGCCCACGGTATAGGCGATTTCGCGCAGGATGTGGCAGAAAGTGACAATGTATATTTCATCTTACGGGAAGCCCCCTACAACAGGGAACATCCCGTCATCATGTATTTCAGACATGCTTATAATGTGGAATCAGAAATAGCCGATATCTTTACCGCAGGGGACACCGTGTATCATGTATACCAGCTGCGATGATACTTTCACAGCGCGGGTGATCTGCGCAAAGTAAAAAGAAAAAGGATTCCCAGCACCGTCACCGACAGCATCACCGGATACAGGTAGCGTGTCAGCACACAGGGGCCTAACAGCAAGGTTCCCACCAGCGCCATGACATATACCGCCGGAACAAGCAGAGACGGCTTCTTCAGACCGATGCAGCAAAGACAGTAGAACACAAGCCCCCAGCAGTAGAATGCCGGCTGCATGACAAGCGAAAGCGGCGGGAAATACCGCCAGACCTCGTCCACTGCCGCAAAATACCGGTACACAGACTGTAAGAACTGCAGCTTCTGATGTCTCACATAGCCCGGCGCCAATGCCTCCATATATGCCTGCTGATCACCGGGATAAGAAATCTGCAGATATCCCTGCGCATAAGAATAGACGTCATTCAGGTAGGTCGTATCTTCCAGATACCACATACCTTTATTTTTGAGCAAAAATGCCTTCCCATACTCCCCCGGATACCGGCATCCCAGAGAAAACCACTCCTCAGCCAGTGTCCTTAACACCTCTTTATCTCCCACAATATCCTTCTTGCTGCGGTCTGCAATGGCCGGCACATACTCCGGCAGTTCTCCCTGGTTCCAGATCACGGACAGGTTTTCCAGATCCTGCTGCGTCAGCTCGGCCTCATGGAAGGCCACAACCCTGGCAATCTGCTGGGCCGGCACACTGAGCATCTCCCTGGCATAGGTAGCGCTGGTGGCTCCGGATGCCTGAATCATCAGTGTATTCATAAGCAGGTACAGAAGAAGCGCTGCGCCGTGGCTGACACATAATTTCTTATAAAAGCCTGCGCTCTGTGTGCCTGCCGCCTCTGCATCTTTCCCTTGTACCGCAGACTTAAATACCTTCCTGCCAAACACAGACAATGTAACAATCACATACAGCGCCCAGGCATAAATGCTGTTATTGCGAAACAGTAACAGCAGCACCGTAAGCACGGTATACGCCGCAAACCAGCCTTTCCCAGGATGCACTGCCTCCTGAAAGGTGACCGCCTCCCAGGCAAACACCGCAAAGACCATGACCAATACAGCATAAATGGTATCCTTGGTAATGGAAACCGCCAGCAGACCATGGGTGGGATAAAAGGCCGCGCACAATACAAAGAAATAACAAAAATACCGATTTACACCCTTCCTGCGAAAGAAGGTATACACATAAGCAAAACAAACTGACACCACTGTCATTTGCAGCAGAGAATAAACAGCCAGCCCCGCCCTGTCCGCATTGGAGACAAAGGGCAGTATCTCACCAAGTTTCAGACTCATGGATAACAGCAAAGTGTGGATCAGCGGATGATGTGTGGTATACCCGCTGCTCCTTATCTGATCCAGCTGCGGAATCACATCATAAGCCATGATTGCCGGATAATACGTGGCAAAGGGAATCAGAAATCCCAGCATGATAACGAGGAAAGCGTACAGAAAACCCTTTTTCGGTGAAAATTCTTTCTGTGCCCAGGCAAACCGCTTCGTAAACCACTGGTCAAATTTCCCGAAAACTTTGCTTCCGCCTTCCTTTTCTCTTTCTTCCCCGCAATGCTTTACCATCTGGAAGAGCATATTCTGTCCCGCAAAGCTAAGCGGCGTAAAACACAGAATCCAGATGAAAATCTCTATTCCACTCACGCTTTCCTCAAGCTGTGCATGACTCCACCAAAGCCCCGTCACCTGGAAAGCCGTAAAGACTGCCGCCAAAGCCAGCCGCACCCAGAAAGCAAAAAAGACTTCTTTATTGAACAAAGCCTTTTTCCACAAACAATATAAGCCCAACAGAACCGCCAGCGGAAACAGCCCCATGGTATACAGACTTCCCGCCCTGTACAGCAGCAGAAAAATCCGTCCTGCGGCAAGGAGCGCCGCCCCTGCGGCAACACCTGTGATGACTGCCTCACCCGTTGTAAAACTGTTTTTTATCTTGTCCATAACAATCCTCATGCCGGAACGTATCCATAACAGGGACACGTTCCGGAGTACCCTTTATCCTGATGCTGTTATACCAGCACACATCCCTTCCTGCGTTACTTATCTATGCCCCGCACCTTTCTCGTCACAAGCGTCAGCCGATACTCGAAATCCCTGCGGTTTTTCAATGCCATATTAGACAGCATCAACCCTGCAAACAAGGACTGAATGGCCGCCAGCCCGATAAAGCCGCAGACAAACAGCGTCGGAAACCGAAGCACCAGCCCCGTCTCCAGATATGCTATCGCAATCGGAATAAACAAAATCACCGCAATGGCCGCCAAAATCGCTGAACACAGCCCGAAAAAGCCCATGGGCTTATAATCCCGATACAACTTTAAGATTGTGCGCAGCACACGGAATCCGTCAGAAAATGTATTCAGCTTGGATTCGCTGCCCTCCGGCCTGTCACGGTAATCCACGATCACATTCTCAATCTGCATGTTGTTATACACTGCATGGATGGTCATCTCCGTCTCAATCTCAAACCCTGTGGACAGCACCGGGAAAGTCTTCACGAATCCATAACTAAATGCCCGGTATCCCGTCATAATATCTTTGATTTCACAATCAAACAGCCTGTTGATACTGCTGCGTACAAGAGAATTGCCAAAGTTATGAAAGGGCCTCTTATTCTCGGTAAAATAAGTGGAAGAAAGCCGATCCCCCACAACCATGTCCGCATTGTCCAACAGGACCTTGTCCACCATTTCCCGGGCATATTCCATAGGATAGGTATCATCCCCGTCTACCATAATATAACATTCCGCTTCCACTTCCCGAAACATCCTGCGCATCACATTGCCCTTGCCCTGCATATGCTCATACCGGATGACTGCCCCGGCTTCCCTCGCCAGCTCCACAGTACGGTCTTTGGAATTATTATCATAGACATAGACCACCGCTTCCGGCAATGCCTCTCTCGCATCCTTTACCACCTTGGCAATCGTCTTCTCCTCATTATAACAGGGGATCAATACGGCTATCTTATCCATCGTCTTTCTCCTAAACATTCTTGTAATATTTGCTGTGAACCCGCTTACCTGACTACTATCTTACCATAAAATACCGCTCATTACTATGGCTATTTTATGCAAGTCAGAATCCCTGATAAATAAACTCGGAAGCGCTGTACCCCGGCCCATAACAGCCTAACAGAATCACAGCAAACAAAAGCGCGTACCACAGAATCCACCGCACCGGCAATGCCCTCCTGGCAATGCGGTCACGGACCCCTTCTTTTTGCTGCATCACCGATACCGCAAACAAAAGCAAAAGTGAAAGTACCGTAACCACTGCCTCTATCGCGTCAAGTCCCAGATCAAAAACAGAACCGTCCCACACCACATGGGGATTCCACACCGTCACCGCCCCTTTTAACATGGCCAAGGCATCTCCCACGGAAGCCGCACGGAAGAACAGATCGCCGATACACACCAGAAAGAAGGTGCGAAAGATCCTTATCGTGCCAATCACTCTGCCGGCAGGATTGATGGATAACCGTTCCATGGCTTTCCTGCAGGGCGCTTCCAAAAGCTCCTCCATCACAATATAGAACCAGTGCAAAAGCCCGGATCCAATCACAAACTTCCAGTCACCGCCATGCCAGATACCCACCGTCAGCCAGAGAATGAACATGGCCGCGAACGCAGCATACTGCTTCCCCTTCTTCTTACCGAACTTCTCCTTAAAGGATTTGTTCAGCCTGGTAAAGAACTTAGAACGCAGTACCGGATAGAATACATAATCTTTCATCCAGACGCCCAGCGTAATGTGCCATCTGCGCCAGTATTCCGCTACACTCCTGGCAAAGAATGGGGTCTTAAAGTTCTCCGGCAGAAGAATCCCGAAGCTCTCCGACATACCCAGTACAATATCCATACACCCCGAAAAGTCCGTATACAGCTGAAACGCATAACAGATGGTAGCCACCCAGATATAAGCCCCCGGATATCCCTCGTAATCCCCGTAGACCGTATTCACCAGTATTCCCAGCCGTTCGGCAATCACCAGTTTCTTAAAAAAGCCCCACAGCATACGCTGTAATCCATAGGCCACCTTCTTATAATCGAAGGCATGGGGCGCAAAAAACTGCTCTCCGTGCTCGCGGTACTTTAGAATCGGCCCGGAAATAATCACCGGAAAATACATCCCATAAAGCGCCAGTTTCCAGAAATTCTCCTGGGGCTTCGCCATTCCATAATAGACATCTATCACATATCCCAACAGAGAGAACGTATAGAAGGACACGCCAAGGGGCACCAGAAAATCCACACTCTCAATCAACGTCCTGCTGCTGCCAAACAGCCTGGCCAAACCGTCTATGGTATAGATGCCGAAGTTCACATATTTCAGAACCACCAGTATGCCAATATTAACTAATATAGTCATTAGGAGGATGCCCTTACGCTTTTTCACCTGTTCCTCCGGCGTCTGTGCCAGAAGTCTGCTGCCTCCATAGCAGGCGGCCACTGATACCGCCGGGTATAAAATCAGTATTTCCTGTCCCGAAAGGAAATAATACAGAATACTGCACAGCAAAAGAAGTCCCCACTGAAACTTCCGGGGGATACTATAGTACAATATCAGCATCACTGCGAAAAAACATAAAAAATAAAAGGATGTAATACCCATCTTGCCACCACATAATCTCTTAAATTTACAACATTCTTCTGCCCATGGGCCTTGCAGATACCTGCTGTGCCATGACGCTACTCCGATTTTATCATAAAACCCCGGCGAAAGAAACCATTTTGTCAACTTGCATATTCCTTATAAATAAAGTAGAATAGGGCCATGGAAAAGAGGTATGCAGATGAATAAAACACTGAAACAACTGTCAGATAGATTCGGAATCCGTCCCCAAAACATATCCTTGCTACCGGACTGGCTCACCCTGAATGCAGCACACAGACGCTTTTTTTATGCTCTGACTGTGCTGTACGGCATTTATATCCTGCCAATCCTTCTGACAGACCGCCCTTATCAGGATGATCTGACTCGAAGCCTGCGCGGTGTTACCGGCTGGACGAATGACGGACGCCCCTTCACAGAAGCCATCATGAAATGGTTCTGCGGCGGTTTCCCTGTGGGGGATATCTCCCCGCTTCCCCTGATTTTATCCGCTGTATTTTTATCCTATACACTGACTTTATACGTGAAGCGGAATCTCCCTGATTCCGACTCCCTATATCCCTTTCTTTACGTGGGGCTTGCCGTGATTGCCAATCCTTTCATGCTCTCCACCTTTTCTTATCAATTTGACTGCGTCACCATGATCATCTCCTTGTGTGCCGCTTTTATCCCATACCTGCTGCCTGACAACTGCGCACTGTGGAAAACGTTCTCTCTTTCCGGTCTGATGTGCCTGCTTATGCTTGTCACATACCAGCCCTGCAGCGGTGTCTATATCTGCCTCTGTATGCTGGAGCTGTTATTTATGATACATGCCGCATCTGTTGACCTTACCCGGCTGGTCACACGTGCCTGTGCCCTGTGTGTCAGTGTGGGATTCTATTATTTCTTCGTGATGAACCGCTATATTCCGAACAGCGGCTGGCAGCCGGAAGCCTATCGATTTGCGATGGGATCCGATGTTTCCCTGTTTACGGCTATCCTGCAGAATTATAACAGTTTTGCCGCGCTTGTCCGGGAATATACAGCCGGCGTCCCCAGAATCCTTCTGCTTCTGGCTGCTGCATACGGTATAGGCGGTATGTCTGTCAGCCTTATGACCCTGATCGGGAAGCAGACCGGTATCCGCAGAATCTGGCAGATACTCTATGTACTTTGCCTTCCTGCACTGACACTGCTTGGCTGTCTTCTTCCCCTGCTTGTCTTAAAGCCAACCTTTTTCACCATCAGTTCCCACACCTTAATCGCTCTGTGCGGTCTGGGAACATGGCTGGGAATTATGATGTCTTTCCTGTCACAGAAAATCGGGCGTCTGATGCTTGTTTTCGCTCTTCCCTGTATCCTCTTTAGCTTTACCTTTTCCTACACCTACGGAAACGCCATGAAGAGCCAGCAACAGTATGAAGAATACATGGCCTGCAACATTGTCCATGATATAGAAACCCTCAATGCCGACGGTCAGTACGCATATCTGACGGTGGAAGGCGATATGCCTTATGCCAGAGAGACTGCCATGCTCTGTGACAAATATCCTCTCTACCGGGATCTTGTTCCTGTTTACATCAACAACTCTTCTTACCTGGGCGGGGCTCTGCTGTCCCACTACATGCAGGAAGACCTGGAATTTACAAGCATGACGGAAGAGGACGCAGCCCTGCTTGCCACGGGGCAGCCTGTCATAAAAGGCACTGTATATTCCTGTTATTTAAATGCAGATAAGATCATTGTTTATTTTCACGGAGAGATTTTCTAATATCATATAAGGAGGGTAACCATGTTATTTCATTCCATGTCCTTTGCAGTCTTTCTCATCATTGTGTTTATCCTTTACTATCTGGTGCCCCACCGGTACAGATGGTGTTTTCTGCTGGCGGCAAGTTATGCCTTCTACATGAACCTGCACGTAAGTTACGGCCTTTTGCTGCTTGCCACCACCTTATTGACCTATGGGCTTGCCCTGCAGCTGGAAAAGGCTGAAACAACCGGTCAGAAAAGGCGAAACCTCCTTTGCGGCATCCTGCCCCTTGTGCTGATACTGTTTGTCTTTAAGACGGCATCCCCCATCCTGGACAGGCTCAATGCCCTGATCGAGGCAGGGCGTCTGACCATGCAGCCGTTTACGCTGCGGATTCTTCTGCCTGCCGGTGTATCCTTCTACTTTTTCCAGTCCATGGGATACCTGATCGACGTCTATCGGGGTAAAATCCGGGCAGAGAGACATTTTGGCTACTACGCCCTCTTTGTCTCCTTCTTTCCCCAGCTTCTGGCCGGTCCCATTGGCCGGGCTGACAGCCTTCTGCCCCAGTATCATAAAGAGGAACATCCTTTCGACTATGACAATGTAACCTACGGCCTGAAACTGATGGCCTGGGGCTACTTTAAAAAGCTGGTGATTGCAGATGTGTTCGCCGGTGTGGTGGACGAGATTTACAACCAGCCCTACAGTTACGTTGGCCTGGTCTTCATCATCGTCACGGTGATGTTCGCCATTGAAATTTATTGTGATTTCTCCGGTTACTCTGATATTGCCATCGGCTGTGCCAAACTTTTTGGTATCGATCTTATGACCAATTTCAAGAGTCCCTATTTCTCTTTCTCTATCAAAGAATTCTGGAGCAGATGGCATATCTCCCTCTCCACCTGGTTCCGGGACTATGTTTACATTCCTCTGGGCGGCAACCGGGTGAAAAGATGGCGGCACTGCCTGAATCTTTTCATCACTTTCCTGGTCAGCGGATTCTGGCATGGCAGCAGCCTCACCTATATCTTCTGGGGCGGTATCCACGGCCTTTTACAGATTGTTGAAACCTTTCTCTATCCTAAGACGCGTAAAGGAGAGGCCGTGGTGCGCAGGAAACACTGGTGGCAGCTGCCGATCACCTTTATCCTGCTGTGCTTTACCTGGATTTTTTTCCGGGCCAACACCATACAGGATGCTTTCTGGGTCATCTACAAGCTGTTCTGGGACGCCTCCAGACCGCTTAATTATCTCAAGACCGCTGCCATCTGCCTGAATATGTCCTATCTTTCCATGATTGGCATGTTCCTGTCCGTAGTGGTGCTTGGCATCTATGACTGCATTTCTTTAAAGCAGGATGTGATCAAACTGGTATCGAGACAAAAATGCTTCGTGCGCTGGCCCATCTACGTGCTTTTGTTAGTGGTGATCGCACTGTTCTCCAACAAGGGAATCGCTACGGAATTTATTTATTTCCAGTTTTAAGGAGGAATTGCCATGAAAAAGAAGAAAAGAATCGTTCCTTTTATCATAAAATGCTTCGCTATTCCGGCAGCGGCCATGTTTATCCTGTATCTCCTGAACATTCCCTACCGGAAAATTGATGACGAGAAATACATGGACCTGTGGAATCTGCGCATGCTGGGCAACCAGATCAACGAAGTGGAGATTGCCAATATCGGCAGTTCCCACGGCGCCTATAATTTTGTCTACAAGGATTTGGAAGAACAGGGGTATTCCTGTTTCAATTTCGGCAATGCCAGCCAGACCTACACCTACGACCTGGCGCTCTTAAAGGAGTATGGCAAATATATAGACGAAGGCTGTGTATTGTTCATTCCGGTCTCCTATTTTTCCTTCAACAATGAGACCGTGAACGATACGGAAGCGCAGGCGCTGAGCATCAAATACTATCATTGCCTCTCTCCCTGGAACATACCGGACTATGACCTGTACACTGACATCGTGACCACAAGACTGCCGATTCTGTCCGCCGGGGAGGATATCCTGAAACTTTTCCCTGACTTAACCCTTACAGTACAGGCCGCCGAAGGGGAAGAAAGCGGTGTCAATGTGGAGGAATTTGCCGAGCGGGCAAGACAGCGTTATGACCGGCATTTTAATGGCAAGGAAGAATACTTCCTGCCGGAGCGGATTGAAGAACTGTACGCCATTATTGCATACTGTAAAGAGCATGAGATCACACCGGTGCTGATTACCACACCGTTTTCACAGTATTATACGCAGCTGGTATCTGAAGCGTTTTTACAGCAGTTTAACAGTATTATAGAAAAAGCAGCATCTGACACTGGTGTCAGTTATTATGACTATTCCCATGATGAGAGGTTCCAATCTAATCTGGAATACTTTTCGGATTCCGACCATCTCAATGAGACAGGGCAGGCATATTTCATGGAGGTTCTGAAAGAAGACGTAACAGAATTACAGGAGGCGCTTGATTAGCGCCTCCTGCTTTCTTCTGCCATCAGATGCAGCTGTGTATCTTTCTCTTTATCTCTCTCCAGCCGCAGCACCGTATCCTTCTCCACTTCCCTGTCCGGACACATATAGAAGGTCTTGACCGCCTCTTTTCCAATCTCCTCGGTCACTTCCTCACCCAGTGTCAATCCGGGATGGAACAGGATTTCCAGGGTTCTTCTATCCTCACCTGCCCTGCGGATCATCTTCGGATACAGCGTCATGATCCTGCCATGATCCATGCGTCCGCTCATGATCAGTCCCCAAAGGTACATCTGCTCCATGTCATGCCTGCTGCAGTACCGATCCACCTTATGGGAATAGAACCAGAGCAGCCTGTTTTTTACGAAATTAATGGAACGGTAAGTCTTTCGAAGTCCTTTCTCTGCGAGAAAGACCCCCATCACTTCCTTGGAATTTCTGATATAAGAAAGCTGCCATCCTTCCTCTTTAACCACTTCTAAGACAGCCTCCCACACCACCGGAATCATATGCGCATGTTGATGACTATCCAGCCTAAGCCCCTCCTGCCCGCAGGCAATTCCATGCTTTTTCGCAATCTCCACGCACTTGTTGACGGCTTCCTGTGTCCGCAGAATCTGTGCTTTGATTTCCCGTTTTAACTGCTCCTTGACCTGTCTGCGCTTTCCCGGCAGATAAGAATACGTAAAAAGTCCTCCCCAGGACAGTCCCATCAGTCCGGTGTCCCCTTTTACCAGAAGAGGCACCTCCCCTTTCTTTGCTAAGCTCCTTCCCTCCACAAAGTCCAAATGCACCGACATAAGCGGCAAAAAGGGTAACGACGGAATCTGCTCATAGAGCATCTCCATACACTGCCCAAAGCAGCTCATATTAGGCACAATGCTGATACTGTCCAGCTTACCGGCCTGCATACATTCCAACATATTCAGGGAAGTATTCTCTGTCAATGCATAATCATCCGCATGAAAATCTGTCTTAACCATATATACCTCTTTCTTTCCTATCGCCAGGCTTCTTCCGTATAGCGGAAACCATCCGCCAAGCCCTCTCCGCGAAGCTGCAAATGATTCAGCTGTCCCCCCTGGGGCGTGGAAGGAAACGCCGGATACCCGATCAGATCATCATCCGGCTCCCAGATGATCACATTTCCCATCTGCACCTGGGTGGCAGGCCATGCACCATAAGGCGGCTGTCTCAACCAGTACTTAGATTCCATCTCTCCGATATCCTTTACCTTACCGGCGAAAAATACCAGGGCAGACAACATCACCAGAGTCCCTGCTGCCGCCAGCACATCTCTCCTTCGCAGAGCCTCAGTCCCCTCCCAGCCGCCAAGAGCAAGTGCAATCACAATCAGTACATAGACTTGACCATAACGAATCAGCGGCGCTGCCATCAGCCAGAATACCAGACACACCACGCCGGCTGCCAGAACTGCTGCGTGTTCATACTTTTTGCAGGTCATCTGTTTCCAGATTCGATACAAGATCACCAGGGTGCAGATCACGCCCGCAGCCAGCAGGATACGATACCCCGCGCTCATGGACAGGAACCAGTCGGGAATCCAGCCAAACAGCGAATTGTCATACGCTTCCATATTGGTGAGCCCTCTGCCCCACATTTTAATATCAAGGCTGTCACTGCGAAGCACTTCCGGATCCATCTTCCAGTCCACGTTAAAAAGGTCAATCCCTTCATAGGGGTAAATCAGATACCCTGAAATGATCACGTTGCGGATCAGATAAGGCGCCACCACCATAACTGCCAGCAGGCCGTTATGAAAGACAGCGCGGAAATCTTTTTTGCGGAGCAGCTGATACAAGGGATAGCAGACCAGAATCACAATCGCCGCCGCCGACAATTTCACGGTGAGCGCATAGAATCCCACCAGACAGACATAACACCAGGGCGCTGTCTCCTGTTCCCCGCTCTCCATCAGTTCACACCACTTTGCACAGATATAGACAATCAAAAGCATGGCCCAGATATCCGTACCGGAAGAAGCGATGCTGTAACGGCTTCTCACCACATAGACTGCC
Organism: uncultured Lachnospiraceae bacterium; assembly: GCA_910577735.1. Classification (GTDB taxonomy): domain Bacteria; phylum Bacillota; class Clostridia; order Lachnospirales; family Lachnospiraceae; genus UBA3282. The sequence continues at coordinate 200,877 of CAJTOO010000003.1, forward strand.
ATCACACATTTGAGCAGATCCGAAGTCTGCCACCTCTCTTTCCCCGGCACCCGCACCGTGCCAAAGGCATAAAACAGCGCACAAAGACAAAAGAACCCATTCAGGGTATGCAGGGACTGCCCCACCAGCCATTCCAGGCTAAAGAGCGCCTGCAGACTCATAAAGGCGCTGTTATAGGCAAAACGCATGTGCAGATTGCCAAGTCCCGGCACCACACCATACTCCTCAATCCACCGAATGGCCTGCGCATGATACAGCCCCGTGTCATACTGACCAGGATCCTGGGTCGTCCAAAGAAGCACAGATGCCAGACACAGCAAAAGAAGCACTGCCCTCGGCAGCGGCATTTTCATCTGCTCCACACCGGGCAGGAGCTTACGCTGTCTGTCCCTGCGCAGATACCGCATCACATACAGAACCGTCAGGATGATCCCCGCCAGGCCCAGAATGGTGCAGGCAATGCCTGCCACCTTATAAATAACACTGAACAGCTGCGCATAGATATTCAGAAAAGCAAGTCCTGTCACAATATAAACATCCGGCTTGCCCATACACTGCAAGTCTTTCCGATAGATACAATCCACAACCGCTTTACCGAAAATAAAGGATGCAGCGCCAATGACAATCCATGAAAAGAACACTAACAGCATCTTTCTTGTTCCTCCTGCACATCCTCACGCCAGACAAACGTATCTATAATATATCTTGGCCGATGTTTGGTCTCCATGTAAATCTTACCCACATATTCCCCGATAATACCCAGTGACAGCAGCGTGATACCGCCAAGCATCAGGGTCACAAGCAACGTGGTGGTGTACCCAGGCACATTGTTGCCGTTCACCCAGTCTACCAACCCGATGATGCACATGACAAAGCTGAAAATGCATACCAGGAAACCCAATCCCGCAATCAGACGCAATGGTCTTATGCTCATAGACGTAATTCCGTCAAGAGCGAGCGTCATCATTTTGCTTAACGTATATTTAGAGTGGCCTGCCTCTCTGGCCTTCACGTCAAAGTACACCACGTCTGAAGGAAATCCCATGGTAGGAATCAGTCCCCGCAGAAACAGATTCGTCTCTTTATACTCCGCCAGGGCGTTTAAGGCCTTTTTAGACATCAGACGGTAATCTGCATGGTTCGTCATCACGGTGCTGCCCAGCATATGCATCAGTTTATAGTAAGCCGTGGCCGTGGCTTTCTTAAAGAAGCCGTCGGAGTGCCTGTCATTGCGCACCCCATAGACTACTTCACAGCCGTCCATATAGCGGGCCAGAAATTCATCCAGCGCCTCGATATCCTGCTGCAGATCGGCATCAATGGTGACCACCACGTCCGCATACTGTCTGGCCGTCATCATACCTGCTAAGATCGCACTCTGGTGCCCGTAATTACCTGCCAGGCTCACCACAGAGAACATCTTTTCTTCTTTGGCAATCTTATGGAGCAGATACAGGGTCTTGTCTTTACTGCCATCGTTGACAAACATGATCTTACTGCCTTTGGCTATCTTTCCTTCCTGCTGCAGGCGCTTTATCTTGTCCCCCATGACGCTGGCGGATTTCTCCACCACTTCTTCTTCGTTATAGCAAGGTACTACAAGATAAAGTACCGGTATCTTCCGTTGTTCCATTTCATTCATGTTTACCCATGCTCCTTTCACGGCATGCGGATTTGCACGTACACAAATCTGCGGTTGAAAGTCCCTGATCTTCAACCTTACTTCTCATAATACATCCGATACCAGTCCACAAACTTAGACAACCCTTCCTCGATGGAAGTATCCGGTTTAAAATCATAGTCCTGCATCAGTTCACTGACATCTGCATAGGTCTGATACACATCACCGGGCTGCATGGGCAGATATTCTTTTACCGCCGTCTTTCCAAGGCAGCGTTCCAGTGTCTCGATATAATCCATCAGTTTCACCGGCTTATTGTTGCCGATATTGTAAATCTTATAGCGGGCTCCCTTGCCGTTTACTGCCGGCGGGTTGCAGAGAATGTTCTCCACCCCTTCGACGATATCGTCTATATAAGTGAAATCCCTGTACATATCCCCATTGTTGTAAATCTGAATGGGCTCTCCTGCAAGAATCTTATTGGTAAACTTAAAATATGCCATGTCCGGCCTTCCGTACGGACCATATACCGTAAAGAAACGCAGTCCCGTCACCGGAATGTGATACAGTTTGCTGTAGGCATGCGCCATCAGTTCGTTAGACTTCTTCGTGGCCGCATAGAGGCTCACCGGCTCATCCACCTTATCATCGGTGGAAAAAGGCACCTTCTCATTCCCCCCATAGACGGAGCTGGAAGAAGCATATACCAGATGCTCCACCGGAAAATACCGGCAGCCCTCCAGAATATGAAAAAATCCCATCATATTGGATTCCATGTATGCTCTCGGATTATCAATGCTGTATCTGACTCCCGCCTGCGCGCCCAGATTGATCACAATCTGGGGCCGATGCTCCTGAAAGACACGGAACACATCCGCATTGTCCGCAAGATCGCCTTTCACAAAAGTGTACTTCTCATATGTTTCCAGAACCGACAGCCTGTCCTCTTTGAGTTTCACATCATAATAATCATTCATATTATCAAAGCCGATCACTGAAGCCCCTTTCTCAAGAAGGCTTTTGGACAAGTGGAAACCGATAAAACCGGCGCCGCCCGTGACCAGATATGTCCTGGAAGTATTCAATCCGTTCATATGATAACCCTTTCCTTTATCTTTCTATTGCTATAATACTCGATGCCTGCTTCCCATCATCGCCCTATACTGTAGTATTCGGTGCCTGCTTCCTTCATCGCCCTATACTGTAATATTCGATGCCTGCTTCCTTCATCGCCCTATACTGTAATATTCGATGCCTGCTTCCTTCATCGCCCTATACTGTAATATTCGATGCCTGCTTCCTTCATCGCCTGTACCCCAAATACATTACGCCCGTCATAGACTAAAGGATTTTTCATCAATTCCTTAAATGTCTTCGGATCCACATTCCGTATTTCCTGCCATTCCGTGAATACAAAACAGATATTTGCTCCCGTAAGCGCTTCCTCTATGGTATCCACATAAGTGATACTGCCCTGTCCGTTTGCTCCCGCCGGATAGTGCTTCTTAAAGTTCTCCGCCGCCACCGGATCATAGGCCATGACCTGTGCACCGCCCTCTAATAAAAGTTTCACATTGTCCAGGGACGGCGCCTCTCTTAAGTCATCCGTTCCCGGTTTGAACGCCAGCCCAAGCACCGCTGCTTTCAGCCCCTGGAATGTGATCATGCGCTGACAGGCCTTCGCATACAGCCTGGTCTTCTGGGCCGAGTTTACATCCACTGCTGCCTCAACAGTCTTCAGCTGATAGCCGTTTTGTTTGGCCAGATACTTAAGCGCCTTGGTGTCTTTAGGGAAACAGCTGCCCCCATATCCGATACCGGCCTTTAAAAAGTTTGCGCCGATCCGTGCATCATAACTCATACCCTCTGCCACCGCGTCAATGTCAGCTCCCACCAGCTCACAGAGGTTCGCAATATCATTCATATAGGAAATCTTCAATGCCAGGAAATCATTGCAGGCATACTTGATCATCTCCGCGGAACGCCTGTTGACAGATACGATGGGCAGTGCAAAGGGCTCATAGATTTTCTTTAAAAGCGCCTCCGCCTCTTTACTCTCCGTACCGATAATAATACGGGCCGCATGAAGTGTGTCATGGACCGCAGACCCCTGGGCCAGAAATTCCGGATTGGAAGCTACCTCCACTTTCACATCCCGCTCCAAGAAATCATGGATAAACTGTTCCACCTTGTCATTGGTTCCTACCGGCACCGTGGATTTCACCACCACCAGGCAGTCCCGCTCCACAGACTCCGCAATCTGTCTGGATACTGTGGCAATATAACTTAAGTTGGCGGAACCATCGGGCTGCTCCGGTGTACCCACTCCGATAAAAATGGCGTCCTTATCCCGGTAAGCCTCCCTGTAATCCGTGGTATAGTGGAGTCTGCCGGCAGCATGATTCTTCTGCATCAGTTCCTCCAGTCCCTCCTCGTAAATCGGAGACACCCCGGATTCCATCAGCTTAACCTTCGCCGCATCCACATCCACGCAGGTCACATCATGCCCTTTCTCTGCAAAGCACACCCCTGCCACAAGTCCCACATATCCTGTTCCTGCCACCGCTATTCTCATACGCTCTGTCCTACTCCTCTCACAGTTTCTCTTTATGCAACAACTTCTTCATCTTGCGCACTGCCCTGTCAGCCAGTGTTGGCCCATGGTTGCTGCGCGCCTTCTTTTCATCAAACACTCCCTTTAAATCCGGCTGTCTGTTCACATAGTCCCACCAGATTGCCCCCAGGTTGGTGTCGTAACGGTTCCAGGGCTTGTCCCCCGCATAATGCAGAATCACCGGTCTTTCCACGGCTTCTTCATATTCCTGCTGTGTGCAGATTCCTTCTTCAACCAGTCTGTGGTAATCTCCGTCTTCCATGTAGGCTAACCGGTTATATTTAGGCGGCAGATAAACCATTGCCCCCTGACAGGTAATATTCAAAATATCCTGATCCTGATAATATAACTTCTGCTTTGCAAGTTCGTTCCACTGCCTGTCCAGATCGCGCCTGCGAATCTCGTCCAGATTTAACAGCGTAATTCCCGCATTAATATAATTGCCCTTCTGCCCTTCCATCAGATGCCAGTAGGATCTGTCACTGTTCCATTCCCACTTGTCGGCCAGATTCACCGTTCCCCTGACTGCCGCCAGCACATACCCCGTCAAAGGCGTTTCCCAGAGCGGCAGAAGACTGTCCAACACCAGAACATCCACATCCATATACAGAATCTTATCCACTTCCGGCAACAGTTTATGCAGCGTAAGACGCAGATAAGTGGCGACGGAAATATCCCTCACCTCATAAGAATCTGCGTATGGATTATCGATACAATGCATAAACAGCAGGGACTTAGGGTCTCTTGCCGTCACAATCTGTCTGAGCCTCTCCTCAATATATCCTGCCGCACTTGTGCAAATACAATGTATCTCACAATGAACAGATGCCCTGGCACAATGCTCCGCCAAAGATGCTGCGGTGGCCTGTACCGGCCCGGTCAGGTTTTCATCAAAACAGAAGGCTGCCTTTATGGTTTCCAAATAGTTTCCTCCATTTGGGGAATTTCTGCCTTTCCCTTTTCCCTATTACCTATTACCTATTACCTATTACCTATTACCTATCTTACATGGATAGCGTCAAAAAAGCAATATGAGTAACGACTGTACAGCCGGCAAACGCACTCATGATAAAGAGCGTGAGAAGTAATTTAAGAATCTTTCCGCGCAGGCCACATTGGACAACTGTTCCCGATAGCGCACGCAGTTTTCAACATATCTTTCATTCTGCTCCACAATCTGTACCAGGGCATCCGCCCCCCAGCCATCTTGTACAATCCCCAGGTCTTCTCCTCTGATATAGGCCGCGTTGTAGGGAACTGGGGTCGTTACCACCGGCGTTCCCAGGGCAATGCTCTCCACTATTGACACCATATTGTTGTCCTTCCTGGTAGACACTAACAGTGCCCTGGACTGTGCCACAATAGGCGTCAGCGCAGTGTGGGACATTTGCCCGTAAAAGAGGACCTGTTCCTTCAATTCGAGAGTTTGCACTAAACCTTTCAGCCGTGTTTCCTCCTCGCCCTGTCCAATGATGCAAAGTCGATACCCCGGATTTCCCTGCCTGACGAAATCGCCAAATACCTCTATGGTCCGCTCTATCTGCTTGCGGGCAATCAACTGGGATACCACCACGAACTGATCTGCCTTCTTCCTCACATCGGGAAGCGGGAATTTCTTAAGATCCACCCCATGATCAATCGTTATGTCCGCAACCTTTGGCATAAATTGTCTGATGAAGGCCGCAGCCGCCTCTGAGCGGGGCACCACCTTCGCCCGTCTCATCAACAGACACGCCACCATCTGATACCACACTCTGGAAGGCATCTTGTGCAGCATATTGTTATGAGCCGCCAGTTCATGCCAGATCAGCGTCTTATCCGGCCACAGTCTGGCCGCCGTATAAGACCAGGTGGCAAACACCTCACTACTGACAATCATGTCATATTCCTGATGTTCTTTTAGAAACTTACGCAAAGCAGGCATATAGGGGAAGCATCTGGGCTGGAACAACCTGTGCCAAACCGTCTGAAACCAAAAGATGGGAAACGGATAAGTTTCTTCCTTCTTGGGACGATAGTCTTTCGCTGCAAGCAGCGTCACCTCGTGACCGGCTTCCAGAAAGCCCAGACACAGGGTATAAATCATGGTATCCTTGATGGAATCCACCTTCGGAATCCTGTTGCTTTCCGCTGTATATAAGATGGGATTGATGACCAGTACTTTACTCACGCAAACCTCCCTGCTTCCACTTTACAGAATCTCAAATCAGTATCTGTCTTTTTCAGATTTTTCAGATAAGGTAAGGAATCTGTCCGCAATCCTGGAAACTGCCAGATTCTCCTTCACTTTCGCCGCCTCTGCACCCAGCTGTCTGGCAAACGCTGCATCCCCTGCCAGCCTGTCCATGGCCGCCGCCAGGGCCTGCGCATCCCCCACCGGTACCAGAAGCCCATTTATCCCATCCTTGATATACATCTTAGAACCGCCGATAGGACAGTCTGTGGCTATCACCGGCATCCCAAGAGCCATCGCTTCCAGCATGGAATTGGAAATGCCCTCATAGTCTGAGGAAAGCACATACATACCAGCCGAGCGTATCTTTTCCTGCACATGATCGCAGAATCCCTGAAAGAACACCCGGTCTGTGATTCCCAGATCCCCGGCAAGACTTTTCAATTCCTCTTCCAGCTCACCTTTTCCGTAAATCTCCAGCACATATGCCTTATGCTTCCTGGCAAAGACTGCAAACGCTTCCAGTAAAAGCTTATGATTCTTCTGGGCATTCAGTCTGCCCACCGCCACAATCCGCAGCTGTCTTTCTCCCTCATAAGGTACTGTCTCCTCCAGTTCCAATGGATTGGGAATGACCACCGCCTTACGCCTGATCGCAGCCGGAAAGCTTTTTGCCGCATCCGGCGTCTGACAGATCACCACATTCGCCATGCGGTAGCTGAGATTCCTGATTCTGGGATGTTCATATTGATGGGGATCATTACGCTCGGAAACCAGCACAAAGTGCCGCTGTCCCAGCGCAGCCACTGCTGAAAACACCGCTCCCATCACACTGAAAGACCAGATCTGGCACCCCTTGTTCTCCCGGTAGAACCGGCGCATTCTGCGGATTCTTCCAATCCTCTCGCCAATCCTGCCACCCGAAGGATGCCCCACACTGACTACCTCTATCCCGTCGCATAAAGGATAGGCTGTCTCACTTCCTGCAAAGAGAAGGATTGTCACCCTGATTCCCCGCCTGCAATATTCATTTGCCAGAAGCGCCACCACCCGTTCCGTGCCGCCGCCGGGCATATCCGGTATCACAAATACAATCCTGTCCATTATACCTCCTGATTCCGCTTGACGGATTACTCAAATCTGCCGGATAGCTGCCTGCTCTCCGGACATGTTCCAATCGCAAAGAAGTTGACTTGCAAACCTTACATAGAAACGTTACAATACTACATGAAAAAGTACTGTATCAACGTAAAGGAGCATCCCATGTCATCCACACCGTTTTTGAGTATCATCATCCCCGTATACAATGTGCAAGCATTTCTGCCCTGCTGTATCGACAGCGTCCTGGCACAGGAATGGACTGACTATGAACTGATTCTGGTGGACGACGGTTCCACAGACAATTCCGCAGCCATCTGCGATACCTATGCCGGGAAACATGATTTCATCCATTGTCATCATCAGCCAAACGGCGGCCATACATCCGCCAGACAGCGCGGTCTTACCCAGGCCAAAGGGCAGTATGTCACCTTCGTGGACAGTGATGACTGGATTGACCGGTCCATGTATCAATTGATGTGTTCTGCCGCCCAAAAGACAGGGGCAGACATGGTCTGCTGTAATTATACCGCTGTCACGCCAGAGAAAGAGATTTCCTGCTGCTCTCCTTTTCAGAGCGGCCTGTATGACAAAGCCCGGTTGGAAGAGCAGATTTATCCGAACATGATTTATTATGGCGATTTCTTTACCTATGGCATAGCGCCCAGCCTGTGCAACAAGCTTTTCAGGCGCAGCCTGGCGGAAAAGCACTTGTTTCAGGTCCCTCTGTCCCTTAAGATCGGGGAGGATGGCCTGGTCTCCTACATCTGCCTGTTAGAGTCCTCGTCTGTCTATTTTTTGGACGAAACCCTCTATTATTATAGAAGCATCTCGTCCTCTCTGACCCACTATATGGACAGCAAACGGCTGTCAGAAAACAGGATGCTCTTCGATTCTTTCCGCCAGATTATGGATTTCTCCCTCTATCCTTACATGGAGAAACAGCTGGACTATTACTTCGTATATCAATGTGTGTTGACTTTCGCCCCCGTCTTTCGGGACATGACGGCCTCTTTTAGAAGCGCCAGACAAATCTTTCTGGAAGAGTGCCGCTATCCTCCCGTCCGCAAGGCATTTCATGCTGTCAAATTCCGCAGCATAAACGGCCTGCATAACAAAGGCTACGTTTTCTGTATCCGGCACGGTCTCTATGGCCTGTTCCGCTTTTTCCTGAAACACTAAAGTCCCGGTTCCCAGTCCCCGGTTCTATAGAACTGTTCACTTGCATGGTATCCCTTCAAGTCATCGTTTAAAGCAATGGTCCGTTTAAAAAGATCCGATCGGGCAAACAGAATAAGCAGTGCCAGAAGAACCGCCGCGCCTCCCAGCAAAGGCGCGTTTTTTCTGGAAAAAAGTCTCCGGATATCCGCTTTCTTCTGCGCAGAAGATGCCTGTCTGGCCCACGTCCACCACCCACTGGCCCATCTCACATACTCTGCAAACCCCTTTGCTGCATAAGGAATCAATAGCACATAATAGGGTATCGCGTAGGAAGCAGAGGATTCCCACACCAGGTGGAACAGAAATCCCCCCAGAAATACCACATAGATAACCAGTTCATAAACTTTTGCCTTTTTGCCTGTCAATAACAGATAGAACAGGGCTCCCAAGAGAATCAGCGTCTGTACCATATTGAGCCAGATGGAGAGATAGGTACATCCCTTTCCCGTAATCAGACTTTGGATCACAGGCGCCGGCTCTATCTCAGATTTACGCCCGGCCATGCGGTCCAGCGAGATGAAGGTGGGATCGTTCCACTGGTAAGCGGTCTTTCTGGCAAAGAAAACCAGCCCGTGATTCACCGGTTCTTCTGCCATCCATTGCAGCTGCAGCTTCAAGGCCTCCTTAGAGCGCTCATTGGCAAGTTCCGTGTCGTACTGACTCTGGGTATAAACATTGCCGTTAAAGCCATTATAATTGCCGGGCCCCTTGGGCGCCTCCTGCAGTCCCATCACTACCCAGGATAGCATCACCTGTCCCTCCGGCATCTCATATCCGGACAGATGTTCCACATAACGGTTGACCGCCTGGTTGGCGCCAGCCACGCCAAGTCCCATCGCCGCCACAAACAGAAGCGACACCAGCCAGGTCTTTCCTGCTTCGTCATTCTCCTGCGTCTTATTCTCCTGCGTCTTATTCTCCTGCGTCTTATTCTCCTGCCCCGTAATGCGCCTGCTTCCCTTTGCTTTCTCTGTGCTTTTCAACAGGCTCTGCGCCGCGTCATATAGCAGGAAGCAGCCGATAGCCACCAGATAGATCAGGCAGTTCATCTTTAATACCGTAGCAATTCCCATCAGAAACGCCGCCGGCAGCATATAAAACCATCTGCGGGATTCCAGATAGCGGACCATACAATATACCGCCCCCAGAGAACAGGCCATGCCCGGCATGATTCCATAAAGATACGTCACATAAAACATATAGGGCACCCACAGAATCAATGCCGCATGAGCCAGTACCACTGCCGCCTTATCCTCTTTCCAGAACCGGCCAAGAATCTGCACGATCAGATAATAAGACACCGTCAGCGCCAGCAGATTGACCACCTGCATTCCCACATAGTTCTCCGTCCCCAGAAATCCCATCAGTAGGTAATAGAAGAGCACGATGCCTGACTGGAAAGGATATCTGAACAGATACCCCTCCTCCCCGTCCACACTCTGCTCAAAGGCAGTAAAATCCCCTTCCCGCCACTGCGCGGCGACCCGGCACACCTTGGCCGGATCCGATCCCGGAATCAGCTGTGTGGATACTATCCAGATGAGTCCCAGAAGAAATCCTGCCGCAGCTATGATGAGAAGTGCCGCTCTTAAGTTGATCCCTTTCTTCCTGTTCCTGAACATCCGGTAAAGAAACACCGAACATATGGTGAGGAAGACAAGAAGCAGCAGATGCACAAAGGGACTGTCCACAACGTTTAAGGTATGATCCTGTATGCCCCCGTCTTCTCCTGGGATCTGACCGATAAAGCTGGTGCTGAAAATACTGTGTAAAAACAACACAAACACCACCGCCGCCAGCATGATTCTGATTAAAATGTTAACAATCCTCTCAAAGGAGTCTCTCATACTTTTCCTCTCTTTGCCGTTTGCCATAAGCCCTTCACTCTTTTGCCATATCCTCTTTACCGGATAGCAGCCGCACATCTTCCAGCACCGGCGCCCTCTGATATTCCCTGCCGTCTTCCGTGCGCCATACATCACTTTCATACTTTTGTGCAAGGTAGTCCATAATCTCCTCCGGAATCTCCTCACCATGCAGAACCCAGAGTCTCTGGCTGACGTACTCTGTGGTGGCACCCGTATTCACAAACTCCACCTGATGATATTTCCCCGGATTGTTTATCAAATCCTCCACCAATCCATATCTTATTCCAAAATAATCCTTTAAATAGGCCACCCCCTCGTCGAAGGTGTCATACTTGGCATTAAAAATCGTATATCTGTTCGCATCCTCATCACCCCAGCGAATGGTATCCATTCCGATGGAAGCGTTGATCTTGGCCTTCTGCTCATCTATATAAGAAGTTTCATAATGATCCAGCAGCTTTCTGTAACGTGCATTGTAACTGTCGGCCACATCCTGGCGGAAATAGGGACTTTTAAAAAGTTTCTCCCCCAGACCAACCGTAAAACAATCTAACAGCTCATACTGTGACGACTTCACATTTCCCATGGATCTGTCGTAATCCCACACCGGTCCTGCATAGAGTTTTCCGTCATCTGCCACAAAATAAAAAGTACTGGCCCTGTTGAGATCTGCCTCGTTGGATATCTCATCTAAGAGAAACATCTGTATGAAGGATTCTATATCCACCATCTCTTTCAACCGCTCATAGGCTTCCAGGGAATCACTCTCTTCGATCAGCCGCGCCACCTCGTCCATAAACGCCTGCATCTCTTCCAGTTTTTCCTCAGAAATATTCTTCGGGTATTTTATCTCATACCAACCTGCCTGACTGTCAAGAAAAGTGCTGTATGCTTCTTCCTCCTCAACCCTGCTGAAAAAAACACCTTCCAGCAGACAGCCGTCCTTAATTTCTATCCGTTCCCTGGTAACTTCCACACGCTCGCATAACAGATAGTTCCCGGCATATTCCCCATTAAAATAAACATCCGCATAGGCACAGTCCACCGCATAGGGAACCCCCATCTCCCGGGCAAGGTCATAGATCACCCGGTTGCGCATACGGCTTAAATCATAGGCATTGGCCTGCAGGACCCACTTTTTGGCCTGTCCCATGCCCAGCACATCCGTAGCCGCCGCAAAACGGATGCCGTAGGATTTCTTAGGTGCCATGAAACTGGAATATCCCCTGCCGGAGACTTTGCCAAGCCGGCCCGCACTGTCCACCGTACCGTCTGCAAGCACACATAAAAAAGAACCCACTTCCTCATGTGTCTTATCCTCATTCAGATAAGCCATGGAACCGGAATCCGTCTCAATAAACACCGCCGGCAGGGTGTCTGACTGCAGCAGTGTGAGACTGCAGGTCTGTGCCGCCTGTCCCTTAAGCGCATAAGTCATGGTCTTAACCTGTCCTGGCAAAAGAAGGAGCCTGTCCCCGTCACGAACCTGTGTGCCGTCCAGCGTCAGATCGTATTTTCCTTCATCATATTTCCATATCAGTGCATCCAGATCCACAAAGGAAGGCAGAAAAAAATATGCCTGCTCTTCCTGCCTGAAAAGCAGTACCTCCTGATCTCCTCCGGGGACTTCTATCTCCAAGGCAATCTCTTCATAACCCTCACTGAGCATCCGTTCCCCTTGCGCCTCATCTGCCTCTTTCGCCGCCTCTTCCTCAAGCTGTGCCAGAAGCGCCGCATTCGCGCTGCCCCGCTCCCCGGCGGCATCTTCCGGCGCCGGTTCGAGTCTGGCTCCATACAACAGCACACCGCAAAGCGCCAGCACCGAGAGCCCATATAAAATATTTCTGCCTAACCGCTTGTTCATTCTCTGTCCTCAATCGTTTATCAAATCAACCGGCACTCCTGCCAAACTGAAAAAGCACCTTTATGCTTCTGCGCAGTGTGATCCACAGGGGAAATCCCACGCCGTTTCTCTTAAGCGCCTGATATCCCTCCTGAAAGGATACCAGATAATTACGAATACCGGCATTGCTGGTACCGCCATAAAACATGGCCACCAACACCCTGGGCACATAGGCCAGCCTGTTCTTTTCATCTTTTAAGAACCGTACCATGAATTCATAGTCTGCCGCACACCGATAAGAGGTATCATAGAGACCATATTTTTCATATATTTCTCTTTTCAAAAAAAGAGTCGGGTGCCCTGGCATCCAGCCCTGGGAAAGTTTTCCCTCCCCCATGTGCCACCGCCTGATAATCCGCTCACCCTCCACATACACAAGGTCGGAATGTGCACCCACACAACCTTCTCCGCCGGCCTCAACTGCCGCCGCCAGACTGCTTACCGCTTCCGGTTCACAGAGCCTGTCATTGCACACAGCAATGATATCCCCCGTGCTGAGGCGATAGGCCTTGTTCATGGCATCATACAATCCCTGGTCCTTCTCCGATACCCACCGAAGGGAGAGTCCCGCCCGGTCCGCCGTCCTGTTCTCAAACTGCCTGATCAGTGCAACGGTACCGTCTGTGGAGCCCCCGTCCACAATCACAACCTCAATATTCTGATACACCTGTTCTTCTATGCTCTGTAAAGTGGCCGCCAGATTTTCTTCTGCATTGTAAACGGTCACCAACAATGAAACCTTCTTCATACTCAAATCCTTATGTCATTTATGACTTTACTCTTATTCATTCTACCCTGTTTTTCCATAAAATACAATAATGCACTGTCCTGCTGGACATCCTATTATGCATGGTCCATGTCCTGAATGGCTGATTCATTACTTTCACGCTTTTAATAGTGCCTTTTTAAGCGAGAAAGTAAACTCCTTGTTCCAATCACGGCGTTGGTAGTTTATACAATAATATGTTGTAATTATCTGCGGAGTATTTCAATTTACAAAATCCAAACTACAACTTTTTGTTGTGTGCTAGGATTTGTAACAACATTCTTATTGTCAAACCGGACAAATACTGAAAGAGAGGAGTCTGCCGGCGCAGAAAGAACCAGATATGAAAGAACTACGCGTGATCATCCGGGATTTACGAGAAGATAATGATGTCAAACAAAAGACGATAGCCGAATATCTCGGTGTATCACAGCAGACATACTCCAATTATGAGAACGGCCACCGTGATATTCCCATCTGGGTCGTGGCTAAACTTGCACAATTCTATAAAGTCAGCACAGATTATCTGCTGGGCACAGATACCAGTTATCTGGGCAATACCAACCTGCACAGCAAATATCTTGGCGACATCACCCTGCACGATGTGGTCTATGATCTGCAGAAATTCGATGCCAGGGAAAGACGGGATTTATTGAAATATATTAAATTTTTGAAAAGTTCTGACTGAGCGAAAGGAACAAGAAAGGCTTAAAAGTTTTTTACTTTTAAGCCTTCTGTACATCCTCCCTGTTCAATCATAATCCACATCGTACTCGATAATATTCCCGGAAACTGCATCAATCGTATAGTCGTACTCTGTTCTGCCGGAATAGAATTCAATTTCATATTCCACTCCATCGTCATCATTCTCTAACTTTGCTTTTGCAAACTGTACATCTGATTCGTTCAGCCGGGCATGGTTTAGTGCAATCTCTTTCGCACGGTCGACTCCAATATAATTATTGCCGGAGCTGTTTACGGCACTGTTTGTCGGGTCCGTCTGAATCTGAAATTGCTCAATATTCTTTTCAAGCACCGTTCCGCTGGAAGCATCAATTTCATATTCGTATTCTATATCAGAAGTATAAAATTCAATGTCATATACCTGCGTTCCATGGTCATGATCAAGTTCTGCCTTCTTAAATACGACATCTGATTCAGACAGTCCTGCATCCTTAAGCGCTGCTGCTTTCGCCCCATCAAGGGAAACTTCCTGTGGCTGTACAGTGCTATCCCCCTCTTTATCAGGCTGATTTCCTGCACTTCCTTGCGGCTTCATGGGACTATTGCCATCCGAAGCAAATTGATTTCCGGTATCTTGCGGCAGATCCCGTATATCATTATTACTGTTTCTTTCACTATCAATGTCTCTTGCAATAATATCCCCATCCTTAGCCTGAATGAAATATTCATACTCTGTACCGTCGCTGTAGAAATCCACTTCATATTGAAAACGTCCGTCATCAAATTCAAGCCGTGTACGCAGAGCCGATGCTTCTGCTTCGCTCAAACCGGCATCTCTGAGAGCGACAGCCTTTGCCTCTGCCTTAGGAATCAGCGTGCTTTTGACTGTAATTACGCTGGCGGCTGCAAGAACGACCACTGCACAAATCACTATAATAACTACCTTCTTTGGTGTACTGAATAAGCTTTTCATATCATCTATCCCTGCTTTCCTGTTTTTATACAAGTATTTCACATCACTCTAACAGATAATATTTCTCCCCAAAGTCAGTAACAGATGCATAGACCCTGCCATTAACGACCACCTCTTCCGGAAGGCTCCCAAACCATATGACACAATCCGGTGTAAATTCCGTATCCGCATAAATCGCAGATTCATTCTCTACATTAATGTGTTCCATCCTGCATCCGTCAACCATCATCCACAAAGGATACTCATAATCATCCGCCTTCATCAGATAAAGCCCTGCCGATTCATATTTCCTGGCCTTAATCTCATCCGTCAGTGCCGCATAGTAGGCCGCCGGTTCCCGCCTGGAAGCAAAGTATCCATAGGGTCTGTTATTGGCGCCCCGGTGTGCCCAGATATCATAATGGAAATAAGTCACGCTGATGGCTTCCATCACCCCCAGAAAGGCGGCCACACCCACCAGTGCATATCGAAATGGCTTCCGCTTCTCCCCCTCTGTGCGCAGCTGCATCTGATAAACAATCATCGGACACAGGAGCGCCAGATAGGATACCATATATCTGCTGACATAAGGTTCCCAGCGCAAAACTGTGCAGAAAACAAGAAAGGCCGCTGCACTGGTGAGAAAATACCCGCTCTGAAAGGTCTTCCAATCGGTCTTTTTTATCTGCCAGATTACCCAAATGGCACAAAAGATAAACAGCCACATGACAAGGGGATTCACCGCCGTGTCACAGCCATACGTGTTAGCCCTGTGTAATCCGTATTCCAGACCGTTCTCCGCAATAGACTCCGCATTGATTTCCACCTGCAGGATCTCGGCTGCCTTCACAGCAAATTTGGCAAAGAACTCCTCACTGTCCTTCAAAAGCGGTGTGGGAAGATTAAAAGAGAAATTTTTCATAAAATTAATAAAAAGGTATCTGGGCTGAAGTGTCCCCACCAGCTGACGCGCTCCCGTAGCAGAACTTGCATAAGCATGAAACGTCTTAAAATTCCTTAAAAGTTCCGGTACGATCGGCAGCACAACACAGGGCAGGGCACAACATGCCAGCCGGATCAGATGCCGCAGCCTGTCCTTTCTTACGATACACACGATCAAGAGCCAGACTGCAAAAACTGCCATGCCGATACACACCGAAGGCTTCGCAAGATACCCAAATGCCACACACAGTCCCATCATGCATACCCTGCTGATATTGCCGAAATCCACTTCAATCCTGTCCTTTTGGCCTGTCAGATCCAACAGTAAATAGACAAAGAAGAGCAGCCACACCGTGGCAAAATTATCTACCTGTGTGGTAAGCGCCTCCGCATAGGCAATGGGCATGGACATATACAAAAGCACCGCCAGGAATCGAAACAGCCTGTTACACCCCAGCTTTTGCGCAATCGCCCCCACCATGACGGCACAGGTCAGATAAGATACCGCCTGCAGCATATTAAACAGAAGATCATGCCCCCTGCACAGAATGTATACATGCAGATTCACGAACTCTGCCAACACCGGACTGGAAATCTGTCTCACACTGTTGGTGGCGTAATGCTCCACCGAACGATTCTGGGCCCAGTAAGCAATCCTGGGCAGATGATAGGTCATGGAATCCCAGTTATTGGGCGTTGTGACCAGGGCAAGAAACAAAACGACGGCTCCTATAACCAATAAAATGCCATAATAGGGCGCTTCCCTGAAAAACCGCCGCACATCACCGAACGTTTTCCGCAGACTGTAAACCAGTCCAATCTTCCCTTTCTGGCGGCCGTCACTAATCTGTCCCTCATATTTCTTCCACTGCACCACAAGCAGAATAAGCAACACACAATCAAGCAGACCCCATACGCCAAACAAGGCAAGGAAGCGCACCGCATGCCAGACAGATAGTACTTCCGTCGCCGCAAACAAAAAGAGCATCCATGCACAACAGGCCCCAATATATGAACTGAGGCCTGTACTTTCCAAGTGCTTTCTTTTCCTATACAAATGAATATTACCACATAACGTCGCTATCGCAAGTAACATTCCAATTTACCTTTCTATACTCTTTCTTTTTGGAAAATAACACAACATTGCAGGAAGAATGTCAGCTTTATCGACATTCTTCCGTATGAGAAGGAGTTGCTTTTGCAACTCCTTCTCATACATTTATACCCGGCTCTCTCCGTCATGGGAGATGCAGTTAACCTGCGTCATGCAATCCATGCCCGTAATCTTCTGAAGCAGTTCTTCCTTCTTCGCTGTTCTGATCTCAATAATCAGTTCTGCCTCTCCATTCTTAATGCATCTGGACTTTTCCTTATGATACTTACAGTTCTCTTTGATAATACCCTCAACCTGTGCATAATCCACCTTCTTAGCATCTGCTCGTAACACCAGCAGATCCGGTGCCTTAGCATTGGGAACCATATCCAGAACCAGCAGCAGTATGGTCATCACGATACACAGTACAAAAGCAAGGATATAAAGCCCCACGCCTACGATGATACCCGCGCTGATGGACCAGAACAAGTACAAAAGGTCCAACGGATTCTTCACCGCATTACGGAATCTGACAATGGACAGCGCGCCAACCATACCCAGAGATACCAAAAGATTCGACTGCATGGCTATCATAATAGCAGCCACAATCAGCGGCATACCCGCAAGCGTCACATTCAGATCCTTGGAATAAAAAGCCGACTTACTGCTCAGCTTGTACACCGTAAAGATATAAACGCCCACCAGACAGGCCAGCACAATGAGCAGCAGAATATTCATCACCGATAGATTAGTCCCTCCGCCCAGACTCTCATACACACTACTTTTAATGACATCCTTAATTGACATGATTTTTCTCCTTTACACTTTCGCTTATTGTATCTTGTTAATACACTACGCGGCATTGACACGCGCTGCTCGGTTATGAAACCTCTTATTTAGAAATCTTCCGCCAGCCTGCACAGCTGATACTTGGAATAGGCTGTCTGCTGCATATTCCCCAGTTCCAAAAGCTGTACCAGGAAATCCGGTATGAACTCATCATACTTCACTTCTAATACTTTATCACACTCACGCAAAAAATCATAGCTAATATTTGATTTTCCAAAATCCTCAGTCCGGCTGCTGGCCCGCACATTTCTGTCAAAGGTAATCCTCACATTGCCGGGGCCAAACACATAGGCCTTTCTCTCATAAGCCACTATCACCTTAGGCCGCAATCCCCTGGTCCTGACCGCTATGTTGAAAAGTGTCGCCGGATCCTCGGCAGATGCCGAATCCGCAATACATTCACCCTTCACCAGTTTCTCTAACTCTTCTTTTGTGATGGACTTTGACCGTTTGATGATCCTGCTGTCTTTCTTGGACTTTACTTCCAGCTTGATAACATCCAGAGAATTATTATAAATCCTGATACGGTACTTGTCCCGCAGGTTGACGCCATCCACTGTCTCCTGCAGACAGCTGTCTGTCAGATCATCGAAATACAGGCTTACAACACTGTATCCTTCCGGATGACTCTCATTGCTGTCCGGCTGCAAAACGCTCTCTACCCTCTGTTGCAGCACATACATATCCGTGTTGCTGCAATTATACTTATTTTCTACCCGATACATATTTTCCCCTTCCTCGTACATCCATTGCTGAATTATTATTTTCCATGCCAGCTCTAGGTTTTGTGACAGATTTCTCTTTTACGGCTTTCTGCTCATGTAACCGTTCTCTCATTCCATCCGGCCTGACAGAGAGAAATCCTGATAAAAAGAATCCAGAAAAGCCAGCCTGCCTTCTACATACTCATAAATATACTCATCCTTCCACTTCTCACGCCCATGCTCTTCCCAGCGGATATAATTTCTGTCATAAGCCCCTGAGCCGTGAAGATAAGTAAATTCCTCATCCAGCATGGCAAACAGCCTCTCCTTAGAGAGCACATCCTTCCTGAGCTGCTGCCAGCGTTTTCGCGTAAGATTCTCAATCTCATCCGGATATCGCCTGTACATTGCCTGTATATCAAAGCTCCACAGGGATGGATCCTGAATCCGTTCCGGATGATACAGCTTTCTGTCAAAATCTCCATCGTAAGTACTCTGGCCCCAGCTGAAATTAAGATCCCATGGAACTTTGATGATCTGATACTGCTGCGGCCCGTCACGCATGTACTCTGCCACGAAACAGATATTCTTTCTGGCATTATTATCTTCCGCCCATGTCAGCATCATAAAAATATTATAGTCTATAGCATTCTCCATATTCAGCAGGGAAGCCGCTTTATCATAATCTGTCACAACATCCGCGGCACACACGTCCAGATACTCCTTGAGCGGCAGCCAGGTATCCCTGTCATATTCTTTGGGATATTTAATGTCGTAGGCCACACTCAGCCCAAAATCTTCTTCTATACTTTCATCCGCAACCTGAAATCCATGACACTTATATAAGATATCATTTTTATCAAGTCCCAGCTCTTTTGCATCCATTCTTTCCACCAGACCATAAACACCCATGTAGATATCGTTACAGAATACTTCCACATATTCCATTCTGGTGCCCTGATCTTTACGGACTGTATTATTGGCCGCCATATTCTGCCACACATCATAAGAAAACTTATTGTGAATCAGCCCGTCATCATCCCACAGGGCCACCATCACCCAGTCTTCATCATTTCGTAATCCAAAAAGCGATAACTTTTTTTCTAATACCAGTTTGTAACCCTGTTTGGGAAACCCTTTGGAACTGTCTCCCCTGGCAGAAACCTGACACCCGACAGCCTGATACTGCTTCCCCTTGGACTTCACATCATGGGTCCACATTCTGGCATGGGAGACAGCGCCTTCTCTGTCAATATCCCTGCCATCTTCCGTCTCAATGACCATCACCGGCATCCCTGTAAATACCACCTGGCAGCTATACCATGACGCACCGTCCGCACAGTACAGGGTAAAAGCATGTCCCTGGGCAATGGCCTCTGCATATTTCCCAAAATATTCATCTTCCAGCCAATATAAAGTGCCATCCCCGGAAGATAAAATGCCGTCCCATATCTTTTCGCCCATGTTCTGGGGCAGATAATACTTTTCCGTGATACCATCCCAGGCAACTTCGTGGTCGTTGTAAGTAAGGGCCGGCCTGTGCCCGGCGTCCATACTGCCCTCCAGCTTTATAAGAAGCTCTTCCTGCGAGACGATATCTACTGCCAGACACCGATTGCCTATACGAAAGGTAATCTCTCTCCAATTTACAAGCAGATACAAGAAGACAATCAATATAAGGATTTGTATGATTCTTTTGCTATAATATCTCCTGCTCTTCATGCAATACGCTTTTCACCCTTTTTCCCGGATAACCCGCGCCGGAACGCCTGCTGCCACCTTGCCGGACTCCACATCCTGCAGGACTGCCGATCCGATGCCCACGATGGAATCTCTGCCCACACGGCACTGGTTCTTAATGATACTTCCCACCACCAGCGAATTCTCCTCTACTGTGACACTGCCATAAAGATGAGAGCAGATCAGGTTTACATTGTCCGCAATCCTGTTATTGTGCGCAATCAACGTACAGGGACCTATCTTGACACCATTTCCAATATAGGTATCGTCAATGGTGCCCCGCTCGATATCCACATGGCTGCTGATAAACACATCATCCCCAATCCACACACCGCCATAATGCCTGATCATGACTGACCGGTTTCCCTCTTTATAAGCGCCGAAACCATCTTCCCCAATCATGGTAAGCGCCTGAATCGTACACCTTTGTCCGATCCGTACCCGATTCTTAATCACCACATTATCGGAGATCACCGTATCGTCACCGATGACCACGTCTCCCGTGATAGAACAATTATGCCCGATTCTGACGTTTTTACCCAGTTTCACATGAGGCCCGACCACCGTGCCACGGCCAATGGGCTCCTCCTCTTCTTCCGGTATCGCAAAGAAGTGTTCAATCACAGAAAAAAAAGCCGCCTTGGAATTTCGGCATATAATCTGATTGGGCAGGGGAAGTTCCACGCCTTCCTGCACAATGGCCAGTGCAATATCCGGCATCCCTTCATGCCATCTGTCCGCAGATTTGATCCAGGTCAGCGTCCCCTCCCGATAAGCATCCAGAGAAGAAAAACCCTGCACCCTCTGCGGCGCCGCAATCTGCATACGATATTCCTCTTTCTCCCCGGCCAAAAAAGCCCCTATCTGCTCAACGTCTGTCATATATCTTCTTTCCTCAGAAATTCTTCCAGATCACGCAAATTATCACTCAAATCATCATAACACTGCCCGGCCCTGCTTGTACAGAATCTTTTCAATTCTTCCGATGCACTTTGTTCCTTCTCGTCATACCAGAAGGGATGTGTCAGCACATGAAGCCTGTCATATTCCCCGCTCTCAATAATCTGCGCCACATCCTCCTCCCAGTTCCTTCTGGAATCTGTCACATACTTATGATTATGAAAAAACTCCGTGCCGTAACTGTTCACAATCCTGCCGCCGGCAATCTGATAATCCGCTTCCAGTGTGGTTTTAGAAGGCCTGTGCATGGAAAGACTTCTCACTTCCCGCCCCAGGCACTGCGATAACAGCGCCGCCTCCTGTTCCATGGCCTGTACCAGATCAGACTTCCCGTCATACTTTACCTCGTCAAAATGCAGCCCCACAGCATGTCCCAGATTACAGATCCGCCGCAGATAGTCCTCATTCCTCTTAGAGAAAATATTATAGAAATTACTGCTCACCAACACAAAATAGGTGGAACTGACATTCATGTCATGTTCAATCTCAGCCATTTTGACAGCCTTTTCTATCTGCAGATCGATGTCATGTCGGATGATTACGCTTTTGTCTGCCTGCCGGTAATTGTGGTAGCCGCAGATGGTATAGTTATTTTTACGCAGCAGGGTGATCAGATCCCTGTATGCTTTGTAGGTAAATTTCATTTTGGTTTTGCCTCCCTTTGGCAGTGGGTGCATGAGTACCGTCCCTTTCCGTCGCTTTTATGAAAAATTTGGACTTGTTTCACTGCCAGATTCCCATAAACCACAAATTGCCATAACATCATACCAACATAGTATAGCATGTGATTCACAGTATGTGCAATGGCAATCAGTAGTGTCTAAACACTTAATACAGCGAATCAAATATCTCAACCTTCCCGCCCAATCACGCGCAAAACCGCCCCAACCAGTTTATCAATGTCCGTCTCCTTTTCCAGGACATCCCAATCATCCTTTAAATAGGCATACTTACTGTCAAGCTCTCCCCTGATCTCATCCATGATGGCCTTGGCAGCATATCCTGTACTGCCCACAGGAATAATTCTCTTCCCCATCGCTTTTGAGATTTCAAATTCTTCCAGGCATCCAGTTGCGTTTATCACATCTTTGTCTGCCATTTTATTTCCAAATAAAAAGACACTGACTCCTGCCTCCTCAAGAATGGTTTGTCTATACTTTGTGCGGCTGGCCCTTTTATCATCAGGATTATCAATGTTTTGCGGAAATGGCCTTAAACTTAAACATTCCTCCATATGTTTGTATTTATTCTCATAAATTTCACTTAATGCACCATTAATAATGGACGAACTAATCACACCTCTGCCAAACCCTGATATTACCTTGTAACCATTCCTGACCAGTTCCTTTGCCAGCAAATAGGAAAACCTTTCAGCAGCCGCCTGATCCCAGGCGCCATCATATCTGTCGGCACTTCCTGCTATAAAGACATTCCTCCTTTTTACTGCTCTTTCCATGGTCTTTAATATATCCGTAATCTGGCTGTATTCATCCACAAGCACTGCCTGGATGCCATACCTGCTTAAGTCCTCTTCCCTGAGCCTTTGCTTAATCTCCCGATAGTTAAATTCCTCATCCGTTTCCCCTGTTGTTTTTTCTAGTTTTTTGAAAAAACAATAATGATCCCGCTTATTCTCGCCAATCAAAGAATGAATCTGGCTGAGGACATAATCCAGATTGGGATCCTCAAAGCTGAATCCGATAAAAAGAAAGGTTTTGGAAACCAAATCTCCCTTTAACGCTGTCCGGAATAACGGCCTCTTACATTCATATGTTTCATAGTCATCTTTCGTCAGTACGGCATCGGCAGGAAAACTGACATCTCCATGCATTTTATATACAACAGCGTCCCTTCCGGGGACTGTAAACGCCAGCTGTTCCTGTGTAATCTTCACATCCGGTTTCCTGTTGCTCTCACGAAGTCCCTCTTCGAGCAGATGATCATAATTGGTCGTCCAATAGGTAGAGATGGGTAATCTGGTTACTATTTTCACATTTTCATTGGTCGAAGCGTCTTTTGAAAAGGCATCTACAATCGTCTGATTGATAGACCCGCGTGTGCTTCTCCGGTTGCGATAATACTGCGCTACAGAAACCAGGTCGTTTTCTTTCTCAACATCCAGATCTATCTCCTGCGCCAGCGGCCTGAGAAGGTTTTTCCAGTCCACATACCCGGACGGTCTGGATAATCCGGCGCCGGCAAATATTGCCGCATTTCCCTCCTGAATGGCTTTCGTGTAATTTCTAATCAATTCATTTGTGCTTGCCATAATACTACCTTTCTCCACATTTTAAATCATCGTTATCATTTACTGACTTATAATTACAAAAACAGCTGCAAATCCATTCTACTGGATTCCTAAAAATTCCTTCAATCTGTCCTGCGGCATTTGGGGAAAGCCTTCAGGTATGCCTAGCTTCCATTCACCATTTGCCTTCAGCAGAATCAACTCCCCGCATAAGAAGCCCTCTGTCTCTTCCCCCGATATGGTACCTGCCTTCCCAGTGACCTGAAACCGCCCTGTCATATTTACCATATCCTCCAAAACAACCTCGCTGTCATATTTTGTAAAAAGGTAATCATTCATTATATTCATTTCATGCCCCGAAACGGCTGCAATCGAATAAGGCTCAAATTGTATCTTGTATTCCTCCCCATAACGCGCCACTAAATAACTTCTCAGTGACAATAATTCTTCCTGATAAAAATCAGTATACACTGAAAGAAGTTCCTCCCGCTTCACCTCCACACCCAGTTCCCGACTCGTGATAGCCGGAACCAGTTTCACAAATTCCAGTTGTAAGGTATCCATCAGCATATTCACGTCACAGGCCTGCAGCGCATTGATATAATCATCAATCACCCTCTGCCATGCTTCTCCCTCATTATATACTGATAAATCTAAAATCTCATCTCCATCCTCTTCGGAAACTTTTTGATAATATGGCGCTCCTGACATAGTCATTTTGTTATAGAACAGATATGATGCAATAGTCTTCCACCGATCCTGATATATGCCTGCAAGAATATCCTCCCCCTGATTCTGGTATAATAGGGAAAGATATATGTACAGATCAATTGTATTTTTATCCTTTACACAAAGAATACTTCGCCTGATATCCTCACTCTTTTTAAAATTATCCAATGCCTTTTGATCATTGTTCAGCATAGTGTAATATTTTCCTATATTATAGTAAGCCCTAGCTGTCTTGTTATGATTTACTCCATATATGTATTCCGACAAGTCCCTTGCTTTATCATAATACTCCAGACCGCCCTCCTGATCATGTCGTAAAAACATCAGCATATCGCCATAATAGCCATATGTCTCCACCAAATCTGTACAGGGAAATTCGGTGTCTCCAAAGCCTTCCTGCATATGTATATTCTCTTCCATCAAAGAAAACGCCTTTTCTGTCTCCATGCATTTTCCCAAAAAATAGGCATATGCTACGTTTGTTTTCGCAAGGATTCCTTCTGCCTCCTCCCCAATCCTCTCCTGGCAGATAAACAGGCTTGTTTCATACCATTTTCTGGCTTCTTCCCTTCCGTCCTCATCAAATGCTACCATCGCATAATTATTGGCCATATCTAAAGAAAGCACTGCCAGACAACGGTATACAAATACGTCATAAGTATCCTTATCCTGTTGACTCAGATAATCCTGCAGTGATAACATATCATCCCATGTAAACGTTTCATCCTGCGCCTGCATATACATCTCCATCAGCCTATATACTGCGCGGATAGCATACGCATACTCACCAAGTTCATAACTGACGAGCATTTGTGTCCGATTGGTCACAATCCATATCGAGGCAGGCGGATTCGCGGTAACTACCGTACGCGCATCTTCCAGACACTGTTCGAATCTGCCCGTCACATAATCATAATAAACGATAGCAGAGAGTACCGCCTGCGTGGGTATACCGGTTTCTCCATACAGCTTCTTCATGGCCACATAGGCGCTGTTCAGATACTCATAGCCCTCTTCATGCTTCCCCATATCAAGGCAGAGACATCCCAGCGCATTATTGATTGCCGCTGTCTCATAATCATCTTCTGTATATTTGTTCTCTTCCTTCAGCTCCAGGAAAAGGCTATAAGCTTCCCCATATTCCATTCCCTGCCATCTGGTAAGCGCGGTATCATACCTTTCATCCTCTGTATAAAGCTGACACACAAAAAATATCTGATCCCTGGTCATGATGTCTATGATATCATCCATCTTGACGGCAGGACTATCGTCAGCGCCGGTTCTATCGCTCGTATTTGCCCTATCCTGCATGATGATCCCAGCAGCCTTGTCAGGCATCTTAGCTCCACTGCCACAGACATAAACAGCCGCACACAACAAAATACAACTCAGTACACTGAGTCCTCTCCCTTTTATACTTACACGCCAGTCATCCCTTTTCATAACCCTGAATCCTCTTCTGTTTCAACAACCTGTGCCCATTGCAGCAGCTGATCAATCAGCCCGCTCTCCATCTCGAGTCCATCGCAGATTTCCTTCGCGTGTTCCAAAGCATCTTGTGCTTTCTCCTGATTACCGCCGGCCTCATAAGCTTTTGCAAGATTGGCATAATATATGGCTGTACTCGTATAATCGATGCCCAATATATTCTTCCTGATCTCTATTGCCTGTTCAAAAAGCGTGACGGCTGTCTCATAATCTGCGATGTCATAATAATACAGCCCAAAAGCGTTATATGCCGCGGCAGTCTGCGGATGGTTCTCTCCATAGGAAGCGATTGACAAATCGTTTGCCTTTTCATAATAAGATTCGGCCTGCTCCTCCTCTCCCGCAAGATGCAGCAAATCTCCATATACATCATAAACTTCCACCAGACCGGGATACTGATCCTCCTCAAACCCGAATAAATTAAAGGGTATTTTCACAGCCCGGTCTATGCAATCCAGCCCTCTCCTGATTTCCCGCCTGTGTCCATACACAACCGCCAGATTCTTATAAGTCTGCGCCGTAATCAAGCTGTTATCGCCTATGTAAACATTTTCCAGACAAATCGTCAGCGCCTGATTAAAAGCCCGCCTGGCCTTATTGCATTCTCCCATATGGAGATACACGC
The DNA here is from genome assembly GCA_910577735.1 of uncultured Lachnospiraceae bacterium. Taxonomy (GTDB): domain Bacteria; phylum Bacillota; class Clostridia; order Lachnospirales; family Lachnospiraceae; genus UBA3282. The sequence goes on from CAJTOO010000003.1 coordinate 227,155, forward strand.
TTCCCTTGGCATTGTATGTCAAAGCCACCCATCTGCTGGCATTGCTATAATACTCTCTCTCCCCTTCCTCTAGTTCAGAGCCATATACATAATCCGTGAGCTTCTCTGCAAGCTCACCATTCTTCTCTATGTCGCTGTATAATCCAAGCACTTCATCATAAATGTCCAGAGCCTCTTTCCACTGCCCGCGCTCGTCCAGAATCTTTGCCTGCAGATGCTTTACCGCACTGACAACTGTCTTATCTTCTGCCGCATCAGTATCATCCAGAATTGCCTGACAGGTCTTTAACGCCGTTGCAAAGTCTCCTGTATAATAATCGTGCTGCGCGATAGAATACTGGACCGCCCTGGCTTCCAGACTCCTTCTTCCATAAGCTTTCCGAAAGGTTATATAGGCACTGTTAAGAAAGTCATAAGCCTCTTCATATTTACCCATGTCCAAGTACAGACAGCCCAGACTGTTATTAACCTTAGCCATCTCCACATCATACTGCGGAATCTGCTCACTCATCTCGTCATGCGCCGCAAGGATATCCCGCTGCGCCCGGTTATAGTCTAATCTCTTCCAGCTATACAGACCCTGCTCATACTGATGGCTGGCATTGTTAAGTTCCATGACCAGATGATCATTAAATTCTTCGTCAAACGAAAGCGGCTCATGATTCCGCCTGCTTGCACAGCCTGCCAGCCACACAATCATACAGACTGCAGCCAGCATACAAGCCGCAAGTCCAGCTCTTTTTATGCTGCTGCCAAACAGGTGATGATAAAGAAAGTGGCGTCGTTTTCCAAGATATCCGGCAAGCTTTTTCACCGCGGCATCCAAATACAAAGAATGATACTCAACCCCATTGTAATAACCAAGCCCACGCATAGACTCCGGAAGATTCTCTTCATCGCGCCATGATAAATCGCCAGCCTGATAGACTGGAATAATGGTTTTATGAAATTTTCTGGCGTATTCTATCTCCCAGCGGACCCAGTCATTTTCTTCTCCGCACTGCTCTAACGCGCCCGGCGGCAAGACGAGGACTACTTTGTCGCACTTTTTGATTCTTTCTATCAGCTGCTCATCGAATCGTCCCTCCCGCAGATTGTCTGCATCCAGGAAAGCAGCTATGGCATATCGATTCTGCAGTTGTTTTTTAAGAATTTTCGCCATTTCGAGCCCGCCGTTACGTCGGCGGTAACTTATGAATACTTTGTATCTCATTTTGGGATTCCCTCATAACCAACACCGTTCTGACTATCTCTGTAAATTTAATTATAACACTAAATTTCTTTTACTCATAGAAAAAAGCATTTACTTTATACTGTGAAAGTAAATGCTTTTTTTGATTTTTCAACTGTCTTTAATATCCTCTTGCCTTCTTAATCAATTTGATATTATAGTCAAAATCTCGTAACCGAAGGCTCCTTTTACCATACAATTTGATATACATATCCCGCGCCGTTTCCAGATAGTCTAATGCCTCATCCAAATTACCTTCCACATAACAAAGAAAAGAAAAGTTTGCATAGAGTTCAGCAACTTCCCCATGCACTGGCGGATATAGTTTCTTACATATTTCCAACGCCTCTTCCATAAGCTTATGAGCCTCTACTAATTTATCCGGATTCCCCTGACGCAAATAAACAAATGCAAGATTCCTGTAAGTAATGGCTAATTGCGTATGAACCTTCCCATAAATCTTTTGCTCAATTTCAATAGTCTTCTTATAATTTTGCTCCGCAGGAATCCATTGTTCCAGATCACTGTATACGGTAGCCAGATTGTTATAAATATGCGCCATAAGTCTGTTTGTATTCCCCAGTGAATGCAGACACCTTCTCTTTGCTTCCAATAAAGATTTCTTTGCCTGGTTTAAATCTCCCATAGCCTGATAAACCGCAGAGATATTATTTAACAGCGTGATTTCCGTCTCTGCATCCCCGCTATGATATCTTTTTACAAGCTCCTGAGATTTCACAAAACACTTCAGCGCTTCTGGCAGCCGTCCTGTTTTCTCATATGTCTGTCCCAGATTATTGTACGACATTGACAGCCTGTAATCGCTCTCGTTGCTTGCTTCCATTACTGTCTGAATGTTTAGCTGATATATCTCAATCGCCCTGTCATAGTTTTGTTCTATCATACATAATTCTGCAATATATGACCACAAATAAATCGTATCTAAAGAATGCTCTTTTCCTGCCCGTCTATAAATCTCCAATGCTTTATCACTGTATTCCGCAGCCTTCTGAAAATCGGCAATCTCTATATATCCACGTGCCATGTCCTCATACGCTGCCGACACTTCCTCCGAATCCGGTGGAAATATTTCCTGCACCAAAGAAAGCCTTTTCTGAAAAAAGGTCAGCGCTTCCTGATACTCACTAAACTGCATGTAAATCCTGGCAAACATTCTATAAGCGAACAGTTTTCCCTGATCCGACTCTACCGCTAATATTGCATCCCGATAACTGTCTGTTAGATTTTTGATCCATGCCGTTACCGTATGATCTAAGTAATCTGCACACCAAAGCCAGGCCTGTATTGCTTTACATACCATGTTGACATCAGGCTCTCCCTCATTCATCTGCTCCAAAACATACCTTCGATACTCCTCAAACCGGCTGATATAAAGCTTTACATCTCCGGTATATTCTTTCATCTTATCGTATGTAAATACACTGTTATCCTCCTGTTCTGCAAAAGAACAATTGAACATCACATAGGTGGACAAATCCCTTGCCTGTTGGGACAATAGAATAGAAAAATAGGGTGTCATTCCAAACACCCACATTTTGTTGCATTCCATCAGTTGATCCCGCATATAGTTTAATTTCTCTATATATGCGCTGTCTCCCATCCATAAACCGCATAATTGCAGATTACATACAATTACCACCTGTGCTTCAGGTTTTTGATCCAATATCTCTTTAAACTGCTGAATATCCACAGGAACGTCTTCAATATTTTCCGCATAAACAGCCATATCAATCACAATCGTGCTCTTACGGTTGGACCGTTTCAGTTCCTCTGCCACCAGTCTCTGTTCCTTTGCTGTGGCTACCTGATAGATACACATACCTCTGGTAGTATCTTCAATCATCAAGGACAACATTTGAAACTGTTCACTATCAATCTGTGCAATCATATGTTTAGCCCGCTCCTAATTTCTGATGCTCCAGAAGCCATTTTTCTACAAGCGGATGCAGATCACACCATCTTGTACCATTATACTCAAGCACAGCACCTACCTGCATCAGCTTCGTAATCTCTTCCGAAGAATTGACATGCTTATGGCCCTCATAAATGTCTTTCATTGCCGGAATCAAATCGGAAGAATAACACCCATTGATATCCGATTCTAATAAGTTTAGAGCCAGTTCCGCATCCTCAATGCTGATCGTATCTGCCCTGCGGACTCTGGCTCGAATCGCTGCCTTGCCAATACATCGAAATAAATCCCGTATATATCCTCCTGTCTGACTGATTAGCAAATCCAATACCCCATTTTCAAAAAGCCCTAAATCCGCCCTCTTCTCTACAATCCGCCGCATTGTTTCCGTACCTTCGGTATAGCCGGACTCATAATGATCTTTCACCCAATTTTTCAGTTTAATCATCGGAAGCTTCTCCGGATTGGGAAGCCATATCTGAATATTCCGATACTCCTCTGTATATGTCAGCGCAATCGGAAACGTAACCAGCAGATGAATCGGTAATTCCGCAAACTTTGAACCATTTTCTTTAAATATCTTTCTGGCCTGCTCCAATGGAATCTTATCCAGACCATCCAGAATAATAAATGGCATCTTAGGGTAATTTCTGCACTGCAGTTCCTCTTCCAGATTATCAATCACCTCTCTGATTCTTGCCATCAATTCACTGCTTCTGGGACTGATACTCTGCCTGATCTGCCTCTTGGTCTCCTCACTGCTCTTTAAAATGCCCTTGATTTTTGCCATGATTTCAAGGACGTTCTTAAGCTTAACTCCCGCGCTGAATCCGCCCTCTACTTCCATCTCTTTTTGTTGGCACACCGTTGCATTGACTTCCTGTATTGACGTCCAATATGCAACGATATCGCTCAAGACATTCTCTTTGATCTCAATGTCTTTTTCTTTTGCTTCCCGGATAAGCAGATCCAGAATATAGAACAAAACTTCTGTATATTCCACATCTCCGGAGTCCAGATCAATATCACATCTTCCAAAACATACAAAATAGTTTTTTTCTTTCAGCTTATGATATAGCCGGAATAATTCTGTTGTTTTGCCAGAACCTGCATGGCCGATAAATAACTTATGCAACGCGCTGTTTCCGGAATCTTCCGCCTGAATGACCATGCTGTCCACAAAATCAGAATATTTATCTCCTGTGCGGGCTTCTGTGGTTTCATAATAGAAATTCCTGAGTTCTTCTTCTGTGTGCAAAGGAGAGGGTGAAAAAGCATCCTGCATTTGTACGAGTTGTGTTGCCCTGGTCTGTTCCATAAATTTTCCCCTATTGAAATATGAAATATAGTTGTTATCTTATATCATAACTTTATTTGATGGTTTTTTCAAGTAGGCCCTGGCGCTTGTTTGAATCCTTCGGATTAAAACGTACAGTACTTAGCGGGAGCTTAAGAGTATAGTGTCTCTTGTGCTGTGAGAGAAGCAAAATTAGCATAACGCAAAAATAAGCTATTTTAATTAATTACTATTTTCATAGTTGATACAATAAAATATTGTAGCACCTCATATAGTATTTCATTTTACGAACTTCCGTCTCACAACCATTTGTTGTGTGTTAGGATTTGTAACAACAATCTTGAATCGGACAATACTTAAGAAAGGGGTCTGCCGGCGCAGAAAGAACCAGAAATGAAAGAACTACGTGTGCTCATCCGGGATTTACGAGAAGATAACGATATCAAGCAAAAGACGGTTTCTGAATATCTCGGTGTATCACAGCAGACATACTCCAACTATGAGAACGGCTACCGTGACATTCCCATCTGGGTTGTAACCAAGCTTGCGCAATTCTACAAAGTCAGCACCGATTACCTGCTGGGTGCAGATACCAGTTATCTTGGCAATACAAACCTGCACAACACATATCTGGGAGACGTTACTCTGCACGATGTAGTCTATGATTTACAAAAATTCGATGCCCGGGAGAGACGGGATCTGCTGCGGTATATTAAATTTCTGAAAAGTATTGACTGAGAATGGGATTAGGAGATGCCGAAAACCAATGAATATTGTAGTTGACGTCACCCCCGCATTTGTGAGAAGATTATGATATAGGAACACCTAAAGAATATCATTAGCTTACGTCGGGGATCATTTATGGATGAACTATGGGCACACGCATTTGAAATTATAGCCGGACTGGCAGCATTATTTGGTAAGGGAATTAAAATTGCTCCCAAAAAGGAATACGAAAAAATCACCCGAATCGTGGGTATCATTCCCTGGTTGTATTTAACTATAGACATTGTCACCAGCATCATAGGAATTGACTTTGTTTTCTCAGTCCTGCGATTGTTACATAAATACCCGGCGATCACTTTCATTTACATTGTGGTTATCGCTATGTTGTCCCCCATAACAGCATATTATGAACAAAAAAAGTGCTGCTTTGAGGCAGACACATCCTACATTCCACTTAATACCATGTTCAATGTGGCAGGTGCAGCGGCGGCATGTCTTATGTTTGCACTGGCACATAGTATTATCCCAGATTTTACTGTCCTGAAAAGATTTCAGATTGAAAAGCTTGTTCCTGTATTTATTTCCATGAGCTTCATACTTGTATTCCTATATCAGAGTGCGGAACAGAGCATAAAAGAAAAGGCTGCCAGCATAAATCATGATCCAAGCATCAAATGGATCAACCAGAAGATTAATATGCTGCACCTATTTAATGCCTATTTTGTACCTGTCATTTCCGCTGTTTATATTATTACCTATACCATTTATTGCCGGCTCTATCATATAACGCTGGTAATGGACGGAAAGTATATTCTTTTTCTCGTGATTACCCTGTTGTATTTTTATATCTTATCCATGCATTCCTATGAATATCTGTATAAACTGTTCCTGATTGTTACACCGGGAATCTTGATATCAAGTGTTTACTGGATGTCATGGTTCGTGAAGGACATCAGGATGATATGTATTGAGTCCGGTTTTATCGTTGTTAATCTGATTGCCTTTTCTCTGAGGGTTTTGAGCCGAAATGACACCCTGCATTTTGAGCAATGGCCAAAAGGCCCGAAAGGGTTTATAATGAAATGGGAAAAACTGTTGCGCAAAAATCTCTTTTGCATTTTCATTGTATTTATTGCCATCGTTGCCTATCTGTTCATCGCTCTGCTTCCCCTGATGTCCGAACGGATAACGTAAGCGTCAAATCCGACGCCCTACCTAAAATTTAAGCGCCGCTTAACTGCGACGCTTGCTGTAACAATCAGCCGGCAAAGTTCTTGACCACGGCATGAGTGGTTCCAGCACTGGTTGTTCTATATTCCCATTTTTATTTACAAGCTGCGGCAGCTCCGTCAGCAGATGTTTTATGTAATAATAAACATTTAAGCTGTTTGCACGTGCGGTTTCGGTAATGCTGTAAA
>CAJTOO010000004.1:0-171628 GCA_910577735.1 uncultured Lachnospiraceae bacterium
TTTGAGGCTTGGTATATTTGGGGTGAGAAAGAGTAACCCAGATGTTATTTTTCTCTAAGACATTAAAAACCGGGATCCAATACTTGCCGGTAGATTCCATGCAGACGTCCGTGCAGTTATATTTAGCAAGCCAGTCACACAGCTCTTGCAACCCTTTCGTAAAAGAAGAAAAGCGGGCTTGCTTATATTCGGTACGCCTGTGGGAATCGGTAATACCAATGCAGGCAAAAATCCAGGTTTTATGGACATCGAGTCCACAACAGTTGTTTTTGAGAATTTTAAAAGACAATAAAAAACCTCCTGAAGATTTATAGTTATAAAACTGACAGTGACTGGTCATCCGGCAAAATCGAGTCGACTTTGGAAGAGATAAGTTTACGGGCTACAGTTATGCGCCAATCATTGATGCCTTAACGGATGACCGACAACAAATAATTATGCGAGGTCGTCGCTATACAGCCCCGCCACTCACCTCCACGTGTTCTGTAGTGTGTCAGTCTTATAGGAAAATAATATCAGAAGGAAGATAGATTAGAAAAGTGAAAGGTAGCCAAGATGTTTCATGACGCATTGGTGCCTTTCGCAGAAAGGCGGATTATAATTATGGAAAAAAAGAATCTTGACTGGGCAAATATCGGTTTCGGTTATCACGAGACAGATAAGAGATTTGTGTCCAATTACAGGAATGGTGCGTGGGATGATGGAGCGCTTACGTCGGAAGCGAATATTATCATGAATGAGTGCGCCGGCGTGCTGCAGTATGCGCAGACTTGCTTTGAGGGATTAAAGGCCTATACGACGGAAGATGGCCGGATTGTGACTTTCCGTCCTGATCTCAATGCACAGCGTATGGAAGATTCCTGCAGGAGACTGGAAATGCCGGTGTTTTCAAAAGAGCGTTTCGTGCAGGCTGTGAAAGATGTGGTAGCGGCCAACGAGGCATATGTGCCTCCCTACGGTTCCGGGGCAACTCTCTATATCAGACCCTATATGTTTGGCATTTCTCCGGTTATTGGCGTGAAGCCGGCGGATGAGTATCAGTTCAGGATTTTTACCACACCTGTAGGTCCGTATTTCAAAGGCGGTGCGAAACCGCTGACCATCAAAGTAAGTGATTTTGACAGAGCGGCTCCCCACGGAACAGGGCATGTCAAGGCGGGGCTCAATTATGCCATGAGTCTGCATGCGATCATAACGGCCCATGAAGAGGGATATGATGAAAATATGTATCTGGATGCCGGTACCAGGACTAAGGTGGAAGAGACCGGCGGCGCAAACTTCCTGTTTGTGACGAAGGATAATAAGGTGGTGACACCTAAGTCTGACAGCATTCTGCCTTCCATCACCAGACGTTCCCTGATGGTGGTTGCCAAAGATTATCTGGGACTTGAGGTGGAAGAGAGAGAGGTAGACTTTGCAGAGGTGAAAGACTTTGCGGAGTGTGGACTTTGCGGTACGGCAGCTGTGATTTCTCCGGTAGGTAAAGTGGTAGACCACGGTAAGGAGATTGTTTTCCCCAGCGGCATGAAGGAGATGGGGCCCATCACAAAGAAACTGTATGATACGCTGACGGGTATTCAGATGGGAAGGATTGAGGCGCCTGAGGGCTGGATTCACGTGATCAAATAAAAAGGGCTGCGGTCTTATCGGCAGACAGAAACAGTGAAAGAAAAACGAATGAGAGGGATTAGGTTGGCGCCTCAGGGCATGCAATTTAATCCCTTTTTGCCGGAAGGGAAGGCATTCGTTTATGTTAGAAGAGGGCAGACGACACATATGAATGAGAAGATTCGGGAAGAATATCCTTATCTGTATGAGACACATTTGCACACATCGCAGGCCAGTGCCTGTGCCAGAAGCACCGGGGCTGAGATGGCAAGAGCCTGTAAGGAATATGGTTATACAGGTATTTTCGTGACGGATCATAACTGGGGAGGCAATACCGTTATAGATAACCGGCTTGACTGGGAGGTCTGGGTAGAGCAGTTCTGTGCAGGGTATGAGCAGGCCAAAGCGGAGGGAGACAGAATTGGGCTTACTGTGTTCTTTGGCTATGAGGCTGGTTATGACGGCACGGAGTTTTTAATATATGGGATTGACAAAACATGGATGAAGAAGCATCCGGAGCTGCGGACAGCCACAGTGGAGGAGCAGTATACCCTGGTGCATGAGGCCGGCGGGCTTGTGATGCATGCCCATCCGTTCCGGGAAGAACCTTATATTCCGAAGATACGTCTGTTTCCGGAATGGGTGGATGGCGTGGAGGGAATCAATGCGGCGCATCATCAGTATCCGGGTGCCCTGCGTGATAAGAGCGGATTTGATAAAAGTGCAATCGCATATGCTGCAAAACATCATTTCCCCATGAGTGCAGGGTCGGATATCCATTCTGTAGCTCTGTTTGGCGGGGGCGTGGCCTTTCGCAGAAAACTGGGTTCCCCACAGGAGTATGTACAGGCAATCCTGCAAAATGAGGACCGGGTGCTGACAGACGGTAAAGTGTGGTATGATAAAGATGGTAAGGTAATAGGATAATAAGCAATAATAAAGTATCAAGTAATAGGAAGAAAAAGGAACGTATATGAGAAAGAAACTGTATCATAACATTGCGGCTTTTATACTGTCGGTGGGTCTGGCAATCACATCCTTTACAGGGTGTGGATTTGGTGACGGCATGGGGACGAAGGTGGTACTTACCACAGGATTTGATAAAAATGAGATTTTTCGCATCGAGACCAGTACTTGTACACTTCCGGAACTCATGGTGTATCTGACCACGATCCAGAATCGGTATGAGAGTGTTTATGGTACGGAGATATGGAATACCAATGCGGATGGCGTGACATTGGAAGAAAATGTGAAAAATATAGCGCTGGCGCAGATTGCGCAGATTAAAACGATGAATCTGATGGCTGAACGATATGAAGTGAGTCTGGATGAGGAGGAAAAGGCGCAGGCGGAAAATGCGGCGAAGGCCTATTATGAAACCCTGAACGACAGCGAGATTGCCTTGATGGGTGTGTCCCAAAAGCTGATTGAAAATCTTTATACAGAGCTCGCCCTGGCAGAGAAAATGTATCAGTATACCATCAAGGATATTAACCCCGAGATCAGTGATGATGAGGCCAGAACCATTACCGTGCAGCATATTCTGATTAAGACCTATGCGCTGGACGGAACGGGCAAGAAGATTGCATATACGGAAAGTGCCAGGCAGGATGCCTACGAAGAGGCAAAGGAGGCTCTGAAACTTGCCAGAGAGGAAGACGCGGATTTCGATGAGCTGATCCGCAAGTACAGCGAGGATGACAAGGCCACGTATTCCTTCGGAAAGGGAGAGATGGATCCGGTGTTTGAGGAGGCGGCTTTTAATCTGGGTACGGATGAAATCAGTGATATTGTGGAGACAGAGTACGGATATCACATCATCAAATGTATCAATACCTTTGACCGGGAAGAGACTGACGCAAACAAGATTAAGATTGTGGAGCAGCGCCGTGAGGAGGCATTTGGGAGAGAATATGACGCCTATGTGGATACTCTTACCAGAAACTTAAATGAGGAATTATGGAACACGGTAGGATTCATTCATGATGAGAATGTGACCACACAGAATTTCTTTGAGGTCTATTCGCGGTATTTTGGGGCATAGGAAGTATAGAAAGGATAGAAGGCATATAAAGGATAGAAAGGGTAGAAAGGATAAGATGATCAGGGCGTTGAGACTGGAAGAAGAGTCATGAAAAGTGAATTTTAGAAAAAGTTTATAATTGCGCAACCCCGCATAAAATCTGAAAAAAGGACGGATTATTAGCACTCTGTTTAAATGAGTGCTAATTTTGTCTTGACTTCTATTTTCCGGGGTATTAAACTATTTCACAGGAAGAAAAGCGAAAACGGGGGCCCACGGATGCGGCCCAATGGTTACAGAAAGGAATGTGAGAAAATTATGGAAGCAAAACATGGTAATCTATCAATCAACAGTGATAACATATTCCCGATTATCAAGAAATGGCTGTACTCAGATCACGATATCTTTTTCAGGGAATTGATTTCTAATGGCTGTGATGCCATCACCAAATTAAAGAAACTTGACATGATGGGCGAATATACGCTGGCAGACGATTATAAGGCGAAGATACAGGTGATCGTGAATCCTGAGGAGAAGACCCTCAAGTTCATCGATAACGGTATTGGTATGACCGCAGAAGAAGTGGAAGAGTATATCAACCAGATTGCTTTCTCCGGTGCATCGGATTTCATAGAGAAATATAAGGACAAGGCAAATGATGACCAGATCATCGGTCATTTTGGTCTGGGCTTCTATTCCGCATTTATGGTGGCGGATGAGGTGCACATTGATACGCTGTCTTATCAGGACGGGGCGAAAGCCGTACACTGGGAATGTGACGGCGGCACAGAGTTTGATATGGAAGAGAGCAGCCGCAGTCAGGTGGGTACAGAGATTACGCTGTTCATCCATGAGGATTGCCTGGAGTTTTGCAACGAATATAAGGCAAGAGAAGTCATCAAGAAATACTGCTCCTTCATGCCCACGGAAATCTATCTCTCCAAGGCCAACAGCACGGAGACTCAGATCATCAAGGCTGATGAGAAGTTAGAGACCGATGAAGTGGTGGAGGAGATTGCCAAAGAGAAAGAGGAGGACGAGCAGAAACTTAAGATTAAGAAGCGCCCGGAACTTCTCAACGAGATTCATCCCCTGTGGGCAAAACATCCCAACGAGTGTACCAAGGAAGAGTATCTGGAATTTTACAGAAAGGTTTTCCAGGATTATAAGGAGCCCTTGTTCTGGATTCATCTGAATATGGATTATCCCTTTAACATGAAGGGCATCCTGTACTTCCCGAAGATTAATATGGAGTATGAATCCATTGAGGGAACCATCAAACTTTATAATAATCAGGTGTTTATCGCTGATAATATCAAGGAAGTGATTCCTGAGTTCTTGCTGCTGTTAAAGGGTGTGATAGACTGTCCGGACCTTCCTCTGAATGTGTCCAGAAGCGCATTGCAAAATGATGGCTTTGTCAAAAAGATCAGTGAGTATATTACCAAGAAGGTGGCGGATAAACTTTCCGGCATGTGCAAGACTGAGAAGGAAGAATATGAAAAATATTGGGATGATATCAGCCCGTTTATCAAGTTTGGCTGCCTGAAAGATGATAAATTCTGTGAGAAGATGACAGATTATATCCTTTTTAAGAATCTGGACGGTAACTATATGACGCTGCCGGAGTGTCTGGAAGTCAATAAGACGGATCCGGACGAGGCGTCCGAGAATACAGGCGATGAGAATGGAGAGACCAGTGCGGCAGATGAACACGGCGAGAAGGTGGAAGCCGAGGTCGTGGATGAAAATGACGGACAGGCAGTAGATGAGAACGGCGAAAAGGTGGAAGCCGAGGTAGTCGACGCAGACGCTGAGACAGAGGAGGATGTGGAAGAAGAAAAGAAAGAGAAAGTCATCTACTATGTGACGGATGAGAAACAGCAGAGCCAGTACATCAATATGTTCAAGGCGGCTAAGATGGATGCGGTGATTTTGACGCATAACATCGATCAGCCTTTTGTATCCCAGCTGGAGGCAAAGAACGAGGGCATTAAGTTCCAGAGAATTGACGCGGATCTGACCGATACCTTTAAGGCCAAGACGTCCAAGAAGGCCGAGAAAGAGATGGAAGAGCAGGCTGAGGCGGTAGCTAAGCTGATGAAGAAAGTTCTTAAGAAAGACGCTATCAAGGTGAAGATTGAGAAACTTAAGAATAAGAAGATTTCTTCCATGATCACTCTTTCTGAGGAGACCCGCCGGATGCAGGACATGATGAAGATGTATTCCATGAATGGTATGGGCGGTATGGATATGGGAATGTTCGGCAAGGAGGGCGAGACCCTGATCCTCAATGCCAATCATCCGCTGGTACAGTATGTAATCGAGCATCAGGACGGCGATAATGTGAAGATGATCTGTGAACAGCTCTACGATCTGGCACTCTTACAGCAGGCGCCCCTTGAGCCGGAGGCGATGACTAAGTTTGTGGCCAGGAGCAATGATATCATGATGCTTTTGACCAAGTAGGTCAGATAGATATGCAGTAGAACAGAGAGCGTTATGTAAACTAAATATACAAAGGTAAGTATGGAAATATAAAAAGGACCGGTTGCAACGCCCAAGCTGGCGGATGACCGGGTCCTTTTTGTGGTATGGGAGTCATGGAAGGGAAAAGGATTCCCCTGATGCGGGCTTTTGGATCAACCGGGTTCTGCAATACGGCTGACGCCCACATAAATTTCTGAAATCTTGTACCAGGTGGGATAATCCACAATGCCGGATTGAGGCAGGTTAAAGATTCTTTGAAAAGTACGTACAGCGTTAGCGGTGCCCGAACCGTAGATGCCATCGGCGGCAATCCGCGGAATGGCCGGGTAATTCTGGGCAATACGGTTTAACTGCTGCTGGATCTGCAGGACTTTGTCGCCGGAGGCGCCCATATTCAGGTTGTAACCGGGCCAGGAGGACGGTACACCGGAGACAGCTACGGCACTGTTAATATACATATCGCTTCCGTAATAGTAACGGATGATTTCGATGGGAGAATATCCCTCGTCTCCCAGATATTTGGAACCCCACTGGCTTAGGCCGTTGCAGGTTACATTTTTACCGTCACAGTAGGAAGTGAAGATGGGCTGGCGCACGCCGGGGCGGGAGAGGTAGTTGGCAAAGATGCTGTCCACCAGCCTGTCAATATTACGATAGATATTACGTCCGCGGATCCATTTCTGATCGTAGGCGGTGGAGGAAGTGATGGTGAAATTAAATCCCTTACTCCGATACCACTCAGTGTATACCCTGTTTAAGGTAAAGGACATAATGGCCAGCGTATTGGCGTAGATGGCGCTCTCGGGCCAGGTGGCATAAATTTCAGAGGATACCACGTTCTTAATATAATCCCGGTAACGGACATAGTAGTTGGCGGCGGTGGAGTCTGCGGGAACACCGTCATGTACGATGATGTATTCAGGGATGACCACACGGCTTAGGACAATCTCGCCGGATTCGTCCATGGGTTTGATCTCATCTTCCGGAATCTTTGGCGGATAGTCGCCGTAGAGGGTGTGATCTGGAATGGAGATGATTTCCTCTTCTTCCTGTGTCATCTCGGTGGGTGTCATTTCGATATTCTGGACAGCAGTCACATCGGGCAGGACTTCCACGCCGGATACGATGACAGGTTCATAACCAGGCGCTGTGACAGACAGCGTGTATTCGGAATAGGGCATGGGAGAATTGGGTGTGAGGCTGTATTGCAGGGGCGGTGTCTTTAAGGTTACGGTATTTGTCTGCCCGGAAGCGTCTGTGGTCAGCGTCTCCACGGTACTGTCCGGTTCTCCGGTAAAGGAAATAGAAACCGTTGCATTCTGTATGGGGATCAATCCCACGTTGGCAGTGACATTAATCTGTAATTGGCCGGTGGTATCTTCGGCATTTTGTGCACTTTTCAGGATGTTTTCTTCCATTGGATACCTCATTATTTTTCCTGTATAACAGAAAAGCTGTAAGCTGAACTGTTACTCTCTTGCTTTTAGGGTATGCAAATAAGGTTGCACATGCCACCTCATAAATGGTATACTATAATCAGTATGGCTATATCGTAGTTTGTTAAAAATCCCAACATGGGGAGTGGAAACGTGAGACAGGTAATCGAAGAAATCCTACAGGGCAAATTTAATGTTGATAACGGGTCTTTGGACTTTTCCTGCCCGCGCATTGAGTTGTCGCTCCATGCCGACGAGGTCTGCGAGGGATTTTTTTTGGTATATGGTCCTAAGGGACAGATGACGGAAGGACATGTGACTTCTTCGGATCTTCGCATGGAGTGTGTCACCGAAATTTTCAGCGGCAGTCAGGATGAGATATTGTACCGTTTTCATGCCAGAGGAATGGAAGTGGGCGAAGAGGTAAAAGGCAGTTTCTATGTGATTTCCAACCATGGAGAGTATTACCTTCCCTTTACGGTATCTATTGTGGCGGAAGCGATTACTTCCAGTCTGGGAAACATCAAGAATCTGTTTCACTTTACCAATCTGGCGAAGAGCAGCTGGGAAGAGGCGGTGAAGCTTTTTTATTCCAAGGAGTTTAAAGCCGTATTTACCGGCAATGACAGGCAGCATTATGCGGCCTATAAAGGGCTGTCTGCGGTAACCGGCAATGAACATAATATGGAAGAATTTCTCCTGGAGATTAATAAGAAAAAGGCGGTGGAGTATATCCCGGAGGAGAAGGAGATAAAGATTGAGGATCCTCTGGAGACTACCCGGTATGCGCTGGTGGTCAATCGCAACGGCTGGGGCTATACCAGACTGCGGATCGGCGTGGAGGGAGAGTTCTTAAAGCTGAAAGAGGATGTGGTATCGGACTCTGCCTTTCTTGGAAATATGTATCGGGTTTACTATTATGTGGAACATGAGAAATTGCATGCCGGCAATAATTATGGTGCGATTCTGCTGATACAGGAACATGAGACCATACGGATACCGGTCACGGTGATCAGGCATCCTGCGGGCAGGAAGATGTTGGGATTACAGCGTGAGAAGAAGCAGCTCACGGTGGAAGTGATGGCTTACTATCAGGCTTTCCGGTTAAAGAAGATTGGGACCAAGACCTGGCTGACGGAGACCAATAAGCTGTTGGGGCGCATGGCGGAGATAGATGATAAGGACGTTGCAGTGAAACTCTTCACGGCCCAGATGCTGCTCACGGAGGAGCGTTATAACGAGGGCAGATGGCTGATCGAGAAGCAGAAAGAGCAGGTGGAGAGCAGGAAGGAAACAGATCCCGCTCTGTGGTGCTATTATTTATATTTGACGACTCTTTACAGCAAAGATGACCAATATGTGGATGAAGTGGCGGACGCGGTGGAGAGAGTTTATGAGCGCAATCGGGGAAACTGGCGGATTGCCTGGCTGCTTTTGTACCTTTCTGAGGAGTATGTGAAGAGTCCTACCAGGAAGTGGGTGCTTTTAGAGGAGTTGTTCGGACACCGCTGTACTTCTCCGGTAATCTACATAGAAGCATGGAACATTATTCGCGCGAATCCGGCGATGCTCATGAAGCTGGATGCCTTTGAACAACAGATATTGACTTATGCAGTCAGAAATGATCTCTTAAAAGAGGATGTGATACGGCAGGTGGTCTATCTGGCACAGCATCAGCGGGGGTATTCGGAAAGTCTCTATAAGATTCTGGCAGGATGCTATGAGAAGATGCCTGACAGTGAGATATTGCATGCGGTCTGCAGTCTGCTGATCAAGGGAAACTGCCGTGGGGAGCAATACTTTGCGTGGTACAGTGCCGGGGTGGAAGAGAACCTTCGGATCACCCGGCTTTATGAATATTATATGATGTCTATATCGTTGGAGTACGACGGGCCTCTGCCGAAGATGATACTGATGTATTTTGCTTATCAGAGTGATTTACATTATGAGATTACGGCCTATCTTTATGCGTATGTGTATCGGCACAGGGTGGAATTGTCGGATATTTATGTAAACTATACGGCAGCCATGGAACGTTTTGTATTAGAGCAGATCAAGCGGGGCAGGGTGAATAAAGATCTGGCATATCTGTACCGTCATATGATCAGTCTGCCCATGATTGATGAGGAGACTGCGCAGGCGCTGGCAACGCTCCTGTTTGTGCGGGAGATCCGGGTGGAATCTGATAAGATTCGGGAAGTGATTCTTTCTTATCCTTATCGGACGGATCAGAAGATTTATCCGGTCTCGGGCGGGCGGGCGCTGGTGCCGGTTTATGATTCCAACTGCAAGATTCTTTTGGGAGATGGAGAGGGAAACCGCTATACGGTGAGCGTGGAGTATCAGGCCGAAATCCTGCTTAGTCCGGTGAGGCTTGCCCTGATGATTTCACCTTTTGTACGAGATCACTTGGGATATGCCATTTATATGTGTTATGAATATCAGAACACTCTAACGATGCAGGATGACAATGTGGATCTTTTTGCCATGCTGGCACAGTCTGAGCGGATGGAAGAGGATACCAGACGTACAATACGCAGGATGTTAGTTGATTTCTATTATGAGAAAGACAGGATGCGGGAGCTGGACGACTATCTGTTGTCACTGCATCCGGAACAGATATTGGCCAAAGACCGTAAAGAGATTGTGCGCTGCATGGTAAACCGCGGCATGTATGAAGAAGCCTATGGGTGGGTGAGTCGCTATGGTCCTTACGGCATGGATGCTAAGACACTTCTGAAGCTGTGCAGCAGGTTGTTGGACCTGCTGGAAGTCGAGGATGACCCGTTGATGACGGGCGTACTCTTCCATGTACTGCAAAAAGGAAAATATGACGATAATATACTGCATTATCTGGTGCGTTACTTTAATGGAAGCATCAAGCAGATGCGGGATGTATGGAAGACAGCAGAGGCTTTCGGCGTGGATACCTACGGATTGTGTGAGCGGATGATCGTGCAGATGCTTTATACGGGTGCGCATGTGGGTGAAAAGATTGAAATCTTTCGTTCTTATAATAGAAGCGGCGGCAGTGAGCGTCTGCGGGCCGCATTTCTCTCCCAGTGCTGTTATGATTATGCTATAGGGGAGCAGATTACGGAGCCCTATGTATTTGAGAGTGTTTTGCAGCTGCGGCTGGAGGAAGTGCCGCTTCATATTGTATGTAAGATTGCAGTGCTTCGCTATTATGCGGAGAATCGGCAGGAGCAGACAGAGATGGTCAGGAAAGCCTGTGTGGACTTCCTGCAGGATTTAATGGCAAAGCAGATTGTACTGCCGCTCTATAGAGAGTATCAGGGATATCTTCCGCAAATGGATGCCTATCTGGACAAGACGATGGTGGAATACAGGGCCAGGCCGGGCAGCAGGGCGGTCATTCACTATGTGATCCAGAGTGAGGGCGGCGCGGAGGAAGAGTACCGCAAAGAAGAGATGCGGGATATGTTCGGCGGTATCTGTGTGAAGGAGTTTATATTGTTCTTCGGGGAGCGGCTTCAATACTATATCACAGAGGAGACAGAGGGCGGAGAACAGCTGACCAAGAGCGGTACCATCAACAAGAGTGATATTGGTCAGGAGAATTTTGAGAGCCGGTTTACAATGCTGAATGATATCATGATCGGTAAGACTTTGCAGGATTACGATACTGTGGATAGTCTGCTGCAAGAGTATTACAGATTAGATCACATGGTAGAAGAAATATTTATGGAGCTTCGGTGACTATGTTCTTAGAGCGCAAAGAGGAGAACAAACTGCATAAGGGAAGCGTGCTGGTTGGTTATGATCTGGGAGAACAGTATTCGCAGATCAGTTATTGCATTTACGGAAATGAGGATGTGGATACAGTGGCTACGGTGGTGGGTACCAAGCAGTATAATATACCAACCGTGTTATGTAAACGAAAAGGGGTCAATCAGTGGTTTTATGGCAAAGATGCGGTGAAGAGCAGTGAAGAGGAGGATATGTTTCCGGTGGAGAATCTGCTGTCTCTTGCCAGGAAAGGAGAGAAGATTGGGCTGGACGGGGAATCCTATGATCCTGTGGCCCTGGTCACCCTCTTTATGCGGCGCAGTCTGACACTGATGAACATGATCGCTTCTATTGAAAATATAGCGGCGATCATGTTCACGGTGGATGAGCTGGATGACCGGATGGTGGAGATTCTGGCACAGGCAGCAGCGAATCTGAATCTGAAGACTTCTCATATTTATTTCCAGAGTCATACGGAGAGTTTCTATTCCTTCATGCTGTATCAGCCGGCAGAATTATGGATTTATCAGGTGATTGCCTGTGAACATGACGGCAGACGCCTTAAGACTTATCGCATGGAGTGCAATAAACGTACCACGCCCATTGTGACATTGATTGAGGATCAGATTTATGAGACCCTGGTCATTCCGGAGGAAGAGGAGGACGAGCAGATCAAGAGGGATGCGTTTCGTCTGGCAGATGAAAGATTTCTCGGCATTCTGGAAAAGATGTGTGAAGGACACATCACTTCCAGTGCATATCTGCTGGGGGACGGTTTCAGGGAGGATTGGCATGAGCGGTCTTTGCAGTTTTTGTGCAATAACAGGCGGGTCTTTCAGGGAAACAATCTTTTCAGCAGGGGGGCGGTTTATGGAATCCTGGAGAAGCTGGATCCTTGTGAGGCGGGGCAGAGCCATGTATTTTTGGGAAAGGACAAGCTTAAGTCCAATATAGGAATGAATGTGATGCGGCAGGGGAAGGAATCTTACTTTGCGCTGCTGGACGCCGGGGAAAACTGGTATGAGGCACACAGGGAATGTGAATTTATCCTGGGCGAGGTGAAAGAGCTTGCCTTTATCGTCACGCCGCTTACAGGAAAGAATGTGGAGACGAAAGAGATACTGCTCACGGGGGCTTCGGAGACAGGCGCTCCCTTCACCAGATATGCATTGGAGGTGGCCATGAGTTCATCGGATACGGTGCAGATTAAGGTGACAGATTTAGGCTTTGGGGAACTTTTTCCGGCAACTGGGCAGGTGTGGGAGGAGTCGTTCCAGGTATCCTGAGCGGGCAGGGAAGGACAAAGGGCAATATGAGTCATATGATTTTGGGGACTGGCAGGTATGCCAGGAAGCCCTATTATGTGGAAAGATTTTATGTAAACCTATATTCCGTGGAAGAGCTGTGCTTTCTTCTGGTGGACAAGGCGGAGATGCTGGATCAGGAGATTATGCAGCGGGACATGGTGCGCTGGCTGGATGAGGAGTGTGATGTAAGCGATCTTGCCCATGCTCTCTATGCTCTTTTAAACCAGAAGGGGTCCACGGCGGCTTATGTGGGTACCATATTAGAATATGTGAGCCTTTATCCATCGGAGGTAATCGCCAGAACAGAAGAGATTGTAAGAAACGGCGAAGGATTAAGTCCCCATGAAAGACATAAGGCGAAGGCAGATTATCTGCTGAAAGAAAAGAGATACTTTGCGGCTATGGAAGTGTATCAGGGTCTGCTTGCCATGCTGCCTGATACGGAGAGTCTCTTACAGGCAAAGATTTTGCATAATATGGGTGTGGCCTGTGCGGGCATGTTTATGTTTGAGCAGGCTGCGGAATGGTTTATGAAATCCTATGAGATAGACGGCAGGCAGGAGAGTCAGATGATGTATCTTGCATCCCGGCGGATGAACCGTTCAGATAAGGAATATATTGATTATATCGCTGAACATCCGGAGTATCATGATGCATCCTTGAAGGTGGAGCGTCTGATGGAGCGGGCTAACGGCACCTTTGAAGGGTCGGATGAGAACCGTATGCTGGTGACGCTGCAGGTGTTCAAGGAGGAAGGCAACGGGATGTTTGGCAATACGGCGCCTTACTATAATGAGATTGAGCGGCTGGCAGCAGGGCTCAAGGAGAAGTATCGCGCATACACGATTTAAGTTTTAAAGAAATGGCAGGAGACAGCAATGGGATGGATTAAGAGATTACTGGAAAGGTTTAGGGGAGATTCTTATGAGGACTTTGAAGAGGAGATTTGGGAGGAAGAGGAAGACACCAGACAGATAGATTATGACAATACGGAACAGCGCAATGATTATGTGAGAAATTGTCTGGAAAAGATGGGAGATGCGACCAAGGAGCTGGAAAATCTCACATTTGAATATAATATGGTGACTTCTTATCTGAAAGATATGGAAGAGATTGAGGCACTGCCGCCGGAGGAGAGCGAACAGCTGAAGGAATGTGCCAAGCGGGTTTCTCTTTTACAGGACAGTAAGGCAGACTTTATGGGACGTCCCCACCGGATTACGGACGAGAAGTACCGCATGATGGAGCGGATGGAAGACCAGGTGGAGGAAGGGTTTCAGAAACTCACCGAGGCGGAGGAGTACCAGGATATGATCCGGAAGGATTTAAACCGCCTTGATGGTGAGAAGCATGCCTATCTGTACCGAAAGAGTGAGGTCATGCGGCTGATAGCAGATACCAAGGGCATGGCGGTCATCTGTGTGGTAGCGCTTGGATTATGTATCCTTCTTCTCATACTTTTGCAGTATTTCCTGGATATGGACACACAGATGGGGTATTTTCTGGCGGCAGGAGCAGCAGCGTTAGCGATCACACTCATCTATGTCAAGCATGTGGACGCCAGACGGGAACTGCGCCGGGTGGAGACAGGGATTAACAAGATTATTCTCTTACAGAACAAGGTGAAGATACGTTATGTAAACAATACCAATCTGCTGGATTATCTTTGTATGAAATACGGGGTAAAAAGTGCGCAGGAATTGACACAGATGTGGGAGAATTATAAGATTGAAAAGGAAGAGCGGGAGAAGTTCAGACGGGCGGAGCTGGATCTGGATTATTGCCAGCAGGAGCTGTTGAATATCTTAAAGTGTTATCAGATTCAGGATCCGGCCATCTGGCTGCATCAGACAGAAGCGATTCTGGACCGTAAGGAAATGGTGGAAATCCGCCATAATCTGATCATCAGAAGACAGTCTTTGAGAAGGCGGATGGATTATAATAAGGAAGTGGTGGCGGGTTCTTCCCAGAAGGAGATTAAGGACCTGGTGGAGAGATATCCGCAGTATGCCAAAGAGATTATGAAGACGGTGGAGGAGTACGAGGAGAAATTTCAGGGATAGACAATACTAAGGGAATATAGGGGCGGTTATCTGTCATCTGTGGAGAGACGGCGGAAATCCAAAGATAAGGAAGGGTAAATTGGATATGGAACAAAAAGACAAGCTTTCGGAGGAGTGCGGTGTCTTTGGCATCTATGATTTCGATGGTGGCGATGTGGCTTCCACGATTTACTATGGGCTGTTCGCCTTGCAGCACAGAGGTCAGGAAAGCTGCGGTATTGCGGTCAGCGATACGGAGGGTCCCAAGGGGAAGGTGCTCAGCGTAAAGGAGATGGGCCTTCTCAATGAGAATTTTACCCCGGATACGCTGGAGAAACTGAAAGGGGATATCGGGGTGGGACATGTACGGTATTCCACCGCCGGCAGCAGCACGAGGGAAAATGCCCAGCCTCTGGTTCTCAATTATGTGAAAGGAACGCTGGGACTTGCCCATAATGGTAATCTGATCAATGCGGGGCAGCTTCGCAGGGAATTGGAATATTCCGGCGCTATTTTTCAGACCACGATTGATTCCGAAGTCATCGCCTATCATATTGCAAGAGAACGTCTTAAAAGTAAATCCGTTGAGGAGGCCGTGGGGAGGGCAATGAAGAAGATAAAGGGTGCTTATTCCCTGATTGTCATGTCTCCCCGGAAGCTGATTGGGGCAAGAGATCCCTATGGGTTTAAACCGCTCTGTATCGGCAGGCGCGACAATGCTTATATTCTGGCGTCAGAGACCTGTGCGTTGGATACCATTGGTGCAGAGTTCGTGCGGGATGTGGAGCCGGGAGAAATTGTGACCATTTCGCCGGAAAAAGGAATCGAATCGGACAGCCATATGTGTCTGGGGCCGGAATGTCAGGGAAGATGTGTCTTTGAGTATATTTATTTTGCAAGGCCGGACAGCCGGATTGACGGTGTGAGTGTCTATGAATCCCGGATTCGGGCCGGGCGGTTTTTGGCCATGGATTCCCCCGCTGAGGCAGATCTTGTGGTGGGCGTGCCGGAATCCGGCAATTGTGCGGCCCTTGGATATGCGATGGAATCCGGAATTCCATATGGTCAGGCTTTTGTCAAAAACACTTATGTGGGACGGACTTTTATCAAGCCGGGGCAAAAGAGCCGGGAGAGCGGTGTGCAGGTGAAGCTGAACGCCATCCGGGAAGTCGTGAAGGGAAAGCGGATTATAATGATCGATGATTCCATTGTGAGAGGGACCACCTCAGATCGTATCGTCAGGATGTTACGGGAGGCGGGGGCGAAGGAAGTACATATGAGAGTCAGTTCGCCGCCTTTTTTGTATCCCTGCTATTTCGGGACAGATGTGCCGGCGCAGGATCAGTTGATTGCTTATGAACGAACGACAGAAGAGGTACGGCAGATGATCGGTGCGGATACATTGGGATATTTGAGACAGGAACGGTTGAAAGAATTGTCCGGAGGCCTGCCCATCTGTACGGGCTGTTTTACCGGCAAGTATCCGATGAAACCGCCGGCTGAGAATATCCGTGGAGAGTATGATAAATGATTGTGCGCAAACATGGAAAGAGCAGAAAGGATTAGAGTATGAGTACAGACAAATACGTAAGCCCCTTATCGGAGCGTTATGCCAGTGAACAGATGCAGTATATCTTTTCGCCGGACATGAAATTCAGGACCTGGCGGCGGCTGTGGATTGCCCTGGCAGAGACAGAGATGGAGCTGGGACTGAGCCAGAACGGCCAGCCGGTAATCACGCAGGAGCAGATTGATGAATTGAAGGCCCATGCGGAGGATATCAATTATGATGTGGCCAAAGCACGGGAAAAGGAAGTACGGCATGACGTGATGAGCCATGTTTATGCTTACGGGCAGCAGTGTCCCAAAGCGGCGGGCATCATCCATCTGGGAGCTACTTCTTGTTATGTGGGAGATAACACGGATATTATCGTCATGACGGATGCGCTTAAGCTGGTCAAGCAAAAGCTGGTGAATGTGATTGCAGAGCTGGCAAAGTTTGCAGATACCTATAAGAACCTGCCAACACTGGCCTTCACGCATTTTCAGCCGGCACAGCCTACCACGGTTGGCAAGCGGGCAACACTCTGGGCGCAGGAGTTTTGTCTGGACCTGGAAGACCTTGACTATGTGCTCTCCACCATGAAGCTTCTGGGCTCAAAAGGGACCACGGGAACCCAGGCGTCTTTCCTGGAACTGTTTGACGGGGACCAGGAGACGATTGATAAGATCGACCCCATGATTGCGAAGAAGATGGGCTTTGACAAATGTTATCCGGTATCCGGACAGACCTATTCCCGCAAGGTGGACACCAGGGTCTGCAATATTCTGGCAGGCATAGCGGCTTCTGCCCATAAGATGTCCAATGACATCCGGCTCTTACAGCATTTGAAAGAGGTGGAGGAACCTTTTGAAAAGAGTCAGATCGGGTCTTCTGCCATGGCTTATAAGAGAAATCCCATGAGGAGTGAGCGTATCGCGTCCCTGTCCAGGTTTGTGATGGTGGATGCTTTAAATCCGGCGATTACCTCTGCCACGCAGTGGTTTGAGCGGACACTGGATGATTCTGCCAATAAGAGACTGTCCATTCCGGAAGCCTTCCTGGCGGTGGATGGCATCTTAGATCTGTGTCTGAACGTGGTGGATGGTCTGGTGGTGTATGATAAGGTCATTACCAGGCGCCTGATGAGCGAACTGCCCTTTATGGCCACAGAAAATATCATGATGGATGCGGTGAAGATGGGCGGCAACAGACAGGAGCTGCATGAGAAGATCAGGGAACTGTCCATGATTGCCGGCGCCAATGTGAAGCGTGAAGGCAAGGAGAATAATTTATTGGAACTGATTGCCCGGGATCCTGCGTTTAACATGAGTGCGGAGGATCTGGAAAAGACCATGGATCCGGCCAAGTATGTGGGACGTGCACCTTTGCAGGTGGAGAAGTTCTTAGAGGAGATTGTACAGCCGATTCTTGAGGAGAATCAAGAACTTTTGGGCATGAAGGCACAGATTCATGTATAAATGAAAATTTCCATATGACAGATTGGATCCCCCGCTGATGTAAGCGGGGGATATTTTGTCGGAGAATGAAAAATAAACGGTTAGTCTGGACGAACTGCCGAATTATAATAGATGAAAAATCAATAAACAGAACTTGCGAAGAGCGTGCGATTGTGATAGATTAGAAAGAAACATGACAGAAGGCAGATAATGGAATCATGATAGAGACAGAACAGGATTTTGAAAAAACTGCGATGCAGGTGTCGATGGTCAGCATTGTGGCGAACTTTGTGCTGACCGTATTTAAATTGGCGGCTGGTATAATCGCCCGCTCCGGTGCTATGATTTCTGATGCGATTCATTCCGCATCAGATGTATTCAGTACCATCGTGGTGATGATAGGAATCAGAATATCCAGGAGAGATTCGGACAAAGATCATCCCTATGGGCATGAGCGCCTTGAGTGTGTAGCCGCCATTGTACTGGCCACGATTCTTGCCGCTACCGGTCTGGGAATAGGTGCTTCGGCAGTCAGGAAGATTATGGGCGGTCACATGGAGGCATTGGCGGTGCCGGGTATTCTGGCCCTTGTGGCGGCCTTTGTATCCATTCTGGTCAAGGAAGCTATGTATCAGTATACGAGGCTCTGCGCCAGGCGGATTGATTCCAGCGCGCTGATGGCAGATGCATGGCATCACCGTTCAGATGCCCTTTCCTCCATAGGTGCCCTGATTGGTATCGCAGGAGCGCGGCTGGGCTTTCCCATTCTGGATCCTGTTGCCAGTGTGGTAATCTGCTTTTTCATCGAAAAAGCAGCATATGAGATTTTTATGGATGCAGTGGATAAGATGGTGGACAAAGCCTGTGACGAACAGACGGAGAGAGCGCTTGCAGACTGTGCGATGTCCCAGGAAGGTGTATTGGGTGTAGATCTTCTGCATACCCGTGTCTTTGGCAATAAGATTTATGTGGACATAGAAATCCGTGCGGATGGCAGTAAAACCCTGCGCTGTGCCCATGGTATTGCGGAGGGAGTTCATGATTCCATTGAGAAAAATTTCCCCAGAGTGAAGCATATCATGGTGCATGTGAATCCGGTGGATGTATCCGAGAGGAATTGATCTGCATTTGATTGATCTGAATTTTATGTTTTGTGTTTGTGTTACTTGCATTTATGTTATGTAAACTAATATATGCGATTCATACCCCAAAATGTGCGATGTATTCCCAAAGCCACATTTTGGGGTATTTTTCTATTATAATATGGGTGTGCCAGACACGGCGGGCCTCCAGTTCGAGAGTACGCTGTACTGAAACCTTGGCGGAGCAAGTCACATATACTTATGACCCTGAGATGTGATGAAGCAGCGTCTACCCCTTAAAACGACAAAAACCTATGATTCAAGTACCTATACCTATAGACCTATGGGTACAGTGTTGTATCGTCTGGGGGTCCGCCGTGTCTGGCAAAGAGATGTATGAGAACACTTGACGGCAGGTGTTCTTTTTTGATTGCGCAAAGGAACCAGGTGAGATGCTTATCGGGAGTTGGTAAATGTCTTGTGGGTGTCATTGACTGTTTTGTGCGAAAAGCTATTGACAAACAATTAAATAAGTGTTTAAATGTTCATATAATAAAAATGAATAAGAAGAATCTATGATCTATACAAGCGGTAAAGGCATATTTGCATATGCAGTCTATGTGTGGCAGGAAAGGAAGGTACTATTATGACGAAAAAACAAAAAAAGGTTCTGATCAGAATCATAATCGCAGCGATATTAGTGATCGTCTGCTATTTGATACCGATAAACAATCCATATCTGCGGCTGGCGGTTTTCATGATTCCCTATCTGATCATCGGCTATGACATCCTGCGCAAAGCGGTTCTGGGTGTCGTACATGGGGAAGTGTTTGATGAAAATTTTCTGATGGCAGCGGCCACGGTGGGGGCCATTATCTTAGGGGAATATGTGGAAGGCGTGGCAGTCATGCTGTTTTACCAGATCGGGGAGCTCTTTCAGAGTTACGCTGTGGGCAAGAGCCGACGGAATATTTCCCAGCTGATGGATATCCGGCCTGATTATGCAAACATAGAGGCTGATGGACAGATAGAGCAGGTGGATCCTGATGAGGTGGAAATCGGGACGGTCATTCTGGTACAGCCGGGTGAGAAGGTACCCATTGACGGTGTGGTCACACAGGGCAGCGCTTCTTTGAATACCAGTGCCCTGACGGGTGAGAGTCTTCCCAGGGAAGTACAGGAAGGCGACGAGGTGATCAGCGGTTGTGTCAATATGTCCGGTGTGCTTAAGATACGCACTACCAGGGAATTCGGGGAATCCACGGTCTCGAAAATATTAGAGCTGGTGGAAAATTCCAGTATGAAGAAGTCCCGTTCCGAGAACTTTATCACCCGGTTTGCCAGATATTATACGCCTGCGGTATGCTATGGTGCGCTGGCGCTGGCACTTTTACCGCCGATCGTGAATCTGCTTCTGGGTCAGGAGAGCCACTGGTCGCTTTGGGTGACAAGAGCATTGACTACATTAGTCATAAGCTGCCCCTGTGCCCTGGTGATTTCTATTCCTTTAAGCTTTTTTGGAGGGATTGGCGGGGCGTCCGCCAAAGGGATTCTGGTGAAAGGCTCCAATTATCTGGAAGCGCTTTCCCAGACCCGGTATGTGGTATGTGACAAGACAGGCACATTGACCAAGGGTGTCTTTGAAGTGACGCATCAGGAAGCCGCAGAGGGATTTACGAAAGAAGAATTGCTGGAAATGGCGGCCTGTGCGGAGTGTTATTCCAACCATCCTATCAGTAAGAGTCTGCGGGAGGCATACGGTCATGAGATAGACAGAAGCAGGGTTAAAGATGTGGAAGAAATCAGCGGCCACGGCGTGTGCGCTTATGTGGATGGCAGGATGGTTGCAGCAGGTAACAGGAAACTGATGAAGAAACTGCAGATTACGCACATAGAGCCAAATAAGAGCGGTACGGAAGTTCACGTGGCGGTGGACGGTAAATATGCCGGCCATATTCTGATTGCGGATGTGGTGAAGCCTGGCGCGAAGGAGGCTGTGACCGGTTTAAAGAATGCCGGTGTCAGGGAAGTAGTTATGTTAACCGGCGACAGCAGACCGGTGGCGGAAGCCGTGGCCGAAGAATTGGGCGTGGATGTGGTCAGAAGTGAACTTCTGCCGGCAGATAAAGTAACGGAAGTAGAGCGCCTTCTTGCGATGAAAGGCAGAAAAGAGAAGCTTGTCTTTGTGGGGGACGGCATCAATGATGCGCCGGTGCTTTCCCGGGCGGATCTTGGCATTGCCATGGGAGCTCTTGGTTCCGATGCGGCCATTGAGGCTGCAGATATCGTGCTGATGGATGACGATCCGGCCAAAATCGTACTGGCCATGCAGATATCCAGAAAGACCCTGCGCATTGTGCACCAGAATATTGTGTTTGCCCTGGCAGTCAAGTTTTCCTGCCTGTTTCTGGGCGCCGTCGGGGCTGTTGGCATGTGGTGGGCAATCTTTGCAGATGTAGGTGTCATGATCCTCGCGGTGCTTAACGCGACAAGAGCACTCACTTTCCGCAAAAAATAGTAGTGCCTTTCTTGCACATTTGTGTTAGAATATATAAAGTTACTGGAGGGGCTTTGCTATGAGCACGAATTTGCGCAAGAGAAAGATTACCTATACAGTCATGATAGTCTCTGATGCTCCTGTGGCAAATCACAGGAAGCTTCACATCCGGACGGGTGCATTTGCAGTCGTTGGCTTTGTGCTGTTTGTGGCAGTCATTTGTTATGCGGTGTACACCACAATCACGATGGTCGGCACAAGGGATCGCAGCAGCAGACAGATTGAGCAGATTGTTCAGCTGAAGGAATCGAATGAGCAGCTCCTTGCAGAGAATGAGACACTTGGAAGCAAGGTGGCTTCTCTGGAAGAGAGTTTAAGCCAGAAAGAGGCTCAGGAGTACGAACTGCTGGCAGCTCATGAGGAGAATTATCTTCCCAAGGGCTTTCCTATGAGCGGGGCAGCCCAGATTAAGGAGGAGACGGCTCAGACGGAAGACGCGGCAGGCGAGGATGCTGAGGATGCTGAAGATGCTGAGGATGAACAGGATGAGGCTGTAAAGATTGTAGCCAAAGAAGAATGGAAGGAAGTCATTTTCGTGGCGGCACAGGACACTAAGGTAGTTGCCACTGCACCGGGCACCGTGAAGGAGACCAGGGAGGCGGAAGGTGAGGTCAGTTATGTGATCATTGATCATGGTAACGGCTATGTCACAACATATCGCAACCAGGGAACTCCTATCGTGGAGGAAGGCAGCCAGGTTTTAAAGGGTGTTGCGCTTTTCCTGGTGGGAGAGGACAATACGGAGACCGGTTATAGTATCCAGAAGGATGGTAACTATATAGATCCCATGGAAATGATTGAAATCAAAGGATAGGGAGGATATTATGTTGGGCAAAAAGACAACAGATCAGATCAACGCGAAAATCAGCAGCGTCATTGGATCTGACATGGTGGTGGAAGGCGATATTAAGGCAAAAGAAGCAGTCCGTGTGGAAGGCAGTGTAACCGGGGACGTGGAGACAGAAGGAGCATTGATCATCAGCGCCACCGGTAAAGTGATAGGAAATGTAAAGGGCAGTAATATTATCATCGGCGGTTCTGTGGAAGGTGATCTTACTTCCAGCGGCAGAACTGAGGTGGCTTCCACCGGTAAGGTGATTGGTAATATTCGCACCAAGAGTCTGGTTGTGGATGAGAATGCGGTCTTCCAGGGGCAGTGTACGATGAATGCGGAGGCGCTTGCGTCCCGTACACAGACAGCGTCTGAACCGGAGACAGGGAATGAAGTATCTGAACGGGACGACAGCAGAGACAGTAAGTGGAATAAAAGATAGTATAGAAGGACAGTATAGTATATAAGAAATGATAAATATCCATGGTTCTTATACATAAAGCTGTGCAAGGGAAAGAAAAGACAGAATGATATAGAAAGGCAGAGTAAAGGATATGACAAGCACCACTCTGCCCCATAATCATGGGCAAAATATAGAAAAAGTATTGGAAAAGATGCCAGATCAGGCAGCCTGCACATGTACGGCGGAAATCTTCAAACAGGTCAGTGATGGAACAAGACTGCGGATTCTGTGGCTGTTATGTCATTGTGAAGAGTGTGTCAGCAACATTGCGGCAATTATGCAGATGAGCGACCCGGCAGTATCCCATCATCTGAAACTCCTTAGAAAGAGTGGACTGATTGTAGGCAGGAAAGATGGTAAGGAGACTTATTATAAGCTGGCAGACACAGACAAGGCGCAGCTTTTACATCGTGTCTGTGAGGAAATGTTTGATATTTCCTGCCCCTTAAGATAAAGACAGGTGATATAGGAGGAAGGAAAGATTTGGATCAGATATCCTTGTTTGACAGAGAAATGCCGCAGCCGTTAGCGGCGAAACTGCGGCCACAGAGTCTGGAGGACTATGTGGGACAGACACATCTTCTGGGGAAAGGTAAAGTACTCAGACGCCTGATCGAGGGAGATCAGATTTCTTCCATGATTTTCTGGGGACCTCCAGGTGTGGGCAAGACAACACTTGCTAAAATCATTGCCAACCAGACGAAATCTTCCTTTATTGATTTCTCGGCAGTGACAAGCGGTATCAAGGAAATCCGCACGGTCATGGAACAGGCAGAGAAGAATCGGCAGTATGGTATCAGGACGCTTCTTTTTGTGGACGAGATTCATCGGTTCAATAAGGCACAGCAGGATGCCTTTTTACCTTTTGTGGAAAAGGGAAGTATTGTACTGATCGGTGCCACGACGGAAAATCCGTCTTTTGAGATTAACAGCGCTCTTTTATCCCGGTGTAAAGTGTTCGTGTTACAGGCACTGGGCACAGAGGATTTAAAGGGGCTGCTTACGCGTGCGCTCACAGATCCCCGCGGTTTTGGCAGTCAGAGAGTGGTAATTGCAGACCAGATGCTTGATATGATTGCAGAGTTTGCCAACGGGGATGCCAGGAATGCCCTCTCTACCCTGGAGATGGTGGTGTTAAACGGCGAACTGAACGAGGAAGGGGTAATCACCGTTACCCAGGAGACGTTGGAGCAGTGTACCTCGCGGAAATCCCTGTTATACGATAAAAAGGGGGAGGAGCATTACAATTTAATCTCCGCCCTGCACAAGTCCATGCGTAATTCTGACCCGGATGCGGCAGTATACTGGCTGGCACGGATGCTGGAAGCAGGGGAGGATCCTCTCTATGTGGCCAGACGTGTGGTGCGCTTTGCCAGTGAGGATGTGGGGCTGGCAGACCCCCAGGCGCTGCAGATTGCGGTGGCAGCCTATCAGGCATGTCATTTTCTGGGGATGCCGGAATGTAATGTACATTTGAGTCAGGCAGTGATTTATGTGGCTATGGCGCCGAAATCAAATGCCATGGAAGTAGCCTATAATGAAGCCAAAGCAGATGCTATAGAACATCTGGCAGAACCTGTGCCGTTAGTGATCCGCAATGGAGTCACTGGCCTGATGCGGGATCTTGCATATGGCGAGGGCTATCAATATGCTCATGACACGGAGGAAAAGATTACGAATATGCAGTGTATGCCGGATGCGCTTTTGGGCAGGGAATACTATAGACCGGCTGGCATGGGTGAAGAGGCGCAGTTAAAGGAGCGTCTGCAGGAAATCAAAGCCTGGAAAAAGAGTCACGGCGCGAAATGATATAATTTAAAGTTATAATTTGTATAATAAATATTGATTTTACTTATGATAAAAAGTATCTTATAATCATACATAGTAAACAACACCATAAATTTGTACTGTTGTTCACTATAGTAAGAAACGGGGGCTGGTTTTTTACGACTGGTCCCCTTGGATTTTCTCAGAGTATGAGGGGATTTGCTTACTTAGTATTCATAGCAAGGGAGGATTTATCATATGGTAAAAGCAGTAGTAGGCGCTAATTGGGGCGATGAGGGCAAAGGCAAGATTACGGATATGCTGGCAGAGGAAGCGGATATTATCGTACGGTTTCAGGGAGGCGCAAACGCCGGACATACGATTGTCAATAATTACGGCAAATTTGCCCTGCATACCCTGCCGTCCGGTGTCTTTTATGGTCATACCACCAGTATCATCGGCAATGGCGTGGCACTGAATATCCCGATTCTGGTGCAGGAGATCAAATCTATCACAGACAAAAAGGTTCCCATGCCAAAGATTCTGGTATCAGACAGATGTCAGATGGTGATGCCTTATCATATTCTCTTTGACCAGTATGAGGAGGAGCGGCTCGGCGGGAAATCTTTTGGCTCCACAAAATCCGGGATTGCGCCTTTCTATTCAGATAAATTTGCAAAGATCGGGTTCCAGGTCAGCGAACTCTTTGAGGATGGGCTGCTGCGGGATAAAGTGGCACGTATCTGTGAGACCAAGAACGTCATTTTAGAACATTTATACCACAAACCGGTGATCAATCCAGAAGAGTTACTGGAAACCTTACGGGAGTACCGGGAAATGATAGCGCCTTACGTGTGTGACGTGTCTTCCTATCTGGACAGGGCATTGAAAGAGGGGAAGACCATCTTGCTGGAAGGCCAGCTGGGTACACTGAAAGATCCAGATCATGGAATCTATCCGATGGTCACGTCCTCTTCTACATTGGCAGCTTACGGCGCCATCGGCGCAGGTCTGCCGCCTTATGAGATAAAAGAGATTGTGACAGTCTGCAAAGCCTATTCTTCTGCAGTGGGGGCAGGCGCTTTTGTGTCAGAAATCTTCGGGGATGAGGCAGACGAGCTGAGAAGAAGGGGCGGAGACGGCGGCGAGTTCGGTGCAACCACAGGCCGGCCCCGCAGAATGGGGTGGTTCGACTGTGTGGCTTCTAAGTATGGGTGCCGCCTGCAGGGAACCACGGACGTGGCGTTCACGGTACTTGACGTGCTGGGGTATCTGGATGAGATTCCGGTATGTGTGGGTTATGAAGTGGATGGAGAAGTGACAACGGATTTCCCGGTTACCTGCAAATTGGAGAAGGCGAAACCGGTGCTTACGAAAATGCCGGGTTGGAAGTGTGATATCCGGGGTATCAGAAAATATGAAGAATTGCCGGAGAACTGTCGAAAGTACGTGGAATTTATTGAACAACAGATTGGATATCCTATTACCATGGTATCCAACGGGCCAGGAAGAGAGGATATTATTTACAGAGAGAGTCCTCTGCAGCAATAAGTTTGCGCAGGGATGGATTAGAGGATTTCGTGCCGCAGGGCGGTCAGGGAATATTAACAGGAGAATGGGAGAAATGACAGATACTGAGAATACGGACAAAGTGGAAAAGAGTGCACAGGGAAGCGGCATAAGGACAAGAAGACTGGGGGAGACGCTGCCGGTACTTTATCTGGAAACTCTGGTATTAACCATAGTCGGGCAGAATTTAGGCGGTATTCTGGTGGTAATTGCAGGCATGTGTCTGGGCAGTTTAGCGGAACAAAGATATGATGTCTGGTTCACGGCTTCCATGTATGCGGTGTTTATCGGTATCTGGATGGTAACGCTTCTGTTTATCGGCCTGAGTGCGAAAAGGAAGCCGATTTTGCAGGCTGTGGGCAGAAAGTCTGCGGGCAACAACTGGAAGAATCTTTTACTTGGGTTTGTGCTTGGTTTTGGCATGAATGGGCTGTGTATTTTAGCAGCGTATCTGCATAAAGATATTGTCATACAGTTTGCAGGTGTCAGACCGGTTTCCCTGGTGCTCATTTTTGTCATGGTGTTTGTACAGTCATCGGCAGAGGAATTGTTATGCCGGGGATTTCTGTACCAGATGCTGCTCAAGGGATCCGGCAGGCCGGTATATGCCATTGTGGGTAACTCCATGTTTTTTGCGGTGATGCACCTGTTTAACAAGGGGGTCACTTTATTGTCTGTGTTTAATATATTTCTGTTTGGTATTCTGTTTTCCTTTATGGTCTATTATATGGATAGCCTGTGGTGTGCCTTTGCGGCACATGCGGCATGGAACTTTACACAGAATATCCTGTTTGGACTGCCAAACAGCGGGATTGTGGTGCCCTATTCTGTGTTTAAACTGGATACGGCATCAGCGGTGAACAGCTTTGCCTACCATGTGGGATTTGGCATAGAGGGAACCATTCTGGCAGATGTGGTTCTTCTGGCGGTCTGCGCGGTCATGTGTTTGTGGGGAAGGAAATACGGAACAAAGACTTTGGGTGTGTGGAGACAGGCAGGGGAATGGAGTTATGTAAACAATGAATAATCTGGAATATTATAAAGTGTTCTATCATGTGGCGAAGACAGGAAGCCTTACCCTTGCTGCCGGGGAGCTGATGATCTCCCAGCCGGCGGTGAGCCAGTCCATCAAACAGCTGGAGACAGCGCTTGGGACCAAACTTTTCGTGCGGGCTTCAAGGGGGATGCGGCTCACCGGAGAGGGAGAACTACTTTACAGTTATGTAGCGAAAGGCTGTGAGCAGATTACGCTGGGAGAGCAGCGTTTAAAGCAGATGTTAAATCTGGAACTGGGAGAGATTCATATCGGCGCCAGCGACATGACACTGCAGTTTTATCTGCTTCCCTATCTGGAAATCTTTCATGAGCGATATTCGGCTATCAAAGTGATTGTCAGCAATGCACCTACGCCGGAGACTCTGGCAAATCTGAGGGAAAACAAGATAGATCTGGGTGTTGTCAGTACACCTTTTGAGAATCGGGAAGACCTGTGTGCCGTGGAGGTACGGGAGATTGAGGATGTGTTTGTGGCGGGCAGGAAATTTATACAGTATAAGAATCATATGCTGGATCTGCAGGAACTGGAAAAGATGCCTATCATCTATCTGGATGGCGCCACCAGTACCAGAAATTATATGGATTCGTTCTTGTCGCGAAACGGTGTGCATGTGCAGCCGGAGTTCCAGCTGGCGACCAGCGATATGATCGTACAGTTTGCCTTACGGAATCTTGGCGTTGGCTGTGTGATGCGGGATTTTGCCAAAGAGTATCTGGAAGACGGCAGGCTGTTTGAACTGCGGTTTAACAGAATCATCCCCAAACGTCATTTTTGTGTGGTTACCAATCCTAAGATTCCGCCGTCTGCGGCAGCAAGAAATCTGCTGAAGCTGATGGAAAAAGAGACAGGTGGGAATATTATGTAAATTGATTTGGCGCGTATAGAATTTACAGATTGACAAATGGTAGGTGCTGGGATAAAGTAAGACACAGTGCTTACCATTTATTTTTGTCCTGGGGATGACTGATGAGAATGCGATTGCAGGAGAATGAGGAGAGATCATGATTACGACGATTATATTTGACATTGGAAATGTACTGGCTGATTTTATCTGGGAGGAACATTACAGGAGTTTTGGGTATGATGATGAGATGCTTGCAAGAATTGCCAAAGCTACGGTGAAGAGTCCTGTGTGGAATGAGTATGACAGAGGAGTCATGAGTGATGAGGAGATTTTACAGGGATTCATTGCAAACGATCCGGAGCTGGAAGATATTCTGAGAAAGGTTCTGGCAAATGTAAAGACTATGGTGCGCCGCAATGACTATGCGATTCCTTGGATCAAAGAATTACAGGGGAAAGGATATCGCTGTCTGTATCTGTCCAATTTTTCCCAAAGGGCAGAGCGTGAGTGTGCGGAGGCACTGGATTTCATTCCCCATATGGACGGCGGAATCTTATCCTATCAGGATCAGGTGATCAAACCCATGCCGGAAATCTATCAGCTTTTGATTGACCGGTATGATCTGGTACCGCAGGAATGTGTCTTTTTGGATGATACCTTGTGCAATCTGGAGGCGGCAGAGAAGTTTGGCATACATACCATTCATTTCAAGAACCAGATGCAGGCCATAGAGGAACTTAGAAAGCTGGGTGTTGATGCGTGATAACAGCGTGAATCGTGATGTAGGAAAATGTCGAAAGACGTTGTTTATGCGTAAAAGTTGTAAAACTATGACATAATAGTAGAGTTATGAACTGAAATAGAGCTAACAATCTTTTAACGTGGAGGACCAGTGTGGAGGACCAGTGTGGAGGACCAGTGTGGAGGACCAGTTTGCAAGAACAAGGATTCTATTAGGAGATAAGGCTGTGGACAGACTCGCGCAGGCGAGGGTGGCAGTCTTTGGTATCGGCGGCGTGGGCGGCTATGTCTGTGAAGCATTGGCAAGAAGCGGTGTGGGCGCCCTTGATTTGATTGATTCCGATAAGGTGAGTCTGACGAATATAAACCGACAGATTATCGCTACCCATGATACTTTGGGACGCTATAAGACAGAAGTGATGCGGGAGCGGATTTTATCTGTCAATCCACAGGCAGATGTGCGGACTTATCAGTGCTTCTTCCTGCCGGAAACAGCAGAGCAGTTTTCTTTTGCACAGTATGATTATGTGGTGGATGCGGTGGATACCGTGACAGCCAAGATTGCGCTGGTCTTAAAGGCCAAGGCAGAGAAAGTTCCCATTATCAGCAGTATGGGAGCGGGGAATAAGCTGGATGCGGGAGCCTTTCAGGTGGCGGATATTTATGAGACGAAGGTATGCCCTCTGGCAAAGGTCATGCGCCGGGAACTGAGGAAGCGCCAGGTGGAGCATCTGAAAGTGGTGTATTCGCAGGAGGAACCGGCCAGGCTTGTGGGAGAGTGTGTGGACGGGCAGGAGAAGCGCAGGGCGATTCCCGGGAGCGTGGCCTTCGTGCCTTCCGTGGCAGGACTTATGATTGCCGGGGAAGTGGTGAAGGATTTGGTTTCCAGTGTGTGAAAAGAATGTTTTTTTATAAGAAGTAAAATAAAAAAAGAGCGATCAAAACTGGCATTGTTTAAAATATCAAAACTGGATATTTAACAATGCCATATTTTCTTTATAATTCTCCTCATAAGATGTTTGGGAAAGGAGATTATGATGAGTGAAGACAGATATGTATTGAACAGACAACTGGCGCAGATGTTGAAAGGCGGTGTCATTATGGATGTGACTACGCCGGAGCAGGCAAGAATCGCACAGGAAGCAGGAGCATGTGCGGTTATGGCTTTGGAGAGAATACCGGCAGATATCCGTGCAGCAGGCGGTGTGTCCAGAATGAGTGACCCCAAGATGATTAAGGGGATTCAGGACGCGGTTTCCATTCCCGTGATGGCCAAGTGCCGGATCGGCCATTTCGTGGAGGCGCAGATTCTGGAGGCCATTGAGATTGATTATATTGATGAGAGTGAGGTCTTATCTCCGGCGGATGATGTGTACCATATTGATAAAAGGCAGTTCAAGGTGCCCTTTGTGTGCGGTGCCAAGGACTTGGGTGAGGCGCTTCGACGTATTAACGAGGGAGCGTCCATGATTCGTACTAAGGGAGAGCCTGGTACTGGAGATGTGGTGCAGGCGGTTCGCCATATGCGCAGGATGCATAGTGAGATTGCGAAGATTATGTCCATGAGAAAGGATGAACTTTATGAGGAAGCAAAGCGACTGGCAGTACCCTATGAGCTGGCGGCCTATGTAAAGGAACAAGGCCGTCTGCCAGTGGTGAATTTTGCCGCAGGAGGCGTAGCCACTCCGGCGGATGCGGCATTGATGATGCAGCTGGGAGCAGAGGGTGTATTTGTGGGATCCGGTATTTTCAAATCCGGTAATCCGAAGAAGCGTGCGGCGGCAATCGTACAGGCAGTGACAAATTATCAGGATAGCAGGCTGATAGCAGAATTGTCAGAAGATTTGGGAGAAGCAATGGTTGGCATCAATGAGCAGGAGATAGAACTTCTCATGGCCAAACGGGGACAGTGATATGGGAAGAACTGAAAAAATAGCGGTCCTTGCCGTACAGGGAGCGTTTGTAGAACAGGAGCAGCGAATGCGGGAACTGGGAGCGGAATGTGTTGAACTTAGACAGAGGTCTGATCTCGGGCAGGACTTTGCCGGTCTAATCCTGCCTGGAGGTGAAAGTACAGTGCAGGGTAAACTGCTTGTGGAATTGGGACTTCTGGAACCATTGCGGGACAGAATCCGGAATGGACTGCCGGTTCTTGGTACCTGTGCGGGTTTGATTCTTCTGTCAGAAGAGATTGTCAATGAGGATTATGTCTGGCTGGGCACATTGCCAGTGAAGGTACGGCGCAATGCTTACGGCAGGCAGCTTGGCAGTTTTTGTGTGAAGGAAGAGCTGAAGGGAATCGGTACGGTTCCTATGACTTTTATCCGTGCGCCTTATGTGGAGTCTGTGGAAGACACTGTAGAGATACTTGCCAGGGTAGAGGACAGGATTGTGGCTGTACGGTATGAGAATCAATTGGGGCTGGCCTTCCACCCTGAACTGGATATGGATAATCGGATTCACCAGATGTTTCTTGATATGTGCAGACAGTCTGTTTGCATATAAGAGAGTTATGACTGGTCAGGGTTGCTGTGGGTAGTGTCAGAAACAGGGGTATTTGGTTCCAGATTGGTACCGGTGTACGCATCACTGTGCATCATATCCAGAGACGCCATGTTATGTTTGTCACGATAAATCCCATAGAGCCAGATATAAATCCACAGCAGGATGGGCAGGGCAATGGTTGCAAGAAGACATCCCGCAAAGAGCCGTCCCGCATTGCCAAGATCCAGGCAGGCCACGATCAGGGTTATCACATACAGGGCGGCCAGTAAAAAGACACAGATAAGCGCCGCAATCTGTTTTGGTGTTTTCTTTTTCATAAATAACTCCCTTTTTATGTGTTGAATTTTCAAAAATTGTAACATACTTACGACAGAAAAGAAAGTGACAAAAGAATAAATATCCGTTATGATAGAAACAGTTTAGCTAAAAAAATAATTGCACAGGCAAATACATTTACGGGAGACAGGCATATGGAAAAGATGACTTTAAAGGGCGGCAGTTGGAAGATGCAGATAGTGGGAGAGAATGTTTATGGGATAACGCAGGAGGAGATTCCTGCAGTTATCCCGGGTTCTG
The DNA here is from genome assembly GCA_910577735.1 of uncultured Lachnospiraceae bacterium. Taxonomy (GTDB): domain Bacteria; phylum Bacillota; class Clostridia; order Lachnospirales; family Lachnospiraceae; genus UBA3282. The sequence continues at coordinate 31,650 of CAJTOO010000004.1, forward strand.
TCTATGGCAATCTGCTGTCCCAGGGATTGATACCAGATCCTTATGACGGCATGAATGAACTGACGGCGCTTAAGCTGATGGAGAACGATTTCAGGTTTTTAACTACATTTATACTGACCAGGGAGCAGATGGAGAGTGATTTTTTGCTGCTTCGGTTTGACGGTATAGATACGTTGGCAGATATTTATCTCAATGATATTTTGATCGGGCATGCGGATAATATGCACCGGGTCTGGGAGTTTAACCTGGAAGAAGCAGCCAGGGAAGGAGAGAACGCACTGCGTGTGGAAATCGCTTCCCCCACGCGATTTATCGAGGCAGAGAACCAGAAAGTCTATACAGGCGGTTCCACAGACAGCATGAGGGGATTTCCCCATCTTCGCAAGGCACATTGTATGTTTGGCTGGGATTGGGGTCCGAGACTGCCGGATGCCGGTATCTTCCGGGAAGTTTCTGTTCTTTCAGGAAATAAGGCCAGATTGGAGCAAGTTTACATAACTCAGGACTGGAACTGTCAGAACCGAGATGCTGTTGATGCTGTGACACAGGAAAACCAGAAAGCAACAGATGCGAAACAGCAGAAAAATGGGAAGAATGACAGTGTGACAATACAGTTTGCTGTGACGGTGGAAGATTTTGTGACAGAAGAGAAAGAGCTGGAGGATTATGAGATTCGGATTGCCCTGTACGATGACCAGGGATGCCTGGTGGGGGAGAAAACTTCTGCAGGATGGACAGGTGACTGCAGGCAGAATGGTGTGGACAGCTGGGATACCATTATCGTGGAGCAGCCGAAACGTTGGTGGCCTCATGGATATGGGAAGCAGCCTCTCTATCGTGCCGAGGTGATGCTTCTTGATGCCGCAGGCGCTCTTCTGGATACATGGAGCCGCAGAATCGGACTTCGGACTATGACCATCAATCGGGATAAGGATGCGTGGGGAGAGTGTTTTGCCCATGAGGTGAACGGTGTGAAGATTTTTGCCATGGGCGCTGACTATATTCCGGAAGACAATATCTTATCCAGAGTGACCAAAGAACGCACCCGTAAACTGTTAGAGGATGCGGTGGCGGCCAATCATAATTGCATTCGTGTCTGGGGTGGCGGTTATTATCCGGAGGACTGGTTCTTTGATGCCTGCGACGAGCTGGGACTGATCGTTTGGCAGGATTTTATGTTTGCCTGTGCATCTTACGAACTGGATGAGGCATTTGCCCGCAATGTCAGCCAGGAGATTCGGGACAATGTGCGGCGGATCAGGCATCATGCCTGTCTGGGAGTCTGGTGCGGCAACAATGAGATGGAGACCCAGACGCTTGATAAGGCGTGGAATCCATCCATCAAGCAGAAATATGATTATATCAAACTCTTTGAATATATCATTCCCAATATTCTGGACAAGGAAGATCCGGCAACCTTTTACTGGCCTTCCTCTCCGTCCTCGGGCGGCAACTATGATAACCCTTGGGATGAGAATCGGGGAGATACCCATTACTGGGATGTCTGGCATGGCAATAAGCCTTTTACAGATTACAGGAAGCATTATTTTCGCTATATGTCTGAGTTTGGGTTCCAGTCTTTCCCCAGTCTGAAGACGGTGGAGAGCTTTACCAGACCGGAAGATCGTAATATTTTTTCCCGGGTGATGGAGATGCATCAGAGGAACACCGCGGCGAATGGCAAGATCATGACTTACCTGTCGGCCACCTATCTTTACCCGAAAAATTTTGAGATGCTTTTGTATGCGTCTCAGCTTCTGCAGGCAGATGCCATCCGTTACGGCATTGAACATTTCAGAAGACATCGGGGCAGATGTATGGGCACAGTGGTGTGGCAGTTAAATGATATCTGGCCCGTGGCTTCCTGGGCAGGCATTGATTACTTTGGCCGGTGGAAAGCCCTGCATTATGCGGAGAAAAGAGCCTTTGCGCCGGTGATGATTTCCTGTGAGGAAGTGGGAGAACTCAGTGAGAGACCGTTCTGCGTTGCTCAGCCGGAACCCATTGAGGTGTCGGCGGCCCTGCATGTGGCCAATGAGACCATGGAACCTGTAAGCGGCAGGATAAGATGGGAACTGCGCAGGGCTTCCGGGGAAGAGATCCGGACAGGAAGTCAGGATGTGACGGTGGAGGCGTTGTCTGGGCTGTGGCTGGAGAAGATGGACTTTTCTGATTATAATGAGTTGGAAGTTTACATAAGTTATTCTTTTGAACAGGATGGAAAGATACTATCAGAAAATACCAGTTTGTTTACGGCACCCAAGCATTTTCCATTCCGCGATCCCAAGCTTTCTTTGCGCAGAGAGGGGAATACGCTGGTGATAACTGCACAGACTTATGCTAAGAATGTTATGATCGAGGGAATCGACGGGGATGTGAAATTAACGGATAATTACTTTGATATGAACCCGGGAGAGAAACGTGTAGAGATTATGGATGGCGATGCGAAGGCATTTAAGGTGTTGTCGGTGTATGATATTGCATAAGCGACCTGCCAACATAAACATGGCATTTGCGCGTCCTCTAAAGGTGTTGGCAACAGTTTTTTGCAGATGGGATGAGGTTGGATTGCTGCTATGCCACGTAAATGAGAACTGAATATGGAACAGATATACCGGGGTGAAAAAAGTAGGAAAGAACAGCAATTCGCTGGTGGTATATCATGGAATATCCCATGTACTTGTAGCGGTGCATGGGATATTTACAAAAAAATAAATATGAAAATATTAAATAGTACATAAAAGCGATTAAAATAGTAGAAATGGTGTGTGCAAAGATGAGATATTAATAAATAGGATGCCAATGATAAAAGCAGGCTGTGAATAAATGAAAAAATGGATATAATAACAGTGAAACAGATTCAGAGTTTTTTATATTTGGAGGGGGGGGGGTAAACCGCATGGAAGCTGCAGGTAAGAAAATTTATGCGGAAACCTTGGAACAACAGCAGATAGAAGTAAGGAAGAGTGTGATGGATAGGTTAAGGCAGGCAAGAGAAGGACAGACGAAGGATTTTAACACGGTTTGTGATAGATTGGAGAAAAAGTATACGAATGCAAAAGTATAAAATTGAAATATCTGATTTGGCAGAGCAGGATTTTACATATGCTGGTGGACAGTAGAGCGTGGTTATATCGGACATTTGGAATGGAAGATTAAGATGCGGCGTTTGTTGATAGAATTTGATAGATAAATTCAGGGCATGGTGGATAGTCATGTCTTTATTATTTCACAAATTCTAAAGTTCATATCTGGTGATGTAAAGGCTCATGATTGTATTATTAGATTGGAGGAAAATCGAATGGCTATTACAGTGAACATCTACTATAAAGGAGTAAAGGGAAATGCAAAAAAATTTGCAGAGGAAATGATTTCAAGCGGGGTGGTTGATGATATTCGTGCAGAAGATGGAAATATCAGGTATGAGTATTTCTTCCCCTTGGCAGATGAAGAAACAGTTCTTTTGATTGATAGTTGGAAAGACCAGCGTTCAATAGATATTCACCATGTTTCACCTATGATGAGAAAAATTGCTGAACTCCGTGAGAAATATGATCTGCATATGAAGGTAGAGCGTTATATATCCGATGAGGGCGGAATTCCCGTAGCGGATAAAGCGTTTATAAAGGAGTAGTTTTATATATTGCTGGTTATCAAATACTTTTTGTGCTGCATATGTATGCCTATATGACCGATACCTAAAATAAGCGTTGCTATTAACATACCTACAACTTTGCCATATATTCCCAATAGGAAAAAAGCAATAACCGGTAGCGTTGCCCCGGCAAGGGGTATACCTAAAAAGTTACTGTAAAAGTCTGATAACTTGCGTGCACTCCTAAAATAACGTACCCACCATGCTTCATACAGTATCATTAAAATAAAAGCTGCAATCAGCCATAAAGACCAAAGCGTCCATTCATGTATATTAAAATCGGAAAATACCAACGAACAACAACACGTCAATACTTCTCCCAATCTTTCAAAGAATAGTAAGATTTTGTTTTCTTTTTCAGATGTATATCCTTGTGGTTTTCTTTTTGACCATATGATATTGGGAATCAATAACATCAATAAAAAGAGTAATCCGATATAAGAAAACCCCCAATGTCCAAACATACTACTGTCCTCCGGCTAAAAGTTTTCTTGCTTCTTTACACCATTCCAAATACGTCGGATAGGTTTTAATTCCAAACGCTACCGTAAGCAGATAATATTTATGTGCAGTATTTTCATGCAATTAATCAATTTTTTTTTCATTTGCCATTTCTATTTCCTTTTTTCAATCAGTCCATAAGTAAGACACTTCTAGGATAATTCATTCCATAATGGATAACATAACTTTCGTATGTCTTATTTTTTATAATGACATCTCTAATAAGTTTTTGATATATCAGACGGATATATTTTACAGCGTTTGATTTTATTTTGCAACTAAGGTGCCAATGAGAAAAGAAGATTATGAATAAATGAAAAAGCGGAAGCCCCTGAAAATGCGGCTTCCGCATTCCCAGAGGCTTCCTTAGGGGAGGATAAGTATTTTACTTTCTCTTTGGTAACCATCAAAGGAGGGGGTCCATTGACTATTAAGTAGTATGGACGGCTTTTGGGTGAATATACACAGCGGGCGAAAATATTTTACTTTTTCACAGAAATGGTATATACTTAGGGACAAAACAGATTGTCCCTTTATGAGATGATCGTATATTATTAGGATAAAAGGTGGTAATGACGATGGCATTATTGAAACAATGGCGTGATATGGCGTATTCTGAGACAGCCAACAAAGGTGATTTACAAAGGCTCTGGGCCGATTATTTTCAGAAGGAGAAAGAGATTTATGCGCAGCTTTTAAAGACACCCGACGAGACAGTGAAGGGGACGGTCAAAGAGCTGGCAGATAAATACGAAGTGGAAGTTATGACCATGGTGGGCTTTTTGGATGGTATCAACGACAGCCTGAAAGAAGCGAATCCTATCGAGGAGATGGAAGAAGATACCCAGGTAAATCTCGGCTTTGATAAGGAGCTCCTTTATAAGAACATGGTTGCAGCGGGCGCTGACTGGCTCTATGAGCTGGAAGAGTGGAATGATATCTTCGATGAAGACAAAAGAAAGAATCTTTACAGGGAGCAGAAGCAGTCCACCACAGTACGTAAGGAAAAGAGGGTTTACCCCAATGATCCCTGCCCCTGCGGAAGCGGCAAGAAATATAAGAAATGTTGTGGTAAAAATGCATAATCAGGGGAACCTCAGTCTTAGTACCTCCCGGACGAAACAGGCGGTAGAGACTTTCTATGAAGGTTATAACTGTGCGCAGTCGGTTTTTGCCACTTATGCGGACTGTTTTGGGATGGATCGGGAGACGGCCCTGCGGATGTCCAGCGCTATGGGCGCAGGCGTCGGCAGAATGAGAGAGGTCTGCGGCGCCGTATCTTCCATGGCCATGCTGGCTGGTCTGAAGGAAGGAAACAGCAATCCGCAGGATGAAGATGCCAAGGAGCGGATTTATGCACGCGTACGACAGATGAGTGAACGTTTTCGGAAGGAGAACGGAAGTATCATCTGTAAGGAACTTCTGGGAATCACGGAAGTGGAGGAGAGTGCAAAGCCGCAGCCTCGTACCAGAGAGTACTATGAATCCAGGCCCTGTCCGCATCTGATTGCGTGTGCGGCCAGGATCATTGAGGAAGAACTCTTGTGATTTAGGAAAAGGAAACATTTCAGGTTTCTGCCCGGGTACGGCAGGCTGAGCCGGCAGGGAACCGGGATAAACGGGATAAACACAAAAAACACTTTACTTTTACAGAAATATGGCATAGAATACGAATAGCAGATATGGAATAACACGTTGACGAGAAGAGTAAGATGTGAAAAGCAGCAGAGAGAGGCACCCTGTGCTGAAAGTGCCTTTGCCGGAAACATTTGAAAACTAACTCCGAGTGGCCCCAATCCGGCCCGTTGGCTTACGTTACAGCCTGATGAGAGGTTCTGGTAAGTCGTCAAAGGCGCACAGAGCAAACGAGGTGGAACCGCGTAATATTACGTCCTCTGCACTATCCGAATGATGGTGCAGGGGATTTTGTATTATCCGGGACAGTTTGGCAGTGTAAACTATGTAAGGAGAATGTGGAACATTCTGCAGGCAGAAGGAGGATGACATTATGGATATCACAGAATTAAAGCAACGAACTACAGAATTGATGGAAGGAAATGTGACACTCAGCAAATTAAACTTTTTCCTGCTTGGAGCGGTAATGCTGTTGGCGGGAATCTGTCTGGGACTTTTAGCAGCGCCTCTTACCCATGGGATTACCGTTGGAAGCCATAACGGCTGCAACAATGGCAATAATAATGGTAATGACAGTGGAAATGGAAACGACCATGGAAGTAATAGCAAAAAGGAATGAATCGTGCCGGAATTATGAAAGTTAATGAAGAAGAATGAAGGAAGTATTATCAGAGAGGAGAGGTGAATCATCATGAAAATTACATTAAAAGACGGTTCCAGCAAGGAGTATGCGCAGGCAATGAGCATTTATGATATTGCGTTGGATATCTCGGAAGGGCTGGCCAGGATGGCCTGTGCCGGTGAGGTGGACGGCAAGGTGGAGGATTTGAGAACGGTCATTGATCAGGACTGTCATCTGAATATCCTCACAGCCAATGACCCGGAAGGGTTAAAGGTTGTCAGGCATACGGCATCCCATGTGCTGGCAGAGGCAGTGAAGCGTCTGTTCCCGGAGGCAAAGGTGACCATTGGTCCGGCCATTGAGGATGGATTCTATTATGATTTTGATGCCCGGCCTTTTTCCAGGGAAGATTTGGATAAGCTGGAAGCGGAGATGAAGAAAATTATTAAGGAAGGCCATAAACTGGAACGCTTTACCCTGCCGCGCAAGGAAGCGATTCAATATATGAAGGACAAAGGGGAACCCTATAAGGTAGAATTGATTGAAGATCTGCCTGAGGATGCAGAGATTTCCTTCTATGACCAGGGCGGATTCGTGGATTTGTGTGCAGGCCCGCATCTGATGAGTACCAAGAATATCAAGGCTTATAAACTGATTTCTTCCTCCATGGCTTACTGGCGGGGGGATTCTGACAGAGCGCAGCTTCAGCGTATCTATGGCACAGCCTTTGCCAAAAAGGAAGAGCTGGAAGCGCATCTGGAACATCTGGAGGACATCAAGCGCCGGGATCATAATAAGCTGGGCCGGGAGATGGAGCTTTTTACCACAGTGGACGTGATTGGCCAGGGACTGCCCCTGCTTTTGCCCAAGGGCACGAAGATGGTCATGAAGTTACAGCGCTGGATTGAGGATCTGGAAGATAAAGAGTGGGGATATGTACGGACGAAGACACCGCTGATGGCCAAGAGCGATCTGTATAAGATTTCAGGACACTGGGATCACTATAAGGAGGGCATGTTTGTATTGGGGGATGAAGAAACGGATAAAGAAGTCTTTGCCCTGAGACCCATGACCTGTCCATTCCAGTATTATTGTTATAAGAACACCCAGCATTCCTATCGGGATCTGCCGATTCGCTATGGTGAGACATCTACCTTGTTCAGAAATGAGGATTCCGGCGAGATGCATGGTCTGACCAGGGTCAGACAGTTTACCATCTCAGAAGGGCATCTGGTGGTGCGTCCTGACCAGATGGTGGAAGAGTTTAAAGGATGTATCGCCCTGGCAAAACATATTATGTCAACTTTAGGACTGTTAGGTGATATTACCTGGCATTTGTCCAAATGGGATCCGGAGAATCCGGATAAATATATCGGTGAGCCGGAAGTCTGGAACGAGACGGAGGCACACATTCGCAGTATTCTGGAGGAACTGGAACTTCCCTTTGTGGAGGATGTGGGTGAAGCAGCTTTCTATGGTCCGAAAGTAGATATCAATGCCAGGAATGTCTATGGCAAAGAAGATACCATGATTACCGTACAGTGGGATGCTCTGCTGGCAGAGCAGTTTGATATGTACTTTATTGACGCCAATGGGGAGAAGGTTCGGCCCTATATCATTCACAGAACGTCTCTTGGCTGCTATGAGCGTACACTGGCATGGCTGATCGAGAAATACGCGGGCAAGTTCCCTACCTGGCTTTGTCCGGAACAGGTACGTGTTCTGCCGATTTCCGAAAAGTATGAGGCATATGCGGAGGAAGTGAGAAAAGAGCTGGCCGGAAATGACGTGGATGTGACGGTGGATAACCGTTCTGAGAAGATTGGCTTTAAGATTCGGGAGGCCCGTCTGCATAAGGTGCCTTATATGCTGGTGGTGGGTGCCAATGAGGCGGAGGAAAAGACCGTATCTGTCAGAAGCCGTTATGCGGGCGATGAGGGCGTGAAGCCTCTGGGTGATTTCATTGATCAGATTTGTAAGGAAATCAGGACCAAGGAAATTCGCAAAGAAGAGGTTACCCATGATGGTCAGAATGAAAAGTAAGATAAAAATCTCTGGTAAGGATGCCTTTGGGTGGCTCCTTATCTGTATCAGCGTGCTGATGCTTTGCAAGAGTTTAGCGTTGTGTTTCAGTAACGATATCTGGTATGATGAATTGTTTACCGTGGGAATGATTGAACATTCCTACGGTGAATTGATTCACTTTACAGCGGCAGACGTTCATCCGCCGTTGTATTATTGTGTGACGAAATTCTTTGTTGATTTATGTAAACTAGTATTGCCTGGGGCAGGTACCGTCATTCCCGCAAAGATTGTATCGGTACTGCCTTATTTTGTACTGCTTCTTTATAGTGTGACATGGATACGGAAGAGATTCAGTATCTTTACGGGAGGCATGTTCCTTTTTTGTGTCATTGCCATGCCGCAGCTGCCGGCTTATACGGTGGAGGTGCGGATGTATGGCTGGGCGCTTTTGTTTGTGACAGCGGCGTTTCTGCATGCTTATGGATGTGTGGACAGATGCAGCAGGAAACCTTATCTTCACGGGGCAGCGCTGGTTTTATATGGTCTGGCGGCGGCTTATACGCAATATTTTGCCTGTGTGGCAGTGGTGATGGTGTATTTCTACGTATTGGCTGCCTTTTGGCGGCAGGATAAAAGAAGGATAAAAGAGTGGTGTCTGTATGTGGCGCTGTCCATTGTCGGGTATGTACCCTGGCTCTTTGCACTGGCAAGGCAGATATCGACAGTCAGGGAGAATTACTGGATTTTGCCTTTGACCTGGCGGTCTCTGGGAGGATGCGTCAAATTTTTGATGAAACCGGCTTTTACCAGTGAGCCGCTTAATGTTGTTCTTGCGGTGGTGATGTTTGCAGGATATGTGGAAGTGGTCGGGGGCAGCCTCATAAGATATAGAACAGGAAGCAAAAGAAGCAGGGAATTTGAAAACAAAAATCATGCAGAAATATTGAAAAATATAGAAAAAGTATACTATAATGATAGAGTTTTACACGGAGCTGCCGGCTTGGTTGTGCTGATTGGCGTGGTACTGTTTGGGTTTGCAGCCTCGTTTTTGATTCGTCCGGTGTTTGTGTACCGCTATATGCTGCCGGCGATGGGATGTTTTTGGTTAAGTTTTTCCATTGGCCTGGATGATATATTATGTAAACTTAATCTGAAAGTATTATTCTTTAAAAAGGAAAACAGGGGAAAATGGTATGTATGGATACGCTGTCTGTCTGTTGTCTTTATCCTCTTTTATATCATAGTCGGTCTGCGTGATTATCGGGCCTTCCTTGGGGAAGAAGAATATAAAATACGTTTGATGAAAGAAACAGAGGCGGCCCTTTCGGAGATTGGGCCGGAGGATATCGTCATCTATAATTTTGATCAGGTACAGGCAGTGACATCTTATTATCTGGAGGATACGACGAAACGCTACCTATGGAATGGTACAGCAGAATCGCTGATTCAGGAAATTGTCGGGCCCTGTCAGACGCTGGAAGAATCAGAGACGATCAAGAGCTGGCTTGCCAAACGTACGGAAGAGGGAGCATTGACGGATTCACAGGTCTGGTTTGTCGGCAGCTTTAACAGCCGGGAAGATATTGTTGCCGAGTGGCGCGGGGACGGCCTGACGGTGGAGGAGAAGGGAAGTTATTTGTTAGAGCGTTACTGGTTTAATCTTTACAAAATCAGTTGACGGAAAAAGTGAAGTACAAAGCATAGAATCCTGTTTCGTGTCCATACTAACTTATGATAGAGAAAACGCTGCGCAGGCAGACAAACGAAACAGGAGGTTATTATGGCGGAATTAAAATGTGGAGTAGAAAACTGTACCTATAATCAGGATGATTATTGCTGTAAAGGGGACATCATGGTGGCTGGCAGTCATGCGGATACTTGCGACGGGACATGCTGTGAAAGCTTTTCCCAGAGACGCGACGATGCCTATGTCAGTTCGCTCGATCACCCCTGCCGCACAATCAGTATTGACTGTGAGGCTGTCAAGTGTGTCTATAATTCCAATTATAAATGTCACGCGGAACATGTGGATATAAGAGGCTGCGGCGCCTGCGACTGCAGGGAAACCCAGTGTGCTACCTTCCGTGAATCATAGTACTATACCTGCAATGAGGCGGGCAGCTGACAGGAAATGTGAGTTGCCCGCTATATGATTTGTGTGGTAGAATGGAGGAGATTGAGAAATCAAATTTCTATATGGAAGCTTTGGCAGGGCCGAAGGCGAAGTTTCTGCTGTTATTTACGGTAAGAGTATGAGAAAGGTGCAGATGGTTACATATGAATATAAGAAAAACATGCGCATGGTTCCTGTTGTCAGGACTTCTTGGCATGATGTCCGGTTGCGGAAAGGATGAGACAGTACAGACAAGTGCAGCCCCACAGGGCATGGAAGCAGAGCAGACGCAGGATGAGAAACCAGGTGAAGGGGAACAATCCCCTGAGAATACAACTGTTGCAGAAGAGAATGACTTTTCAGAAGAAATCATTGTGGAAGAACCGCTCAAAACGCAGCTCACGGAAGAACTGCTGGAAGAAAACCAATTGGATACTTCTGTGGTAGGAAATTCCCGTACTACCAAGGGATGTTCCTTTACCGTGCCGGAAGGCTTTGCAGCTTCAGAAGAGGCAGAGGGTATGTATGTGACGGACCGCTACCCCATAGATGCTTCCACGATTTATTATGCGCAGCTTGAACAGGATATGGCATTACAGCTAATGACGAAAGAGTCTTTTAAAGAGCAGACACAGGCAGACTTCCGGCAGGATTATGGAGAGGATGTGGAAGTGTCTGTGGACAGTTTTGAGCAGATCAGGATACAGGAATACCCTGCTTTTAAGATACGGTGTCATTATCAGGTAGGAGATGTTACAGTCACCCAGCTTGCGTATGTCATCAATGCGGACAAGAGCTATGTGATCACTTACTCTCAGACGGGTGATTATGACCGGATGGAAGAGTATGAGGCAAGCGCTGAGACGATCCGGGTGGAAAATTGACGTGGATATACATAAGACCAGGGTTCTTTTGCATGTGTTAGAGGGAAAACAGGAAACGGTAAATTTTTGAAATTTGCTTGACACACCATTTGTTATATGGTAAAGTATCAACTGTGTGAAAGCACAGAACAACCAAGAAGAGTATTTACTCTCACCTTGCAACGGATGTGTTCGCAAGCGTTCATAGCTTAAACTCCACAGTCTTTGAGGCGTATGGGAGTTGATTTCAAGCGTTTATGATTGGTGGATAGCTGTGCTGTCCACCTTTTAAATTTTTGATTTCTTATGGAGGGTAAAACTATTAGCGACTTATTTATCAACGAACAGATCAGAGACAGGGAAGTACGTGTGATTGGCGCAGATGGGGAACAGCTTGGCGTCATGCCGACAAGGGAAGCAATGAAGCTTGCAGAAGAGGCAGGGGTAGATTTGGTTAAGATTGCACCCACGGCGAAGCCGCCGGTCTGTAAGATTGTGGATTATGGGAAATATAAGTACGAACAGACCAGAAGAGAAAAAGAGGCCAAGAAAAAACAGAAGATTGTTGAGGTCAAGGAGATTCGTTTATCTCCCAATATTGATACCAATGACCTGAATACGAAGATAAATTCTGCCCGTAAATTCATCAGCAAAGGAGATCGGGTAAAGGTGACACTGCGCTTCCGTGGCCGTGAGATGGCACACATGAATACCAGTAAACATATACTGGATGATTTTGCGCAGGCATTATCGGATATTGCTGTAATGGATAAAGCGCCGAAGGTGGAAGGCAGGAGCATGACCATGTTTTTAGCTGAGAAGCGATAAGCTTTCAGTTAAGATAAATGATATCTGGGATCGATATCTCATCACATTAAAAATACAGGAGGAATTTTGAAATGCCAAAAATGAAAACAAGCAGATCTGCTGCGAAACGTTTTAAAGTGACCGGAACAGGTAAGTTAAAGAGAAATAAAGCGTACAAACGCCATATCTTAACCAAGAAGACCACTAAGAATAAGAGAAATCTCAGAAAACCTGCGATAACAGATAAGACAAATGTTAAGAATATGAAGAAAATCTTACCTTATGTCTAAGTTGTCCGACAGATGGACAGGCAGGATGTAGTAAGAGAATTGTGAATTTAGGAGGAGAAAGACATGGCAAGAGTAAAAGGCGGTATGAACGCCAGAAAAAAACATAACAGGGTATTAAAGCTTGCGAAAGGTTACAGAGGCGCAAGATCCAAACAGTATAGAGTAGCGAAACAGTCTGTCATGAGAGCATTGGCAACATCTTATGCAGGCAGAAAAGAAAGGAAGCGTCAGTTCAGACAGCTTTGGATTGCACGTATTAATGCGGCGGCGAGAATGAATGGTTTGTCCTACAGCAGATTTATGTTCGGTCTTAAGAATGCAGGTATTGATATGAACAGAAAGATGCTTGCAGAGATGGCAGTGAATGATGCGGCAGGATTTACTTCCCTGGCAGAACTTGCAAAAGCGAACTTAAAATAATTGTGGAAATATGGGACATGGTGGTAAGCCGTGTCCTTTTCGATTCTGTAGGAAATTTGGTTTCGGAGGTATGAAATGAGCGTATTGACAGGCATGGAACCCAAGAGTGTATTTACTTTTTTTGAAGAAATCTGCCAGATACCGCATGGATCGGGGAATGTGGATCAGATCAGTGATTATCTGCAGGAGTTCGCCAGGAAACGTAAGCTGTTTTGTATACAGGATGAACTGAAAAATATCATTATCATCAAAGAAGCGTCTGCAGGATATGAGGAGGAAAAGCCCTATATTCTGCAGGCACATATGGACATGGTGGCGGTTAAGGAGCCGGGATGTGATGTGGATATGACCAGGGAAGGACTGCGGCTTAAGACTGCGGATGGCAGGATTTATGCGGAAGGGACAAGCCTTGGCGGTGATGATGGAATTGGTGTGGCCTATTGTCTGGCCCTTTTGGATGCGCAGGATATCGCGCTGCCTCGTCTGGAAGTGATTCTGACAGTGGATGAGGAGACTGGTATGGAGGGGGCAACAGGGATTGATCTGTCCATGTTACGGGGACGGCGTATGATCAACCTGGATCAGGAGGAAGAAGGAATCTTTATTACCAGCTGTGCAGGCGGCGCCCGGGTGGACGTGGTAATTCCGATGGAACAGGAGCGGAACAGTACTTGGACAAAGGACATGTGTCTGATGGAAATGAAAGTGACGGGCCTGTTGGGCGGTCATTCGGGTATGGAGATCAACAAAGGACGGGGGAATGCCAACTGTCTCCTGGGGCAGGTTCTGCAGGCCGTTGAAGAACAGGTGGCACTTCAGCTTGTGAATATGCGGGGCGGTGTGGCAGATAATGCCATTGCCAGAGAAGCTTCGGCTGTTTTGGCTGTGAAAGAGGAAGAAAAGGCGGCGTTGGAAGCAATCATAAAGGAGCAGCACGATAGAATCAGACAATCCTTCCAGGAAACGGATGCAGGTGTAGAAGTGGTATACAGCATGCTGGCAGGGGAGGCCGTGTATTATACGTCAGATAGTTCCCGGCGTGCATTACACTGTCTTGGGGAACTGCCAAACGGTGTGGTGGCCATGAGCCAGGATGTGGAGGATCTGGTGGAGACATCACTAAATCTGGGGGTTGTGGTGCTGTCAGAGGAGGGGCTGCGCTTACAGTATGCAGTCAGAAGTTCAGTGGACAGGGAGAAAGACGCACTGTGCGACAGGATGACTAGGACTGCCAGAGAGGCTGGCGCACAGGTGTCCATCAGAGGTTCTTATCCGGGGTGGGCTTATCAGAAAGACTCGCCGCTGCGGGATAAGATGGTGCAGATTTATGAGAGGATGTATGGGCATAAACCGATTCTGCAGGCAATCCATGCGGGACTGGAGTGCGGTATATTATCCAGTAAGATAGAAGGGCTTGATTGTGTGTGTATAGGGCCGGATCTTCAGGATGTGCACACGGCCCAGGAGCAGATGGATATAGCTTCTGTGGGGCGGGTCTGGGAGTATCTGCTCGCGGTGCTGACACAGAAAGCATAAACCAGTCAATGACTGAACAGATATAGAAATTTTTTGACATATGTTGACATCTTCTTAATAACATCGTAGAGTAATAGTGGTATAGAGAAATTGGCAGTTTCTAGGAAGGGGCAGCCAGAGGTGGGTTATGCAAGGATATGAGCTTCGTGCGCAGTATTATGAGACCGATCAGATGGGAATTATCCATCACTCCAATTATATCCGCTGGTTTGAATCTGCAAGAATCTGGTATATGCATCAGGTGGGAGCAGATTACCGTGAGATGGAAGAAATGGGGATTTTAAGCCCTGTGCTGGAGGTGTCCTGTACCTACAGATCAATGGTGCACTTTGATGATGTAGTGGAAGTCGTGCCTAAGATTGAGAAGTACAATGGTATCAGAATGGAACTGTCTTATCAGATTCTGGACAGACAGGCCGGCGAAGTGAGGGCTGTAGGGAGAAGCAACCACTGCTTCCTGGACAGGGAAGGCCGCGTATGTTCCCTGAAAAAGGCGTGTCCGGCATATCACGAAGCCTTTGAGAAGGCTGTGGAAGTCTCCCGGACAGTTTCATCAGGCAATGACAAAGAATGATAAAATCAGGGTGTGAAACGGAAATGAAGGATACATTGACAGGGTTAGACCGCTATGAGGTTTTTTTGGAAAAACTGCAGCAGGAACTGGATCTGATTGGTGACGATAATATTGTAGTCATCTATACGGACATCAAGCACTTTAAGTATATTAACGATACGTATGGTTATAAAGTGGGCAATGCGCTCCTGAAAGAGTTTGTAGCTGAGTTCACAAATAACAACAGGCTGCTTGTAGGGGCGGCCAGGGTTTATTCAGACAATTTTGTGGCGGCGAATCGTATTTCGGCAGATGGATATACCAAGGAAAGCTTCCGTGAAATGATCCGTCGCAGGAATCAGGAGTGGGAAACCAAATTCAGGGAGAAATATTTAAACAGCCGTCTGCAGTTTTGTACGGGAATCAGTATCGTCAACAAGAACAGCAGAAGCCTCGATGCGGAGACCGTGGTGTCTAATGCCAATCTGGCCAGAAAAGTGGCAAAGGAGATGGAGGATGACTGTTGTGTTTTGTTTGATCAGAGCATGATGGAGGGAATCAAACGTGAGGTGGAGATTACTTCCAGTATTCCCAAAGCATTGGCAAACGGAGAGTTTAAAGTCTTTTTCCAGCCAAAGATTGAGACGGATACGCTGCATCTGATGGGTGCGGAGGCATTGCTGCGATGGCAGAAACCTGACGGCAGTTATATCTATCCGGATGAGTTTATCCCCCTGATTGAGCGCAGCGGGCAGATTGTTGATGTAGATTATTACGTGTACAGGGAGGTATTTCGTTTTATTGCAAAACGTTTACAGGAGGGCAGGAAGGCAGTGCCCATTTCTTTGAATGTGTCCCGTGTACATCTGAATAAAATGCATATCCTGGAGTATGTGAAGGAACTGTTTGAGGAGTATCAGATTCCCTATTCCATGGTAGAGTTTGAATTGACGGAGAGCATCTATCTGGATAATACGGAACGGGCTCTGGAATTGATAAAAGGTTTACATAATATGGGAACAAAGGTATCCATGGATGATTTTGGTTCGGGATATTCCTCTTTGAACCTGCTCAGTAAACTGCCCATCGATATTATTAAACTGGATAAAGTATTTTTAAAAGAGGGTGACCTGCAGGAGAGCGATAAGATTATCATCTCCTGTGTGGTAGATATGGCCAAGAAGCTGCAGATCATGTCTTTATGTGAAGGTGTGGAGACTATGGAGCAGAGTAATTATCTCAAGGAAGTGGGCTGTCAGATGCAGCAGGGCTTTTATTTTTCCAGACCGATACCACAGGAAGTATTTGAGAAATTCATTGATGAAAATTGACGGAAAAGGAAGATAAACAAACGAAAAAACAAAATTTTTAGAATAGGGCTTGCATTTCCATTCAGAATTGGTTATAATAATAAATGCTTTTCGGGATGTGGCTCAGGTGGTAGAGCGCTACTTTAGGGAAGTAGAGGTCGCAAGTTCAAGTCTTGTCATTCCGATCATAGAATCTCCACAGTCATTGCAGAATGGTTGTGGAGATTTTTCTGTCTGTGGGTCAAGAGTCAGACAGATGCATTTACAGGAAATCAGTAATTGCGTATGATACTCATATTCCCGGCGACCAAAGGAGATTCGTCATGATAGACAAAGATAATTTTCATCCGCTCAATTATATAAAGAAGGAAGAATATTCCGGCAGTATGGATGGAATGCGTTATCTTCTCAAAAAAGTAAAGAGCGGAGAGGAAGATGTGATTCGGGTGACGGTCTGGCCGGAACCGTTGGGATTTGCAAGTACACCGGAGACCCAAAAGACATCTGCTGAGGTGCCGCTTAACAAAGAGGGAGTAGAACAGGCGGCAGATTGGCTCAATGAGCAGTATGAAACGAGAAAAGAATACTGGATGGAAAATCAAAACAGGGCGTGGACGGATATCAAAGATTGAGAGATTTACATAAATATTTAATTATCATGTAGAAAATGAACAAAATATCTTGCAATTTCTACATTATTCGGTATATAATAATTAAAATGAGTTGACATAAAGCTAATCACAGAGAGAATAGACTTGTTGTTTGGAGGTGGCGATATGGCAGCATTGAATTTTAACGCATTATTTTTTAATCATGAAATTTCATTTTGTAAGGTCTATAATGTGGAGAGCAAGGACAAGCTGGAAAAGCTTTTGGTGTCCAATCGCATTTCTTTCTTTGTAGAGTGGCAGGAACAGCGCTTATGGGAGCGTTTCTTTCGTAATGTCAATGGTCAGAAAAATGTGTTTACGATACATATTAATGAAGCGGACACGGGACTGGCCAGGGATTTGGTGGAGGGGATTGATTGCGTACAGATTGCCTCGGCATAAAATGGCTGTTGCGGGTCTGCCTTATTTTATGTACAAAGGCTTTCCTGTTGAAAATTGCCAGGAGGACAGCATTTATATGTGATATAATGGCTCTGGGAATCTTCTCAGAGTTTTTTGTATGAGAGAATCTTGTATGATTGCATGGAAATATGGATGATAGGGATGAACGGGAGTTTACCGGCCGCAACAGAATAGGAGCAGGACATGACGGACTATAAGAATTATAGCAATAAAGATAATAACAATAGAGATAATCATAGAAATAATCAGAAAGATAATCATAGAAATCAGAAAGACAATCATAGAGATCACAAAGACAATCATAGAGATCAGAAAGACAATCATAGAAATTATAAAGATAATCCTAACAAAAATAATATTAAAAAGCCAAGTTTATGTGAGGTTTCCAAAAAATGCGGCGGCTGCCAGTATATTGACTTACCTTATAAGGAGCAGCTGGCAAGAAAACAGAGGCAGGCAGAGAAACTTTTAAAAAAGTTTGGCAGAGTAAAACCCATTATCGGGATGGAGAATCCCTCACATTATCGCAATAAGGTGCATGCCGTTTTTGATTTTCAACGCGGCAAAGGTATTGTATCCGGAATTTATAAGGAGCGGAGCCATATTGTGGTGCCGGTGAACAATTGTATGCTGGAGGACGAGAAGGCAGATCAGATCATTCTTTCTATCAGGGAGCTTGCGAAATCCTTTAAGATTAAGACATATAACGAGGATACAGGGTACGGTCTGCTGCGGCATGTGCTTGTCCGTGTGGGGCATACGACAGGACAGATTATGGTGGTTCTGGTGCTGGGGTCACCCATTCTGCCATCGAAGAAAAATTTTGTTTCTGAATTATGTAAACTATATCCGGAGATAACCACGATTGTCATCAATGTCAACAATAAGCGCACCAGCATGGTTCTGGGAGATAAGGAGCAGGTTATTTACGGAAAAGGTTATATAGAAGATGTACTCTGTGGCAGAACTTTTAAGATATCACCCAAATCCTTTTATCAGGTCAATGCCGTGCAGACGGAAGCGCTCTATCATAAGGCGGTGGAATATGCACAGCTGTCCGGGAAAGAGACAGTGGTGGATGCATATTGTGGCATTGGAACCATAGCATTGACGGCAGCCGGACAGGCAGGAAAGGTTATTGGCGTGGAGCTGAACAGGGATGCGGTGCGGGATGCTGTCGCAAACGCCAGGATCAATCAGATTCAGAACACGGATTTTTATCAGAATGATGCAGGGAGATTCATGAGACAGCTTGCGGAAGCAGAGGAGAAAGTGGATGTGGTCTTTATGGATCCGCCCAGAAACGGAAGTACGGAAGAATTCATGGATGCGCTGCTTCGTCTGTATCCTGAGCGTGTAGTGTATATTTCCTGTAATCCGGAGACTCTGGCGAGGGACCTGGAGTACCTGACGGGCAAAGGCCAGAAAGGAAAGTACCGGGTGATGGAGATAACACCTGTGGATATGTTCCCTTATACAGACAACATAGAGAATGTCTGTCTTCTTCAGAGAAGTGGCCGGTAGAAGCAGGGGCCGCTGCAGATATGATAACAACGGATGCCAGGTTACACAAGACATCTTTATGTTAAGAAAAATGAGGCAGGATTGCTATGCATCCGGCCTCATTTTTAAGATAGAAATTATTTTATGTATCTTATTTCTTCAACTCAAACTGACTTACAAGTTGATCCAGCATGGTAGCCTGGGCGGATAATTCCTCACTGGTTGCCGAGGCTTCTTCTGCAGTGGCGGCATTGCTCTCCACTACGCTCGAGATCTGGTTCACACCGATTTCAGCCTGACGCATTGCCTCAGCCTGTTCTTCCATGATATCTTTAAGGCCTCTGGAGAAATCAGCAATCTCTTTGATACCGTCTACTACCGATTCTATGGAACTTGCAGCCTGCTCTGCCACACTGTTTCCCTTGGAGACTTCATGAATGGATGCTTCAATTAAGTCTCTTGTATCTACGGCAGCCTTGGCGCTCTGGTCAGCCAACTCTCTGATCTGATTGGCCACCACTGCAAAACCACGGCCAGATTCACCGGCACGGGCAGCTTCTATGGTAGCATTTAAGGACAGAAGATTGGTCTGGTCAGCAATGGATTCAATTTCGGATATGATATCGCCAATTTTTGTGGAGGACTCGTTGATTCTTTCCATGGCAGCCATCATGGTATCCATCTGCTGGCGGCTGGCATCAGCTTCATTGGCATACTTTTGCGCCTTGTCGTAGGTCTCTTCTGCACTTTCAGCACTGGATTCCATGGTATTGGTAATGCCGGAAATAGCGGCATGCAGTTCTGCCACAGCATTGGCCTGATCCGTAGCGCCTTCTGCAAGAGACTGCGATGCAGTGGCAAGCTCCTCGGAACCGGCGGATACCTGATTGGCGGCATCGCCAATGGATAACAGAGTTTCGGTCATCTGATCTCTCAGACCACGCATGGATCCATATAATTTCTGGAAGTCTCCTGTGTAGCGTTCAGGAGCCTTAGACCTTACAGTATAATTTCCATTTGCCATCTCACCTAAGACTTCACCGATATCCTGAATGATAGCGTCAAGGTTTTCGGCCATTTCCTTGGCATCTTTTTCCATGTCTTCCACTTCATCTCCGGTTTCTACAAGCGGGAAGGGGGAGGAAAGATCGCCTTCTGCAAAGGTTTTGAGACGTTCGCCCAGTTTGCCCAGAGGATCTGCAATCCTTTGTGCTATCTTCTTGCCGATTCGGGTGGATAATACCAGCGCAACAGCAGTCACGGCAACGACAGCGGCTACCAGAATCCATTCTATGATTGAAAGCGTAGTTGCAAGACGGTTACCCTCATTTACTTTTACATTCAACAGTTCTTCCAGTTTTTCATAAATGCTGTTGTATGCGGGGGTTAAATCGTTGAGAGCAAGTTCCTGTGCCTGTACGCAAAGCTCGCGGTCTGTGTTGGCACCAAGATCCATAATCTTTGTGTCCAGCGCCCAGTAAGCATCCAACTCTGCTTTGATGGCATCATAGGTTGCGCGGCCATCCACAGAAACAACGGTATTTTCCACCTGTGCAAAATACTCATTGAACAGGGCGATAGCTTCTTCATGTTGCTTTACAACAGTGTTGATGGCATCCTGGTTATCATAGCCAATGGCAGCCCGGAGTGAGGAACGTACATCTGCAAATTCAAACATAGCCTTACCGATATCACCCTGTGCGAAACCGAAGTTATGCAGTGCATAAGAATAGCGGGCCGATATGATGATAAGAGCAATTATGCCCAGTACAGCGGCGCCGGCAGTGATGAGCGACACCCTGAAAATGGAAGCAGTCAATTTTTTCTCGATGTTTACCCGTTGATTCTTGTCATTGTGGTTCATTAGTTCAATTCTCCCTTCCCATATACATTCCAGCTTTTACACATGGCCAAAATTTGAGTTGCTGTCATTGCGTATGTCTGCAGTATATGGGAAATTAATGTTCCATAGAATCAAATCAAGCATTGGACAGCAGATTTCACGGAATCTCAGGCGGAGTCCATAGAATGGGATATAAATTTTCCTATACAGCCTTATGTAAGTTTAATAATGTACGACAGTAACCAGTTGTTTTTATTTTGACCTATATCTACCTATATTCATTGTTAATTATAGCATATTATACCAAAACTTCAATAATCAGGAGTTATAATTTGGGATAACAAACAAAGGAAACTTGGAAACCGATAGGAAACAAAATATACGGCAGCTTGACAAACAGCCGGGGGATAGGATAAAGTAGCATATGGGAAAATACGGAGATTTGGGAAGAGGAGAAGATACAACTATGAAAAGAGAAGCGTTTCAGTCCCGGCTGGGATTCTTGCTGGTCAGCGCCGGCTGTGCGATTGGCATCGGTAATGTGTGGAGATTTCCTTATGTGGTGGGAGAGAATGGCGGGGGCTTCTTTGTGTTGTTCTATCTGCTCTTTCTTTTGTGTATGGGAGTGCCGGTTCTGACCATGGAACTTGCCGTGGGCCGGGCCAGCAGAAAGAGTGCGGTACTGGGGTATAAGGCACTGGAAAAGCCTGGCAGTAAATGGCATATCCATGGGTGGTTCTGTATGATAGGCTGCTGCCTGCTGATGATGTATTACACCACAGTCTCAGGCTGGATGGTGGGATATTTCTTTAAATTTCTCACAGGCACTTTTCAGGCAGGTATGGACGTGGATTCGGTAGGCGGTGTATTTTCTTCCCTGTTAGGTTCGCCTGTTGAGATGGGAGGCTGGATGCTTGCGGTAGTGGTTCTGGGATTCCTGGTATGCAGCTTTGGATTGCAAAAAGGTCTGGAACGGATCAGTAAATATATGATGGCGGCACTCTTACTCCTGATTCTGGTGCTGGGCGTACACAGCCTTGTACTGCCTGGAGCGGGAGAGGGGCTGACCTTTTATCTGATGCCAAACGTTGCCAATGTGGCGAAGCGCGGGCTTGGCACAGTGATTACAGAGGCCATGAACCAGGCGTTTTTTACATTAAGTCTGGGCGTGGGAGCAATGGAGATTTTTGGAAGTTATATGAAGAAGGATAACACCCTGGCAGGAGAGGCAGTCAGGATCTGTGCACTGGATACTTTTGTGGCGTTTATGTCGGGTCTTATTATTTTTCCGGCCTGCTTTTCTTTCGGGGTGAAGCCGGACGCCGGACCGTCGCTCATTTTCGTGACGCTGCCCAATGTATTTGTCAACATGTCAGGCGGGCGGCTGTGGGGGACGTTGTTCTTCCTGTTCATGACTTTTGCAAGCTTTTCCACAGTGCTTGCGGTGTTTGAAAATCTGCTTTCTTTTTGTATCGATACGTTTGGCTGGCAGCGGAAGAAAGCGGCTCTTGTCAATGGTATTTTCATTGCCGTGGCCAGTCTGCCCTGTGTACTGGGATACAATTTATGGAGTGCGGTACATATCATAGGCGGAAGGGATGTGCTTGACAGTGAGGATTTCCTGGTGAGTAATCTTCTGCTGCCGATTGGTTCTTTAGTGTATCTGCTGTTTTGTGTCACCCGCTGGGGCTGGGGATTTGACAAGTATTTTGAGGAAGCCAATACGGGAACGGGAATTAAGATGAAAAAATGGCTGAAGCCTTATTTTCAGGTTGTCCTGCCTGTTTTGATTCTTATCTTGCTAATACAGGGACTATTTTGATTTACTATTGGAAAGAAAGCAGGGAGGCCGCATATGACCAGTACAAACAGCACCAAACTGGCGCTGGAGGTATCGCTTAAAAAACTTCTATTGACTAAAACGCTTGATAAGATCACGATCAATGATCTGACAGCGGACTGCGGTATCAGCCGCATGGCCTTTTATTATCATTTCAGGGACATTTATGATCTGGTGGAATGGATCTGTGTGGAAGATGGCACCAAGGCTTTGCAGGGGAAGAAGACTTACGATACCTGGCAGGAAGGAATGTGCCAGATTTTTGAGGCAGTCATGGAGAACAAGCCCTTCATCCAAAATGTATACCGCAGCATCAGCAGGGAGAAGATTGAAAGCTACCTGTATAAACTTACCTACAGTCTGTTGGCGGATGTGGTGGAGGAAAAGTGTGCAGGGCACCTTTTGGCGCAGGAGAATAAGGATTTCATTGCGGAGTTCTATAAATATGGGTTTGTGGGCATCATGCTGGATTGGATCGGACGCGGCATGAAGCAGGATTATGAGGAGATTGTAGAGAAGATGAGCATCATGCTGCATGGTAATATAGCGCATTCGATTCATAATTTTGAAAGTAAGTAGGGTTTGGGTTATACATGTTTTTATCATAAGAGGCGGTGTGATAAGTTTTTTATCATTCCGCCTCTTTTGTAAATTGGAATAGACAGGAAAATTGCTTATGATAGCCATATCAAGTTGAGAATATACATGGCGGCGGGGATTTCATGATAGATGTGATTTCGGCAGCTGGTAGGAAAGAAAGGTGGAACTTAGTATGGCAAATAAGAAAAGTATCGGACTCGGTGTAGCAGCAGTGGCAGCAGCAGGTGCGGGGGCAGCCCTGGCGGCGAAGAATTATAAAAAGGCAGGCATGGGGCAGAATCAGGGTACGCAGACAGGTAAAGGCGCCGGTGAGAAAACACAGTGCGTGGGAAGAGGCCGGGGGAAGAAGACAACATACACGGATTTGAACTATCGCAACACAGAACTGGGCAGGTTTGATAAGAACAGCAAAGGCATTTATTATACCAATGGCAATTACGAAGCCTTTGCAAGACCACGGAAACCAGAAGGGGTGGAGGAGAAGAATGCGTATATCGTGGGCAGCGGTCTCGCCTCTTTGGCAGCAGCCTGCTTTCTGGTACGTGACGGACAGATGCCAGGAGACCACATTCATATCTTAGAGGCCATGGATATTGCGGGCGGTGCCTGTGACGGTATTTATGATGCCACCAGGGGATATGTGATGCGGGGCGGCAGAGAGATGGAAAATCATTTTGAGTGTCTGTGGGATTTGTTCCGCAGCATCCCTTCCCTTGAGACGCCGGGCGTGTCGGTGCTGGATGAATATTACTGGCTCAACAAAGAAGACCCCAATTATTCTCTGTGCCGGGCTACCAGAAACCGGGGAGAAGATGCGCATACGGATGGCAGGTTTAACTTAAGCCAGAAGGGCTGCATGGAGATTATGAAACTCTTTATGACCAAAGACGAGGATCTCTATGACAAGACCATCGAGGATGTGTTTGATGAGGAAGTATTTGATTCCACATTCTGGCTGTATTGGCGAACCATGTTTGCTTTTGAGAACTGGCACAGCGCCCTGGAAATGAAACTCTACTTCCAACGGTTCATCCATCATATTGCAGGACTGCCGGATTTCAGTGCCCTGAAGTTTACCAAATATAATCAGTATGACTCCCTGATCCTGCCCATGCAGAAATACCTTGAGGAGGCAGGTGTGGACTTCCAGTTCAACACAGAGGTAACCAATGTCATCTTTGGATTTGAGGGAGATAAGAAAATTGCCAAGGCCATTGAATGTAAAGTCAAGGGCGTGGAAAAAGGAATTATGTTAACCGAAAATGACCTGGTTTTCGTGACCAACGGAAGCTGTACGGAAGGCACCATCTACGGGGATCAGAATCATGCACCCAATGGGGATGCGGAAGTGAGAACCAGCGGCTGTTGGAGTCTCTGGAAAAATATTGCCAGGCAGGATCCCTCCTTTGGACGTCCGGAGAAGTTCTGCTCCGATGTGGCTAAGACCAACTGGGAATCTGCCACGGTTACCACGCTGGATGATAAGATTCTTCCCTATATCAAAAACATCTGCAAACGCGATCCCAAGAGCGGCAGGGTAGTGACCGGCGGTATCGTAAGCTGTCAGGATTCCGCCTGGCTGCTCAGCTGGACCATCAACAGGCAGGGACAGTTTAAGGAGCAGGATAAGGATCAGGTCTGCGTATGGGTATATGGCCTCTTTACGGATGTGCCCGGTGATTATGTGAAGAAACCCATGAAAGAGTGTACCGGCAGGGAGATTACGGAAGAATGGCTCTATCATCTGGGTGTACCGGAAGAACAGATTGAGGAGCTGGCAGAGCACAGTGCGGTGTGCGTGCCCACCATGATGCCTTATATCACAGCTTTCTTTATGCCAAGAACGGCAGGAGACCGTCCGGACGTGATTCCTGACGGCTGCGTGAACTTCGCCTTCTTAGGACAGTTTGCCCAGACACCCAGAGATACCGTCTTCACCACCGAGTATTCGGTCAGGACAGCTATGGAGGCTGTGTATGGACTGTTAGGAGTAGACCGGGGTGTACCGGAAGTATGGGGCAGTGTCTACGATATCAGAGAACTGCTTTCCAGCAGCGTGAAGCTGATGGACGGCAAGTCTCCGCTGGAGATTAATTTAGGACCGCTAAATCCCATGAAAAAGCTGCTGCTCCATTTCATCAGCGGCACGGCAATTGAGAAAGTGATGCGGGACCAGGGTGTAATAAAAGAGGGAATGTAAGAAAACTATTCCATAATGGAAGGGTTTTACAAAAACAGGCGGCGCTTAATGCACCGCCTGTAAGTTCCGCTAAAATATGGCGTTAATTCCGCAAGAAAGTTAGGCTAAGATATGGCGTTAATACCGCAGGAAAATTGAGACAGTATATCCCGAGTTCCGCCCCAAAGCGGAACTCGAGGCGTTAATTCCGCAAGAAAATTGAGACAGTATATCCCGAGTTCCGCCCCAAAGCGGAACTCGAGGCGTTAATTCCGCAGGAATTTACGCCACCTATAGGTCATAATACATCATAAACTCAGCCGGCGTAGGTATCTCACCAGCCTGCTTGGCCTCTGCACGCTTACGGGCAATCCACACATCTATCAGTCTCTCTGGGAATACCCCGTCTTTGGTCAGATAATCGTGATCTTTCTCTAAAGCGTCCAGCGCTTCCTCTAAGGATTTTGGCAATCCCTTGATCTTTTTCTGTTCCTCTGCAGAGAGTGTGTAGAGGTTGAAATCATAAGGTCCCCAGCCGTTAGCGGCAGGATCAATCTTTTTCTCAATGCCGTCAAGTCCTGCCATTAAGATAGCAGCATAAGCATAGTAGGGATTGGCGGTAGCATCGGGATTTCTGAGTTCAAAACGTTTGGTCTCCGGAGACTTCGCGTAAGCAGGAATCCGGATGACTGCACTGCGGTTAGAAGTAGCGTAACCGATGGTCACGGGAGCCTCAAACCCGGGCACTAGACGTTTAAAGGAGTTGGTGGAAGGATTGGTGAAGGCACACAGGGAGGCAATGTGGGACAGCAGTCCGCCGATGAAATAGTGTGCGGTCCGGCTCAGGCCGGAATACCCGTTCTCATCGTAAAAGACTGGTTTGCCATCCTTGGTGAGTAACATATGTACATGAAGACCGCTGCCTGCTTCCTTATAGATGGGCTTGGGCAGGAAAGTGGCTGTCATGCCTTCCTGTGCGGCCATGTTTTTGATGATATATTTGACGATCATGGTATTGTCTGCCATGGTAGGCATATCTGCCAGCTCTACTTCGATTTCCATCTGGCCGGGACCGCCCACTTCGTGATGATGGTATTTGACTTTGATGCCCCAGTCCTCCATCTCCATACAGATACGGCTTCTTAAGTCATATCCCACATCCTGAGGCGCTGCAATATGGTAGCCTCCGTGGGTCACTTCATAACCGTTGTTGCCGGGGGTGTCCAGGCTGCAGTTCCATTCGGCCTGCCTGGTGTCAATCTGATAAGCGCATTGTCTGGGGGATACCTCATAGCGGGCAGAGTCGAACAGATAGAATTCAAATTCCGGTCCGATGATCATATTGTCTGCGATACCGGTCTTTTTCATGTAATCCATGGCACGCAGGCTTACATTCTTTGGATACTGGTCAAAGGGGGTGTTGTCCCCTTTACCGATGACACATACATTACCGCACATAGTCAGAGTGGGTACCTGTGCGAAAGGATCCACATAGGCGGTATCCGGGTCAGGCAGGAATACCATATCGCTCTTTTCAACAGGGGCATACCCGTAATTAGAACCGTCGAAACCGATTCCGTAAACGAAGACATTATCATCGAACCGCTCCACCGGTATTGTGATGTGGCGCCAGCGGCCATCAATGTCTGTCATTTTGAAATCGATCATACGGATTTCTTTTTCTTCACATAGTTTTCTGATTGCTGCACTTTTGTCCATAAGCATTTCCCTTCTCCCTTTTCGGATTTTGTCTATACGCTAACAGTATAGCATAATGGCAGGGAGATGCCCATTACTTTTGTAGGAAATATCTTAAGAATCTTCCATGAGCCGCAGTCCTGCGGTGTCCGTAACCGGCAGGGAGAAAACGATGGATTTGGCTTTGGATTGCATGCCAGCCTGTTCCATGACTGCTTTCATGATATCATTCTTCTGCGCCTTTTTGGCTACGATAAAGATGATTTCCTTCTCGGAAGCGAGGGATACGCCCATAAATTTTTCGGCCTGTTCCATACCGGTTCCTTTGGCGTGAATCACCGTACCGCCGTAAGCGCCTGCGCTTCTGGCAGCATCCATGGCCAGTTCTGTATATCCCTGATTGGCGATGACTACGATAAGTTCATAGACTGTATCTTTCAAAACAGATTCCTCCTCTTTCTGGAAGTCTTGATTTCCGCTTAAAAATTGTAATGTTTTCCTGCCGCCGATACTGCTTAAAGGAACGATAAAGGCAATGCCTTCGCCGGGAGCATCTATTTGCAGCTTATGCCGGAGATTCTTCTTGGCATTTTCCCAGGCGCTTTCTTCCAATACATGGAACATGACAGCTTTTTCTGTGGACTCTAAACCCAGATAATCCAGAATATCCCCAGAGGCGGTTCCGGAGCCCAGGGTGACAAACATGACTGGAAGGTGTTCATCCTGATACAGACGAAAATATTTTTTAAAGTGCTTTCTGTTGACGATTGTCGTCATCATACACAATTTTCCCATAGGGTATTACCTCTTCCTGTATTATAATTCAATGATATCCATATCTCCATAGCGGTCGATCGATGCATAGCCGCCCGCTTCTTTGGAAAGCCGGCTTTCTTTGATATGATAGATCATGCCCAGAGACTGGATTGTGATCAGGGGTGTCATAGCTACCATGGCCACTACGCCGAAGGCGTCGGTGATGATATTGCCGCCCACTGCATTGCAGGCGCCCATGGCAAAGGGCAGAAGAAAGGTTGCCGTCATGGGACCGGAGGCCACGCCGCCGGAGTCAAAGGCAATGGCAGTAAAGATTTTAGGTACGAAAAAGGTTAGAATGAGAGCGATGGCGTATCCAGGCACAATGAACCAGGTGATGGGGATACCGGTGAGCACCCGGGTCATGGCCAGACCGATGGAGGTTGCAACACCTACCGACAGACTGATTTCCATGGCTTTGGCAGAAATGGCGCCGGAGGTGATTTCCTCTACCTGTTTTGTGAGGACGAATACAGCCGGCTCGGCCTGTACGATAAAGTAGCCGATGATCATACCGATGGGAATAATGATCCAGGCGTAAGGCAGTCCGGCAATTACCTGTCCAAGATAGCTTCCGGCTGGCATGAATCCCACATTGACACCAGTCAGGAAAAGAACCAGACCCACGTAAGTATATACAAGCCCGATCAGGATCTTGATCAGGGTCTTTTTCTTGATATCACGCGAGATGAGCTGGAATGCACCAAAAAATAAGACGATGGGAAGAAGGGAGACAGCCATCTCACGCATATAGACCGGAATCTCACCGGCAAACAACCGTCCAAGCTCCACGGAATCGGCAATCTCGGGTATGGCCTCAGACAGATATTCTGAGGAATCCGGATGATAGATCATGGCAAGAATCAACACGGCCACAATGGGTCCGACAGAACATAAAGATACCAGACCGAAGCTGTCTTCGGCGGCATGTCTGTCGTTTCGGATGGCGGAAATACCGATACCGAAAGCCATGATAAAAGGAACCGTCATGGGTCCGGTAGTCACGCCGCCGGAGTCGAATGCAACGGCCAGAAAATCTTTCGGCACAAAGAATGCCAGAACAAATGCAATCGCATAAAAAAGGAGCAGCATGGGTGCCAGCGGGATGCGAAGCAGCATACGGAGCAGTGCGAATACCAGAAAGAGGCCCACGCCTGCGGCGACTGCAAGGATTAACACCAGATTGGGAACCGAGGCCACCTGCTGAGCCAGTACCTGCAGATCCGGCTCGGAAATAGTGATGACAAATCCAAGCAAAAAGCTGATCAGTATCATGGCGTATAGTTTCTTCGTTTTGGTCATGATGGTTCCCACCCGTTCGCCCATTCGTGTCATGGCCATTTCTGCGCCGATAGAGAAAAACAGCATGCCCACAATCAGCATGACAGCTCCGATCAGAAATTCCATAAGGATTTCCGGGGAAATGGGAGCGATGGTGAAACTTAAGAGCAGTACGATCAGAATGATAGGCAATACTGCATGCAGGGTCTCTTTGGATTTTTCTATCAATTTGGAACGATTCTTAAACAAGTGTGCTCAACGCCTTTCTATGTAGAATTTATGGATTGCTCCGTTTGTTTACGTTCGTGTGTTTTATGTAGAAGATATGGACTGCTCTGTTTTCTTATTTTTGGGCAATCTTCTTTGTGGACAGGTACTTTAACGATGTTGTTATGATTCCCATAACACAAACCAGAACAATTCCGATTTTCAATATTTCCCGGAACACCAAAATACTTTCTGCATCATTTGAAATATATCTAAGATATAGATATCCCTCGAAATATAGACCAAGAATTGTAGAAATCAATAGATGGACTTCCAGCATAAGAACTGTTGGCCAGTTCCTACTATGTTCATAATTGAACCAGCATAAATACAGCTGTAGTACAGGTAAAATAAGATCTGATACAGCGCCGCCGCTGAAACCTACAATACATAGGAATAAAATGCTATAATTGAACAGAACTTTAAGGATCATTAGGAAATTCTCCGTTTATCCAAGTAGGTAAAACAAAACCTGCAAAGTTGATCGGGAAGCAGATCATCACGATTTCATGGTTGCATAGTTCAAAAAAGAGAGTATACTTATTGCATCATATGAAAGACACATCAGCTGTAAACCCAGAAAATAATCTTACGGCTATTATAGCATAAAAAATCAGACGCTTGCCATATGACCGGATTATTAATTTTTTCTTAAGAAACAGTGGTGCAGAGGCAGGAATGACAAGAAGAGGGGAGAAATGGAGTAAATATGACCAAAAGAGAAGAGGCGCTTGCCTATGGAATGACCTTTCCGGATGTTTATACAGATACCCCCTTTCATGATCCAAACTGGGTCTTGGTGCGGTATCGGAAGAATAAGAAGGCCTTTTTGTGGACCTATGAATATGAGGGCAGTATGCGTATCAATATCAAAGTGGATCCGCAGTGGCGTGATTTCTGGCGCCAGACCTATGAGGCTGTGATTCCCGGTTATCATCAGAATAAGGAACACTGGAATACGGTAATCCTGGATGGGACAATTCCGGAGGAAGATGTCAGACGTATGATTGCGGAGAGTTATGATTTGATTGTTGGCAGGAAAAGAAAGTAAGAAAGAAGAGAAGAATTATGTAAACCAATAGAGGCAATGTATACCGTAAAAAGTGCGATGTGTTCCCCAATCCTTAATTTATGTTCCGGAAATTGTTAAGATGAGAAAAAATCAACTAAAAGCAGCAGATAATGGCAGCAGAATGTTCGAGTGAAGGGCAGGACGAAGCCGGGGTGGACAGGAGGCAGGGAACTTGAGTGGGGCAAAGGCAGAACAGGGCAGGTATTCACAGAAAGAGGGACAGGTCATAACAGGAAACACAAAAATACGTTTACATAAAAGTATTCTGACCAGGCTGTGGTTCGGGGCGGCAGCAATTGGTGTTGTGATTTCCATAGCGGTAGGAATAGTAGCCTATATGACGTTAAGGGATAACCTTATGAGCCAGATTCAGGAGAATACAGTTGTCAATGCGCAGATCGCAGCGGCGAAGATAGACAGTGATGTGTTTCAGAAAATCAGTGCAAAAAGCGGTGAGGATGAGGCCTTTTATATGGTACATGGGAATCTTTCCGACTTCCTGGCAGATGAGACGATTTCTTATATTTATACTCTGCGGCTGGTGGATGATCATATGGAATTTGTGGTGGATGCAGATCCGGAAGAACCAGGCGGAATCGGAGAAGAATACGAGGTGGAGCCGGAGGTGATGGAAGCTTACCGCAGTGGTACGGCAATGGCGCTGGAGGAACCCTATACGGATGCATGGGGCATGCTCTATAGCGGGTATGCGCCGATTCAGGACGAGGCCGGTAATACGGTGGGCATTGTGGCAGTAGCAGAGAGCGCCCTTAAGATTGAGCAGATCCAGGAGTCAGCCCAGGGAATCATTGCCATTGCGGAACAGACGAATCTGTTGTCCTTAAATGCCAGTATAGAAGCGGCCCGGGCGGGCGAAAACGGCAAAGGCTTTGCTGTCGTGGCGGATGAAATCGGAAAGCTGGCAGCCACCAGCAAACATACGGCAGAACAGATTAATCGTGTGTTAGATGATGTGAGCGGGGCGGTTCAGGAGCTGGTAGGCGGTTTTCAGAAAAATGCCAGTACCTTACAGGCTGTTATGGATGACTTCAGGGAGATTACAGTGCAGATCCATGAAGCGATAGAACAGACTACCGGAAATATTGGCGGCATAACGGTGATCATGCAGGAGTTTCATGGGCAGATGGAACAGATTGATGTTATGTCAACTGAAAATACCAGAAAAATCATGGAGTTAAACAGGAATCTGAAAGAAAATTATGTGTTTTAGTCTGACGGATGGAGAAACCTGGCATACTATACTATAAGGTGCTGCTTTGGTATGGAGGGAAATGGGATGCAGGTATTGTCAGGCATGATGATTCCTTTTGCGGGAACGACGCTGGGTGCGGCGATGGTCTTCTTTATGAGACAGAAGATGAGCAGGAAGGTGGAAAAGCTCCTGATGGGATTTGCGGCGGGCGTCATGATTGCTGCGTCTGTATGGTCGCTTCTGATCCCGGCGATAGATATGGCTGAAGAACAAATGCAGATTGCCTGGGTGCCGGCAACGGTTGGATTTATGACAGGTATTGCCTTTTTACTGGTGTTAGACACGCTGATTCCCCATTGGCATCTGGAGAGTGAGCAGCCTGAGGGTGTGGAGAGCGAGTTAAAAAAAACAACAATGCTTGTCCTGGCGGTGACGCTTCATAATATTCCGGAAGGTATGTCTGTGGGGGTGACCTTTGCGGGCGCTCTGATCGGGGATACCGGCATAACCATGGCAGGCGCCTTTGCCCTTGCGGTGGGTATCGCCATCCAGAATTTCCCGGAAGGAGCGATTATTTCCATGCCTCTTCGAACGGAGGGGATTTCGAAAGGAAAAGCTTTTCTGTACGGCACTTTGTCAGGCATTGTGGAACCGGTGGGCGCTTTCATAACCATTCTGCTCGCGGAGCAGGTGGTGTCTGCGCTTCCTTATCTTTTGGCCTTTGCAGCAGGAGCCATGATTTATGTGGTGGTGGAGGAATTGATTCCCGAGTCCCAGGCGGGAGAACACAGTAATATCGGTACGATTGGGGCAGCAGCTGGATTTGTGGTGATGATGATCCTGGATGTGGCGCTGGGATGATTGCCGGGATAAAGTTTTGCAGGGGAAGGATTTCATTGGTTGAGAAAACCGAAGCAATATGATAGAATCCATGTAGAAAACTTTGACAGTGAGGAAGGAGTATACATGGAGGCGAAAAAATTAGGATTCGGATTGATGCGGCTGCCGCTTACAGATGCCAATGACGGGGCCAGTATTGATATGGAAAAGACGAAAGAGATGGTGGATACCTTTATAGAGAAAGGGTTTACCTATTTTGATACAGCCTGGATGTATTGTGGGTTTCGGAGTGAGGATGCGGCGAAGGAATGCCTTGTGGACAGACATCCCAGAGACAGTTATACCCTGGCAACAAAACTGCATGCCAGTTTTATCAGCAATAAAGAAGATCGGGATAAGATTTTTCAACAGCAGCTTAAGAAAACAGGTGTTACATATTTTGATTATTATTTGATTCATGATGTGGGATTCGGCCATTATAAGATTTATACGGATCTGGACTGCTTCAACTGGCTGGTGGAAAAGAAGAAACAGGGTCTTGTCAGACATATCGGTTTCTCCTACCATGATAATGCGGAATTTTTAGATCAGGTCTTAACCGAACACCCGGAGATGGAATTTGTGCAGTTACAGCTGAATTATCTGGATTGGGAGAGCAGTGCAATCCAGTCTCGCATGTGTTATGAAGTGGCGACGAAACACGGTGTCCCCGTATGGGTCATGGAACCGGTGAAAGGTGGTACACTGGCGCAGGTACCGCAGACGGTGGCTGATATGTATAAGGCATATGATCCCCATATGTCGATTTCCTCCTGGGCGATTCGCTTTGCGGCCAGTCTGGATAATGTGAAGATGGTCTTAAGCGGTATGAGTAATATGGAGCAGTTATTGGATAACACTAGTTATATGTCGGATTTCAAACCGCTGACGGAAGAGGAGCGCCGTATGGTGTATAAAGCGGCGGCCATCATCAATGGCAATATCGCGATTCCCTGTACAGGATGCTCTTATTGCACAGATGGATGTCCCATGAAGATTGCCATTCCCAAATATTTCTCCCTTTATAATGCGGAGATGCAGGAAGCGGAGGGAAAAGGCTGGACGCCTCAGGGTGGGTATTATGACCGCCTGACAGGGAGTTTTGGCAAGGCCAGCGACTGTGTGGAATGTGGTCAGTGTGAGAATGCCTGTCCGCAGCATCTGCCGGTTATGGAGCATTTAAAGACAGTGGCAGGATATTTTGGCAAGTAAATAGTATTGTATGGATTTGTGAGGAACAGATGGAGCTGACATAGGATACATAAAGATTCGTTTGTTGGGGCAGGCTGAAAATGTCTGCCCTTTTTGTGTATAGAGTTTTGGCTGGCAGGTATTAAAATTTTTCTTAAAAATCCGGGACGTTTACAGGAAGCCCTGCGTCTAATGTATGAAAGCATACATAGAGAATCTGTGAAATACGTATACGGCAGGAGAAAGGAACAGGGATGGATAATTTAATACAAAGAGCAAGGGGTAAAGATGCGGATGCCTTTGCAGAACTGATTCAGCGGCATATGCAGAGCATGTATAAGACCGCCTGGGCAATGTTGGGAAACGATGCGGATGTGGCAGATGTCATTCAGGAGACCATACTGACTTGTTACGAGAAGCTGGGACAGCTGAAAACGGATGCCTATTTTTATACCTGGATGATTCGGGTATTGATCAATAAGTGCAATGATCTTTTGCGTAAAAGAAGCAGGCTGCAGCTTACGGAGGAGCCGATGGAAATACCAGTGATGGATGATGCGTTTGAAAATGCGGAGTGGAAAGAAGTGCTGATGGCGTTAGATGAAAAGTATCGTGTTGTAGTGCTCCTGTATTATATAGAAGGTTTGTCTACGGTGGATATCAGTAAAGTTCTGGGTCTGAGTGAGAGTGCGGTGCGGAGCAGGCTTTCAAGAGCCAGAAAACGGCTGGAGCAGGAACTGGAATAGATGTTGCAGACAGGAAGAGAATGTATATAGAAAGAGTCTGAGTATACAGCCTAGCGGATAGGGAAAGGAAACAGGGATGAAGAAGAACAGGACGAAGATAGAGATTCTGCGGGAAGAGCTTGTGATTCCCCAGATAGTACAACAGAAAGCGGATGCAGCCTATGTTATGATCAGAGAACAAAAGGAAGGGTCAGGCGATGTCTTGGTCAGAGAAAATAGAGCGTCAGTCAGAGAGGAAGAAAGAAGTTTACATAAGATAAAAAGAGCAAAAAAAATACTGCCGCTTGTGGCAGTGGCTGTCATGCTGCTTGCAGGTTTCGCGGTGGCAGCATGCACCAGGTGGAGTGCGGGTATGAGTGAGAAATGGCAGGTGGAAGAACAACAGAAGGAGAGTCTGCAGGAAGAGGGAGCCGTTTCTTTCGCCATGCAGAGTCAGATCCAAAATGGCATTACCATAACCGCCGAGCAAAGTATTACTGATAATCATAGCGTCTATCTGGCCTTTCGGGTGGAAGGTTATACGCTGCAGGAGGGGCTGTCACCCGGATTTGAGGAGATGGAGGTGACTGTGGACGGTGTGGATGGCGCCAACTATTCTGCGGGATTTTATGATGGACTGGTCACTGGGGAAGACGGTATGCTGGAATATGCAGATGGTTCTGACGCAAAACAGGACGAGGAAGGGAGTATTATCAGCCGGTATGTCAGGGAAGATGGCAGTATGTCCTATTTTATTTCCATGACGGAATCGGAGAAGGGCTGGGCTCTTGGCAGGGATATCCATGTGGCATTTAAGAATCTGTGCGGTTATGAGGATAAGGCCGGAGAATTGGATCCGGAGAGTGTGGTAAGCGGTAACTGGAATTTTGCCTGGAATCTGCAGGGTACGGACAGATTGAAAGAATGGACCCTTGAGGTGCCTGTGGGGGACAGTGGAGCAGTGATAAACAGGGTAGAGTTGTCACCGGCTTCGGGATACGTGGAGTGTGACTGGCCCAGACAGAGAGAGACCAGGCAGGCTGTGGGCCCGGATGGGGAACTGATAGAGATCAGCCGATGGGTGAGGGCACCGCGAATGAGTGGTGTGAAACTGAAGGATGGCACGGAATATCGGTATCTGTTCAGCGGAGACGGTGGAGAAGGGTATCTGTCCACCGATCAGGAGACCACGCAGTATTATGCCTGCAGGGGGAATGAGAGGATCATCGATCCTGATCAGGTCGTGAGTCTGTTCTTTGAAAACACAGTGGAGGGTGGCTTTTATGAAGTGGAACTGGAAGGCAGGTAGAGGAGGAGTGTCTGTCCGGACATAAGCCGGTTTGGATAATGTGAGCCATTATGTATTGTTCTTCCCTGAAAAAATATGCTAAAATAACCTGTAGTGCCCATACATTCGACGGCACTGCAAGGTGCAGGGAGCCATATTTTCGACAAAGGGAGCGATACATAAAACATGAATGATAAAAATAATCTGACAACGGGAAGCGTATGGGAAAATCTGGTGATGTTTGCGCTTCCCTATCTTTTGGCCTGTTTTATGCAGACCTTTTACGGGATGGCCGATCTCTTTGTGGTGGGAATGTATCATGGTTCGGCGACTACCACGGCGGTGGCCATCGGCAGTCAGGTGATGCACATGCTTACCGTTATTATTGTGGGATTTGCCATGGGGGCTACTGTGCGGATCGCCAGATGCGTGGGGGCCAAAGATGAGGAGTCTGCGGCCAGAACGGTGGGGGCTGCGGTTAGTTTTTTTATCCTGTTTTCTCTGGCATTCACCATCATACTGCTTCTCTTGACAAGTGGAATAACAAGCGTTATGCTTACACCGGAAGAAGCAGTTCGGGAAACGAAGATTTATCTGGCTGTCTGTTTTGCCGGCGTGCCCTTTATCACGGCTTATAATGTGATCAGCAGCATCTTTCGCGGAGCGGGGGATTCCAGGCGGCCCATGTATTTTGTGGCAGTTGCCTGTGTGGTTAATATTGCACTGGATTTTGTCTTCATCGGAGGCATGCGGCTGGGGGCCGCAGGGGCGGCCCTGGGGACGGTCTGCGGTCAGGCTGTGAGTGTGATGTTTGCCCTGGGGATGCTTCGGAAGTGTGACCTTGGGTTTCGGGTCACCAGACAGGACATTCGGGCAGACAGGGAAGTGATATCCCAGATGCTTAAGGTGGGAACGCCCATTGCCTGTCAGGATGGACTGATTCAGGTAGCCTTTATTGTGATTACGGTAATCGCCAACAGCAGAGGCCTGATAGCCTCGGCGGCGGTGGGCATTGTGGAGAAACTGATCGGGTTCATGTTTCTTGTACCGTCTGCCTTTTTGTCAGCGATTTCTGCAATTACAGCGCAGAATATGGGAGCGGACAGGGCGGACAGAGCCAGGGCCAGTCTGCGCTATGGGCTGGTGATTACAGTGTGTTGGGGAATGGTGTGCGCTGTGTATAATCAGTTTCTGCCGCAGACTCTGGTGGGACTTTTCACCAAAGATACGGCGGTGGCCGCAGCGGGCTGTGCTTATATGAAATCCTACGCTTTTGACACGGTCTTTGCAGCGGTGCATTTTTGTTTCAGCGGATATTTCTGTGGTGATCAGAAGGCGGGCATTTCCTTTATCCATAATATCACGGCGATTCTTTTGGTGCGGATTCCGGGTGCTTACCTGGCCAGCGTTTATTTTCCGGACAGTCTTTATCCTATGGGATGGGCAGCGCCGCTGGGCTCTCTTCTCTCCGGCCTGATCTGTATCGGATTCTATCTGTATTGCCGACAGCACGAGCAGGCCGGACAGCGTGGTGTAAGCCGGGGATAATATAATATCGCGCGTTATTTGCATAAAGAAGGTGGACGTGTCAGAAAATTAGCTGTATAATGATATCGGATTTTTTTACGCGGTGAAGTGATAAAGCCTGCGTGAGAGGGTGTAGCAGGAATCTTAGGAGGGCAGGGTATGAAAACCATTAAGGGGAAGCTGTTATGTATGCTTCTGGCTATGACTTTTGTTTTGCTGTTGGCAGCATCTATGGTCAGTGCGCTGGTAGTGGGGAAGGCGCAGTTTGTCAGTGCGATTGCGGCGGGCGCGGCAGCGGCTGTCATTGGTACCGTGATTGTTGGCGTGGCAGCAGGCGCAGCATTTGATAAGGTGCTGGCGCCCATGATGCAGCTGAAACTTTTTGCAGCAGGGGATTTCAGTGAACAGGGCGGGCAGTCAGGCAAGTCTGTGGTGGCGGCGGAATTTAAAGATGAGATGGCGGAAGTCAGTCAGGCGGCACAGACTGTGAAAGGAAAGATACAGGATATTATTGTCGGTACCAGGGAAGAGGCAGCGGGTATTGAGGAGACGGCATCACAGGCATATAGTGAAATGGCTGAATTAAATAACACCATAGATGAAATGGATCAGGTGATGGAGAAGCTGGTGGATAAAGTGCGTGAGGCGGCCAATGTAACGCATACCATCAGCGAGGCCAGCACAGAGATTGGGACGGCGGTTACGGATGTGGCGAATAAGTCGGCAGAGTCGGCGGATGCGTCAAAGGAAATCACCGGAAGGGCAGATGTTTTATATGAGACCACGATTGCATCAAAGAACCAGGCCAGTGTGATTTATCATAGCGCAGAGGATGCGTTGGAGAGCGCCCTGAAAGAGGTGGAGAAGATAGAACTGATCAAGGAATTATCGCAGGAGATTGGCGGCATTGCCAGTCAGACGAACCTGATTGCCCTGAATGCGGCCATTGAGGCGGCAAGAGCCGGCGAGGCAGGCAGGGGATTTTCTGTGGTGGCGGATGAAGTGCGCAGTCTTGCAGAGCATTCCCAGAATACGGTGGGTAAGATTCAGAAGGTGATTGACGAGGTGGTGGATTCCGTAGTGGCCTTAAAGAGCAGTGCAGAGAAACTGCTGAATTTTATGAAGGATCATGTGATTGGTGATTATCGTGCGATGGTGGATACTGCACAGCAGTACCAGAAAGATGCGGCTTTCTTTCATGGAATAGCCGGGGATTTGGGTACTTCTGCAGAGATGATGGGGGCATCGGTGGAAGAAATGCTGGCTGCTTTGCATTCTGTGACAGAATTAAACGCTGTGATTGTAGATGATGTGCGCGATGTGGCGGCAGCCATGCTTAACAGCAACGTAGGCTGTGAGGAAATTCTGCGTAAAATGTCCATCTTAGAGAGGAGCAGCCGCTCACTGCAGGAAATTGCATCAGCCTTTAAGGTTTGATTTTATGCCGCAGCAGAAAGAGGGCAAGGACGTTGGGTATGACCATGAAGGCATTGATCAGGTCGGTGCACTGCCAGACCAATTGCATGGGAATGATGGCACCCAGATAAATCATCAGTACATAGACGAGCTTATAGTACGGAATACCTTTGTTTCCCACAAGGTATTCCGTTGCTTTTTCACCAAAATAAGACCACCCGATCAACGTGGTTACGGCGAAAGCTGCCAGGGAAATTGTCAAAAAGGCATTTCCGATGTAGGGCAGGTGGGCAAAAGCAGCGGCGGTCAGGTCAGTCTGCGCCACGCCTGACGTGGAGGCAGGGTCATAGAGCATGTTAGATACAATAACCAGACCGGTGATCAGACACATAACTACCGTGTCCCAGAAGACGGCTGTCATGGAAACATAAGCCTGAATATGGGGATCCTTTGTGTGGGATGCTGCCGCGGCAATGGCAGAAGTGCCAATGCCGGCCTCATTGGTAAACAATCCCCGGGCAATGCCGTAGCGCACAGCGTGCTGCAGTGTTGCCCCGGCGGCGCCGCCGGTCAGGCCGGTAAAAGAAAAAGCATCTTTCAGAATCCAGATGATGGCAGTGGGAAGCTGGCGTCGATAGAGAATCAAGAGCAGCAGGCAGCCAAATAGATAGAAAAAGCTGATGGCAGGAACCGTGCGTTCGCACAGCGTGCCGATACTCCTGACGCCGCCCAGGATTACGGCACCGGTTAAAAGCGCCAGCGTAATCCCCACAAAGTGGGGCGAAAGATGGAAGGTGCCTGCGGCAGCCTGGGAGACGGAGTTTGCCTGTGTCGTGCAGCCAACAGCGAAAGCGGCAATCAGTGTGCACAGTGCGTAGAGACTGCCGGACATATATTTATGTAAACCATTTTTAAGCACATACATAGGGCCGCCCACATAGGTGCCGTTCGGACGGCAATCCCTGTAAAGCACACTTAAATAGCACTCGCTGTAAGCGGTAGCCATGCCCAGGATACCGGTGATCCAGCACCAGAAGATGGCACCTGGACCGCCTAAGGCCACAGCGGTAGACACACCGATGATGTTACCGGTGCCCAGGGTGGCTGCGAGAGTGGTGGATAAGGCAGAGAAGGGGGAAAGGTTATGTCCGCCTTCTTCTGCTCTGCCAAGTGATAATCGGATCGCCCGCCACAGACTGCGCTGCGGAAAATGTAATTTCAGTGTGAAGTATACATGTGTGCCCATCAGAAGTATCAAAAGAGGAAAACCCCAGAGAAAATCATTTATGCATTCAATTATATCCATAAAATAAATCGTCCATGCACATGCTGTTATCACATTATATAGAATACGGTTCCTAAAAAGAACAAAAATGTGATATACTCAATGTGCACGGCTGTCAGGAAGGGGCAGGCACAGCCAAAACACCACAGATAGAGGAGGGATTGAGACTTCATGAAGGAAAAGGCGTATGCCTGGGCAAAAGCCCTTTGCTATTATGCCGGAGAAAACGAAGCATTTCTACAACGATTCTGGAAGGCGCTTATACAGTCTGAGGGCGTCTACCGAGAGTTTATATACTATCTGGAACATCAGAATTTTCTCTGTGACCATCAGATTGAGGGTTACAGTCTTGTAGATATCATGATATGGCAGATGGATCATTTTAAAGCGCAGTTAGATCGTGGAAGGGACGATATGAAAGATAATGGGGATAAAATGCTTCTGATGGCTTTTGACACCATGTTGCAGATGGAGCAGGATCCTATGCGCTACATTTCCAGAATGCAGAGTGAAACCGGCACGGATTATCCGGGGAAGTATGAATAATGACAGAAAGAAACAAATTTTATCCAGGTCAGTGAAAGAGTCTTGCAGATTATATCATAACAGGATAAACTATCTATACAACTATAGATTAAGTTTAAATGCCTTAAGACGAGTTTGCTTGCACTTGGGGGGAGATATGTTAGGGTCAATGAAGGGTATATTGGTGTGCGAAGGTGGGGCGTTTCGTAAAGTTTTAGGCAGAGTATGTATCAAAATAAAGGGAATTGAATCCGTCAAAGAATTTGATGATCCGACGCTCGTCCTTGAATATGCGAGAAATAATATGATTTCATTTGCTGTGTTGGATATTGAAATGCTGGAGATGAAAAATTCTGATCTGGATATAGAACTGAAAAGACTGTATCCCAATATAGTCCTCATCTATATTAATTCGTCTACTTATGATTTGCTGGAAGCTATGAGGTTCCGGGGTGATTATGGTATTATGGTCTCTTTTGACCGGTTCGAATTCCTGAAAATGGCGAGAAGGGTAAGATGTCAGGAGAAGCGGGAAAAGATTCGTGTGGTCATGTTTGGCAGATTTCAATTCTTTGTAAGTGAACAGTTGGTGTATTTTGCCAATGCCAAAGCGAAAGAACTGCTGGCACTGTGTCTGGACCATCGGGGTGGCGAGGTTTCCATGGAAGAGGCTGTGGATAAATTATGGCCTCATAGGGCTTATGATGATAAAGTTAAGAAGTTATATCGTAAAGCAGTTACCGCTTTACAGGCAACACTGCGGGAAGCCGGTGTAGAAAAGATTTTTATCACCAGAAGAGGGGCCTGTTATGTTCATGTTGGCAATATGGAATGCGATTATTACAGTTTCTTAGAAAACAGAAACCAGGAGAAGAGTTTGTATGCCGGAAGTTATCTGTTTGACTATGAATGGGGTGAGGAAACAGTGGCGTTTCTGGACAAGATTACGGCTGAATGAAAGGTTAAACGGTTCTGTCAGGGAGGATTAGAATGAATAAAGAGGACATAAGAATAAAGAGAATGATCATACATATTCTGGATTCTACCATCGGTATGCCGGTTTTGTCTGATACAGAACTTGACTATGGGTCGGAAGTGGCAGAGTTTGCAAGAGAGCATATTGCCAGGATCGGTTCTGGGGATGACGCCAAGGAGTGCCGCTTTTATCAGGAAGAATCGGAAGTGTATCAGATGCTGTCCGGATATGAGGATGCAGATTTTATACAGATGAGTAAGAATGCTGCCGGTCTCTTATATGAGATTATGGGCAGTAATATTGATATTCCGGCAGCGGATCTTCTGGTGGTGCGTTTTCGGGAGCAGGATTCTGAATATCTGGCGCTTCTGAAGATGAATTATAAAGCCCTTTATACCCACAGAACCATGCCGGTGCCGGAAGGAGAGGGTAACAGCAATGAGATAATCCGCCATAAATCCATTCTGCCTTCCGAGACGCAGCGGCTTTCGGAGGCAGCCATCATCAGGCTGGACGATCTGGCGGTATGGGTCATGGAGAAGAAGTATGAAGTGAATGGTGAGAAGGTGAATTACTTTTCTTATCTGTTCTTAAAGTGCAGTTCCCACCTGTCCCATAAGTCCAAATTATCCATTGTCAGCCGTGCTGTGGAAAGTGTGCAAAAGGAAGGCTTCGATGAGACGCAGCGTTTTGAAAAGCAGATGCGTGCCAAGCAGATCATGCAAGAAGAAATAGAAGAAAACGGCGGGTTTGTGGTGGAAGAGATCGCGGAGAAGATTTTTGACGATCAGCCGGAATTAAAAGTGGCCTTTCAGGATAAGATGGAAAAGTATGACATGGTCAAAGAGAAGATTGAACCGCAGAGTGAGAATACGGTGCGCAAATATCAGAGCCAGCATCTTTTTACAGATACAGGGATAGAGATCAAGATACCGATGGAACAGTACAAGAATCCCAGAAGCGTGGAATTTATCACAAATCCGGATGGGACAGTTTCCGTACTGATTAAGAATATTGAGCATCTGGAAGCAAAATTATAGGCACGCAGGCAGAGAGGAACACTGAATATGGGGACGATTCTGGATTATCTGAAAGAATATGGTGATTATTCCTTCGTGGAAAAACCTTTTAGTGACGTGGACAGCCTGGTTCTCTGCCAGTTTGCATACTTGAAGTTTGACGGACTGGCGCCCGGCCCCATGGAGAAGTGTGAGCCTGTCAGCGTGCAGGAACTGGCGCAGCATGAGGACTATGACCACCTTTACGCTGACGAACGCTATCGGAAGGACAATACCGCACTTTTTCAGAGAATCTGTAAAAGCAGACGGTTTGGGGATATGCGGGTGTGGAATTATGTAAACCAAATTGAACCTGATCAGGAAACTCAGTTTTCCGCGGTAGTCTGTGGACTTTCTGAGGGGATTGTTTATGTGGCTTTCCGGGGAACGGACGAAAATATTGTGGGCTGGAAGGAAGATCTGAATCTGGCCTTTTCAGAACCCGTGCCAGGGCAGAGGTTAAGCGTTGCTTATTTAGAGCAGGCGGCGCAGACGATTGCAGGCGGCTTTTATGTGGGCGGTCACTCCAAGGGCGGGAATCTGGCAGTCTATGCATCCATGAACTGCAGCGTTTCTGTGCGGGAGAGGATTGTCAGGATTTATGATCATGATGGACCGGGGTTTCGGCCAGAGGTCAGACAAAAGGGCGCCTATGAAGAGATTCAGGATAGAATCTGCAAGTCAGTGCCCCGCTCATCCCTTGTGGGCATGCTTCTCTATGCGGAAGGAAATTATACGGTGGTGGAGAGTAAGACCATCGGGCTGGCCCAGCATAATCCTTACACGTGGCTGATCAGGGGGGACTCGTTCAAAATTGTGGAGGAGATTCGGCCAGGGCGTAAGTTTATGGACCAGGCGCTCAATGAATGGATTCTTTCTCTGGATCAGGAGCAGATGCATACCTTTGTGGATACTTTCTATCGTGTGGTGCAGGCATCTGAGACGGACAATCTGATTGACTTTACGGCTAATTGGTTTAAG
This sequence comes from uncultured Lachnospiraceae bacterium, assembly GCA_910577735.1. GTDB lineage: Bacteria > Bacillota > Clostridia > Lachnospirales > Lachnospiraceae > UBA3282. The sequence continues at coordinate 75,216 of CAJTOO010000004.1, forward strand.
AGCATCCACAGAATCGGCGTGGCTCTCAAGGAAGTGGACAGGGACACGGCAGATGTGATTCTGCAGATCATGCGCGCGCTTTTTGATATCGTATCGGTGCATGCCAAAGAGCAGGTCAAGAGCAGACGGGGATTGCAGAAGGAGAAGTTCGAGGAAGGAATCAGTCAGCTGGAGCAGCATTTCAGGAAAGAGAAATAAAATACCGGAACAAGGATTCGCCGCCCTGCGCCCAGAAACGTTCCGGATGCCATTGTACGGCAAACAAGGGCAGAAAGGCATGGAACAGTCCTTCTATCACATTGTCATCTGCCCGGCAGGCGCAGACGAGTCCGTCACCCAGACGGTCCACAGCCTGGTGATGCGCTGAGTTTACCAGGGTGCTGTTGCCGTAGAGCTCATAGAAAAAGTCATTGTGGTTCAGGGCACTGTGATAGACGAGGTGCGTTTGATCTCTTCCCGTCCATTTATGCCGGTCTGCGGTGTCGATGTGTTGTCTGATATCGCCGCCAAAATGAACATTGATAATCTGAAGGCCTTTGCAGATACCCAGCACAGGCTTTTTTTGTTCTATAAAAAGGGCGAGGGCTTTCAACTGCAGAATATCCAGCTCCGTATCAATCTGACGGGAACCATGATCTGTCTGTCCGAACAGGATGGGGGCGATGTCTCCGCCGCCGGGAAGGAGCAGATGACTGGAAAGGGCCGCTTGTGCAGGATCCAGTGTGGTGTGGTGGGAGACTTCCAGCCGTTTCAGGGCAGTTTCGTAGTTTACGGTATCTTTGCTGCGGCCAAGAATGGCAACATGAGGGTAGGGCTGCATGGAGGATTCCTTTCTGGTATCGTGTGTGATGATATAGTATAGTTTATGTGTCGGGAAGGAATTTGCCAGAAACTTTCACATAAATTTTCCGGCAGATTGTTAAAAAGTCATTGTGTTATGTGTGGAAATCTAATATAATTTAGATATACTTAAAATAATTTAGCAAAACATATAAATATGTTGTGCTGGAAAAGGAAATTATCAGGAAAGAGGGTAAGGTGTATGGCAAAGTTATTTATCAATGAGAGGAACAAAAAGGGACACATCAATCCGGAACTCTATGGTCATTTTGCAGAGCATCTGGGAAGATGCATCTATGAAGGACTCTATGTGGGAGAGAACTCAGATATTCCCAATGTGAACGGAATGCGTAAGGATGTGGTGGAAGCTTTAAAGGAAATGCAGATTCCGGTACTTCGCTGGCCGGGCGGCTGCTTTGCGGACGAGTATCACTGGAGAGACGGCATCGGTCCGAAAGAAGAACGTAAAAAGATGATCAATACACATTGGGGCGGCGTGGTGGAAGATAACAGCTTTGGCACTCATGAGTTTTTTGAACTGTGTGAGCAGTTGGGATGCAAGACCTACGTGAACGGCAATGTGGGAAGCGGCACAGTGCAGGAGATGAGCGAGTGGGTAGAGTATATTACCTTTGACGGGGTATCCCCGATGGCGGATCTGCGGAAAAAGAACGGTCATGAGAAGCCCTGGAAGATAGATTACTTTGGCGTTGGGAATGAGAACTGGGGCTGCGGCGGCAATATGACGCCGGAGTATTATGCGAACCTGTACAGAAGATATCAGACCTATGTGAGGCAGTATAGTGCAGACAAGCCTGTTAAGAAGATCTGCGGCGGGGCTAACTCGGATGAATACTACTGGACCGAGAAAGTGATGGATACCTGCTTTGCAATGCCGCAGCCGCCTGCAGCCCACGGCTATATGGACGGTCTTTCCCTGCATTATTATGTGTTCCCGGGTACGTGGGAAAAGAAAGGCAGCGCTACGCAGTTTGATGAGAATGACTGGTATAATACATTGAAGAAAGCTGTGTTTATGAAAGAACTGGTGGAGCGGCACGGTGCCATCATGGATCAGTATGACCCGAAGAAACAAATTGGTATGATAGTGGATGAGTGGGGCTGCTGGTTTGATGTGGAGCCGGGCACCAATCCGGGATTCCTCTATCAGCAGAACACCATGCGGGACGCGTTGGTAGCGGGTGTGACCCTCAATATCTTCAACAAGCACTGTGACCGCGTGAAGATGGCCTGTATCGCGCAGATGGTCAATGTACTGCAGTCCGTGATACTGACAGAAGGACCGAAGATGATACTTACGCCGACCTATCATGTGTTCCATATGTATAAACACCATCAGGATGCAGACTTGGTGGAGAGTTTCCTTGAGGGAAATAAAATGACGGGTGCTGCGGATGATTGTCAGGTACCTTTCCTGGATGAGTCTGTGTCTGTGGATAAAGAGGGATATGTGAATGTGACGCTGACGAACCTTTCTGTCAATGAGGATGCACCGGTGGAGATGACGTTCGCGGAACTTATACCTGCACAGATTACAGCGGCGATTCTGCAGGGAGAAGCACATGCTTATAATACCTTTGAGGAGCCGGAGAAAGTGAAGGAAGAGAAGTTTGATGCCTATGAAGTGAAAGATGGGAAGATAATCTTCACGGCACCGGCAGGCAGTGTGATCAGCTTCCGTATCCGGTAGGTTCAGTTTCTGGAAAGATGTGCATACAGAATGGGAAGGATAGGCATGTAGAAAGAAAGTCCGGATGCAGAAAGGAGAATAGCAGTATGGAGACAGGAACAAAGCGTGTCTGCCACAAGTGTCTGACCAGAGACATGGATGAAAAAGAGTACTTTGAGAATCTGCATACCTACATTGCCAATCTGGATGAGGAGTTAAAGGTTTCAGAGCCGCTTTATGAAAAGCGGCTCTCACTTTGCAAATCCTGCGATTATCTGTATAATGGTATGTGCAGGGCCTGTGGCTGTTACGTGGAGCTGCGGGCAGCGATGAAAAAGAACAGTTGTCCTTATGATACATGGAAGGCAGAGGATGTCAGAGAAGAAGCCGGAGAGACTCTGTAAGGAACCGGAGGAGGGAATGGACTTTGAAAGCAGCGGAGAATATCATGCTTGGCATATGGTGTGCGGCGGCAACCTTTGTCACGCCCGTCTGGCTGACCGTGGGATTTTTGGATATTACAGGACTTATTTATCAATATGATGGCATGGTGGACGAAGGGACAGCAGGCATCATGGGGGTTATAGAACTGACGCTGTGGGGGCTGTTTGTTCTGTTTCCGGATATCTGGTTTCTGAAACGTATGAAGTCGCAGGGATGGCGGAAAGTATGCTATGCATTGGGTGGTATGGCGGTTTTGATATTGTTGTGTTTGGCTTTGTGTAAATGGAATATAATCAGGTTTGTGGCAGGGTAGGGAGCCGCTTGCATTGCAGGCGGCTCTGTTTCTTTTTGTTAAGGGCTTTAGGCAGTTCAAAGCAGCAGATGCTGAATCCGTCAGTGCTTATATCGGCAGCTTGCATGGAACAATGGGGTGAAAAAGAAATTAAAAATGATAGAGATCGTGTGACCTTTTCCTTATTTCTTTCATCTAATTAGTGTAAAGTGAAACGGCCGTTTCATGAAACGGGAAAAATGCCCGTAATTTTAAGAATAAGGAACCAGAGAAGATGAACAAGAAACAGTTTACGACACAGGTACTTGAGGCTGAAAAGAGCCTGTATCACATTGCCAAGTCCATTTTAGGAGATGATGAGGACTGTGCGGATGCGATGCAAAATGCAATCTTACATGCTTTTGAGAAATTACATACGTTACGCAATGAGAGGTATTTTAAGACATGGCTCACAAGAATACTGATCAATGAATGTAACCATATCATTCGTTCCAGAAAGGAGCAGATTCCATACGAGGATTACTATGAATCCCGGACATCTGTAGAACAGGAGAATTATTCACCGGTATATGAGGCAGTCAGGGAATTGGAGGACAACTATAGAATGCCCTTTGTTCTGTTTTATGTGGAGGGCTTCTCTATTAAAGAAATCTGTCAGATTTTAGAGCTGTCACAAGGTACAGTGAAAACAAGATTGTATCGGAGCCGAAAATTGTTAAAAGAAAAATTAGCGGGAGTGTATGAATATGAAGAATAGAAACTGGAACTATGAATTCCCAGAAGTACCAGAGCATGTGCATCAGACTGTATTGAGTACCCTTGCCGGACTGGAGGATGGAAAGGTCAAAAGGGTGAAACGGATGAAAAAGGGTAAAATTGCTATCTTAATTGCGGCGGCAGTGGCAGTGCTTGGAACGACTGTGAGCGCAGCGGAGATTTTCAAGTGGAATAAAAGGGCTGCGGAAGTTTTCGTAGCGGATGAAGCACAGCAAAAAGAACTGGTGACAGAGCAGATTGCCAGGGAAGAATATCAAACCATATCAGACGCCGGCCTCACGATCCGGGCGATACAGACCATTCAGGATAACAACTGTTTTTATGCTCTGTTCGAGATTACGGCAGAGGATGAGGGAATGCAGATTACAGAAAATCATAGCATGGGAGTTCTGTTTGATTATCAGGGAGACGAAAATCCTTTTTGTGTATTAGAATGGGGATTTGTGGGCGAAAGACAGCAGACTGTCTCTAACAGCAGGTATTTCGAAATTACCGGAACGAAAGCGGAACCTGGGCAGGAGGATTTGAATATGAAAATACAATTCTCTTCGTTGAATGCACCGGGAGCAAAGGCGGTGGACGGAGAACCGGTTCTGGAGGGAAACTGGGAATTTCTGCTCAATCTTCACACCACGGCGCCTGTCCGTTATGAAATTAATAAAGAGTATCAGATTGCAGATTGTGCGGTTATGGTAAAGGCTGTAGAGCTTACACCGATCAGCGTGAAGCTTGTCTGTGATATGGAAGGGGTCAGACTGCTGGAAAAACAAGAGGGGGTTAATTTGGACCAGGCAGATCAGCTTTCATCCCTCTTTATCAACGGCATCAAGTATCAGGATGGTACTGTTGTGGAGGAGGAAGGATATCAGGAACTTCAGGTAGGCTGGGAGGACGATATGTATACAAAGACGGCAAGACTTACCAATGTGATTGATGTGGAGAAGGTCAGCGCGCTGTTAGTTGGAGAGAATATGGATGAGATAGTATTTCCATAAATAATAGCATATGTGATTAATAGGATATGGACAGAGCCGCTTGCAGTGCAGGCGGCTCTGTCGTGTAATCTGCATAAAAGCATATCGGAACAAGATTGAATAGGCAAACTCATAATGCTCTCTTAAAATACTTCCAAAAATCAATGGTTTCCCGTAAGTCTTCTTCATCCGTAAATAAATGCAGTTCCTTACCGACCTCAATCGCGAAATCCACATAAGCATTGGCCCTGGCAGTAATCACATGATTGTCATTGGCAATATCCAGATCCATGCTGTGTGTTGACTGTATGCCTTCTAAGATGCCTGCATCTTCCAGAAGATTGACACCGGCGCAGATAGCAGCAATCAGCCTATTCTTTTTCTTAATGTCCTGCAGATATTGATGCAGAAGATCATGGTTGATAAGAGAAATATCACCGCCGGGAATGATAAAACTTCTGATCTGTTCTATAGCCACGTCTCCAAGAGCCATGTCGGCATTGACAGAATATCCTTCTGTCGTGCGGATCGGCTGTCCATCCAGGGAGCATAGAATGACATCACATCCGGTACAGCTCATAAAGTAATTCAATATTACAATCTCATAAAAACAACATGTGTTATATATAATAAAAACATCTCTCATGAGGCTCCTCCTATCAGCTGACGCAAGAAATTGAATTTGCTGATCTTGCGTCCATTGAAAAAAGCCACCGAAGCAACAAAGGAAAAATATTTCAGCAAGAATTACGGAGTAATTCTTGGGACGCAAGATGCAGATCTTGCGTCAACCGAAAAAAAGCCACCGAAGCAACAAAGGAAAAATATTTCAGCAAGAATTACGGAGTAATTCTTGGAACGCAAGATGCAGATCTTGCGTCCATTGTACCACAAAAAGGATTTCTTAGCAAAATTTCTTGGGATATTGATTCTTTGTGAAACGATGTGATATGATAACGGGAAAAGAACAATAGGCAAAGGATTATAGGTTAACATAAAAGGAGATTAAAACCAATGAGCTGGAAAAAGAGATGGAACAGAGGTATGACACAAGGTGCAGTTGTGTGCACTGTCCTTATGTTGATGACAGGTTGTGGAAGCGAGGCAGGCAGCCGGCAGAATCCGGATAAAGAGGCGCCAGTACAGACAGTGGAAAGCGGTGCCCAGGAAGATAACGGGACGCAGCAGGAAGAGAGTGCGAAATTCCCTGCCTTCACGGCAACAGACCTGGAAGGAAATACGGTTACCGAGAGTATCTTTGGAGAAAAGGATTTGACAGTGCTTAATATCTGGGGAACCTTCTGCAACCCCTGCGTGGGTGAGATGCCGGAGCTGGGAGAGTGGGCCAAAGAGATGCCGGACAATGTACAGATAGTGGGATTGATTATTGATATCAATGGGGAAGAGGATACAGAGCATCGTGAGCTTGCAGTTGACATAACATCAAACGCCGGCGCAGAGTTTACACAGATTATTGTGAATCAGGATTTTGCTCCGATTTTAAAAGATGTGCTAGGTGTGCCTACCACCATGTTTATAGATAAAGAGGGTAATATAGTGGGTGATCCCATCCTGGGAGCGGATGTGGATGGCTATAAGAAGTTCGTGGAGGACTACCTTGGTGGAGAATAGAAAGAAGAATTTCTGGCGGCTTGCAGGGCTTGCATTGGCATGTGCCTTTATCGCGTATGGTGTGCTGCGGGGAGAAGCGGCTGTTGTCCTGAATAAAGCTGTCAATATCTGTTTTGAATGTATCGGATTGGGGTGATGTGATGAAGTTTCAATATTCCCTTAAACGAAAAGTGTTGCAGATCATTGCTTTTGGCTGTTCTAATGTGCATCTTCTGAATTTTAGCGGCGGCAGAATTTATACGGGAAAGTGGAAATATTTCTGCAATCCGGGACTGAACTGTTATTCCTGTCCGGCAGCCAGTTTTGCCTGTCCGATTGGAGCCCTGCAGGCGGTAAATGGTTCCATGCATTATCGATTCAGCTTTTATGTGACAGGACTTCTTTTAGCTTTTGGAGTTGTCTTTGGCAGGGCGGTCTGCGGATGGCTGTGCCCTTTTGGATTGTTACAGGAATTGCTGCATAAGATTCCCTCTCCGAAACGAAAGCTTAAAAAGATATTTTTGTATGTCAAATATGTGGTTCTTGTGGTCTTTGTCCTGCTGCTTCCGATTGTCGTCACGGACTATATGGGAATGGGGAAACCGGCTTTTTGCCAGTATATCTGTCCGGCGGGAACTTTGGAGGGCGGCGTCTTTCTTCTGGCTGCCCACGAGGGGCTTAGAAAGTCAATCGGTGCGCTTTTTACCTTGAAAATGGCAATCCTGTTGGTGACAATTCTGGGATGTATCCTGATTTATCGCTTTTTCTGTCGTACTTTATGTCCTCTTGGAGCCATATATGGGTTGTTTAACAAAATCAGCATTTATCATTTAGAAGTAGAGGAACATAAATGCAACGGCTGTGGGAAATGCAGCCGGGTGTGTCAGATGGAAGTGGATCCCACAAGAACGCCTCAGTCAGCCGAGTGCATCCGGTGCGGCGCCTGCGTGGATGCCTGCCCACAGGCGGCGGTGAGACTAGGTTTTTGCAGCAGGAAAGGATAACAGGGATATAAGAACTCATAAGAAAGTACTGTGATGACAGGAAATCTGTACAGGAGGAATAGCATGGAACATATTGAAATACGGGAAACGATGCCGGAAGATGCAGAAAAACTGCTTGCCTATATGCAAAAAGTAGGTGCAGAGACAGATAATCTGACCTTTGGAAAAGAGGGACTGCCTGTTACGGTAGAACAGGAGCAGGCATATCTCGCCCAGGTGCATGAAGCACAGCGGTCTGTTCATTATAGCGTCTGGAAAGAAGGAGAGCTGATAGCGGATGGCAGTCTGAGCGGATTACCGCGACGCATGAGTCATTATGCAGAACTGGGATTATCAGTGATAAAAGCGCAGTGGAATCAGGGGATTGGAGGCAGGCTTCTTAGTGAACTGATTGCCTACGCACGCCAGGCATCCATAGAAATCATCAGGCTAGAAGTCAGAAGCGATAATGAGAGTGCCATTCATCTGTATGAGAAATATGGATTTAAACGTGTGGGTATGATACCCGCATATTTTAAAATAGAGAACAGATATGTTGATTTTTTGATTATGTGCCTTGATCTGAGGTGATTAGAGTGTGAGTAGCATTTTTGTGAGGTAAAATCAATTATCCGGAAAGCCGGTAGAAGTTTTACTTCAATAATTGAATAGACTTTGCAGCTTTTCATATGATATACTAACACAAGAGAAAATAGTGTAGTAAGCATGAAAGTATGGTGATAATATGTCTGATAATGAAAAAGTAATTCAACTATTAGATAAAGTCCCGGATTATAAGATAGGATATGTTTTGGATTATGTACAGGGTATAACAATCACTATTGAGGAGTTTGCAAAACAAGAGGGTCTTACATTATGATTCAATATCAGATTTTTCTTGAAAAGAGAGCCTGGAAGATAGGTATGAAGTAAGTATTTTATTATGTCGGAATAAAGGGGATATAAAGCAGTGATACGACGTGCGACAGTGGAAGATGCCTCCAGGATTGCAGAAATACTGGTCTTTACAAAGCGGATGAATTACAGAAAGATTTTTCAAAATGACAAAGTGTCCTTTGGTGAAATACAGGTCTATCCCTTGGCAAAGGAATATATTGAGAATCCGGAAAGCCTGGAAAATATCTGGGTATATGAGGATGAATTTGTAAAAGGGATGATACATATTGAAGATAATGGAATAGCCGAATTATACGTGGATTCTTTCTTTGAGAACCAAGGCATTGGCGGCAGACTGATTACATTTGCGATAGAAGAAAAGAACTGCGATTATCTGTGGGTGCTTGAGAAAAACGCAGATGCAAGGCGGTTTTATGAAACATACGGATTTACAGTTACCGGAGAAAAACAATTGCAGGAAGGCACGGAAGAGTATCTGGTGGAGATGAGTCTTTTAGGCAAACACACAATTTAGTGATATAAAAGGGCAGGGTAAAAGCGTGAGAAACTTTAATTGGAAAATACTAAATGCAGCATTGTGGATAGAGGTTCTTCTGACGTATCTTTTACCTTTTCAGGTAACGGATGATTTTCAATATCAGGCAGGCTTTCCAATGTCATTTATAACTGTTTATGATACGAAAATAGGTGTAAATCCATTTATGTCAATGCACTTGAATCCAATGGGATTATTGTTCGATGCAATCGTGATTCATTTGATTCTTTTAGGGTGTATAAGATTATATCAGAAATGGCGTGTTAAGTAGGTCGTTAGACAGTTTTTCTAACGACCACTTGTTTATACCTTTCAGCCACAAATAGGAATTTATGGGTTTCGATTTGATAGTCTAGGTTCTCCATTCCATGATATCTTCAAGATTCTTACGCGGTCTTGCTTTAGGAGATTCATCTGGATAGCCAAATGCAATAGCTGCGATAAGCTGTCCGTCACTATTTAACCATTTACATAGCTCTGAATAGGCAAAATAGATGTCACATATCCAAAGGCTGCCTATTCCTTTTTCCGTAGCAGCAAGAAGCATATTTTGTATAGAAGCACTTATTGATTGAATATTACAGATTTCGTAAATATGTTCTTCTGGCGTCAATTCTGTTGAAATGTCTTTTCCCAAAGAATTAACAACAAAAATTATAGTTGGTGCTTTTTCCATGATATCTACAGTATATTTTGCTGCAGCTATATGTTGCTTGCTTTGTGGAAGTAATGCACTTTCATTTTCTTCCCGATCAATTCCCTTACGGAAAACGTTTAGCATGTCTGCTTTAGCATTTCCTTGTATCACAATGTATTTCCATGGTTGTCTGTTTTTGGAAGAAGGTGCTTTCACGCCGCTTTGAATAATATCCATAATATCTTTTTGGGATATAGGTTTATCTAAGAATTTTCGTATACTTCGTCTGTCATAAATTTCAGGAATCATTTTTAATATGCCCTTTCCGTTTGTTGAGTTGATTATAGCAAACTTTATATTGATTGTGCAAAATAAAATAAGCGGGATTAGAAAATACTTTGCAGTAGAAGAATAAGATGAAGAGATATAGAATCTATAAAGAAAAATCGGGAGACTTCATTAGGGAAGATTTCTATGGCTTTCTGGGAAATATGTGCAGTCCTGTATGAGCTTTATCAATGGATGTGAGTGTGCATGACAACAGGAATTCAGAAGGTATTTTCTGACCGTTTGTTTGCCATAGCTCTTTATCGACCAGTACTACACGTTGAGGAAAGTGTGCAAGTGATATAATAGAGCATTCAAGTGTGTCTAGTAGATGGAGGGCAGCATCGGGAGCTTTTAATTCGTGGATAATATAATATACGATTTCCTGTATTTGTTTTTCAGCTTGGGAGGTGATTTTCATAATATAAGATTTATCCATTTATTGAATCTCCTGTCTCAGATCTGTGAATACATCAGCTACAGGACGTGATTGATTGCATTTAGCCTGTGATAATCCTATTTTCATTATGGAGCTAAATTCTTTTGTAGTCATAGAATCCAGTGTAGTAGGTTCTTTAGGAAGTGCCAGAGAAAAAGGGATACTTTTAGTCATAATGATTTGTTTATATAATGCATTGATAACAACAGAAGCAGGTAATCCAAGCTTAGACATGATAGACTCAGCTTGTTCTTTTACTTCTGGTTCAACACGTGCTAATATGTTTGCGCTTTTTGTAGCCATGATTTTACCGTCCTTCTTTTTGATTTAATATTATTATGTGCTGTTGTATGACTGGTAGCAATACAAAATTGAAATTTTTTAAGTTTATGAATGGGTGATGAAAACGGTGCAGCCGTAATATTAAAGAATAATATGCCACGGTACGTGTGATTGATTATGGTAAACTGCAGGTAGATGTGGAAGCGGATAATGAAACACTGGAGGATGTGGCAACTCGATTATTACAAAAGCATAGAAAAGCATTTGAGGAATTGGCAAAATGATTTTATGAAACAAAGAACAGATAAAGCATCTTCATAGTAAGTTGATACAGGAAACTGGTGGTATTGATGGAATACGGGATGAAGGTTTATTGAATTCTGCGTTATCTGTACAAAAGTCTGGCAATAATGTCAAACTGTGAGATAAGATTACATTCACAAAATCAAAAAGAGCCAAAAACCTTGAAAAATCAATGTTTTCAGCCCTCTAACAAGACTGCGGAAGAAGGGACTTGAACCCTCACGTCGTTTCCAACACTAGATCCTTAGTCTAGCCTGTCTGCCAATTCCAGCACTTCCGCATATGTTACACAACGCATTTAATATAATACTGTTTAAGAAGATAAAAGTCAAGAGCTTTTTATAAAAAAAAATTTACAAAAATAATTTTTAAATATTTCTGCCAGTCGTCAGAATCATCTTAAGCTATTGGGATAAGGTTCGTACCAGTTTGATAGAGTGGCGGCTGGCGGCCTGATCAGGCCGCCGTTATATCTACCAGTTATTTGTTAAAATGAATCTCTGTGTCAAATAATGCTCCATTGGCGATTTTCTGGCCGTCCCCCTTTAACTCGTCCATATATTTTATATAATCACATACATAGACATGTACGGTATCTGTGTTTCGTCCGTAGACAGAGTATATCTCAGCATTCTCTCCCTGGCTTTGCAGAGGCTTTCCGTCTGCGTCACAGATGACCACAACGTAATCATATGGCTGTGCACCGCTAGGCAGTATGATATCGGCCTTGATTTCAAAGGCAGTTTTTTCCACAGAGGCGATGCCAATCCCTTGATCGTTGGTCTTGTTGACTTGAACAACCTGTGTTTTTTCTTTGTTCATGGTAATATCAATGGCAAAATTCCAGGTGCCGGTATAGTGTTTCTGGACGGCATCCTGTAAAGTTATCACCTCATTGGTTTCCGGATCACGAGCCTGGAAATCTTCATATTGAAGCAGGTCTGCATAGATGTCAGAAATCTCGAGGTAGTAAGTGAACCGGGAAGGCAGTTGTTCCACCCTGCCTTCCCAGACGAGGTCGGCATCGGTTTGTGCTGTATCGCGGTTAGTGGCGTGACCGCTAGTCATAAGGTCTTCATCCAGAGAGACTCTTATGATACCGGTAAAAGTATGATCATCCACAAATACTCCTTCAATATAATAGGGTGTACTATATCCGTATGCTTCTCCGTTAGCGCGCTCTTTCTTAGTAAGACCGGGTACGTCATAGTAGGTATTAGTTTTCAGATATAACAGGTCATGATCCGGAAGATAGCCCTCCATGTTCTTTGTCTTGATAAAATCTGCCGGAAATGGCTCTTCATTTTCAATGCATAGAGCCAGATACAGTGCCTGTGAGGAGCAGTTGGCTTCTGAAACAGTGATAGTCAGCCCATTGGAGGTCTGCACCAGGGCATTGTCCGGCGGCGTTTCTGACGGTTTATCAGAGGTTGGTTCTGACGAGTGTGTCGTATTTTGGTCTTGATTTTGGGAAGAAGTATCGCTGTTATAAATTTGTGCGCCGTCATGAAAGTCGCCTTTATAGCTGACCTTTTCCTGAACCATGGAGAAGATTCGTCCTATGACGGGCAGTTTGGCAGCCAGGGCCGGGTCTGATACCATGAGGACCCCTATGCACAGGATGGCCAGCAGGGCGGCGGCGATCGCACTGTGACGAAGCAGGATTTTGTTTCGATGAAGTCTTTTCTTCTGGCGTATTCCTTCCTGAATTCCCGCCTTTACCACATGATTCAGTTCTTTGGGGATGGGGATTGCATCAAATCTATCATTTTGCATGGCGCTTTACCTCCTTTTTGTTATGGGTGTCTTCGGTCAGCCATTTTCGAAGCTGCTTCTTGGCGCGATACAGGTCTGCCTTAACACTTCCTTCGGGAATGTCCATAATCTGTGCGATTTCTTTTATTTTTAATTCCTGGAAGTAGAAGAGTATGACAGCTGTTTTATACTGGTCATTCAGGGAGTCAATGGCATCGTAGAGATCCACTTTCTCCTCGATCAGATAGTCCGTTGTGGTCTTTTCCATATATTCATCCAGCGAAACGGTGGGTGTTTTTTTCTTGTCCTGCCAGATACAGTTAAGCAGAATCCGGGTGATCCAGGTTTTAAAGTAGCGTGGCTCTTTTAATTTTTCAATGGCTATCATGCCTCTTGTCACGCATTCTTGTACGGCGTCTAAAGCATCGGCCTCATTTTTAACATATAAAAAGGCAGTTTTATATAAGTAGATTTGGTATGCAGCAATCAATTCGCCATAAGCGGATTTAGAACCTCGGATTGCTTTCTTAACAAGCTTAGTGGTATCCTCTTTCATGAGAGTCCTTTCCTTTCGTATGATTTGGCCGGTGCGCGCGCTTATGTTACCGGTGGAGCAAAGTAAATTCCTTTGGGATTTACTTTTATACATTAGATTGCGCGGAATAAGAAAAGGTTGCAGGTTTACGAAAAATTTTTGGATGACAGCCTGTGGCAGATGGTTTTGTCTGTCATGGACAAGGCCGGGAAGACATGATAGAATGAACCTGATATCATTATAAACCATAAAGTAATATTAGGGATATATAAGGGCTAAAAGAGGATCGTCACAGGGAAAGGAAGGTATTTATGTACAGATTTACGCAGGATTGTCTGATCGGTGTGGAGGAGATTGACAAGGAGCATCAGGAACTTTTCAGGATCGTGAATGAGGTGGAGGAACTGCTTGTCAACGATTACAGGGGGGATAAGTATGATGTCATTGTGAAGCTTCTTCATGAACTTCAGGATTATGCGGAACATCATTTTCGGCATGAAGAGGAATATATGAAGAAAATAGGACATCCGGAGCTGGAGCTGCAAAAGAACCAACACAGGGAATTTGCGGTTAAGATGAGTGAATTGAATGCCATTGTGGATAACAGGCAGGAGCATGAACTGTTAGATGAGCTGATGCAGTATCTGGTCACCTGGCTGTTTCGGCATATCATCGGCAGTGATATGATGATTGGTAAGATGCAGCCGCTTAACGAGTTGGAGAAGAAGGAAGAATATACCTATACAGCGCAGTACAGTACGGGAATTACCTTTATTGATGATGAGCATAAGGAACTGTTCCGGATCATCGGGGAAGTCCACCGTGCCATTGTGCATGATTATGTACATGATAAATATGATGAGATTGTGCGCCTTCTGGAGGAATTAAAAAATTACACAAAATTTCATTTCGGCGACGAGGAGGAGTATATGGAGGCCATTCATTATGAAGGTTTAGAGGCCCAGAAGAAGGCTCACGACGCCTTTATCAGTCGTCTGGAAGGGATGGATTTAGAGTATGTGGACGATAACCAGCAAAAGACTTTGGAGGAACTTTTGGAGTTTCTGGTAAGCTGGCTGGTGAACCACATTTTATATATGGATAAGAAAATTGGATAAGAAAATTGGAAAATAGACTTGACATGTCTGCCAAAAGACGCTAAAATAACATTTGTTCGCAGGAATGGCGGAATTGGCAGACGCGCACGGTTCAGGTCCGTGTGATAGCAATATCATGAGGGTTCAAGTCCCTTTTCCTGCACTGTTAAGAAAGAAGACATCGCATAAAGCGGTGTCTTTTGCATTACATTATAGGAAATTCCTTTGTTCATCCGAGTCTGCGAAGCGGATTTCAAAATCGAGCAAACTCGATTTTTCATAAAGATGTGGAATCAGCCAGAAAAAAGTTATTTTACTTTTTTAATGTAGTATGATAGAATAAACCCGATTTAGATGATCTGTGACAGGGATGATCTGGGAGGGGATATTATGAAAAGAGGTAAAAGGGCGGCGTTTGTGCTTGCAGTGGCCATTCTGCTGACGGCGTGCGGCGGGAAAGTGGAAAGTACTGTTACCACAGAAGAAATCGTTGTGCCGGAAATGTCTTCGGAAGATTTGCTGGTAAATTCTTTAGAATATTTGTTGCAGGATGATGAGGAACCAGAAGAGGATGTGCAGGCAGAGGAAGTATCGTCAGATCATGCAGAAACCGAAAAGGAGATCGCGGGTACAGCAGAGTTTATTGTATATTACAGTAATGGTACCTGTGATGGGCTGGAGTTTCGCACAGAGACGGCAGATGAACTGACGGCGGATACATTGATTGCAGCTTTGGCAAGGCATAATATTGTATCACTTGACACAAAAGTTCTTTCTTTTACAGAGAAAGAGGAAGAAGCGGGAATCGTTTTATATCTTGACCTTTCAGGGGAGATGGATCATTATCTGGGCACAATGACACAGGAGGCAAAAGATATCATCATGGATTCCATTTCCAGTACGTTTCTGGAGAATTATAGTGCGGATATCATACATATTCAGATTGCAGGCAAGCCGTTGCATCAGTCTGTGAAATGGGATGAAGCGTAGCAGAAAGGAAGGGTGACGTTGGATAAAATCAGTGAACGGGAACAGTTGATATTTGAAATCGCACAGACAGAATGGGAATTGTTTCAGCAGGTGTATAATACCGGCGGCAGGGCGTCTTGTCAGGACGATCCGGATACCTTTTTTAAGATGCGGATGAGCCAGTGGATGGTATATTCGGATGAGGTGCTGTTTAGCTACCGAAAGGATTGTGAGAATGCCTGTAAAGAAGGCCGTAACCTGATTTTTGAGAAATATGGCAGGATGATGGAGAGTACGTTCCCGGAAGAATACGAGGGCATTAAAGAGCATTTGCCTGATGCTTCTGACAAGACGGAGATTGTGGAGAAGATTGTGAAAATCAATCTGGAATGGGACGACGAGATGATGAAGGCGTACCCCAACCTTCGTAAAAGAGGAAGAGTAGCCACCACTGCGGAGGATGGTGTTATGGCAGGTTCCTCCATGGAGAGTTACTTGCGGGGAGAGCTTTTAACCTATTCTCTGAAAACGTTGGAACTGGTCTTAAAGGAAACAGAGGAAGCGTACAATAAAGGCGAAAGTCTGTTGAAGCAGACCATCGCCAATGAGACCCTTTTCTATGGTTATCAATCCTTAGAAGCGGCTGAGGCCAGATATGCCGCACAGTAAGGATACTTAATTAAAAATGCAGACGTCTGCGCACTTCGTTGCGCAGGCGTTTTTTGACGAGAATGGTGAACAGGGCAAAGTCGATGATGGTACATACCGTCAGTACTACAGCGGACCAGGTGATATACATGGGCTTAAGGAGCATATGACGGATGAAAAGTTCCAGCGCTACGCAGAATACGGGAATCTCTATGAACAGGCAGAGGGCTCCCGACAGGACGGTGAAGGGAAATTTGCGTGCCAGGAATGTAAAAATCTCCATCATGGCAGTGATGAGCGCCACAATGGGAAGACCCAGCTGCCAGAACCATCTGTGCGAGGGGGTCAGAAATCCGATCATATACAGATAAACGGCCACGGCCACGCCATCTGCCAACAGGGAGATATAGACTGGAGTCTTACTGTAGTACACTGCCGGAAAGGTAAAAACGAACAGGCAGATACAGATGCCGATGACCAGAAGAGACCAGAGGGAATTGTTGAAAGCTAACAGGTTTAACAGCAGGCATGTGCCGCTGGTGGCAATCAGGACCACGGAGAGTAAGATACCCAGATCTTTTCGTTTGACCACTTCTACCTGGCCTTTGTTGACCGGATAAGGAGAGGGCGGCACAGGCTGCCCTATTTGTTTGGGATTTATGACGGGCGTATGGCACAGGGGACACGCCTTCAGGGAGGCTTCCAGTTCTACGCCGCAGTTTACACAGTATGACATAGGCGATTCCTTTCTATTATCTGATATCAGAGTAAATCCTGGGTACGGTTGCTTTCGATCTTTACATGGATGCCGTCCTGTACCAGTTTGCGGAAGAAGTGCCGTTCCACATCGGCTTCGATGATGCTGCTGGCAAAATTGATGGTCAGAATATCTTCAAAGCTGATGATGGCGCAGTTGGTACGGGAAGAAAAGGGCTGCCCCATGTAGATATCGAATCGTTCAATATATGGTTTCATATCTTCCGGCACCTTTAGTGCCCCCATATTTGTGAGCCCTGCAGAAGAGTTCTTATCCTGCACTCTTGTGTAAAAGGTTTTCACCACCAGATCCTTGATAAAGAGCGGAACCACGCGGATCAGCAGATTGTGCTGCGTAGCGGCGTTGGTGGTGATATCACCGCACAGAAATTTATCGTTTATATAATAACGCATGTAATTGTGTACTTGCGTTACAATCTCCTCGAAACTGTATTCACCCAGGCGGGGATCGATGGAGGGATATACCATTGTGATAAAATTGCGCAGGGTATTAGAGGGGAAAAAGCGGCGCAGATTCACTGGCATGGCAATGCGCACCGGGCGCAGCTTTATATGAAATTCTTCGTTCTGTTTTTGCAGCAGGGCATAAAGCAGTACTGCATTTAAATATTCCGTGATGGTGGCGCCGTATCGTTTGGCAACTGCCATCACCTGCCGTACAGACAGGACACCGTCGATGATGTTGAGTGTGTAAAAAGGTTCCTTGGTACCGCGTACACGATATGTCCTCTCGGCGGGGCGGGGCGGTTTCACTTTTGCCGTGGCATAGCGCATATAGGCGTCTTCCAGTTCCCCGGGATCCGGTGCTTCATTGAGAGGCAGAACGAAACCGGAAGGTGTGATGGGATGTCCCAGTAAGCCCAGATATACGGCGGTCAGCGTCTGCAGCAGGCACATGCCGCCTGTGCCGTCCCCCAGACAGTGGTGCGCTTCCAGGGCAATCCGGGGTCCATAATAGTATACTCTGATAAGATAACGATTGTTACCTTTAAAGTGCATAGGCATGCAGGGATTTTTGATATCTTCCCGCACATAAGGACCTGGCCTGTTGTTAGGTTCCAGATAGCGCCAGAACAGGCCTTTGCGGATGGTCACCTTGTATGTGGGGAAACGGGTCAGGGTCTTATCCAGGGCCTGCTGCAACACAGCTGGGTCAATATCTTCTTTCAGAACCACAGACAGGCGATAGACAGAGGAAAAATCCCGCCTCTGCAGGGTGGGATATACGATGGCTGACAAATCCAGCTTATACCAGACATCCTTTCTGCTTCTTCCGGGCTGTTTCTGCATGGGTTTATTTATTTGTGAAGTAGTCTGTTTGTTGTTTTGTTTTTTGGCTGTCATCATTTACAATGTGTGTCGTATTAACGCACAAACAGTTAATCTCATTTTTAACGGTATCATTTAAAGTATAACACATATAAATATATTTATGGTAAAATGTAAGCAGAATTCATAATATTTTACTTTTTGGGGAAATTGTGGAGGTACTATGGGAAGAGCAGATAAGAAAAACGCGAATCTGATGAATTTTATCAAAAGGATGCACGGCGTGGTGGAGAATGTGGATATCGAGAAACACCGCCAGTCTCAGGATTATTTCGGGGCACTGCTTGGCAATAAGAAGGAAGTAATCGTGGAAGATCTGGATATTATCATAGAAGCGGAAGAGGGAAGAATCCTGCATGGTGAGTGGACTTATGTAAACCGTGCCCATATGAAAAAGTACGTGATTTTCTATTGTCATGGGGGCGGATATTCCACGGGCAGCAGTCTTTATGCCAGAACGCTGACTACCAAACTGGCCACATCCACTTCCATGGATGTACTCTGCTTTGATTACAGGCTGGCGCCGGAGCATCCTTATCCGGCTGCGCTGGAGGATGCCATGCAGGTCTGGAATTATCTGATGCTTTTAGGGTACGGCGCCAGGGATATCATTCTGGCAGGGGATTCCGCGGGCGGGAATCTGGCTCTTTGTCTGGCCTTACAGTTAAAGAAAGAGGGAAGACTTATGCCCCGGGGGCTGGTGCTCATGTCACCCTGGACGGATCTGACAGTTTCGGGGAAGTCCCATATTACCAAAGCAGAGATCGATCCGGTCTTGAATGCCGAGTATCTGGAGCGGATGATCACGAACTATGCCGAGGGTCAAAATCTGGCGAATCCCATGATTTCACCGTTGTTTGGGGATTATGATGGATTTCCGCCAACCTATATCCAGGTGGGCAGCAATGAGATTTTACAGGATGATGCAGTTATGTTATATAAGAAGTTATTAAAAGCTAACGTGTCTGTGAAGCTGGACATGTTCCGGGGCATGTGGCATGTGTTTCAGATGTCACCTTTTAAGACGGCTTATGAGGCCATGGATAAGAATGCGGAGTTTATATACGATATATGCCGCTGAAGTAAATTCCTTCGGAATTAACTTCACGAGGACTGCTTCGCAGCCTCGGTAAAAGGGAAACGCTGTGGTTACAAAATTATATATTTATTGGAAAGAAAAAGGATTTCGGTGTTTTAGGGCGAATAATAGTAGTAGAGCGGTTGTTTTCGAGTAAGAAGAAAGGCATACCTATGAATATACGGGAAAGTTTGGAACAGTGGGAGAAAGAGTATCTCAGTCCCTACGCCATGCTGAGTATGAACTCCAGGGGGAGGCTTAAGGAAGAGGAGCAGTGTGATATCAGGCCGGTCTTTCAAAGGGACCGGGACAGGATTATACATAGCAAGTCGTTTCGACGCCTGAAAGATAAGACACAGGTATTCTTAACCCCGGAGGGGGATCACTACAGGACTCGCCTGACACATACGCTGGAGGTCAGCCAGACGGCCAGGACCATTGCCAAAGCCTTGAAACTCAATGAGGATTTAGTGGAGGCCATTGCCCTTGGCCATGATCTGGGTCATACGCCCTTCGGACATGCGGGAGAGCGGGCGCTGGACCGGGTGTGTCCTTATGGATTCAAGCACAATGAACAGAGTGTGCGGACAGTGGATATGCTGGAGAAGGATGGCAGAGGCATTAACCTGACCCATGAAGTGCGGGATGGCATCTTAAATCACCAGACAGCCTCCATGCCGGCAACTTTGGAAGGAAAGATTGTCAGACTGGCTGATAAGATTGCCTATATTCATCATGATATGGATGATGCGGTGCGGGCGGGTATCCTGAAGGAAGCAGATGTGCCCCGGGAGATTGGCTCTGTGATTGGTTACAGCTGTGGACAGCGTCTGGATTTCTTTATTCATAATATTGTGACCAACAGCCGGGAGAAGGATGACATCTGTATGTCTCCTGAGGTGGCGGAGGCCTTGAGAAAGATGCGGGAATTCATGTTCCGGTATGTGTATAGGAATCCGATTGCCAAGAGTGAGGAGGGCAAGGCGGAGAATCTGGTCATAACACTGTATGAACATTATCTGGTACATACAGAGAAGCTGCCGAACTTTCTCTTCAAATTATTGGATGCGGGAGAGCCGCTTGAGAAGATTGTGTGTGATTATATCAGTTCCATGACAGACCGGTTTGCCATTGCGCAATATCAGAAGATATTCATTCCGAAAACATGGCACGGTTGATAAATCTTAGTAGTTGGAAGGAATAAAATGCGTTATCCGGAAGAACTGATTGAAGAAATCAGAATGAAAAACGATATCGTGGAAGTGATTTCGGGCTATGTCCGAATGCAGAAGAAGGGAAGCAGTTATTTTGGGTTGTGTCCGTTTCATAATGAAAAATCACCTTCCTTTTCGGTCTCACCCGGCAAGCAGATGTATTATTGTTTTGGCTGCGGTGCGGGCGGCAATGTAATCACTTTTCTGATGGAATATGAGAATGCCACCTTTCAGGAGGCGGTAAAAATGTTAGCTGACCGGGCCGGCGTCTCCTTACCGGAGGTGGAATACTCGGAGGAAATGCGGCGTAAGGAAGGAAGACGCGCCAGACTATTGGAGGTCAACAAGGAGGCAGCCAGATACTATTATTATCTGCTGCGGTCTAACAGGGGGCAGATTGGATACCGTTATCTGGCAGGCCGTGCACTCTCAGATGAGACGATGAAAAAGTTTGGTCTGGGCTATGCGGATGGGGCTGGCTCTGATCTGACGGCCTATTTGAAGTCCAAGGGCTATGCAGACGATTTGATTACGGAATCAGGGCTGACTGGTTTCGATGAGAAACGAGGCGTTCATGATAAGTTCTGGAACCGAGTCATGTTTCCTATTCAGGACAGTAATCACAGAGTCATAGGATTTGGCGGACGTGTTATGGGGGATGCCAAGCCCAAGTACTTAAATTCGCCGGAGACAGCGATTTTTGACAAGAGCCGTAATCTTTACGGACTGAATTTTGCCAGAACTTCCCACAAAGGAAACATGATTCTGTGTGAGGGTTATATGGATGTGATCGCCATGCACCAGGCAGGTTACACACAGGCTGTGGCCTCTCTGGGAACTGCCTTTACGGCGGGGCAGGCAGCGCTTTTGAAGCGCTATGCGGATGAGGTGCTTCTGGCCTACGACAGTGATGGGGCAGGTACCAATGCGGCCCTGCGCGCCATTGGGATATTGAAGGAGGCAGGGCTTCGGGGACGTGTCATAGACATGCATCCCTATAAGGATCCGGATGAATTTGTAAAGAATATGGGGACGGAAGCCTTTCAGGAGCGGATTGACCAGGCACAGAACAGCTTCTTCTTTGAACTGAAGATTTTAGAGAGGGACTATCATCTGGAAGATCCGGAGTCCAAAACTGCCTTTCATCGGGAAATTGCGAAGAAATTGTGCAGTTTTGAGGAAGAGGTGGAGCGGGAAAATTATATAGAATCTGTGGCGAAACGTTATCATATCGGTTATGAGAATCTGCGGAAACTGGTGAGCAGCTATGCCGCTCGTACCGGATTGGTGAAACCGGTGGAACGGCCTAAGAGTACCGTGTCTTCTAAGCCGAAGCCGCAGGATAATATTAAGAGACTGCAAAGGCTTTTGCTGACCTGGGTTGTGGAAGAGCCTGTGGTATATCCCAGGATAAAGCCCTACATCCGGGCTGAGGATTTCACGGAGGAATTATACAGGCAGGTGGCGGACAAGCTGTTTGCAGGGCTGGAGCAGGGGAGCTTTAACCCGGCATCCATTATCAGTACCTTTGAGGAGGAAGAAGAACAGAGGGCGGTGGCTGAACTGTTCAATACAAAACTGGCGGAACTTACCACAGACCAGGAACGTGAGAAAGCTTTTCACGATATTGTCTATGCGGTAAAGAAGAACAGTTTTGAGTACTATTCCGCCCGCATGGGCTCCGATATGGAGGCTATAAGCCAGGTGATTCAAGGCAAAAAAGAATTGGAAGAACTTAGCAAAACGCATATTTCCCTGCAATAAGGGCAAGATAATCGAAAAAAGGCGTAAGTTTAGAAAGTGACAGTAGTTGAAACATAGGAAGGATGGACCAATTAATGGACGAAAATGTACAGGCAAAGTTTGAGGAGCGTTTAAAAGACCTTCTGGCTATTGCAAAGAAGAAAAAGAACATTCTGGAATATCAGGAGATTAACGACTTTTTTGCGGACATGTCTCTGGAAGAGGAGCAGTTTGACAAAATTTTAGAGACTCTGGAACAGAATAATGTGGATATCCTGCGCATCACGGAGGACGATGATGTGGATGATGAGGAGATTATCCTGACGGAAGAGGACGATGTGGACGTAGAAAACATCGATTTGTCTGTTCCGGATGGTATCAGCATCGAGGATCCGGTCAGAATGTACTTAAAAGAGATTGGCAAGGTGCCGCTTCTGAGTGCAGAGGAAGAGATTGAACTGGCCAAGAAGATGGAGATGGGGGATTTAGAGTCCAAACAGCGTCTGGCGGAGGCGAACCTGCGTCTGGTGGTCAGTATCGCCAAGCGTTATGTGGGCCGCGGCATGCTCTTTTTGGATCTGATTCAGGAGGGAAACCTGGGACTGATCAAAGCTGTGGAAAAGTTTGATTACCGCAAAGGATATAAATTCTCCACTTACGCGACCTGGTGGATTCGGCAGGCCATCACCAGAGCCATTGCCGATCAGGCGAGGACCATCCGTATTCCTGTGCATATGGTGGAGACTATCAACAAGCTGATTCGTGTGAGCAGACAGCTTTTGCAGGAATTGGGAAGGGAACCTACCCCGGAAGAGATTGCGGAGCAGATGAATATGCCGGTGGAGCGGGTGCGTGAGATCTTGAAGATTTCTCAGGAACCGGTATCTTTAGAGACACCGATCGGTGAGGAGGAAGACAGTCATTTAGGTGACTTTATTCAGGATGATAATGTGCCGGTACCTGCGGATGCTGCCGCCTTTACCTTATTGAAAGAGCAGCTGGTGGAGGTGCTTGGTACCCTGACAGAGCGGGAACAGAAAGTGCTGCGGCTTCGGTTCGGGTTAGATGACGGACGTGCCAGAACCCTTGAGGAAGTGGGGAAAGAGTTTAATGTGACCCGTGAGAGAATCCGGCAGATTGAGGCAAAGGCGCTGCGTAAACTCCGCCATCCCAGCAGGAGCCGTAAATTAAAGGATTATCTGGACTGATGCGGTCACAGGTGTTATCGAAAAGATTGCAGACGGTGGCTGATATGGTGACCAGGGGATACCGTGTCTGTGATGTGGGCTGTGATCATGGATATGTGTCGATTTATCTGGTAGAACAGGATATCAGTCCAGGGGTTCTTGCCATGGATGTGCGAGAAGGGCCTTTGCATGCCGCCAGACAACATGTGATCGAGCGGAATCTGGAAGATAAAATTGAGACAAGATTATCAGATGGTTTACATAATTATAATATTGGAGAGGCAAAGTCACTGATTTGTGCCGGTATGGGCGGCAGACTGATGCAGCGGATTCTTGAGGAAAACAAAGAGAAAACGATGTCCTTTGAGGAGCTGATTCTGCAGCCCCAGTCTGAGATGGAGCAGTTCCGACGTTTCCTGCGGGAGAATCACTATGGTATTCTGGACGAGGAGATTCTTGTGGAGGACGGAAAGTTCTATCAGGTGATTCGGGCGGTTCCGGCAGAGGGACGGTGCATCCTGGGGAAAAGCATAAGAAGCAGATGGACAGCCGGGGAACAGGAATTGCCGGAAGAAGAATTATGTAAACTTGAAGACCGATATGGCCCGGTCAATCTGAACAAAAAAACAGATGTTTTCTTATCATATCTGTCCCGGGAGGAACGGATTTACGAAAGCATCCTTGCGGGTCTGCGGGAGAATGGCCTGACAGATGAGAAGAGAAAAAGCAGATACTTACAGGTGGAGGATTCCCTGCGGGATTGTCGGAAAGTACAGGCTGTATTAAATGATGAATAAAAGGAGGACCTGCCTATGGTTACGATCAAGATCAACGGAAAAGAAAGGCTCTATGAGGACGGCATCAAGTATGAGATTATAGCGGAGGAGCACCAGAATGAGTATTTGAGTCAGATTGCGCTGGTGACGGTAAATGGCAAGATCCGGGAGCTGATGAAACGTGTGGACAGGGATTGTGAGCTGGAATTTATCACCTGTGCGGATCAGATTGGCCACAAGACATATGTAAGAACTGCGATCATGTTAATGTTAAAAGCCATCAAAGATGTGGCGGGCATGGAAGCAGCGACTAATGTCAAGGTGGAGTTTGCCATTGGGGCCGGCTATTACTGCGCTTTCAGAAACGGTCTGACCATGGATGAGAAAACAATCCAGAAAGTCAAGGACCGCATGGGCGAGCTTGTGGATATGGACTTACTGGTGACGAAGAAAGCATATCCGGCAGATGAGGCGGTGGCTCTCTTTAAAGAAAACGGTATGATGGATAAGGTATCCCTGTTCCGTTATCGCAGGAGTTCTAACATCAATGTTTATTGTATGGGGGATTATTATGACTATTTTTATGGTTATATGATGCCCAGCACCGGTTATATCAAGATTTTTGACCTTTTTGCCTACGAGAACGGCATCATTTTACTTTTGCCGGAACCGGAAGACCCGGAGACATTGCCCGAATTTGTGCCCAGAAAGAAGTTGTTCCAGACGCTTATGACCACCGGGGAATGGGGGAAAGATATCGGGATTGATACAGTGGGGGATTTGAACGACCAGATTTGCCAGGGCAGTATCTCTGAGATGATTCTTGTACAGGAGGCGCTGCAGGAGAGGCGGATCAGTGAGATTGCCAGGGACATTGCAAGGCGTGAGGATGTTAAATTCGTTATGATAGCGGGTCCTTCATCCTCGGGTAAGACCACGTTTTCCCACCGGTTATCGATTCAGCTTCGCACCTATGGATTAAAGCCCCATCCCATTGGATTGGATAATTATTATCTGGATCATGACAAGACACCGTTGGATGAAGCCGGCAATCCTGATTATGAGTGTCTGGAGGCGCTTGACGTGGAACAGTTCAACAATGATATGACGGATTTGCTTGCAGGCAAGAGCGTACAGCTGCCGACGTTTAACTTTAAGACGGGGAAGAGAGAGTACAGCGGCAAGGAGACGGTTCTTGGCAAGGATGATATTCTGGTCATTGAAGGAATACATGGTCTCAATGAGAAAATGTCCCATTCACTGCCGGCAGAGAGCAAGTTTAAGATTTATATCAGTGCGCTTACCACGTTAAATGTGGATGAACATAACAGAATCCCTACTACGGATAACAGACTGCTGCGCCGTCTGGTGCGGGATGCAAGGACGAGAGGCACTTCGGCACAGAAGACGATTACCATGTGGTCTTCGGTCAGGCGGGGAGAGGAGAAATACATATTCCCCTTTCAGGAGGAGGCAGATGCCATGTTTAATTCTGCTATGCTCTTTGAACTTGCGGTAATCAAACAGTATGCAGAACCCTTGCTTTTCAGTATAAAAAAGGGGGATGAGGGATATCATGAGGCCAAGAGGCTTTTAAAATTCCTGGAATATTTCCTGGGAGTCAGCAGTGAGGAACTGCCGAAAAATTCTCTGTGCAGGGAGTTTGTGGGCGGAAGCTGTTTTGATGTGTAGACAGCACAGGTCTGACAGACAGTGCTGTTGCTGCCGCGCCAGGAAGCGGCGGCTGTGAATGGGAAAGAAAAATAAGTAGAATAAATGATCGCGGCTGTACAGACGAAAGGGTACAGGTGAGGAAAGTCCGGGCTTCACAGGGCAGGATGCCGGATAACATCCGGTGGAGGCGACTCCAAGGCCAGTGCAACAGAAAATAAACAGCCATGGACTTCCGTAGAAACGGAAGTCTGTGGTTATGGTGGAATGGCAGTGTAAGAGACTACCGCTGTCCCGGTGACGGGCAGGCTGTGTAAACCCCATCCGAAGCAAGACCAAATAGAAAGCAACAGGCCGGCCCGGTCTGCTTTCAGGTAGGTCGCTTGAGGTCTTTGGCAACAAAGATCCTAGATAGATGATCATTCACGACATAACCCGGCTTATCGTTCTGCTTATTTTAAAACAGCAAAGTATTCATGGAGTAAAAAAGAAATGCGGGGGCACAGGAGCCAGGGATATTCTTTCGGCAGGGGAGAAATCGTGGATTCCTGTGCCTTTGCACAGGGTAAAAGGCGCAGGGGAAGACGAGATAGCGTAATGGAATCAGTGACACCTTACAGGATGGAAAACAGATGCTGTATGAAAAATAAAATAATATATGTCATTTTATTCTTCTTCTGTCTGTCTGGGACCAGTCAGACGCTGCAGGCCAGAGAAGCTTATTGCCCGCCCCATCTGATTCAGACCGTGAATGACCAGGACATCTATGAGGGATTAGTAGCGCTGAGGCTTCTTGAGTGCAGTACCCTGGACGAGGAAGATTCCTCCCAGGCATATGAAATGGTAAAGGATTGTGTAGTGCGGGTGAATATGGGGAACGCTTATGGCAGCGGCGTAATCTGGCAGTTAACGGAAGATGCTGTGATTGTAGCCACCAATGCGCATGTGTTGGCGTATTGGGATGATATGACAGGGGTTCTTCATTTTCCGCAGGGATATTATCTCAATGCCAGTGTACTTGGCATATCGGAATCTTATGATGTGGGATTTCTGAGGGTGGATATAGAGGCGCTTGGCTATGAGCAGCTGGGAACGCTTCGTTTTGTCAGTGCTGACGCGGAAATTTATGAACGGCTCGAAACAGGAGATGCGATGTTCAGTGTAGGCACTGGCATGGCGATTGGTGCAGTGGAGTATCATGAGGGCACCGTGGAAGAACCCTGGCAGTATATTGAAGAGTTTGAGAACGATATGCTTTATGGATATGGTTATGCCAGGACAGGCATGTCGGGAGGCGGTGTCTTTGACGGTTATGGACATTTTATCGGTATGCTCACCGGGGGAACCCAGAGAAATGAGATCGCGGCAGTGCCGCTTCCTTGTGTTGTGGAGGCCTGGGAGGAAGTGATGGAGAAAGAAGGAGCGGATGGAACAGGAAGATAAGATCGGTATTCAGGTGAAAGAGCATGGCATTGTGTTGGTGGGCGGGATTTTTATTCTTGGGTTTAGCCTCTTTATTCTTGTGATGGGATTGTGCTATCCGTCCGGGGGAGGGAATCGCCTGGTATTTGCCCTGGTTCTCTTTCTTATGATGGTGTGCGGCGTGATGGTGTGCATAACTTACTTTCACCGCAGGCTCACAGTGGAAGAGATGAATTTGTGTTATGTAAATGCAATTGGGAAGCGGAGAGAATTTTCACTGAATGATATCGGTTATTGCAAATTGAGAATCTATGGAACTAAGAGAGAAGCAGTGGTGGAATCGCTTATTCTGTATGATTTACTTGGTGATAAGTTATGTAAACTTGAAATGAATATGCCCGGCGCCAGGGAGTTTTTGCAGTATCTGTTGGATAACCAGGTGAAAACACAATGGCCGGGGACAGAAAAGCAGCCCCGCAAAGTGATGGAACCGATGCTGATGGAAAAGGCCATCTGTAAAGAGGAAATCGGTAAATTTGTGGAGACATTTTATGAGATGATAAGCCCGGTCTTTACGGATTGGGAGAAACAGCATAAACGTTTTGATGCGCAGTGGGAGTTTGGATTGGCAGAGTATATCCAGGATGATCTGCTGCCGGAGAAGGACATGTGGCAGTGGGAAAGCTCTGTTTCGCTAAAGAACGGAGAGGAATTGCCAGAGGATTATCTTTGCATTCTGGAAGCTTATTTGATGAGAGGGGAAGAGCATGTTATGGATCGCAAGGGCCGTGTGGTTGGATTCCTCAGCCCCTGTATCTGGCAGAGCAGATCCTATCAGGTTGGAGAAAGCAGACGGATACGCAGGCCGGATGAGACATATTTGCGGGAGAGTATTCAGACCCAGCTCACTGTGCTGGCAAAAGAACTGCCAAAACATCCTTACCATACAGAATACCTGACCCTAAGACACGAGCTTAAAAAAGCAGTGGGAAGAAGCGAAGAGCCGTTCTTAAAAGACGAAAAATCCTAAAGGTGTAATTCAAAGTCGAGGATATACGTTTGCTATAAAGTATGGTAAAATAAATAGAATAGGTATTTTTGAGGGGCGTTATCAATTGGGCAAAGAAAGGGGATTATCATGGCATTATTTCAGATCAGTAATGAAAAGGTTACCATACAGGTGGACAGCCTGGGAGCGGAGTTAAAATCTCTCAAGAGTGTGACAGAGGGCAGAGAATATATGTGGGATGCAGATCCTGCTTACTGGAAAAGAACCTCACCGGTCTTATTTCCCTTTGTAGGCGGTTTAAAAGGTGGCGTTTATCGGGATAAGGGTGTGGAGTATCCTATGGGGCAGCATGGGTTTGCCAGGGATATGGAATTCCAGCTGAAGAGTCAGGTGGCTGCAGAGATCTGGTTCCGTTTAGAATCCAATGAAGAGACATTTGCCAAATATCCTTATCCATTTGTTCTGGAAATCGGTTATGAGCTTTCCGGGTATACGGTAATCGTGAAATGGCGGGTGAAGAACCCGGGCCAGGATACCATGCACTTTTCCATCGGCGGACACCCGGGATTTTGGTGTCCTATCGATCCTGACAGGAAGCAGACGGAGTACCGGATTTTATTTGACAGAAAAGATCAGGTGGTATCTTCCTGTATTGAAAAGGGATTGGTAAACGGCCAGACGAAGACATATATATTACAAGATGGAAGTCTGCCTGTCACAGAGCATCTGTTTGATGGTGATGCGTTAGTGATTGAGGATCATCAGGCCCAGAGTGTGGCGCTTGCAGGACCGGACGGGAAGCCCTACCTGACAGTGGATTTTGATGCACCGCTGTTCGGTATCTGGTCACCGCCGGGAAAAGGCGCGCCTTTTATCTGTATAGAGCCCTGGTATGGCAGATGTGACAGCCTGGATTTTGCTGGAGAATTAAAAGAGCGGAAATGGGGACAGGAACTTGCAGCAGGCGCTGAATTTGTTGCGGAATACAGGATAACAATCGCATAGAAGCGTAAGGAGGGAGTATATGGCACCAATTGTACAGTGTATGGGTCTGACAAAGACTTATGGCAGAAAGATAGCCCTGAATCAGATACATTTAAATTTGGAGCGCAGCAGAATCATAGGCCTGCTTGGGCCCAACGGGAGCGGTAAGTCCACGCTGATTAAGATTATAAATGGCCTTCTGCAGCCTACGGCGGGAGATGTGCTGATTAATGGACACAGACCTGGGATTGACACGAAATTCAGGATTTCCTATCTGCCGGAGCGTACATACCTGAATCCGGGTATGAAGGTGATTGAGGTAGTGCAGTATTTTCAGGACTTTTATCCTGATTTCCGGATGGACAGGGCTTATGATATGTTATCACGTTTACAGATTCAGCCCAATGAGAGGTTAAAGAATCTTTCCAAGGGAACCAAGGAAAAGGTGCAGCTGATTCTGGTCATGAGCAGGGATGCGGATCTGTATATTCTGGATGAGCCAATTGCCGGTGTGGATCCTGCTTCCAGGGATTATATTCTGCATACGATTGTCAGCAACTATAACAGGAACGCTTCCATCTTGCTGTCCACGCATCTGATTTCAGATGTGGAGAATATCCTGGATGATGTGGTGTTTATCAAGTACGGAAGCATTGTGCTGCAGGCTGGCGCAGAACAGATCAGGCAGAATGAGCACAAGTCCATAGACCGTTTCTTCAGGGAGGTGTTCGCATGTTAGGGAAATTGATGAAGTATGAATGGAAGGCCACCTGGAAATTTATTTGTCTGGCGAATCTGATGATTGCGGTCATGACGATTCTGGCGAATATCACTGTGAAGCTGGATTTCTTCGCCTATGACAAAAATGATATGCTTCAGTTCATTGCGATTATGGTGATGATGACATATGTGTTAAGCATGTTCGCGATGGTGATCGGGGTGGCGATTTTCCTGGTTTACCGCTTTTATACCTCAACGTACAGTGATCAGGGATATCTTTTACATACCCTGCCAGTGGATAAGCACCATATTATTATTGCTAAGGTATTGGTGTATGCATTGTGGATTATCCTGTGTGAACTTATGATATATTTTTCTATTATCATATTGATGGCGTCTAATGGAGAAGTGTTCGAGACGATGGCTGATAGCTTGGAGGGCATAATATCATTGACGATTTCCGATACGGTGACAATAAAGGGATTTGCAGTGGTCATGTCGTTGATTGCTTTTCTTTTCACGCTGTTTGCAAAACTCTTAAAG
Organism: uncultured Lachnospiraceae bacterium; assembly: GCA_910577735.1. Taxonomy (GTDB): domain Bacteria; phylum Bacillota; class Clostridia; order Lachnospirales; family Lachnospiraceae; genus UBA3282. The sequence continues at coordinate 105,725 of CAJTOO010000004.1, forward strand.
GTGACGGCTTGCATATCTCTGGGGCAGCTTTCGGCCAACCATAAACTGTTGTTCTCAGTGCTGTATTATTTTGGGATTTATATTATACAGAAAATCTTTTCCGTGATTTATCTTACCTTCGTGATGGCGCTCAATAAGGATGCATACAGGTTTGAGTGGTACTACGGATGGGAGAGCATGCTGCTGTCAGGCATCATCTACAGTGTGGTGTTCTATCTGATTACCTGGTATGTGATGGATAAGAGACTGAATTTGGAATAAAGAAAGGATTAGATTGAAAACTGAATTTTCAATAGCGGGATTTGTGTCTGCGCGCTGCTTGACGCAAATTACTCCTATGCATTGTCTCAATAAAGGTGAGACAAAAGCAGCGCAGAAATGAGGAAAAGTATGACAAAGATTGATATTGTCTCCGGATTTCTGGGAGCCGGGAAAACCACGTTGATTAAGAAGCTTTTAAAAGAGGCACTGGCAGATACCAAGGTGGTATTGATTGAAAATGAATTTGGTGAGATTGGAATTGACGGCGGGTTTTTAAAAGAGGCCGGCATCGAGATTAAGGAGATGAATTCCGGCTGTATCTGTTGCTCTCTGGTGGGTGATTTTGGCACCTCTTTGAAGGAAGTGCTGGACACTTACGCACCGGAGCGGATTTTGATAGAGCCTTCGGGCGTGGGTAAACTCTCCGATGTCATGAGGGCAGTGCAGGATGCCATGGCGGACAGGGAAGTTGTATTAAACAGCGCGGTGGCTGTGGTGGATGCCTGTAAATGTAAAATGTATATCAAAAACTTCGGGGAGTTCTTTATCAACCAGATTGCCCACGCCGGCACGATAGTATTGAGCAGGACGGATAAATTGAGTGAGGAAAAGCTGGCAGCCTGTGTGTCAATGGTCAGGGAGCATAATGCGAAGGCAACCATTATCACTACGCCTTGGGATGCTCTGGATGGAAGGGACATTCTGGAGACGATCGAGGGGGCCAAGGATCTGGAAGCGGAATTGATGCGGGAAGTGATGGAGATGCACGAAGAGCACCACCATCATCATGAGCACAGTCAGGAATGTCATCATGAGAGTCATGACCATGAGCATCATTATGAGTGCTGCCATGGGGAGCATGACCATGAGCATGATCACGAGTGCCATCATGAGGATTACAGCCATGAGCACCATCATGAGGATCACGACCATGAACATCATCATGAGTGCTGTCATGAGGATCACGGCCATGAACATCATCATGAGTGCTGTCATGAGGACCACGGACATGAGCACGATCACGAGTGCCGTCATGAGGAGCATGACCATGAGCACCATCACGAGTGCCATCATGAGGAACACGACCATGAGCACCATCACGAGTGTCATCATGAGGAACACGACCATGAGCATCATCACGAGTGCTGCCATCACGATCATGAACATGGGGGTCATGGGCATCACCATCATCACGCGGATGACGTCTTCACAAGCTGGGGATTGGAGACACCTGCGGTTTACAGCAGAGAGGAGATTGTGCACATTCTGGAAGAACTGGATAAGGCTGAGGAATACGGTCTGGTACTGCGTGCAAAGGGAATGGTGGCTTCCGCCGACGGCGGCTGGATTTATTTTGACTATGTACCGGAGGAGCGAAATGTCAGGAGCGGTAAACCGGATGTGACGGGAAAGGTCTGCGTGATTGGTTCGAAACTGCAGGAAGAGAAGCTGGCGGCATTATTTCAGAAATAGAGCCAGGGTGTGGGAAAGCGATGCTGGGAGTGTTATGAAATTAACGGGAAGGAAGTAGAGTTATGAAACCGGTCTATATGATCAACGGATTTTTGGAGAGCGGCAAGACAGAGTTTATTACGTATACACTGGCACAGCCTTATTTTCAGATACGCGGCAAGACGCTGTTGATTCTCTGTGAAGAAGGCGAGAAGGAATATGATGCTGACCTCTTGAAGCAGAGCCGTACAGAACTTGTGCTGATAGAGGAGGAAGAGGAATTTACGACGGGCAGACTGATAGAACTGGAAAAGAAATATAAGCCGGAACGTATCATCATTGAATATAACGGCATGTGGAACTATAAAGAGATGAAACTGCCCTGGCACTGGAAGATAGAACAGCAAATTACTACCATTGATGCGTCCACTTTCCCGATGTATTTTACAAATATGAAGTCCCTGTTAGCAGAACAGATTCGTAAGTCGGAGCTCATCATCTTTAATCGCTGTGACGGTGTGGGAGATTTAAGCAGCTACAAACGGAATATCAAGGCCATCAATCAGAAGGCGGAGATTGTGTTCGAGGATGCCAACGGGGAAATCAATGAGATCATGGAGGAAGACCTGCCGTATGATTTAAAAGCATCTGTTATTGATTTAAATAACGAAGGTTACGGCATATGGTATCTGGATTCCCTGGATCATCTGGAACGTTATGAGGGCAAGACGGTACGCTTTATAGCGATGGTCTTAAAGCCGGAACAGTTTCCCCACAACTACTTTGTGCCGGGGCGCATGGCGATGACCTGTTGTGCAGAGGATATGGCCTTCTTAGGATATGCCTGTGAATATGACCAGACGGATGCACTGACAAATAAGCAGTGGGTGAAAGTGACAGCACGTGTGGAGAAGGAGTACTTTGCGGACTATCAGGGAGAGGGGCCGGTGCTGCATGCTCTAAATGTGGAGCCAGCCAAAGCCCCGAAAGAAGAGGTTATAAGTTTCGTGTGATGGAAGCAGATAAGGATATACAGCAGATAAAGAAGCGGCTGTTGGAATTAGCGGAGCGTTCCTACAGCCACAGTGTTTATACATTTACGTCTTTTCTGGGACTCTCTGAGCAGCAGGCCTATCACGAGATCAGCGGTCAGCTATCTTATGCAGGATGCGGAATGGATGGCGGAAGCCCCTTATGTGAACGTAAAATGATCCGGTTCGGTAATGAGGAGAATCTTGGTTATACAGCCCCCTATCCTATTGTATGTCTTCGGATTGAGCCCCTTAACCTGAAATTTGCAGAGAACCTGACGCACAGGGACTTTTTGGGTGCGATTATGAATCTGGGGATTGAGAGGGATACCGTGGGCGATATTTTTGTGCAGGACAAAGAAGCCTGTTTGTTTTGCCAGGAGTCCATAGCCCCTTACTTGACAGAACATCTTGTTAAGGTGCGGCGTACCCGGGTTAAATGCCTTGTCAGTGAGATTCCGGTACAGCTTACAACGCCATCTTTGGAGAGTGTATCATTGTCAGTGGCATCTCCCCGGATTGATGGGGTGATATCCAAATTATATAATATAGCCAGAAGCCAGAGTCAGGAGCTGTTCAGGACGGGTAAAATCTTTATAAACGGCAGAATGACAGAGAATGGAAGCTATATCCTGAAAGCGGACGATTCCGTGACCGTAAGAGGATACGGCAGATTCATTTATACAGGTGCGCAGGGAGAGACGCGTAAAGGAAAGCAGAGAATCACTGTGGAAATTTACAGATAATGCCTGCGGGTTATTAAAATACGACAGAAAATATGTTTACATAATATATAGGAGTACAGATTTTATGTTTGGTTACAGTGGATTTCAGTGGTTGTTCTTTTTCTATATGTATTGTTTCTTTGGGTGGTGCTTCGAATCCACTTTCGTATCCCTAAAATCCGGAAAGTTAGTGAACAGAGGATTTATGAGAGGCCCGTTTCTGCCGCTCTATGGGAGCGGTGCGATTATGATGCTGGTAGTATCCATGCCTTTTCGGGATAATGTATTATTGACATATGTAGCGGGTGTTATTGGCGCAACGGCACTGGAATATGTGACAGGCGTGGTGATGGAAGCGCTCTTTAAAGTCAGATATTGGGATTATTCCAACAGACTTCTCAATTTTCAGGGGCATATTTGTCTGCGGTCTTCCATAGTCTGGGGATTTTTTACAATTCTGATGACCAGAGTGATACATATGCCCATTGAGCAGATGGTATTATCCATACCGGCCCGCGTAATGGCCTGGGTGACGGTGCTTCTCACCATTTATATTGTGGCGGATTTTGCACTTTCTTTTAAGGCGGCCCTGGATCTGCAGGATATCCTGGTGAAGATTGAGAGGGCCAAGGAAGAGTTGGAACGTATGCAGCGTCGTCTGGATGTGATCATTGCGTTTAACAATGAGGAGAAAGAATTTAGAAGGCAGGAGAGGGGAGAGCGCAGGGAACTTTGGATGAACGAGATAACTGCCGGCCTGGAGCAGCGGTTCGCGGCCATCAAGGAGACTCTTTTGCGTGTGCCCACTGCTTATGGCGAGAGTGTGAAAGAAGAAATCGCTGAATTGCGTGGAAGATTCAGTGAGTATCTGGAGCGGCAGAGAAGTGACAGCAAAATATTAGATTTTTATAAGCGGAATATGATTCGCAACAATCCTACAATGGAATCCAGAAAATATAAAAATGCGTTGGAGGAGCTGAAGAAAATAGCAAATAATAAGAGATAGAAATACGTGTGCTATTTTAACGTTTTCCCTTAATCTTTTCCAATTTAGTCTTCTCCAAGCGAGATATAACGTGTTTTTTTACTTTTGGCGGCGCGGATGGAGTCTAGAATCTGGTCTTCCATCAATTCCAGATTGCGTGCTTTCCGGCGAAAGAGTGCCAGAAATTTATTATAAATCCAGAAAGAATATACCAGTACCTTATTGACCTTGCCCAATTTAGACTTGGTGGTATGGGTGTAGTGTAAGCCGCCGATCAGAGTGGACTTGCTTGCACGAATATATGCAATCAACTCGGTTTCTGTGGTAATGTCTTCCTGCAGGATTGTGTAGCCGAATCCGGCGCAATCCGGCTTGTGGGAGTCACTGCCGCCAAAACAGGGCAGACCAAAGCGCTCAGCCAGTGCCATGGCGCGCATATTGGAATCAGCGTCTTCACAGGCATTGTAGCCTTCTATAAAATCAAATTTACGGTAGATAGCTTCGGAAAACTTACCCCGGAGCGTATTTTTGATACTCAGAAATTTTTCACCACAGGGGTGGGCAGGGCCCAGAATACCTCCATAGAGATGTACGATTTCTATGAGAAGCCACAAGGGCAGTCCTCTCAATTCTAAGATGGGAAGCTTTGCCCCGGTTGGCATGATGATGATCATGTGGCCGGCATCAATGGTATCATATTCGATTCCCTTTAAGACAACGAAATCATCGGGCTTATCAGCCAGCTTTTTATAGTAACGATAGGCTTTGTAGGAGTTATGATCTGTAATCAGCATGCCCTGATAGCCTTTTTCCTTCAATAGTGCAATATTTTCTAATAATGCAAGCTTGCCGTCCGGTGAGCCTTCTTTTGTATGACAATGCATGTCCAGTTTCATATGATCCCTCTTTTACCCTGATTTTTCTCTAAATATTTTACCCTTTTTTTATAGAAAATGCTATAGATTTTTTTGGCATTATTGGAACAGCCGGTTTTCGGACCTATGATTTACGGGCTCTGTTTTTCCTGTCATAACTTGGACAAAGGTTCATATATTGAGATAAGGGGGAATGAGGATGCGCAGAGAAGATATTTTACGTATGTTTCCGGAAAGGATGCGCAGCAGATGGCAGAACGTGGCGGATTTGTGTGACCAGGTGCAGGAAATCCGGCTGCGGGCAGGAAGGCCCGTAACAATCCTTTTGGGAAAGGGAGAGCGGTTTGTGGATGCCGGAGGACAGATTGTGGACAGGCAGGATTGTGGAGCCGGGATCACCGCCGGCGAACTGGATGAGATTTTACAGCATTTATGCCAGTATTCTCTCTATGCCTTTGCAGATGAAATCCGGCAGGGATTTCTTACCATGCAGGGCGGCCATCGGGTAGGATTGGCAGGACAGGTTATTCTGGAAGAAGCGGGACGCATCAGAAACATAAAATACATACGTTATTTAAATATCCGTATTGCACACCAGATAAAGGGCGCAGCGGATTCGGTTCTATATTTCCTCTATGATAAAGGACGTGTGCGCAATACCCTTTTGATATCGCCGCCCGGATGCGGCAAAACCACGATGCTGCGGGATATTATCAGGCAGCTGTCAGATGGGACTGCATATGGGCCGGGAATGAACGTGAGTGTTGTGGATGAGCGCTCTGAAATTGCGGGAAGCTATATGGGAATCCCCCAGAACGATGTTGGAACCCGCACAGATGTGCTGGATGGCTGTCCCAAGGTGGAGGGGATGATGATGCTGATCCGGTCCATGGCGCCGCAGGTACTTGCAGTGGATGAGCTGGGGAGTGATAAAGACATAGAAGCCCTGCGGATGGCCAGTGGCTGTGGCTGTAATCTGTTAGCGACAATTCATGGCAATTCCCTGAAGGAGATACAAAATAAAGATTACATGCGCTATGTAATAGAAGAGAGCTTGTTTGAACGATATGTGGTGCTGGCGCGTCGAAGCGGAAACTGTGTGATAGAAGGCATATATGATCAAGAAGGACAGCGATGTATAAAGTAGTGGGAATCCTCTGTATTCTGGCAGGTTGTGCAGGATTTGGCAACTTAAAGGTAAGGCAGGAAAAAGATAGGATCAGACATTTACGCGCCTTCATTCATATCATGCGCAGAATACAGAATGAAATCAGTTATGGCAAGCATACAGTTCCTGAAATCTGCCTGATTATTGCAGACTGCGGAGAGAATGGGTATGCTTCCTATTTTAAAGAGATTCACAGGCAGATGTGCCAGGGGAATGGTACAGGCTTAAAAGAGACCTGGAAAGAACAAATGGAGGCGTGCCTTCGTGAACTGCCTCTGCAGGCGGAAGAGAAAGAGGCTATCATGAATCTTCCTGTGTTTCTGGGATTACAGGAGGAGAACCGTCAGGCTATGGGGCTTGAACAGTCTGTAGAGTTACTGACAAGGAAGTGCAGACAGGCGGAAGAAGCCTATGATAACAGAGCCAAAATGATACACAGCGTTAGTATTCTTGCAGGGCTGCTTTTGTCAATCCTGTTGCTGTGAAGGGAAAATGAGGATGAAAATGTTTAAGGAGGAGCAATGGGCGTAAGTCTTATTTTCAAGATAGCGGCAGTGGGTATCTTGGTGACAATATTAAATCAGGTTTTAAAATATAGCGGCAGAGAGGAACATGCCTTTCTGATTAGCCTGGCAGGATTAATTCTTGTTTTAACTTGGATGATTCCTTATATTTATGATCTGTTTTTGATGGTACAGGAGTTATTCACTCTGTAAGGGTAAAGGTGTAGAGCTGTATGGACATGGTGAGGATTGGATTGGCGGGTATTGTGGGCGTACTGTTTGCAGTGTCAATAAAGAGTTATAAGGCAGAGTATGGTATCTATGTTGCCGTTGCAGTGTGCCTTATTATTCTGGAATATATCATGCGCTATTTTATGCAGATACTGACGGGAATAGAGCAGATCAGGGGATATTTACATGAAAATTATCAGTTTCTGGCAGTATTGTTGAAGGCAGTAGGTGCCACCTATGCCTGTGAGTTCTGTGCCGGAATCTGTAAGGACGCCGGTTATGGCGGGGTTGCCGGACAGGTTGAAATGCTTGGGAAACTTTACATTCTCTCAGTCGGTATGCCGGTGCTTCTGGCTTTGATGGAGAATATACAGGCGATTGCCAAATAAGGAGGCAGGGGTGTATGGGGGATAGCAGCTTTGTGTGGGATGAAATGGACATGAATGCGGTTTCTCTGGACTTTGAACAGTTATTCCCGGAGTTTTCCTTTGACGGGAAGGCAGTATTCGGCCATGTCATGCAGGGAGAGTTGTGGGAAGCTTTGAAGATGCTGGGCGGTGGAATAGCGGATGCTTTTGCATATCAGAGAGGGGAGTTGAGGACATTGTTTTTCACAATCCTCATCCTGGGAATCGTGGCGGCGCTGTTCTCTAATTTTGCAGATTTATTCAAAGACCATCAGGTATCGGATCTGGCGTTTTATTTTGTTTATTTGATGCTGATTGCGGTGCTTCTGAAGTTTTTTGTGGATGCAGTTGGTATTGTGCAGGAGATTTTGCAGAGTGTTACTGCCTTTATCCGTCTGTATATTCCTACTTATATGGTTGCGGTGGCAGGCGCAACGGGATTTGCCTCTGCATCGGTTTATTATCATTTGCTATTGGTGGTGGTTTACCTTATAGAATGGGGATACTTGTCTATTCTTCTGCCGATGGTTTATGGTTATGTGCTTCTGACGGTGATCAATGGAATCTGGATGGAAGAGAAACTGGGACTCTTACTGGAACTGCTGGAGAAGCTGATAGGCGGCAGTATTAAAGTGACATTAGGGATTATCACAGGATTTAGTCTACTGCAGGCAATGATATCGCCCGTTATAGATTCCCTGCAGTCCTCGGCAGTTAAGAAAGCCGTGTCCGTACTGCCGGGTATAGGAGGATTGACGGAGGGTATGTTTGAGATGGTGATGGGATCTGCGGTGCTTGTCAAGAACAGTATAGGCATCTACATTACGCTGGTGCTTATAGTACTGTGCGGTATTCCTCTTTTGAAGCTTGCTCTTTTGGCATGTGTTATCAAATTGAGTGCCGCGCTGATCGGTATTGTCAGTGACAAACGCATGACAGGCTGTGCCAATCGGGTGGGAGATGGAAACCTGATGTTATTGAAAATCGCTCTGGCTTCAGTGGGGATGTTTGTCATCCAGATAGCAATTATAACATATACCACAGGCAGAATTATCATGTAGCGTGCAGATCCGCTGCCAGGAATCCAGGGGATGGGAGGTGCGTTGTAATGCTTGAGAATATCAGAAGAATAGGTCTTTTTATGATAGCAGCCCAGGCAGTGATACATCTCTCACCGGGGCGTCAGTATGAGAAGTATATTAAATTGGTATCAAGTGTTATTATATTGTTATTGTTTATAAGACCATTTCTTTTCCAGCAGGGTATAACGCAGGAGCCCTGGCAGAAAACAGTGGAACAGATTCTGGAGAAATATAAAAATGAGAATCTTTGGCAGGCAGATGCAGACGATTTTCATGAAAATACAGTAAAGCAGTTGGAGGAGGAAGTTAAGTCCAGATTAAATCAGGAGATTTGTGACAGTGGATACTGTGTAAGTCTGGTATCTTTGGTCTTTGAGGGGAATATTTCCGGAACGGGAGGTGAAGGGGATGGGCCAGTGTTTCAACGGGTGGAAATTGTGATGGCTGATAAGGGGCAGCAAGCAGTGGAACAGATTCTGGTTGAGGAGATTGTGATTGGGGATGAGAAGGAGAAAGAAAGTACGAATGCTGCCTCACAGTTTCAGGAAATGTTTGCGAAAATCCTGGGCATAGAGAGGGAGAAGGTGGAGGTGACATGTGTTGGAGGATGGTAAGAGGCTGCTTGAGAAACTGACAGGAGGCAGGAAGCTGCGTAAAGACCAATGGCTGATTGTGATTCTGATGGGTGTGCTTTTGTGTGTGATTTCCCTGCCTGTTGAAAAAAGTGAAACAAAGTCCGATATATCGGACAACACAGGTGCTAAAATAAGTGAACTGAAACAGCCTTCCACAGATGTGCAAAGTGCCGATTATGTCAGGGAGTGGGAAGAGAAACTTGAGAAGTCTCTTCTATATATAGAAGGTGCAGGGCAGGTAAAGGTACTGATTACCCTGCAGGAATCAGAGCAGAGAGTGCTTGCCAGGGACGGAACGGAGAGTATTTCAGAGACAACGGAAGAGGATGCGGCTGGCGGAAGCCGCAGGGTGACGGAGAATCGAATAGAGAAGAAGACAATCTATACGGTGGATGAGAGAGGGCAGGACGTGCCCTATGTGATCAAGACCATCACGCCTTCCGTGAAAGGTGTGGTAGTGATTGCACAGGGGGCCGACCAGCCGGAGGTACGTCAGAATATAATCGAAGCAATTCAGGTATTATTTGATATAGACATGAATAAAATAACAATAGTTAAGATGAAAAATAAAAATCAGTGAAGGGGAGAAGAAATTGAAAAATATGATCAAGAAGAACCAGATGATGATCACAGCGCTTGCAATCATGATCGCCGTAGCAGGTTATTTGAACTTTGCAGGCACGAAAGTAACAGATGAAGAGATCATGTCCGTAAACGGTACTGTCACAGTGGATGACAAGGGTGATCTTGCCTTGGCAGAAGAGGAATCAGACTATTCTGCATTGCTGGATCTGTCTGAGGAAGACATCGAACAGGCTGCCGGTGATATTGAGAGCCTTGACGGCGACGTGACCATGGTGGACAGCGGCAGTGTGGATGAAGAGCTGGCAGAGGCCCTGGCGGAAGAACAGATGGATGAGGTGCCGGGAGAGGCGGTGTTTACCTCAGCAGGCATGACTTCTGAATTATCCGGTGCAAAACTTCAGAAGGAGCAGACAAGGGCGCAGAATAAGGAGACCCTGCTGGAGATCATTAACAATGCCAATATCAGTGAGACACAGAAGCAGGAAGCGGTCAACAGTATGATTTCCATGACAGATGTGGCGGAGAAGGAGACTGCTGCGGAAATCCTTCTGGAGGCAAAAGGATTCAGCGATGCGGTTGTCAGTATTGATGGAGAGAGTGTGGATGTGGTGGTCAATACTGAGGAACTGACCGAGGCGCAGCGTGCCCAGATTGAGGATATTGTAATCCGTAAGACTGGTGTCAATGCAGATGCTATTATTATCAGTACGGTCAATGCAGATTAAAGTGAAAAAGGAACATAGGGCAAAGAGCGCCGGGCGGTAACAAGTAGGTGCATTGTAAATGATTTTATGGTACTATATATTCGTATGGCGTTTGGCGGGGATATAGTGCGGTGAGGTCATAGAGGATGGAGGCAAAAGATGAAGAGAGTTTTTTTGATCGTATTAGATAGTTTTGGAATCGGAGAGATGGAGGATGCGGAAGCCTATGGGGATAAAGGAACCAATACCCTGCGGTCCGTGTCCTCAAGCTCTGTCTTTTCCATGCCTAATATGGAGAAATTAGGACTTTTTAATATAGAGGGCGTTACCTGCCGGGATGGGGTTAAGGCGCCCCGGGCGAGAATTGCCCGTATGAAGGAAGCGTCCAAAGGGAAAGATACCACCATTGGGCATTGGGAGATTGCCGGAATTGTGTCCAGGCAGCCGCTGCCCACTTATCCGGAAGGCTTTCCGGAGGAAGTTCTGGAGGCATTTGCGGAGGCCGCCGGAAGAGGCGTACTCTGTAACAGACCCTATTCTGGCACGGAAGTCATCCGGGATTACGGTGACGAGCATGTTCGGACAGGTAAGCTGATTGTTTATACTTCCGCAGACAGCGTGTTTCAGATTGCGGCACATGAGGATGTGGTGCCTGTGGAGACCCTGTATGAGTATTGCAGAATGGCCAGGGAGATTCTGCAGGGCAGACATGGGGTGGGCCGGGTGATTGCAAGACCCTTTGTGGGGACGTCGGGTAACTATACAAGGACGCCCAGGCGGCATGACTTTTCTTTAGAACCGCCGGCAGTGACAATGCTGGATCAGCTTAAACGTGCGGGCAGGGATGTGATATCTGTGGGCAAGATTAAAGATATCTTTGCGGGCAGAGGAATTACAGAAGCTGTCTACACAAAGGGCAATGAGGAAGGGATTGAGAGAACGCTGGAATATCTGGACAAGGAATTTGAAGGGCTTTGCTTTGTTAATCTTGTAGATTATGACATGCTTTATGGTCATCGCAATGATATCGAAGGTTATGCACGGGCGCTTACTTATTTTGATCGGAAGCTTCCGGAGATTCTTGGCAGACTTGGGGAGGAGGATATTCTGATGATCACGGCAGATCATGGATGTGATCCCGGGTATACAGTTTCCACAGATCATTCCAGAGAGTATACCCCGTTTCTGATGTATGGAAATAAGGTGAGGCCGGAGAATTTGGGTACGAGAGATACATTTGCGGATATTGGGGCCACAGTGCTTGCTTATTTTGGACTCGAGCCGGAGTTTGCGGGGACATCCATGTTGTGAGTGTAAGATGGATGTCGGTGCAGACAATATGAGAAAGTTTACCAGAAGGTCAGTTTGGAGGATAAAAACGTGGGTAATTTTGCGGAGGAAATTAACAAAAGAAGAACTTTTGCGATCATATCGCATCCGGATGCGGGTAAGACGACCCTCACCGAAAAATTTTTATTATATGGGGGCGCCATTAATCTGGCAGGCAGTGTCAAGGGTAAAGCGACAGCCAGACATGCAGTCTCAGACTGGATGGAGATAGAGAAGGAGAGAGGTATTTCGGTTACTTCTTCCGTGCTGCAGTTTGAATACGGCGGCTTTTGCATTAATATCCTGGATACACCAGGACATCAGGACTTCTCAGAAGACACTTACAGAACGCTGATGGCGGCAGATTCGGCAGTGATGGTCATCGATGCCTCCAAGGGAGTTGAGGCGCAGACGCGTAAGTTGTTTAAGGTATGCGTGATGCGTCATATCCCGATTTTTACATTTATTAATAAGATGGACAGGGATGCCAATGATACCTTTGAATTGTTGGATGATATAGAGAAAGAGCTTGGTATTGCCACTTGCCCGATCAATTGGCCGATTGGTTCCGGGAAGAATTTTAAGGGTGTTTATGAGAGGGAGAGCAAATGTGTCATTACCTATTCGGATACGGAGAAGGGCACCAAAGAGGGACATGCTACCCGGATTTCCGTTGAGGAAGAGGAGAGGCTGACTGCCCAGATTGGGGAAGAAAATAAGGCACAGCTTATGGATGAAATCGAACTCTTGGATGGTGCCAGCGCGCCATATGATCTTTCCCAGATACAGGCGGGGGATCTGACGCCGGTGTTCTTTGGTTCCGCGTTGACAAACTTTGGGGTGGAGATCTTTTTACAGCACTTTTTAAAGATGACTACCACACCTCTTGCCCGCAAGGCGAATATCGGGTTGATTGATCCTGTAGAACATGATTTTTCGGCTTTTGTGTTTAAAATCCAGGCCAATATGAATAAGGCTCATCGTGACAGAATTGCTTTCATGCGGATTTGTTCCGGGAAGTTTGATGTGAGTGAAGAAGTGAAACATGTGCAGGGCGGGAAGGTGATGCGTCTGTCACAGCCCCAGCAGATTATGGCAGATGAGAGAAAGATTTTGAGTGAGGCTTATGCCGGAGATATCATCGGTGTTTTTGATCCGGGAATCTTTTCCATCGGGGATACTATCTGTATGCCTAAGGAGGAGTTTGCGTATGAAGGGATTCCTACGTTTGCACCGGAACATTTTGCCAGAGTCAGACAGATGGACACCATGAAAAGGAAACAGTTTGTCAAAGGCATTACACAGATTGCGCAGGAAGGTGCGATTCAGATTTTCCAGGAATTTAATACGGGTATGGAAGAGATTATTGTGGGCGTCGTTGGTGTTTTACAGTTCGATGTCCTGAAGTACCGTCTGGAAAATGAATATAACGTTGAGATTAAGCTGGAGAATCTTCCTTATGAACATATAAGGTGGATTGAAAATAAGGAGATTGACCTGGACAAGCTGACAGGGACTTCTGATATGAAAAAGATCAAGGACTTAAAGGGAAATCCGCTGTTGTTATTTGTCAATCCCTGGAGCATCGGCATGACTTTAGACAGAAACGAGGGTCTGGTTTTATCGGAGTTTGGAAGAAATTAAGCGGTGGTACAGATAAAGTTCAGCTCTATGCGGTTTCGTAGGGTGGGAGTGACATTCTGGGGGAGGAGGGCATTGGTCTATGAAGAAAACAGGAATTTTATTGATGGGTATGTTGTTATTGACCGGCGCACTGGCGTATGCCTGGCATCAGCTGCCCCATGAGAAGAGTGACCTGTACAGGCAGGCAGACCTGGGCGCGGAACAGACGGAGTTTGAGGAGCCGGAACAGGTAATCCGGCAGGACCGGGTACAGATAGAGATGTCCCTTGAGAAATGCTTTGCCTACCAGAGACTGCCGGAGGAAGAGCAGATTGTCTATCTGGAGATTTTAGATGCGCTGATCAATTATCGGCAGGAGGTTAAGCTTTCCACTTTTGATAAACAGAAAATTTCCCATGTTTTTCAGTGTGTGTTAAACGATCATCCGGAAATCTTTTATGTGGATGGCTACAGCTATACGGAGTATACGCTGGGAGATGTGCTTAAAAAGGTAACCTTTACAGGGACATATCGGTTTTCCCAGAGTGAAGTGGCGGAAAAACAGGCACTGATAGATGATTATGTAAACCAATGTCTGGCCGGCATGCCGGAGGGAGCAGACGAATATACGAAGGTAAAATACATTTATGAATACCTGATTCATCATACCGATTATGACGCAACGGCGCAGGATAATCAGAATATCTGCTCTGTATTTATCGAGGGAAAGTCTGTCTGCCAGGGCTATGCCAAGGCGGCACAATATTTGCTCAATAAGGCGGACATTTTTGCCACGCTGGTGCTTGGCCGAGTGATTGGCGGAGAAGGACATGCCTGGAATCTTGTGCGGATTGACGGGGAATACTATTATGTGGATACTACCTGGGGGGATGCTTCTTATCAGGCGGTGGGCGGTAAAGACAGCTATCCGGCAGAGAAGATTCCCACCATCAACTATGACTACCTGTGTGTTACCACCAAACAGCTGGAACTGACACATACGCTGGACAACGTAGTGGAGCTGCCGGAGTGTACGGCTATGGAAGCAAATTACTATGTGCGGGAGGGCGTGTACTTTACAGAATGGGACGAAGAACGGCTTGCCCGGATTTTTGCAGCCGGCTATGAGAAGGGAAATACTTATGTGACCTTAAAGTGTGCCGACTATGAGACTTACAGACAGATGCATACGGCATTGATTTTGGAACAGAAAATCTTCCAGTATCTGGAATGTCCTGACGGAGCGGTGTCCTATACCGATAATGAAAAGCAATACAGTATGAGCTTCTGGCTTTAAACGGAATAGGGCTAGGCAAAAAACAGAAATTTTGATATACTTAATCCAAATGAGAGAAAGGTATGGTTATTGTTTATGGAACAGGAAACAGGCAGAAACTCGTATGTATTGCAGGAAGATGAGAGATTCGGGACCGTAAAGATTGCGGATGATGTGGTGGCCATGATTGCTGCGCTGGCAGCCACAGAGGTGGACGGTGTGGCTGCTATGGCTGGCAATATGACCAATGAACTGTTGAGCAGGGTAGGTGTCAGAAGCCTTTACAAAGGCGCCAGGGTAGATGTTTCCAATAAGAAGGTCAAGGTGGAACTTGCCATTACCATGGAATATGGATATAATATCCCGGCTACTTGTCAGCGCGTCCAGAATAAGGTAAAAGGTGCTATAGAGAACATGACAGGTTTAGAGGTGCTGGATGTGAACATCCGCATCGCCGGCATTAATGTGACGAAAGAAAAATAAGACAGAGCGGGAGTTGATATGAGCAGAAGAGAATTGCGGGAGCAGATTTTTAAATTACTGTTTCGCGTGGAGTTTAACAGGGTGGAAGATATGCCGGAGCAGGAGCAGCTCTTTTTCGAGGATGAGGATGCGGCGCAGGAAGAAGATGCTGCCTATGTCTCCGAAAAGTTCAGAAAGATTTTCGATAAGCTTTCGGACATCGACAGCCGGTTGAACGAGAAGGCAGAAGGGTGGGATACCACCAGAATGAGCAAAGTGGATTTGACAATCTTAAGACTTGCTGTCTATGAGATCTGTTATGATGAGAATGTTCCCACAGGTGTGGCGATCAATGAGGCAGTGGAGCTTGCCAAGAAATTTGGGCAGGATGCATCGTCCGGGTTTGTGAATGGTATTCTGGCCAAATTTGCATAAGGCAGGTGTGCTCATGCAGAATCGGAATATATATACAGTTGCACAGGTCAATTCTTATATTAAAAATATGTTCACGCAGGATTTTATGTTGCAGTCCATCCGGGTAAAGGGAGAGGTCAGCAACTGTAAGTATCATCCCTCTGGACATATTTATTTTACATTAAAGGATATAAAAGGGACAATAGCATGTGTTATGTTTGCTTCTTCCCGCAAGGGACTGTCTTTCCGGATGTCGGAGGGGCAGCAGGTAGTGGTAAATGGCAGTGTGGATGTCTATGAGAGGGACGGTAAATACCAGCTTTATGCCAGGGAGATTTCCTTAGACGGTGCGGGAGCACTCTATGAGCGGTATGAGCGGTTAAAACGGGATCTGGAAGAGCGGGGAATGTTTGCGGCGCAGTATAAACAGCCGATTCCCCGTTATATCAGGACACTGGGCGTTGTGACAGCATCCACAGGCGCTGCAGTGCGCGACATTATTAATATTGCCACAAGGAGAAATCCATATGTGCAGATTATCCTCTATCCTGCCATTGTGCAGGGGGAGGCAGCAGTTCCCAGTATCATCAATGGAATCCATGCACTGGAAAGACAGGGAGTGGATACGATCATTGTGGGCAGGGGCGGCGGTTCCATCGAAGACCTCTGGGCTTTCAATGAGGAGGCAGTGGCCCAGGCGATTTTTGACTGCAGTGTGCCGATCGTTTCAGCCGTTGGGCATGAGACGGACACTACCATTGCGGATTTTGTGGCGGATCTTCGGGCGCCCACGCCGTCTGCAGCGGCAGAACTTGCAGTTTATGATATCGGGCAGCTGCAGGACAGATTGGATGAATATAGTTATACCATGCGGCATCATATGGAAGCGGTGATACAACGTATACGCAGGGAAGCAGCGCAGTATGGTGTGAGATTAAAATATGTGAGTCCGGCAAACCGGATCCGCATGAAAAGGACACAGGCGTTATCCTTAGAGGAGAGGATTCAGAATGTGATGGAGGGTCTGCTGGTTGAACGAAGGCACCGGCTGGCACTTTATGTAGAGCAGATGAAAGGATTGTCGCCCTTGGATAAGCTGAATCAGGGCTATTCATATGCGGCAGATGCGGCAGGAAGGACATTGTCCAGCGTGAGCCAGACTGCTGCAGGGGAACAGATTACCGTGTATGTAAAGGATGGACGGATTAAAGCTTCTGTGACGGATACAGAGACGAGAGAACTTACAGGAAGAGAACCGGGAGAAGTTCTAAGGCAGTAGAAGACGCAGGTCGTGGAGGTAAGAATGAAAGATAAAGATACAGCGGTACAGGAAGAAGAACGGACGTTATCTTTAGAGGAAACCTTTGAACAGATTGAGGAGGTCATTGCCCGTTTGGAGACAGAAGAGATTACGTTGGAAGAGTCTTTTCAGGAATATAACAGAGGTATGAAGCTGTTACAGCACTGCAATGCAACAATAGATCAGGTGGAAAAAAAGGTACTGCAGATTAATGAAGATGGTGGATTGGATGAATTTTAACGAAGAGATGACAGATAAGATCAGGCAGATTGAGGAAATGATACAGCTTCATCTGCCCAAAGAAGAAGGTTATCAGCGCACTGTGATAGAAGCCATGAACTATGCGGTCTTAGGCGGCGGCAAGAGGTTGCGGCCCATGTTGATGGCAGAGACTGCGGCTGTGTTTGGCGGTGCAGGAGAAAGCCTTGCATATTTCATGATGGCGCTTGAGTGTATTCATACGTATTCACTGGTACATGATGATCTGCCGGCCATGGATAATGATGATTACCGCAGAGGACGTAAGACAGTCCATATTGTTTATGGGGAAGGTATGGCAGTCTTAGCGGGAGACGGACTGCTTAATTTTGCATTTGAGACAGCCGCAGCGGCTTTTCATATGGCTTCAGAGCCGCAAGACTGTCAGCGGATAGCGAAAGCGGTGCAGATTCTGGGGAATAAGGCCGGTATTTACGGTATGATCGGCGGGCAGTGTGCGGATCTCAAGGCTGAGGAGATGGGGGAAGATGTGACCAAGGACATGCTGCTCTATATCCATGAGCACAAGACAGCAGCTTTGATTCAGGCGGCGATGATGATTGGTGCAGTGCTGGCAGGGGCAGATGACGAGGCAGTGTTACAGATTGAGAAATGCGCTTACAATATTGGCATTGCCTTTCAGATTCAGGATGATATCCTGGACGTGACAAGCAGTCTGGAAGTGTTGGGCAAGCCTGTAGGGAGCGATGAGAAAAATAACAAACTCACCTATGTATCCATGCATGGTCTGGAAGAATCCAGAAAGCAGGTGGAGGAGTTATCCCGGGAAGCGATTGCCATCCTGCAATCTTTCAGCAGGCGGAATTTCTTTTTGGAACAGTTGGTGGAACAGTTGATATACAGAGAAAAATAAGGGGTGTACCATGTTATTAGAAAAGATTGAACAGGCGAATGATATCAAGCAGGTTACACCGGAGGATTATGGTGTTCTGGCAGAGGAGATCAGGCAGTTTCTGATTCAGACTATCAGTGTGACGGGCGGTCATCTGGGATCCAACCTGGGGGCTGTGGAATTGACGATGGCCTTGCACTTGTTCTTGGATCTGCCGGAGGATAAACTGATCTGGGATGTGGGGCATCAGTCTTATACCCATAAGATTTTGACCGGCAGGCGGGATGGGTTTGTTAATCTGCGTAAGTTCGGCGGTATGAGCGGCTTTCCCAAGCGTAAGGAGAGTGATTGCGACTGTTTTGACACAGGCCACAGTTCCACTTCCATATCGGCTGGGCTTGGCATGGTGAAAGCCCGGGATATACAGGGAGGAAGTCAGACCATCGTATCTGTGATCGGGGATGGTTCGCTTACGGGCGGCATGGCTTATGAGGCCCTGAACAATGCGTCACGTCTGGAAACGAATTTTATCATTGTGTTAAACGATAACAACATGTCTATTTCTGAGAATGTGGGCGGTGTATCCAAATATCTGAACAATATCCGTACAGCGGACACCTATCTTGGTTTAAAAGAAGGGGTCTACAATTCTCTGCATGGTAAATCCAAATATGGAGACAAGGTAGTATCACAGATCAGGCGGGCGAAGAGCAGCTTTAAGCATCTTGTGGTGCCGGGGATGTTTTTTGAAGATATGGGCATCACGTATTTAGGACCGGTGGACGGTCATAACATCCCTGAGATGGTACATATGCTGAGGGAGGCGCGTAAGGTCAAGAAGGCGGTCCTGGTTCATGTGATTACGCAGAAGGGCAGAGGTTATACGCCGGCAGAGAGACATCCTGCCAGATTCCATGGAGCAGAGCCCTTTGATATAGAGACCGGCATTCCCAGTGCACCCAGGATGAAGGCAAATTATACGGATATCTTTTCCACCGTCATGTGTAAGCTGGGACAGCGGGATGAAAAGGTGGTGGCGATTACGGCGGCCATGCCGGACGGTACAGGTTTAAAGCGGTTCCGCAATATGTATCCGGAGCGGTTCTTTGATGTGGGGATAGCGGAGGAGCATGCGGTGACTTTTGCGGCAGGACTTGCGGCAGGGGGATTAAAGCCCATTGTGGCTATTTATTCATCCTTTTTGCAGCGTGCCTATGATCAGATTCTGCATGATGTATGTATCCAGAATCTTCCGGTGGTGTTCTGTATAGACAGGGCCGGACTGGTGGGCAGTGATGGTGAGACTCATCAGGGTATTTTCGATCTGTCCTATCTGTCTTCCATACCCAACATGCATGTTATGGCGCCCAAGAATAAATGGGAGCTTTCCGATATGATAAAATTTGCGCTTTCTTTCGGCGGGCCGGTGGCGGTCAGGTACCCCAGGGGTGAGGCTTATGACGGTCTGAAGAATTACCGGGCGCCTGTGGAATATGGTAAGAGCGAAGCAATCTATCAGGAGAAGGATATCATGCTCCTGGCCGTGGGCAGTATGGTGAAAGTGGCGCTGACGGTACGGGAACAGCTGATAGAACAGGGCTTTGCCTGCTCCCTGACCAATGCCAGGTTTGTGAAACCAATCGATGAGGAGGCTGTTCGAGAGTCCTGTAAGAGTCACCGCCTGCTTGTGACGATGGAAGAGAATGTGGCCAGCGGCGGTTATGGCGAGAAGGTAAGAGAATATGTGGATGGGCTTGGCGTATCCACACAGGTACTTTGCATCACGATTCCGGATGAATATGTGGAACACGGCAATGTGGAACTTTTGAAACAGGAGATTGGCATTGACGCGGTCTCCATTGTGGAGAAGGTCAGTGCAAAATATAAATCCATGACAGAACAGTAGGCGCTTATGAAAGAAAGACTGGATGTGATTCTGGTCAGACAGGGCTATGCGCAGTCCAGGGAGAAAGCGAAGGCGCTCCTCATGACGGGGAATGTCTTTGTGGATGGCCAGCGGGAGGACAAGGCGGGAACCACGTTTGATGAGAGTAAAATACGGATTGAGGTAAAAGGGAATCCGCTGCCCTATGTGAGCCGGGGCGGGTTGAAATTAGAGAGGGCGCTTTTACAGTTTCCTCTTACCCTGACAGATTATGTGTGTATGGATATCGGCGCTTCCACAGGCGGCTTTACGGACTGCATGCTGCAAAATGGTGCAGCAAAGGTCTACGCCATTGATGTGGGACATGGGCAGTTGGCCTGGAAGCTTAGGAACGATGCGCGTGTGGTCTGTATGGAGAAAACAAATTTCAGATATGTGACGGACAAGGAAATTCCGGAGAAAGTGGATTTTGCTTCGGTGGATGTTTCCTTTATTTCGCTCACCAAGATTCTGATTCCGGCCAGGAATCTGCTGCGTGAGAGCGGTTGTATGGTGTGTCTGATCAAACCACAGTTTGAGGCCGGCAGGGAGAAGGTAGGCAAAAAGGGTGTGGTGAGAGATCCGAAAGTGCATGCAGAGGTGGTGCACAAGGTGATTGACTATGCCGATATGATAGGTTTTGCGGTGAAGGGACTTACCTATTCCCCGGTGAAAGGGCCGGAGGGGAATATAGAGTATCTTCTTTGGATTGAGAAAGGAGTATCTATTGCGGAAGAAGTCAGTGCCATGACAGAGACAGAGGCGTTAGGAGCGCTGAATCAGCTTCTGGCACAGGAGAGCGGGATATCTCATCAATCGGAGATGACGGAGTGTATCCGGCAGGTAATTGCAGAGGCGCATGATAAGTTGGATGAGGCTAAATAGCAGATGAAAAAGTTTTATCTAATCACCAATGAAGTGAAAGACCCACAGGGTATTGTGACGAAAAAGATAGTTGATTATATGGAGAGGCATGGAGCCAGCGCAGTCTGTATCGAGAATGATAAACAGGCTTTTTTGTATGGCAGTGAAGAAGAGATTGACTGTGCGCTGGTGCTGGGAGGAGATGGCACCATGCTTCGGGCAGCCAGGAATATGATGGACAGTGATATCCCGCTTCTGGGGATTAATCTGGGGACACTTGGGTATCTGGCAGAAGTAGAGAGCGCCCATGTGGAGGAAGCGTTGGATAAACTGCTGCAGAATCAGTTTATCAGGGAGAATCGCATGATGCTCTCTGGCAGGGTGGAGAACCAGGACGGGGCAGAGGAAGATTATGCTTTAAATGATATTGTGATTTCCCGGTGCGGCTCTTTGCAGATACTGACCTTTCACATCTATGTCAATGGACAGTTCTTAAATGCCTACTGCGCGGATGGCATGATTGTGGCAACCCCCACAGGATCCACCGCCTATAATCTTTCGGCAGGCGGACCGCTTGTAAAACCCGGTGCGAAGATGCTTCTATTGACGCCGGTCTGTCCCCATACATTGAATACAAGAAGTATTGTGTTTGCACCGGAGGATGAGATTGTGATTGAGATTCCCCCGGGGAAGGATGGCTGTCAGCAGATTATGGAGGCCAGTTACGACGGCAGCCATAAGATTACGTTGCGCACAGGAGACAGAATCGTGGTGCGCCGGGCGGATAAGACCACAGGTATCTTAAAGCTGAACACGGAGAGCTTCTTATCCGTGCTCCACAAGAAAATAGGGGAAGGTTGATAAAGGTGCAGGCATCGCTATGAAAAAGGCAAGACACGAGAAAATCATAGAATTGATTGCAAATTATGAGATAGAGACCCAGGAGGAATTGGTGGACCGGCTCCGGGAAGCCGGCTATGAAGTCACGCAGGCCACTGTCTCCCGGGATATCCGGGAACTGAAACTATCCAAGATTCCCAATGGAAAAGGCCAGCAGAAGTATGTGGCTTTTACCCAGGAAGAACCGCATCTGGGAGATAAGTACAGCAGGGTGCTCAAGGAAGGGTATGTGTCCATGGCGCTTGCCCGGAATCTCCTGGTCTTAAAGACCGTATCCGGTATGGCGATGGCGGTAGCCGCTGCCGTGGATGCTTTAAAGATCGAGGAGATCGTGGGCTGCATCGCAGGAGATAATACCGTGATGATAGCCATGCGAAATGAGAAGGATGCAGAAGCAGTGATGCACAAAATCGGCAGGATGGTAGCTCGCTGATCGTAGCGGGTCAGGTAGTTGAAGGTTACAGTCCGGGCGCGTTAGCTATAAGAAATATTCGCAGAAACGGGGATGAAAATGTTACGGAGTTTACATGTGAAAAATCTGGCTCTGATCGATGAGACAGAAGTTTCCTTTACAGAGGGTCTCAACATTCTCACAGGAGAGACCGGTGCCGGCAAGTCTGTTATCATTGGCTCCATTAACCTGGCTCTGGGAGCCAAGGCAGATAAGGAAATGATACGGTCCGGAGCAGAGTATGCACTGGTGGAACTGGTCTTTGATGTGGGGAATGAAAGACAAAGCAGAGCCATACAGGAACTGGAACTTCCGGTGGAGGAAGGCCAGGTGATCATACAGCGTAAGATTATGCCAAGCCGCAGTGTGTGTAAGGTGTGCGGTGAGACGGTGACGGCCAGACAGCTGAAACAGCTGGCGGAGATTCTGATCGATATTCACGGACAGCATGAGCACCAGTCCTTGCTGCAGGCAGCCAGACAGCTGGAGATTCTGGATGCCTATGCAGGCGAAGAACTGGAAACTTCCAAGAAAACTCTGAAAGAAACCTATAGACAGTATAAGCAGGTACAGGAAGAACTTTTTTCCAGTCAGGTAGATGAGGAGACTCGCAGACGGGAGATATCGCTGGCTGAGTTTGAGTGTAAAGAGATTGAGGAAGCGGCTCTTACGGCGGGAGAGGATGAGGAGGTGGAGAAAGCCTATCAGAAGATGCTCTATGCCCAGAGGATTAAAGAGGCGGCGGTGAATGTCCATGGTCTGTGCGGTTATGAGGACAATGGCATGGGCAGCCTCATGGGACGGGCCCTGAAGGAGATTCGCAGCGTATCTGCCTATGACGATGCGTTACAGGAATTTGAGAAACAGCTTTTGGATATGGATGGGCTTCTCAATGATTATAACAGGGCCATGGCTGAATATCTTGCCAATCTGGAGTTTGATGCCGGCCTGTTTGATCAGACGGAGAGACGCCTTAATCTGCTGAATCATTTAAAGTCAAAATATGGAAGTTCGGTGGAGGAGATTTTATCCTATTATGAAAGGGCGCAGGAAACGATTTCCAAATATCAGGATTACGATGCTTATCGTATGGAATTGTCCGGAAAGGCAGATACTTTAAAGGCAGAGGTTCTCATACGCTGTGAAGAGATTTCGGGAATCCGTGTCAAAAATGCCCACAGACTTTCCGAAGAGATGCGCACGGCTTTAGAAGATCTTAATTTTGACCATGTGGCGTTCCGGATTCAGGTAACGCCCAGCGAGGAGCGGATGGGAGAAAACGGCTACGATCAGGTTACCTTCCTGATTTCCACGAATACGGGGGAAGCCTTAAAGGAGCTGACCCAGGTAGCCAGCGGCGGTGAGCTTTCCCGTATCATGCTGGCCCTCAAGACAGTACTTGCCGACAAGGATGAGATTGAGACCTTGATTTTCGATGAGATCGATACCGGCATCAGCGGACGGACGGCGTGGAAGGTGTCAGAAAAAATGGGAATTTTAGGAAAAGGCCATCAGCTGATCTGCATCACCCATCTTCCGCAGATTGCGGCTATGGCAGATACCCATTTCTATATAGAAAAGCAGGTGTCAAATGACAGATCCATCACGGCGATCAGAGAACTGGAAGAGACAGAAAGTGTGGAGGAGTTAGCCAGAATGCTCGGAGGCGCGCAGATTACGGAAAATGTATTAAAAAATGCCGAGGAAATGAAAGATTTGGCAAGAAAAACAAAACAATATTAAATTAAAAAATCGGATTTTTCATATACTAGAAAGGACATACTCTAATGTGTGTCCTTTTTCTGTTAAGAAGATAGGAAAGACGAGGAATGAAAAATTGAGCGATTTAATATATATGTCCAGACAACAGGAGAAAAAGTACAGAGGCTTCTTATATTTTTTACTGGCTGCAGGGGTGACGGCTTTGCTATTGACGATTTACTTTGCCTACTGGGATAAGATTCCTTCCACGATCAAGATCCGTGCAGGTGTGGAGCAGGAATTGAATTTCCGGGTTCCTGTATCCGGGGAAATCTATCGGGTGAGAGAAGAAGCGGCACAGGCGGCCTCCGTGACGGAACTGGCAGATACCGGGGAATTGGGGGAGGACGATATAGCGAGAAGCATCCACGTGGATTTTGCACATACGGTAAAAGTCAGAGCGAACGAGATTGATACTTATCAGATGGATCTGAAACTGTTCGGGGTTCTTCCTTATAAAAATGTGGATATACAGGTGATTCAGGATAAGATGCTGATTCCTTCGGGGATTCCCATCGGTATTTACGTGAAGACCAACGGGGTGCTGGTAGTGGGAATCGGAGAGTTTGAGAACAGTGATGGAGATACCGTATCGCCGGCTAAGTATGTATTGCAAAAAGGAGACTATATCTTAAAGATTGACGGGGAGACGGTGGAGAATAAGAAGCAGTTCATCAGGCTTGTGGAGGAGTCAGAAGGAAAGGATATGGTACTCACCATTAAAAGAAATGATGAAATAACAGATGTTATGATAGAGCCGGATGCCAATAAGAGCAGTGAATGGAAGCTGGGAATCTGGATACGTGACAATGCCCAGGGTATCGGCACCATGACCTATGAGGGGACGGATCATACCTTTGGCGCACTGGGACATGGCATCAATGATGTGGATACTTCTATTCTGATGAACCTGGAAGAAGGAATGCTGTATAAGACGGAGATTGTGGGCATCACCAGAGGGGCAAACGGCGCACCGGGAGAACTGACAGGCTATATTGAGTACGACAGCGACAATGTGATTGGTGAGATTACCGAGAACACAGCGGAAGGAATCTTTGGGGTATGTGATGAGACCCGCATGGAAAATACCGGTTATGAGCCCATACCGATTGCCCTGAAACAGGAGATTGAACTGGGACCGGCACAGATCATTTGTTCCGTTTCCGGTGAACCGGAATTCTATGATGTGGAGATTGTGGAGGTCAATCTGGAGCATGAAAATGTGAACCGGGGCATTGTCATCCAAGTGGTGGATGAGAAACTGCTGACACTCACCGGCGGCATCATCCAGGGAATGAGCGGCAGTCCCATCATTCAGAATGGGAAACTGGTGGGGGCAGTGACCCATGTGCTGGTGAATGATTCCACCAGGGGTTATGGAATCTTTATCGAGGAAATGCTGACGCATTAGATATTAGGCATGCAACGGATAAATGACAGTGAAATAATCCGGGAACCGTAAGAGCCGGCAGATAAGATACAAACCGTTTCTTACGGTTTCAGGTAAATATTACATCTTTACAATAGAACATATGTTTGATACCATAGTCTTACAGGAAGCGTCAGGGAGGAGGTGAAGGAAGTGGAAGAGAGAGTGCAGGCGGGAACTCTGATAGACGGACCGACTAACATACCCATTCAGATGATGTCACTGACAGATCGTGATGGCAGGATAACGCCTCAGTGGTTCCGGTTGGAAACAGAGAACCATGAAATTCTGATGTGCCGGATTGAGCAGGTAGTGTCCCGGGGAGAAAAGAAATATGTGGGTGTGCGGGAGAAGCAGTTTGTCTGTAAGATCAGGATGGGAGAGATTTGTAAGACCCTGGAAATGCGGTATAGTGTGGAGTCCCAGAAGTGGCGGATCTTCCAGTTCCTGTAGCGGTGGGCAGATATGTATTTCATATTGATGTGAACAGCGCGTTTCTCTCCTGGAGCGCGGCATACAGAGTGAATGTGCTGGGAGAAGCGGAGGATATCAGACAGATTCCAAGTATTGTGGGCGGAGATCAGGAGAAACGCCACGGCATTGTGCTGGCCAAAAGCACACCTGCCAAGAAGTTTGGGATTCAGACCGGAGAACCCATTGTGGCAGCCAAGAAGAAGTGTCCCGGGCTGGTTATTGTACCGCCTGATTATGGCCTGTATGTCACTTCTTCCAGAGCCTTTATCCGGATACTGGAAGAGTACAGTGATCAGGTGATTCAGTACAGTATCGATGAAGCGTGGGTAGTGTTTGAGGGGTTTGAAAAACTATATGGCCGAGATCAGATGGTGACTCTTGCATATGAGCTGAAGGCCAGGATCAGGGATGAGCTGGGGTTTACGGTAAATGTGGGTGTCTCCGATAATTTCCTGTTAGCCAAGACGGCGGGAGATTTTTCTAAACCGGATAAGGTGCACACTCTTTTTCCGGAAGAGGTGGAGCAGAAGATGTGGCCGCTTCCTGTCTCAGAGTTGTTTCTTTGTGGCCGGGCAACGGTAGGCACGCTGCACCGGTTGGGGATTCGCACCATTGGAGAACTGGCTAGGGCAGATGAGGGAATGGTGCGTGCGCATCTGAAGAAGCATGGTCAGGCTATCCAGGGATTTGCAAGAGGCGGAGATTTGGATCCGGGGATGGTTTCCCATGAGGCAAATAAGGGCTATGGCAACAGTCTGACAGCACCTGTGGATATTGTGACGGGGGAGTATGCCAGACATTTACTGTTGTCGCTTTGTGAGACGGTGGGTACAAGACTCAGAAACGACGAGGTAATGATCAGTGTGGTCAGCGTGCATCTTACCACCTGTGAGTTTCAGCGTATGAATAAGCAGATGCAGCTGGCATCCCCCACGAATATAACGGAAGAGATATATGAGGCAGCCTGCCAGATCTGGAACAGACTGTGGGACCATAACACGCCTGTCAGACAGATCGGCGTCCATACTGCAAAGGTGCAGGAGGAAGGGGGACGGCAGTACAGTATCTTTGATATGGAAAAGAATGAGAAACTGGAAAAGCTGAACAGGACCATTGACCAGATTCGGGTGCGGTACGGGGAAGACGCTGTATTTCGCGCCAGTTTTTTAAAGAGCAATGTATCCCATATGAGCGGAGGATTAAACAAAGAAAGACGAAGCGGGGTAACATTGGGAATCGATGTGGAAGGTGAAAATGTCAGAAATCTATGAAAAGATATAGAAATTCCGGCGGCAGGATGGCGAAAATACATGAAAGTTTTGCTTCTTATAATAATTTAGGTATTTATCAGGGGATTATTTATGGTAAGATATAACAAGAAATTTGGAAAGGTAAAAATAGAGTGAACGATTGGGGAGAAGGAGAAAGCTTATGGAATACAGAAAGATACCTTACGTGGACAAACCAGTTTCACGGATTCTGTTCGGGACAGCCATGTCCCCTTTTCTGGAAGGCGGGGACGGCAGCGCCTTGCTGGATGCCATTTACGGGACAGGAGTGACTGCCTTTGATACGGCGAGGCAGTATGAGGGGGCGGAACAGTCTCTTGGAAAGTGGATTGCAAAGCGGCACATACGGGAGCGGGTGGTGATACTTTCCAAGTGCGGACACCCTTCTGTGACATGGGAGAAGCGGGTGAATGAAAAGGAGATGCGGGAAGATTTAAAAGAGTCTCTGCATAATCTGCAGACAAATTACATAGATATCTATCTGCTTCACAGAGACGATCCGAATGTGGAAGTGAAAGAAGTGGTGGAAGTGTTCAATGCCATGCACGAAGAGGGAAAGATAGGGGCCTTTGGAGGTTCCAACTGGACCCATGAACGGATCGAGGAAGCCAATGAATATGCCTATAAACATAGTATGATACCCTTTAGTGTATCCAGTCCCAATTATGGTCTTGCGGACCAGAAAGAAGATCCATGGGGCGGCGGCTGCGTGACGATTTCAGGGCCGGCGCATGCAGATGCCAGAAAATGGTATGAGAAAAATAAGATGCCGGTGGTGGCATATTCCAGTCTGGGCAGGGGGCTTTTTTCCGGCAGGTTGAAAAGTGAAAAAGCAGCCGAGAATGCTGCCGGGATTTTGGATGAATTTGCCTTGAAGGGTTATGGCTGCCCGGATAATTATGAAAGGCTCAGAAGATGCGAAGAACTGGCAGCCAGGAAGCAGGTATCCGTTTCGCAGATAGCCATGGCGTTTATCTTCAGTCAGAACATGAATACGCTAGCTGTGGTGAGTACATCCAGTGCAGAGAGGATGCAGTCAAATGTGGATGCCTTACATGTTACATTGAGTGAAGAGGAAATGGCATATCTGGATTTGCAGAAATAGGTGCGGAGGATGATCATGAAAAACGAAACAGAACGGTTGCAATTCAGGCTGGGGGCCTTTGGAAGGTTTATGCCGCTTCTTGTGGCGGCCGGCCTTATTCTGTGGGCAGCCTGCAGTCAGTCTAATGTCAACGGCTATGTGATTGCCTTCTTTGCGGCGCTTGTTGCCGGTGCACTCTTTGTCAGGGATGACAAAGCATATGGAGAGGCAATTGTATATGGATTATGTAAACCAATGTTTGCGGTTATTGTGCTGGCGGTGATGCTGGCGGCGGTATCCGGCAAATTGATCTCAGGGAGCGGTATGGTACAGACGATTGCCAGTTATGTGGTGGCAATGGGATTTACCGGGAGATGGTTTGTGGCAGCGGCCTTCCTGATTACCTGTCTTTTGGCGTTTTCAACCGGTACATCGGTAGGAACCTATTTTGTGGTTATTCCGATCTTGTTTCCCGTGGGCGTTATGGCAGGCGTTGCACCCCAGTATATGGTCGGGGCTATCGTTTCAGGCGCTGCCTTTGGCGACAATCTGGGTCCTATTTCTGATACCACCATTGCCTCTTCTTCTACGCAGCATGCGGATTTAGGAACGGTGGTCAGGACAAGAATGCGCTACAGTATTCCGGCGGCGCTGGGGGCCCTTGTTCTCTTTGTGTGCTTTACGAAAACAGGGGATGCAGGTATGGTTCTGGCAGAAGGACAGGCGGCAGCAATTCGGCCCTTAAGTCTGATCATGCTGGTGGTGCCCTTTACCATCGTGGTTCTTTGTCTGATGCGAAGACACCTGATCATGGCTTTGTCCTATGGTATTCTGGCAGGTATTGCGGCAGGACTTTTGAGCGGAATTTACAGGGCGACGGACCTGGTGTCTTTTCCAGGCGGCTTTTCCGTAGCAGGTCTGGTGACGGAAGCCATCGGTGGGACAGCCGGTACGGTGGCCATGTTGATTGCGGTGTTTGCCATGCTTGGTGTGATGGAGAAGAGCGGCCTGTTTGAAGACGTGGGAACACTGTTGCAGAGCTTTGCCAAAAGTGAACGGAGTACAGAGGCAACAATTGTGCTTTCCACAGGGATTCTCAGTATGATTACGGGTGTTATTTCTGTGGCGATCGTGGCGCTGGGTGATCTGGTCAATGAGATTGGAGAGCAGGCCGGCGTGGATCGCTGCCGCAGGGCCAATCTTTTGGATTGTACGGGATGTGTGTTCTGCTTCCTTTCGCCCTGGACGGTGCACTGTGTGATTCCGGCACAGCAATCTGCCCAGTTTGGCGAGGCGCTTTCGGTGGCGCCGGCGCAGATTCCCTTTGTCAATTATTATTCCATCTGCATGCTGGTGATTCTGGCAGGCGCCATTGCCACCGGGTATGGCAGGAAATCCTGATAACTGACGCCGGCGTGTTGTGACGCACCATGGTAATGCGATGCCTAAATGTTCCCCAGACAGTGATTGTTGTTTTATAATGGAATGAGAAAAGTTCTAAAGCTCACAGCAAAGGCTGCTTTCCTAAGAATTTCTGGGAGTTGCCATGCAGAAGCAGTAGAGTAAAAGGGGAAAACGGAGGAAGCAAATGGAGACTTTAAATGTGACAGCGACACGGGATCAGGAGCAGTTTTACAGGATTATAAATAATCTGATAAGTACAAATAAGGAGTTCCAGATTATGATTACCGTTCCGTCCGGCGATTCGGAGCAGGTGACGGCAGGGACAACCATGCCGCTGGCAGCAGCGGAATCGGTTGTGCGGGATCTGGAGAAAGATGTGACAGATATGATTCATGAGATTGGCGTACCTGCACATATTAAGGGATATCAATATCTGCGGGAAGCCATCATGATGTCAGTGGAGGATGTGGAGATGCTTGGTTCGATCACGAAAATCCTGTATCCCACCATTGCGAAAAAGTACCAGACCACGCCGAGCCGGGTGGAGCGTGCCATACGGCATGCCATAGAAGTGGCATGGTCCAGGGGCAGGATGGAGACGCTTGACGCACTTTTTGGCTACACCATTAATACGGGTAAGGGCAAGCCCACCAATTCGGAGTTTATCGCACTGATTGCGGACAAAATAAGATTACAATATCGCCGTTAATTTTCAAAATAATCCTTTTATTGCCACGTAAAATATTGTATACTATGCTATAAGAGATTTTGCGTGCTTACCCATGCGGGGCTGGCAATTATAGTTGGAGGGTTATCATGAAAAAAATTTTATTTGTAGCATCGGAGGGCGTACCTTTTATCAAAACAGGCGGGCTGGCAGATGTGGTTGGTTCCCTGCCGAAATGTATTGATAAGGAATTTTTTGATGTGAGAGTCGTTCTTCCCAAGTATACCTGTATGAAGCAGGAGATGAAGGATAAGCTCAAATACAAGACGCATTTTTACATGGATTTCCACTGGAAAGAGGAGTATGTGGGAATTTTAGAGGCTGAAGTAGACGGCGTGAAGTATTATTTTATTGACAACGAGAGTTACTTCAATGGTTTTCAGCCCTACAGTGACAATGCATTATTTGAGATAGAGAAGTATTCATTTTTCTGTAAGGCAGCGCTTTGCATCCTGCCGGTAATTGATTTCAGGCCCGACCTGATTCATTGTCATGACTGGCAGACAGGTCTGATTCCGGTATACTTAAAGGAACGTTTCCAGGGCGGAGAATTTTACAGAGGCATTAAGACTGTGATGACGATTCATAACCTGAAATTCCAGGGCAAGTGGAGCGTGAAGGAAGTCAAGGAGATTACAGGACTTCCGGGATATTTCTTTACGGCGGACAAACTGGAGGCCTATAAAGATGCTAATCTCTTAAAGGGTGGTCTTGTGTATGCGGATGCGATTACCACGGTCAGTGATACGTATGCGGAAGAGATTAAGACTGCTTTTTACGGCGAGGGATTAAATGGTCTTTTATGTGCAAGATCGGGTGACCTGCGCGGTATTGTGAACGGCATTGATTATGAAGAATTTAATCCGGAGACGGATCCTAATATTGAGTTCAAATATAATGCGATTAATTTCCGCAAGGAAAAGATCAAGAATAAACGTGCACTTCAGGCAGAACTTGGACTGAATCAGGATGACAAGACGATGCTCATTGGTATCGTGTCCAGACTGACAGGACAAAAAGGATTTGACCTGATTGCCTATGTGATGGATGAACTTTGTCAGGATAATGTGCAGATTGTGGTGCTCGGCACAGGTGAGGAACAATATGAGAATATGTTCCGTCACTTTGACTGGAAGTATCATGGCAAGGTTTCGGCAAATATTTATTATTCGGATGCTCTTTCCCATAAGATTTATGCGGCCAGTGACGCGTTCTTAATGCCGTCCCTGTTTGAACCCTGCGGTTTGAGTCAGCTGATGTCTCTTCGCTATGGCACAGTGCCGATTGTGCGGGAGACCGGCGGTCTGAAAGATACGGTACAGGCATACAATGAGTATGAGGGAAGCGGTACAGGCTTTAGCTTTACCAATTATAATGCGCATGAAATGCTGGGAACCATCCGTTATGCAGAGCATATCTACTACGATAAGAAACGTGAGTGGAATAAGATTGTAGACAGAGGTATGGCGGCAGATTTCTCCTGGCAGGTATCGGCGAGAAAGTATCAGGAAATGTATGATTGGCTGATTGGATAAAAGTTGTAAACAGATAGTTTAGGAAACGGAAATAATCCATGAGAGTGGATTGTTTCCGTTTTGCACACATAGATAGTTGTTAAACAGAACAGTGTTCAAAGATTATATATGTGCTGACAGTAGTGCACCTTGTTTGACTTCCCGTCTCTGTAAGGGTATAATAAAGGATACTTTCTGACCGTGAAAGCATAGCATGAAAAGATAACAAGTGGAGCAGTTTATTTCAGGAAATTATCAGGGAACGGTTTAGAATGAACAAAGAGGGGAAAGGCCGTAAACAAAGAAAATCCGGGCGTGAAAAGAAAGTATTTTTCATCATTGCTCTTTTCAGCCTGCTTGTACTTGGTATTGCCAGTGCATTTATGTATGTCAGGGTTGGCATAGGTGTCAATAAAGGGAAAATCGGGTATTGTATGCAGGATGAAAAGCTGGTGATCACATGGCAGACAGTATCTGACAAGAAGGCATATCGCCTTTCGCGATAGAAGAAGAATCCGAAACATATATCCTTTGCGGTGGATACGACGGTGGCCGGGCAGAGTTGACGAACGTGGCGCCTGGGCAGGAACTAGCATAAAAGATGCAGGGTGTACGGATGTTCCATGTGCTGGGATATGATCTGGAGATGCTGGGGAATCCGCGCATCCTGACCATAGTACCGGAAGAAGTGAATAGCCCGGTACTGTCAAAAACAGCAGATATAGAAAAGAAGAGTATGAAAGTGACATGGGATACGAGACCTGGTGACAGGTATGAAGTATATCTCATGAATGAAGATGGAACGTTTGGGTCATATACGGAGACTGCGGAGGGTGAAATTACATTCCGCATGGAGGATCATGCGGAATTGTCGGCAAGAGAAGAGGACATATCTGTAGGCGTGCGCACCATACGCAGTGTGGATGATTATATACTGTACAGCGCCATATCTGATCCGGCTGTGATCAACCGGGTTGATTTCATGGATGACGAAGTATACCTTACCTTGAAAGAGGAGGGAGAACTTCGCTATATTTTGAGTTGGCAGGAAAGTAAGAGTGACTGGTATGAGCTGCAGGAATGGTCCTATGATGACAGGAAATGGATCAGCAGGCAGGTATACCGGTGGTCAGATGCCCTTACCTATGATACAGGGAGGCTGGCTTCCTGCACCAGGATGAGGTTTCGGCTGGTCACTTACGATGATGAAGGGATGCGTGACAGGAAGGCGTATACAGCAGCGTCTCCCGAAGTTACATTCCGTACCATGATTTCGCCGGTCTATTGTACGATTTGGCCGCTGACAACCCTGCCTGTTTCGGATGATATTTCCGGGGAAAACGTGATCGGACAGGTACCGGCGGGAAAAGCGCTGTGTGTGCTCGAGGAGACAGAAGGTCATTTCCTTGTAAGATATGATGATGAATATGGATATATAGATTCCCGCTATTGTCTGATAGACCTTGCAGAATATCTGGGGAATCTGTGTCAATACAATATAACGAACGGTTATTCTTCTATATTTCGAGTGCATGGATATGATATCCCCGAAGTGACGGAAAACGTGATAGCGGGATATGAGAATATCATTATGGAAGATGGGCAGATGCTGGTTCCTTATCTGTACCCCTGTGCGCAGAAGCTGTATCAGGCTGCTTCACAGGCACAGGAGGACGGGTATATTCTGTGTATCTATGATGCCTTTCGGCCCAATGAGGCAACCAGATATCTTTATGATATGACGGAAGGTATATTGAACCAGCCGGTTTTGGACACAGATTCGGAGGACGAGGAAGACAGGGCCGAAGATCAGGAAATATCCGGGGATGAAGACAGGGCCGAAGATCAGGAAATATCCGGGGATGGAGAAAAGGCCGAAGACCAGACAATGGCCGCAGCTACAGAAAGTGCGGAAGGGGAAGATGTTTCTGAGAATGATGAAACAGACGGATTCCCGGAAAGCGGCTTGGAAGTATCGGGGGAACTGCGGGAAAAGGTTACGCCGTGGCTGGAAGAACTTACGCCTGCGTCGATAGGCAGCATCAAGGGATTATCCGAAGAAGGACTGACGGTGTTCTATACGCTTCCGCAGGAAACCCTGCTAGATATGGGCGCAGCAATGCCTGGAGAACCATATGGATCCGATGCCGCAGCGGTATCGCTTTTGACACCGGAGGATTTGCTTTTGCTGCAGGGGATGGTGCCGGAGGATATTCCGATTTTAAAGGAAATGCCATGGGAAGAACTGTTGGCTTTGAAACGGTATGTGGATCAGCTGCTGACCTATCGGGATGTGATGACAGACAACAGATTTCGGCTGGGCAGTTTTCTGGCGCAGGCCGTATCCACCACAACAGGGGAATTGCTTTGGATCTGACCCTGGTCAGCACCGCATCGGAAGAAGAGCTGGAGATGCAGTCGGACATGCATGATTTAAGCTGGTACTCCATATCTGCCCGGAACAATGAGAATGCCGATCTGCTGGCATTCTATATGAAGGGAGCAGGATATAACGGGCTTTCTTCGGAATGGTGGCATTTTCAGGACGATGAGACCAGAGACCAGCTGCAGTTAGGCTATCTGGAAGCAGGGGTTTCGCCGGAAGGCTGGAAGAAAGATGAGCTGGGCTGGAAATATCGTCTGGCGGATGGCAGTTACTATTATGTCGTTACGGTTATGATAGAGAAAAAGGAATGTACTTTCAACGAGGCTGGTTACCTGGTTGTAGAGTAGATTCTAAAAAACAAAGGAGAAAACAACAATGAGAGGGAGAAAACTACTATCAACATTTTTGTGCGTGTGCCTGTTCATGGGCATTTTGTCTATGCCTGTACAGGCGGCGCCCAAGGCAGGGTTCCTTGCAACGGAAGAGGGAACCAAATGGCAGAACGCTGACGGAACCCTGGCGGTCAATACCTGGGTGGTGGCAAATGGGAAGAGATACCATACAGACGTGAATGGATTGCTTCAGACAGGACTGCAGACCATAGACGGACAGATGTATTTCTTCTATGCGACGGGTGAGGCAGCTACCGGATGGACAACATTGGGGAGCGATAACTATTACTTTGACGCCAATGGCGTAATGGCTCTGAATACTACGGTGAACGGCTGTCTGGTGGACAGCACCGGGAAACTGATCAGGACACTTGATGAAACAGGAAAGGCAAAGCAGACCGATGTGGTGGCAGGCATACTGGCACCCATCATTACACCGGATATGTCAGAGGAGGATAAACTTCTTGCCTGCTACAATTATGTGATTAATACCAGCGGTTATAGAAGAACATATGAGACCCCAACAGCTGACTGGACAAGTCAATTCAGTTGGGAGATATTGTCATCAGGAGAAGGCAACTGTTTCCGCTATGCAGCAGCTTACGCAAGCCTGGTAAAAGGTCTTGGCTATGATGCAAGAGTGGCAACAGGATTCATCGGCAACAGAAAGGGCGGTCTCTCACCGCATGGATGGACAGAGGTGCGTATAGGCGATGCATGGTATATTTTCGATACGGAAATGCATGATGCCAAAAACGGAAAAAAGAACTATTATTTCAAGACTTATGAGACATATCCGAGTAAGCCCCTTAAAAAAGAGGCTGACTGGCCGGTATATTTATAGGTGACAGGGAGAAGAGGATAGATGACATTTAGTTCAATTCCCTTTTTATGTGCTTTTTTTCCGGTTGTTGTTATCTTGTATTATCTGATACCTTTCACAAAGCTGAAAAACTGCTTTTTGATTGCCGCAAGCCTGCTGTTTTATGCTTATGGAGAAGGTATCTATGTTTTGCTGATGCTGCTCTGCGTCTGCTTTAACTATCTGACAGCCATACTGCTAGATCATAGTAAAAAAGGTAAAAAGTTATTGCTCATCTTGGCAATCGTTATGAATCTGGGTGTGCTTGGTATCTATAAGTATGCCGAGATGATCATAGTAACGGTAAATCGGATTGCCGGTACGGAGATTTCCGTACCGGCCATTCACCTACCTATTGGAATTTCGTTCTTTATATTTCAGGCGCTTTCTTATGTGATAGATGTGTACCAGAATAAGGTAAAAGCCGATAAAAGTTTCATCAGGATTTTACTTTATATTTCCTTTTTCCCGCAATTGATAGCCGGACCGATCATCAAATACCATGATATTTCAGAGCAGCTTGGCAGAAGGAAACTGTCTTTGCGGCGAAGCTGTCAGGGAGTCAGACGGTTTATCGTGGGATTATCCAAAAAGGTGCTGATAGCCAATACCATGGGCTTGACGGCAGATTATGTATTTTCCATGCAGTATGAAGAACTGGGAATGCTTTTGGTTTGGATAGGCGCCATAGCGTTTTTCTTTCAGATCTATTTTGATTTCAGTGGTTACAGTGATATGGCTATTGGCATGGGCAGAATGTTTGGCTTTGATTTTATGGAAAACTTTCATTATCCTTATGCGGCAAAGAGCATACAGGATTTCTGGAGAAGGTGGCATATCTCGCTTTCCGGCTGGTTCAGGGAATATCTCTATATCCCTCTGGGAGGAAACAGAAAGGGAGAAACAAGAACCTGGTTTAACAGGCTGGTGGTGTTCTTTCTTACAGGGTTGTGGCATGGGGCCAGCTGGACATTTGTGGTGTGGGGATTGTTTCACGGCATGTTTCTGACCCTGGAGACCATTTTTCCAAAGATGATCAAAAAGATGGGAGTATTCCGTCACCTATATGTGCTGTTGGTGGTGTGTACAGGTTTCGTTATTTTCCGTGCAGACTCCATGGAACAGGCCGGGATGCTTCTTGAAGTCATGTTTACAAAACCGGCGTGGACTGTGACGATAGAGGCAGCCACGGCAGGTGCGTGTAACCTGTTGTTTTTGGTGACGCTTCCGGTGGCGGTTATCTGTTCTGTGCCCATCCTGGAATGGATGAAAGGCAGGCAGCGGATGAGGCCGCTTTTGGAGGGTGTTTCCTATATGATTTCCATTCCGCTTTTGTTAGCTTGTTTGGTGAGCCTTGCAGGCGGGACATATAATCCGTTTATTTATTTCAGGTTTTAACAGGACGATGAGAGACAGGACAGCCCAGGTCAGGGAAATGACATGGACAGGCGGGAGACAGTCGTGAAAAGAAGGGATAGAAAAAGCAAAAGCAATAAAAAGGGTAAAAAGAATAAAAGAAAGTATATATGGTACGTGCTGGGAATTCTGTCCGTTGTGGGAATCGGCATTGTACTTTGGGTGCTGTTTCGTTCCGGAAATGACAAAGAGCCGGTCAGAGAGTCAGAAAGACCACCCTTACCGGAAATCCCGAAATCGAATCGCAGGCAGGAGAATAAAATGAAAAAACGAGTGCAGTATGTCATAAGCGGGTTGTATTTTCTGCTGATTCTGGGGATATGTATTGCGCCGTTATTGCTGCTCTGGGTCAGACCAATGCAGGTGACGGCAGAAAACCGTACCATGGCTTCCCTGCCAAAGATGCAGACAGAGGAAGGATTTAACTGGAATTACCTGCAGGAAGCAGGAGCGTATTTTACAGATCATTTTGCCTGCAGGCAGGAAATGGTGGCAATCAATGCAGGAATCAGATCGGGGATTTTCAAGGTATCTCCGGTGGAGGATGTGATAGTTGGAGATAACGGCTGGCTGTATTACGCAGCTACCCTGGACGATTATCAGCATAAAAACAGTATTTCGGAACGAATGTTATTTAATATAGCCCATAATACGGCGTTGATGCAGGAGTATGTCGAGGGATTGGGGAAGACATTTGTGTTTACCATAGCCCCGAATAAAAATTCTCTTTATGATGAGAATATGCCCGGCCGGATGCAGTATCATCTGGCTGAAAAAAGCGATGCACAGAGGCTTCTGCCCTGGCTGATCCGGGAAGAGGTTCAGTATGTGGATCTGTTTGAATTGTTTGGGGCACAGGAGGAAATATTGTATTATGCGCGGGATTCCCACTGGAATGAAAAGGGCGCGGTTTTAGTTTATCATACCCTTTTGGAAGCCTGCGGAAAAGCTCATGAAACTTATGCTGGGGTGGAACCGGCACAAGAGACCGATTATTTCGGGGACCTGGGAGTGATGTTGTTTCCGGTGGGCGGCAGGCCGGAAAACCGTATGCAGTACCCGGTTGATGATGCATGGCATTATGTAGAGGGAGAGCAGGTAGAAGACCAGTTCATTCGAACGGAAAATGAGGAGGGGGGAAGGAAATCTCCTGATGTATCGGGATTCTTTTGGAAATTCCCTGCTTCCTTACATGGCCAGTACCTTTTCCCGGACGGTTTTTTCTAAGAAGGTGCCTTATCCAATGAGCGATGTTGTGGCTTATGAGCCGGATATCCTGATTGTGGAAAAAGTAGAGCGGCAGCTTCCGACGCTGGGTAAAGTACCGCCCATTATGCATGCTCCGGTGCGGGACATGTGCAAACCCTGCGTTTCAGTAGACAGCAGTGCTGCAACA
This sequence comes from uncultured Lachnospiraceae bacterium, assembly GCA_910577735.1. Taxonomy (GTDB): domain Bacteria; phylum Bacillota; class Clostridia; order Lachnospirales; family Lachnospiraceae; genus UBA3282. The sequence goes on from CAJTOO010000004.1 coordinate 144,157, forward strand.
GTGAGGCTGTCCAGGGAGGGAAGCTATTGGAAACTGGAGGGTGTGGCTGACGCAGCTTTCATGCATACGGACAGTCATATTTATGTGGAAGTGGATGATGGCAGCGGTGCAGTCCTGTATGAGGCCTTTTGTGTCAGCAGTTCGGACGGTGATAACGGCGGCACAAATGATTATGGGTACGTGTTGTATGTTTCGGAAGTGTTGGTGACGGGAGATACTTTTCAAATACGGGTCATGACAGAGCAGGAAGAGGCCATGGTGATTCTGCTGAAAGAAGAGCTGACACTGAATGCAGACAAGACAAAGAAAGAGAATCAGGGACAGCCAGTGGCCCAGCCGGTAAGCAGGACAGCAGAGCAGCCAAAGTCGGAAGCCACAACAGAAACCCTGCCGAAGCCCACAGACCAGCCAGAAACCAAAGCAGCAGATTCTGGGGAGCAAACGGCCCAGACAGGAGCTGAGGCAGCAGATTCCGCGAAGCCGGCAGTCCAGCCGGGAAGCAAGACAGCAGATTCCGCGAAGCCAGAAACCCAGACAGAGGGCAGCGTAGCAGACCAAATAAAGCAGGAGCAGACGGAAGAAACGGCGCAGGCAGAGGCAGCGGCGATAGCCCAGGCGGAAGCGCAGGCGCAGGCAGAAGCCCAGGCCCAGTCTGCAGCCTAGGGGCAGCAGGAAGCCGTTGAGGTGAGCCGTACCTATATGGAGGATTGTGGATCGGACAGCGGTTATTGGATTATTACATATTCCGACGGGCAGGTGGAATATCTGGATGACTGAGTAATAGATTGGTTATTATATAGAAGCGGGAGGAGAGCAGATGGAACAATCTAACAAAAAAAATACGTTCGTGTTCCAGGCAGGCATTCTGGCAGCAGCAGGTATGCTTGTCAAAGTGATCAGCCTGATCTACAGAAGCCCGCTTCTCAGCATCATAGGAATTGAGGGGAATGGTTATTACAGCGCGGCAATCAATATTTATACCATCATACTTCTCATTTCGTCTTACAGCATTCCCTCGGCTATCTCCAAGGTAATCGCCCAGCGGCTTGCTTTCAAGGAATACCGCAATGCTCAGAGAGTATTTATCTGTGCGCTTCTTTATGTGCTCATTGTGGGTGGGACAGCTTCCATTTTAACCTTTGTGGGCGCGCCTTATCTGGTGAGAGAGAATCCAAACGCAGTGGTGGCGCTCAGGGTTCTCTCACCTACCATTTTTTTCTCCGGTTTTCTTGGCGTTTTGCGGGGATATTTTCAGGCCCACAGTTCTATGCTGCATACTTCTATTTCCCAGGTGTTAGAACAGATTATGAACGCGGCCATCAGTATTTGGGCGGCGCATCTTCTGATCGGTGTGGTGATAGATGAGGACAGTACCACCCAGGCGATTTATGGATCTGCCGGCAGTGCAGTAGGTACCGGGGCAGGGGTGGTTACAGGACTTTTATTCATGTTTGCCATGTACCGGCTGAACAGTAAGATTATTAAACGGAGGGTGGAACGGGATCGGAGCTGGCATGAGGAGACCTACAAGGAAATTTTTAAAGTTATTTTTACAACGGTAACCCCGTTTATCCTCAGTACGTTTATTTATAATTGCTCTACCGTTGTTAATATGTCCATATATTATTATATTATGGATCTTAAGCATGTGGATGATGTGATTGCATCCAATCATTATGGGATATTCGCCACACAGGCGATTGCGGTTGTGAATATTCCCATAGCCATCGCCTCAGCCATGTCATCAGCCATGATTCCGGGAATTTCCGCCTCTTATGCCAGAGGCAGCTTTGAACAGACTCGCAGGCAGGTGTCCAAGGCAATCCAGATGACCATGCTGATTGCGGTTCCGGCCATGGTGGGTATGGCAGTGCTGCCCAAGCCGATCATGCAGTTTATCTTTCCCCAGAAGGAAGCCCTGGATATGGCATCGGGTCTTCTTGCAGTGCTGGCGGTAACGATTGTGCTTTACGGCCTTTCCACACTGACTAATGCGGTATTACAGGGAATCGGCAGGGTCAATACGCCGGTCCTTCACGCAGCGATAGCGCTGGTGATTCAGGTGGCGGGGCTGATCGTGCTGCTTTTTAAGACTCAGTTGGATCTTTATGCACTGGCCTGTGCCAATATCATTTATTCGCTGGTGATGTGTCTGCTCAACCAGTGGTCAGTAAAAAAGCATTTGGAGTATCGGCTGGATGTTGTAAAAATTTTTTTAAAACCGCTTCTTTCCGCAAGTATTATGGGAGCGGCAGCGTTTGGTGTTTATCATGGACTGATGCTTTTAGTGCCGGTGAGCAGGGTGGTACTGCTTGTGGCCATTGGTGTGGGCGCCTGTGTCTATTTTGCGATTCTCCTTCTGATCGGCGGGGTGAGTGAAGAAGAACTGCTGGCTTTTCCGAAAGGAACACTGTTGGTGAGGCTGGCCCATAAGATGCATCTTCTGCCGGATGGGAAGAAACGAAAAGGCGGTAAAAAGAAAAAAAGACGTAAACGCAGAAAGAAATCTAAGAATTCCAAATCAAAAAGAAGTCCTGAAAGAAAGAATAAATGATTGTCCAAACGCTCATACTGTTAAGGACAATCATTTATTTTTTAGGAGGGAAGAATATGGCAAACTTATCAGAGCTTGACTTACAGAATCTCCGCCACCTTATGGGCGGCTATGATGTGACACACTGCAAAATGAAAGAATATGCAGAATGCGCATCCGATACCAAGGTGAAGCAGTTCTTTGAGAAAGGCGCCCAGTCGGCAATGCAGAATAAACAGCAGTTGATGGAGTTTTTACAGTAACCGGATAATCATGAACACAGCAGAAAGGAGCCTATCATGCAGTTTAATGAAAAGACTATGGTAGCGGATACTCTGACGGGTATCAATGGAGAATTGGTGCGGTTTGGAGAGATGATCGCACAGACAGAAAATAAGGAGCTTAAGCAGACCCTGAAGCAGTTTCGTAATGCCTGTGAGCAGTCACAGGAGGAACTTTATCAGATTGCGCGTGAGAAGTCCTATTATGTGCCGGCGGCCAAGGCTACACAGGCAGAAATCGATCATGTGAAAGATCTGTTCTCATCCAAGACTTTGTAGGCGTGGGAATGTAATATTTTAAAGTAAGTTTCATGAAAGTAAGTATCATGGAAAGAGAGAACAAGCAGGCAGGCTTCCCAGGGGGTCTGTCTGTTTTTTGATTGAATCCGGATGGATTTTATATTACTATAGTAATGTTCCGGAGAATGAGCAGAAAGTGGCATTCTTTCCGTGGAATCCTACAGGCTTAGCAGGAAAATGGAGAGTCAGGAAAGTGGAGAGTTGTATGAAGAAAAGTTGGCGGTTATGGACAGTTATGACAGGCATGCTTATCGTATTATCGGGGTGTGCCGGGAACGGGCAGTCAGATTACAGAAAGACGGCAGGTCCCGCAGATACGGTAGTATCCGCAGATGCAGCGGACTCTGCTGATGCAGCAGGGGAATACAGTGAGGCAGACAGTATACTGCGCATGACTTTCCTGGATACGGGGAAGTCAGACTGCATTATCATAGAAACGGAAAACCATTTGGTGGTTAATGATACAGCGGATGCAGATGATGAGGACATGATCTGTGCATTTCTTGAGAAGAGACAGGCAGAGCGGATTGATTATCTGATTTTAAGTCATTTTGACAAGGATCATATCGGCAGTGCGGCGGTCCTGCTCTCAGAATATGAGGTGGGTTGTGTGCTGATGCCGGAGCACGAGAAGGAATCAGAGCCGTACCAGGCCCTGACAGAGGCTCTCTCCCGTACCGGTACCGAGGAAAGACGGCTGGCGGAAGACTATCGCTTTACTCTGGATGATATCCTGTTTACCGTGGATGCGCCCGATGAAGATTCTTATGAGGATGATAATAACTATTCCCTGATCACGGCAGTGACCTGCGGAGAAACGAAATTTCTGCTGACGGGAGATGCGTTAAAGAAAAGAATCGGTGAATTTCTGGATTCTGATGCCGGGGAAGAACACTATGATTTGATCAAAATGCCTCATCATGGGGATTATAATAAGAAGCTGCCGGATCTGTTTGCCATTGCCAGGCCGGATTATGTGATTCTGACGGCTGGTGAAGAGAGGGCCCGGGTGGAAGATAAGACCATAGAGCTTATGGGGAAGTCCGGCTGCCGGGTCTTTTATACGGATGAAGGGGCGGTCACAGCCCTGTCGGATGGCAGGACCGTGACACTGATGCAGTGAAAAGATAATTGTTAAGCGCGGGTGATGCATGATGCACCTGTCATGGCAGCGTGAATCTGCAGATCAGGAGAGTTCTTGCAGTCCCGAAATGTGGGAGTCAATGACCATGGAGTAGTTGGTATAATATACCACGAATCCGGGTTTGGCCCCGGCCGGTTTTTTCACATGCTTTTTCTGGATGTAGTCGATTTCCACCTTGTCCTGTTCGCGGCCTTTGGAATAGTGGGCGGCGAGTCTTGCGGCTTCCTCGAAGGCCCGGTCAGGGACTTCCTGCCCTTCTGTCTTGAGGATGACATGGGAGCCGGGCATCTGCTTGGCATGAAACCACCAGTCGTTTCCATTTGCAAATTTAAAAGTCAGTTCATCGTTCTGGTAATTGTTCTTGCCCACATACAGGTGGAAGCCGTCACTGCTTAGATAATGGAAGGGTTTGCTGGTGATTTTCACCCTCTTGGTGCCGCCCTTTCGGCGGATATAGCCGCTTTCGATCAATTCTTCCTTAATCTGGACCAGGTCATCTTCCTGCAGGGCAATATCCAGGGCAGCAAGGATGGATTCCAGATGTTCAATCTCTTGCTTGACCTGTACAGTCAATTCGGACAACGCTTCGTGGGTTCTCTTGAGTTTTCCGTATTTATCAAAATAGACTTTGGCATTTTCCTGGGGAGACAGGGTGCTGTCCAGGGGAATGTCGATCATCTCGTTGGTATAGTAGTTGAGCGCCTTTAAAGATCTGGCCCCGGGTTCCACGTTGTAACCGTAGGTATTGAGCAGTTCGCCGTAGACTTTGTATTTATCTTTCTTGGCGGTGTCCTGCATCTGTTTTATCTGCAGATCGTATTTCTTAACATTGCGTTCTAAAGCAGTCTGTACAATCTTGCGCAGGTCCGCGGATTTCTGCCGGATGCGGGTTATGAGATTGCGCTGGGCGTAATAGTGCTCCAGCAGGGCGCTGATGGAATCAAAAGTCTGTGCTTCCTTATCCGCATAGAGGGTCAGCGGAAGCGCTGAAAACTCTATGGGCTTAGGGCCTTCATAGAGGATCACAGGAGCAAAGTCCCGGGCCTTTATCTGTGCCATGATGGCGGTGAATACTTTGTGCACGGCAGCCAGGGAGGAACCGGAAAAGGCCGGCGCCTGGCCGGCGCCTAACTCTGTATCGGCGGCCAGCACGTTGGCAGGCAGATCGGCATCCACCTGGGCCCGATAGCAGATTTCCTGTGCGATGATGGGGGAAAGGCCGGTAAAAGAGGTGTACAGCGCTTTATACAGCGGCATGGGCTTTGTCAGCATCTTATCCCGGAAGGTTTCTAAGGAGTCCAGGTCTTCACTGAGGGGGTCGTCTTTCTCCTGGGTCTGGGGTATAAAATACGTCCTTCCCGGCAGCACTTCGCGTACAGAGCTGACCATGCCGGAAATATGCTTGATGCTGTCGATGATCTTATCGTCCATGTCACAGAAGATGATGTTGCTGTGTTTGCCCATGATTTCTATGATCAGCTTTTTGCGGCAGACGTCTCCCAGTTCATTTAAATGCTCCAGCTCCAGATGGATGATGCGCTCCAGGCCAGGCTGTGTGATGCCCACGATTTTTGTATTTTGCAGGTGCTTGCGAAGCAGCATGCAGAATCCCGGCGCGGTCATGGGGCTGGGCTTGTTGCTTCCTGTCAGATAGACCAGGGGAAGAGAGGCGTCAGCAGACAGAAAGAGTCTGTACTGGCTGCTGTGATTCTTGATGGTCAAAAGCAGCTCGTCGCTCTCAGGCTGGGCAATTTTATAGATTCGTCCGCCCAGGAGTGTTTCATGCAGTTCACTGATAATGTTTGCAATGGTAATACCGTCGAATGCCATAATGATGTTTTCCTTTTTCAATTTGACTTTGCGTCCATTGTACAATATGAGACTGTTTTTTTCAATCTTAGTTGCAAAGGCGGACTTTTGGGCCTGTATGCAGTGATTTTCAGGCAGGTTTCGTTCTATTTCTTGACTAGGACACGGGATTACTCTATAATGAAAAATGTACGCGTGGGTCTGTCTGCACGTGTGCATACAACAGAAAAAGGAAGAATACGATAATGATCAAAAGCATGACCGGTTTCGGCAGATGTGAGACAGCGGAAGGGGAACGGAAGATTACCGTGGAGATGAAATCCGTTAATCACAGATATTTGGACGTCAATATTAAGATGCCAAAGAAGCTCAACTTTTTTGAGGCTTCGATCCGCAGTGAGCTTAAGAACTATATCCAGAGAGGCAAGGTAGATATCTTTATCAGCTATGAGGATCTTTCGGAGTCCAATGTGTGCGTGAAGTACAATAAGGAACTGGCGGCAGAGTATATCAGGTATCTTTCACAGATGGCAGAGGATTTTACTCTGGATAATGATATCCGGGTATCTACCCTGTCCAGATACCCGGATGTGCTGACCATGGAGGAACAGACGGTTGATGAGGAAGAACTGTGGCTCTTTTTAGATAAGGCGCTGAAAGGTGCTGCGGAGGCTTTCGTTGAGACCAGGATCAAGGAGGGCGAGAATATCAGGGACGACCTGGTGGCCAAACTGGACGGCATGCTTTCCCATGTGGATTTTATAGAGTCGCGCTCCCCGCAGATCATCGCGGAATACAGACAGAAACTGGAAGATAAGGTGCGGGAACTTTTGGAGGATACACAGATAGAGGAGAGCAGGCTTTTGACGGAAGTGACGCTCTTTGCAGACAAAGTATGCGTGGATGAGGAGTTGGTGCGTCTGCGCAGTCATATAGCTACTACCCGGGAAAACCTTCTGCAGGGCGGCAGCGTGGGACGTAAGCTGGACTTCCTGGCACAGGAAATGAACCGCGAGGCCAATACGATTCTTTCAAAGGCCAATGATCTGGAAATCACCAATCGTGCCATCGAGCTTAAGACAGAGATTGAAAAGGTCAGGGAACAGATTCAGAATATTGAATAGGGGTTACAGATGGGCAGACTGATTCATATAGGATTCGGTAATGTAGTCAACACGGGAAAAATCATCGCCATTGTGAGTCCTGATTCTGCACCGGTCAAACGTATGGTGCAGAAGGCCAAGGAGACGGGGATGGCGATTGATGCCACACAGGGGCGCAAGACGAAGGCTGTGCTGGTGATGGAGAACAGCCAGATTGTCTTATCAGCGCTCCTCCCGGAGACCATATCAGGAAGAGCACAGACAGAGGGCGGACAGACAGATGAAGCGTAAGGGTATTTTGGTTGTTGTTTCCGGATTTTCGGGAGCGGGTAAGGGAACCTTGATGAAGAAACTGGTACAGAAGTATGATAACTACGCGTTGTCCATTTCAGCTACAACCAGGGATCCCAGGCCGGGTGAACAGGATGGCAGGGAGTATTTCTTCGTGACAAGAGAGGAATTTAAGAAACGTATTGCGGAAGATGCCCTGATTGAATATGCCTGTTATTGTGATAACTATTATGGGACACCCAGAGATTATGCGGAACGTCACCTGGAAGAGGGACGGGATGTGATTCTGGAGATTGAGATACAGGGAGCTCTTAAGATTAAGGATAAATATCCGGATGCATTGCTTTTGTTTGTGATGCCGCCCAGTGCGGCAGAGCTGCGCCGCAGGCTTTCCGGAAGAGGTACGGAGACACAGGAAGTGATAGACAAAAGGCTTCGCCGTGCCGCCCAGGAAGCGAAAGGTATTGAGGAGTATGATTACATTGTAATCAATGATGATCTGGATACTTGTGTGGAAGAACTTCATGCAATCATCATTGCGGCACATAATAAGCCGGTGAGGAATGAGGAGTTTATAGAAAAAATGAGATTGGAATTAGAAGAAGGAGGAGAATGATGTTACATCCATCATATGCAGATTTGATTAAGGTAGTAAACAGTGAGGTGGAGGAAGGGGAAGATCCTGTGGTAAGCAGCAGGTATTCTATTGTGATGGCCACTTCCAAACGGGCGAGACAGATTATCGCCGGTGATGATGAACTGGTGGACGGCAGAGGGAAAAAGCCGCTTTCTGTAGCTGTGGAAGAATTGAACCAGGGAAAGATTAAGATTTTGAACGAGGAGCTGGAGCAGACAGATGAGGCTGCGGCAGAAGGAGAGACTGTCTCCGAGGCGGAGCAGTAAGGTTACAGATTTATGGGGAAAAGAGTATTATTTATATCCCTGGGGTGTGATAAGAACCTGGTAGACTCGGAACAGATGCTGGGTCTGCTTTCTGAAAGCGGATACACCTTCACCGACGATGAGCGGGAGGCGGAAGCGGTTGTTGTCAATACCTGTTGTTTTATAAACGATGCCAAGCAGGAGAGTATCAATACGATTCTGGAAATGGCGGAACTTAGAAAGAACGGGGATATTGAAGCGCTGATCGTGGCAGGGTGTCTGGCACAGCGTTACCGGGAGGAAATTCAGGAAGAGATTGAGGAAGTGGATGCCATCATTGGTACGACAGCCATCGATCAAGTGGTAAAAGCACTGGATGATGTCCTTCAGGGAACGAAGGAGAATCATTATCAGAGTCTTGACAGAAAACCGTTTACGGGGATGCATCGTGTGGTGACGACGGGCGGGCATTTTGCCTATCTGAAGATTGCAGAGGGCTGCGATAAACACTGTACCTACTGCATTATTCCGAAAGTGCGCGGCGGCTATCGCAGCGTGCCGATGGAGAACCTTTTGCAGGAAGCGGGACAGCTTGCGGCAGAGGGTGTGAAGGAACTTATCTTGGTGGCCCAGGAAACCACACTTTACGGGGCAGACTTATATGGACATAAGGCGCTGCCTGAGCTGCTTCATAAATTATGCGAGATAGAGGGGCTGTATTGGATCCGGATCTTGTATTGTTATCCGGAGGAAATAGATGAGGTGCTGATACAGACCATAAAGGAAGAAAAGAAAATCTGTCATTATCTGGATATTCCCGTACAACATGCCAGTGATGCAATCTTAAGACGGATGGGCCGCAGGACTGACCGGAGAGAATTGACTTCTATAGTCAATTGCCTGAGAGAAGAGATTCCGGATATCTGCCTGCGTACTACGCTGATTACAGGATTTCCGGGAGAGACTGAAGAAGACCATGAAACCCTGATGGATTTCGTGGATGAAATGGCGTTTGACAGACTGGGCGTATTTACTTATTCCCAGGAGGAAGACACCCCGGCGGCAGTCATGGATGACCAGATTCCCGAGGATGTGAAAGAAAGACGTTACGGGGAATTGATGGCGCTGCAGCAGGAAATTGCATTTGAAGCAGCTTCTGCTATGAAGGGCCTGGTGGTGACAGCCATGATTGAGGGCAGGGTTGCCGATGAGGATGCCTATGTGGCCAGAACGTATAAGGATGCGCCTAATGTGGATGGCTTCCTGTTTGTCAATACAGACAGGGACTTTATGACGGGTGATTTTGTGAAGGTCAGGATTACAGGCTCTTATGAATACGATCTGATTGGAGAATTGGAAGATGAATTTACCGAATAAACTGACCACCTTCCGGGTGGTATTGATTCCCTTTTTTGTAGTGTTCATGCTGGCGGATGTGACGGCCTATGATAAATGGATTGCACTGGCCGTGTTTATCATTGCAAGTCTCACAGATCTTCTGGACGGCTACATTGCCAGGAAGTACAATCTGGTAACGAACTTTGGAAAGTTCATGGATCCTCTGGCAGATAAGCTGTTAGTATGTTCAGCGCTGATCTGTCTGGTGGCTCTTTCCAGGATTCCGGCATGGATTGTGATTGTTATCATTGCCAGGGAATTTATTATCAGCGGATTCCGTCTGGTAGCTTCGGATAATGGTGTGGTCATTGCTGCCAGTTACTGGGGCAAATTTAAGACGACTTTCCAGATGGTTATGATATGTCTGATGATTGCCGATTTGGGAGTGCTTGGACTTATCACACAGATTGTCATGTGGGCGGCACTGTTACTGACAGTGATATCCCTGGTTGATTATCTGGTTAAGAATAAGGATGTCATGAGAGAGAGCGGTAAATAGAACAGCACATTGGTTGCAAAGAAATGGAGCGCTATGACAGTAGAGATTATTTCGGTTGGAACAGAGATTTTGTTGGGCAATATCGTGAATACCAACGCCGCATACCTGTCGGAGAAATGTGCGGGACTGGGTCTTTCCTGCTATTATCAGGATGTGGTCGGAGATAATGAGGAAAGGCTTTTTGAGACCATCAAGCTTGCCTTATCCAGAGCAGATATTCTTCTTTTGTCGGGAGGACTCGGGCCTACGCAGGATGATCTCACAAAGGAAGTAGCAGCGAGAGCTCTCGGTAAGGAACTATATCTGCACGAGGAGACAAAGGAGACAATACGAAAGTTCTTCGAGGCGAGGGGATTAGAGATTACAGACAACAATTGGAAACAGGCCATGGTTCCGGAAGGCTGTATCGTGATGGAGAATCCAAACGGCACTGCGCCGGGGATTATCATGAACCAGGACAATAAGCATGTGGTGCTGATGCCTGGGCCGCCCAATGAGATGATTCCCATGTTTGAGACTTCCGTTATGCCTTATCTTTCCAGGCTGCAGTCCTGTGTGATTTATTCCCAGACTGTGAAAATCTGCGGCGTGGGAGAAAGCAAGGCAGAGAGTATGGTATCAGATCTGATTGCGGCACAGACCAATCCTACCATTGCCACTTATGCCAAGACAGGTGAGGTGCATCTTAGGGTCACGGCCCGGGCGGAGGACGAAAAGGAAGCCAGGAAACTGGTGAAGCCTATGATCAAGGATTTAAAAGGGCGTTTTGGCAATCATGTATATACCACGGATGATGGCGTGACATTGGAAAAGGCAGTGGTGGATCTGCTCATGGCCAACAAGCTGACTGCCTGCACGGTGGAATCCTGTACAGGAGGCCTGTTGTCAGCCAGACTGATCAATGTAGCGGGGGTATCGGATGTATTTAAGTCAGGTTATGTTACCTATTCCAATAAATCCAAGCGCAGACTGTTAGGCATTAAGAAAAATATACTGGATAAACATGGCGCGGTCAGTGAACAGATAGCAAGGGAGATGGCCAAAACCGCGGCCATGCTTGCTAAGACAGATGTGTGCGTATCCACCACTGGCATTGCGGGGCCGGATGGGGGATCTTCGGAGAAACCGGTGGGACTGGTCTATATTGGCTGCAATGTGTGCGGCAAGATCAGGGTGAAGGAGTGCCATTTCAGCGGCAGCCGATCCAAAATCAGGGAGAGTACGGTTTCTGCTGCACTGTCATTGATGCGGGAATGCATTCTCGAATATTATAGTGAAGTCACTTTTGGAAGAAAAGAAAAGTAGCAGGAGATCGGGCGATTCAATATAAATGGAGGAAGACAAATGAGTGAACCGGGCAACAAGGATGATATGAGAGAGGATGCTGGCAGGGTAGATATGCCGGTGAATCCTTATACAACGGAGAGCAGTGCCGATATCTATGCAACGCCGGCGGTTTCCATGGATACCACGGATGTTGTGGTAAACAGTGCTTCCAGAGATGTAGCTGTGACAGATACACACGGACTTTTTTCCGGCAGCGGGCAGCAGAGCGCTGCTCCTTATGACCAGGGAGCTTATCAGGGCAATCCTTATAACGTGGATACTGCCTATGGCAGCAGTCCTTATGATACCAATAATCCGTATGGTGCGGGCAATGGATATGTTCCGGATAATACATATGGCCAGGGGAATGGATATGCTCCGGATAATGCATATGGCCAGGGGAGTGGATATGCTCCGGATAATGCATATGGCCAGGGGAATGGATATGCTCCGGATAGTACATATGGTCAGGGTGGTGGATATATTCCGGATAATTCTTATGGTGCAGGGAATCCCTACAATGCCGGTAACCCCTATGGACCGGGCAGTGCCTATGGCGCTAATACTTACGGGGAAAGTGGCTATGGCAGTCCTTATAACGGCGCCAATCCCTATGGAGGGCAACAGGCAGGTGGGTATGGCGGACAGCCGCCCTATAACACACCGCCTTTTCAGGACAATCCGTACAGTCCTTACGCGGCACCTCAGAAGAAGGGTCATACGGGTCTAATCATTACCATTGTAGTCGTTGTCGTTATTCTTTTTATCCTGGCTGTTTGTGCGCTGGCCTATCGGGCAGTGGAACTGCTAGACAAGAGTGACGTTATGGATGAGTTCAAAAACGGCGGGCTAAACGGCGGCAAATATGTATTTGATAATGACTATGATTATGATTACGACGATGACTATGATTACGATGATGACTATTTTTATGGCGGGGACTATGATTACGACTATGATTATGAGAATGACAAGTATTATTCCCTCCAGGATGACCTGAAATACGATCTGTCTTATCAGGTAGAGTTTGATTTCTTTGAATATGAGACGGATAATGAGAATGTAAGCATTATGGTGACTTATCCCATTGTAGTGGGGGAAGATGTGCAGAATCTGGACAGGATAAACGATGCCCTATATTCAGAAGTGGAATTGCTTACCGAGTATTTTGAAGAAGACTATGCGCCCTATATGAAGAATAATGAGGATGGCTATTTTTCCGCAACTGCCGTCTGTTATGTGACCTACATGGATGAGGATAAGCTCAGTGTGGCATTTCAGGAGAGAATCTATGCGGATTTCTATGATATGGCTTATCTGGAATGTTTCAACATAGACATGGCTAATGGGGTGATTCTGGATAACCAGGAGATGTTATCCATTGATGATGACTTTTCGGTGGAATTCAGAACCAGAAGTGATGAGCAGAATGGAGAGATTTATTCTCTGACGAATATGACAGATCAGGAGATTACGGGTTATTTTAATTCCCCGGATGTGATTGTATTCTATACGCCTAAGGGGATGGAGATTGGCTTTAATTATGAAGACGGCTGGGTGACAGTCACGTATGAAGAGTATGAGCAGTATCTGAATGTATTTTAGCTTATGGTGATAAAGGGCGGTAAATCTGTGAAGGGTTACCGCCCTTTTGGAATTTATAAAATATGACAGGAACATATTGCATAGCAGATCATTCTTTGCTAAACTGAGGATGTCTGAAGAAATGGAATCTGTTATGCACATCCGGCATTTCGCCACGATTTCCATTCTATTGATTTTTAAGGAAAGGAGGGTAGAGTGTCGTTTATTGGACATTAAAAGTGATAAGGTAGCAATAGGTTATGAGACAAAAGGCAGTTGACAAAATCGAACATTTGTTTTATCCTAATTAGAGAACAGATGTTCTAAATGAAAAGGAGAACAGAACATGGAAAGAGATGAGAAGCTAAAAGCATTGGATGCGGCCTTAGGCCAGATAGAGAGACAGTACGGTAAGGGCGCCGTCATGAAACTGGGAGATCCATCTGTACAGATGAATGTGGAGACCATTCCCACAGGGTCCTTAAGCCTGGATATTGCATTGGGGCTCGGCGGAATTCCCAAAGGCAGGATTGTAGAGATATACGGTCCGGAGTCCAGTGGTAAAACAACCGTTACCCTACATATGATAGCAGAAGTACAAAAGAGAGGCGGTATCGCCGGTTTTATTGATGCAGAGCATGCACTTGATCCTGTTTATGCGAAGAATATCGGTGTGGACATAGACAATCTGTATATTTCACAGCCGGACTGCGGAGAACAGGCGCTGGAGATTACAGAAACCATGGTTCGATCCGGTGCGGTGGATATTATTGTGGTGGACTCTGTGGCGGCGCTGGTACCGAAAGCGGAGATTGACGGTGACATGGGAGACAGCCATGTGGGTCTGCAGGCGAGACTGATGTCCCAGGCGCTTCGTAAGCTTACGGCAGTCATCAGCAAATCCAACTGCACGGTTATATTCATCAATCAGCTTCGTGAGAAAGTGGGCGTAATGTTCGGAAATCCGGAAACAACGACCGGCGGACGCGCGTTGAAATTCTACTCTTCTGTGCGTCTCGATGTCAGAAGGATTGAGGCTTTAAAACAGGGCGGAGAGGTAATTGGTAACAGAACCAGGGTAAAGGTGGTCAAGAACAAGATCGCGCCTCCCTTCAAGGAAGCGGAATTTGATATTATGTTTGGGGAAGGAATATCCACGGTTGGAGATATTCTAGATCTTGCAGCGGAGAACAGCATTATCAATAAGAGTGGTGCATGGTATGCCTATGAGGGCAATAAGATTGGTCAGGGCAGGGAAAATGCAAAGCAGTATCTGCGAGACAATTCGGAAACCTGTGCTGAGATTGAGCGGAAGGTAAGGGAACTGTTTAATATGGAAACAGATCCCGTGGAAAAGCCGGCGGCAGGTAAGGCATCGAAAGAAGAGGCAAAGGCCGGGAAAGAAAGCGCAGGAGCAGGGAAATAAACGATTATGATTGTGACACAGATGATAGGGATTTCCAGAGCACGCTATAAAGTCTATGTGGATGGGCAGTTTGCCTTTATTCTTTATAAAGGTGAACTCCGGGAGTTCGGGATTGAGGAGGAGAAGGAAATCTCTGAATCATGTTATCAGCAGATTATGACACAGGTCCTTCCAAAAAGGGCTAAAAAGCGGGCGCTGAATCTATTGGAATCCAGGGATTATACCAGCGGACAGCTGCGGGAGAAACTCAGGCAGGGAGACTATCCGCAAGCCTGCATTGATGAGGCTATTGACTATGTGGAGTCTTATGGTTATGTGGATGACCTGCGATATGCCAAAGATTTTATAACTTATCATCTGGAACATAAGAGCAGGACGCGCATAGGGCAGGATCTGATGCGCAAAGGAATCGGCAGGGATATCATAGAGGCAGCATTTGAAGAACTGGAGCAGTCAGGAACAGGACAGGATGAAACGGCGATGATTGTGAAACTCCTGGAAAAGAAAAAATATGATGTCAGGACTGCTTCAAAACAGGATAAACAAAGAATGTACGGTTTCCTCTACCGGAAAGGGTTTCACACGGATGCAATCAGTAGAGCACTTTTGCTTGACATAACATTAAATTCATTATAGAATTAATATGTTGTAATTTTGCTAACTATCGGGATGTTGCCATTTGGAAAATGGAAATGTCCTACAATAGATTAGATGATGTACAATGAAAATTTAATAAGGAGGTGCTCCTGTAATGTGGCAAGTTGTGGTAGCAGTAGTCATCACGCTGGTGATTGCCGTTCCCGTTTCTGCTTTGGCAGCCGTCAACTATCGCAAGAAGGTTGTGGAAGCGAAGCTGGGTAATGCGGACGAGAAAGCCAGGGAAATCATTGACGAAGCTCTCAAAACTGCTGAGACAAAGAAGCGTGAAGCGTTGCTTGAAGTCAAGGAAGAGTCCATTCGTACCAAGAATGAGCTGGACAAGGAAATCAAGGAACGTCGTGCTGAGGCGCAGCGTTATGAGCGTCGTGTACAGCAGAAGGAAGAGAACATCGACAAGAAAGCGGATGCTATTGAGAAGAAGGAAGCAAGTCTGGCACAGAGAGAAGAGGCTCTTGCCAAACAGCGTGAAGAAATTTCCAAGCTGAACGAGCAAAGATTACAGGAACTAGAACGAATCTCAGGTTTGACCTCCGAGCAAGCAAAAGATTATTTGTTGAAAATTGTTGAAGATGAAGTGAAACATGAAACTGCTGTCATGATTAAAGAGATGGAGAGCAGGGCCAAGGAAGAAGCGGACAAGAAGGCTAAGGAGTATGTGGTTACAGCAATTCAAAAGTGTGCTGCTGATCATGTATCCGAGACTACCATATCCGTGGTACAGCTTCCTAACGATGAAATGAAAGGCAGAATTATCGGTAGAGAGGGTCGCAATATCAGAACACTTGAAACAATGACAGGTGTTGATCTGATTATTGATGACACGCCGGAAGCAGTTATCTTATCCGGATTTGATCCGATTCGCAGGGAAGTGGCAAGGATTGCCCTCGAGAAACTGATTGTGGATGGTCGGATTCATCCGGCGAGAATTGAAGAGATGGTCGAGAAGGCACAGAAAGAAGTGGAAGTCATGATCAAAGAGGAAGGTGAAGCAGCCACTCTTGAGGTTGGTGTACATGGCATCCATCCTGAACTTGTCAGACTGCTCGGTAAGATGAAATTCAGAACCAGTTATGGGCAGAACGCATTAAAACATTCCATTGAAGTAGCACAATTGTCAGGTCTGCTTGCGGCAGAAATGGGATTGGATGTCAGAATGGCCAAGCGTGCAGGTTTACTGCATGATATCGGTAAGGCTGTTGATCATGAGATGGAAGGATCACATATCCAGCTGGGCGTTGAGCTTTGTCGGAAATATAAAGAGGGTCCGATTGTTATCAATGCGGTAGAATCCCATCATGGCGACGTGGAAGCGCAGACCTTGATTGCCTGCATTGTACAGGCGGCGGATACGATTTCTGCGGCAAGACCAGGTGCGAGAAGAGAGACATTAGAAACATATACAACAAGACTAAAACAATTAGAAGACATTACAAACAATTTCAAAGGTGTTGACAAATCTTTTGCTATTCAGGCAGGTAGAGAGATTCGTGTTATGGTAGTTCCAGAACAGATCAGTGATTCTGACATGGTATTGCTGGCAAGAGATATATCCAAACAGATAGAGGCGGAGTTGGAGTATCCCGGACAGATTAAAGTAAACGTGATTCGTGAAAGCCGTGTCGTTGATTATGCCAAATAGTATGGAAAGCCCTGTAGAGAAATCTATAGGGCTTCTTTTGCGTCTATGGAGGAGTATGTTCTCGGTTCCTGGGATTTTATTCTGTACAGTTTTACTATAAACAAAGGTGCTTTCGGAGAAAAATTATCCCTTCTGTATACTTGTGGAATCTGTGATTCTGTAGTAGAATGATTAACGGTGTATGATTGTATACAATTATTCAATTATTATGGATATGATGGAGGACAGCATGAGACCGTACAGAGAAATGAGTAAGGGTGAACTCACAGAGCAGCAGGCAGAACTGACGAAACAATTTGAGGATGCAAAGGGAATGGGTTTAAAACTTGATATGTCCAGAGGTAAGCCCACGTCTGCACAGCTTGACATGACAATGGGACTTATGGATGTGTTAAATTCGGATTCTGATATGATGACCATGGATGGTGTTGATACCAGAAATTATGGCCTGATGGACGGTATTATTGAGGCCAAGCATCTGTTGGCGGATGTGATGAGTGTTCCGGCAGAAAATGTGATCGTGTACGGTAATTCAAGTCTTGCGATTATGTATGATACTATATCTCGTTCTGTGACGCATGGAGTGATGGGTTCTACACCCTGGTGCAAATTGGAACAGGTAAAGTTTTTATGCCCGGTGCCCGGTTATGACAGGCATTTCGCCATCACAGAGCATTTTGGGATAGAAATGATATTGATTCCCATGACGCCAGAGGGACCGGATATGGATCTGGTAGAAAAGTATGTGAATGAAGATCCGGCAGTCAAGGGCATCTGGTGCGTGCCAAAGTATTCCAATCCCCAGGGAATTTCCTATTCGGATGAGACAGTAAGGAGATTTGCGGCGTTAAAGCCGGCGGCAGAGGATTTCAGGATTTATTGGGATAATGCCTATGCGATTCATCATCTTTATGAAGAGAAGCAGGATCAGATTCTGGAGATTTTGAGCGAGTGTGAGAAGGCCGGTCATCCGGATATGGTTTACGAATTCTGTTCCACTTCCAAGATTACCTTTTCCGGAAGCGGTATTGCAGCAATGGCTTCTTCTCCTGCCAATCTGGCAGACGTCAGGAAGACTCTTACATTGCAGACCATAGGACATGATAAGGTCAATCAGCTTCGTCATGCAAGGTATTTTAAGAATGTAGAGGGCATGATGGCTCATATGAAAAAGCATGCCGATATTCTGCGGCCTAAGTTTGAAGCAGTATTGTCCGTGCTGGACAGGGAGCTTGGCGGTCTCGGCATTGGAGAGTGGACCAGACCCCTTGGCGGGTATTTCATTTCCTTTGATGCCATGGAAGGCTGTGCCAAGGCAATTGTGGAGAAATGTAAGGAGGCTGGTGTGGTTCTTACAGGGGCTGGTGCCACCTTCCCTTATGGTAAGGATCCCCAGGACAGCAACATCCGTATAGCGCCTACCTTCCCTACTTCTGAAGATATGGCTAAGGCAACAGATATCTTTGTACTCTGTGTGAAGCTTGTCAGTGTGGAGAAACTGCTGCAGGCCTGACACCTTTAAACAACGATTAAAATGTAAATAGGGTATTGTGACAGATATGGTTTCCGTTGTAGAATATAGTACGGAAACCATATTTATTAGTAGTAAGAAAATCTGGCGAAGTCTGGCCGCCGCAATAAGGAAGGAGCATCATTATGGAACATTATGAGAGATTGGGAAGGGAATTGGTACACAAAGGTGCCATCATAGATTATTACCAGGATACCATTAGAGTGCCTAACGGCAATATCGTGAAATGGGATTTGATCAAACACAAGGGCGCAGCAGCGGTGGTGGCCGTACAGAATGACGGAAGACTTCTGATGGTGAGGCAGTACCGTAATGCGCTTGACCGGGAAACACTGGAGATTCCTGCCGGTGCACTTGACACAGCCGAGGAGCCTACGGAGGTGGCGGCAGCCAGGGAATTGGAGGAGGAGACAGGTTATAAGGCAGGTAAACTGGAACTTTTGATTTCGCTTAAGACCACAGTGGCTTTCTGCAATGAAAAAATAGACGTTTATGTGGCTACAGATTTAACACCCAGTAAGCAGCATCTGGATGAGGATGAATTTCTGAATGTGGAAAGTTATGATCTGGATGAACTGATACAGATGATATTCGACTGCAAGATTCAGGACGGGAAGACAGTTTCCTCCTTGCTTGCCTATAAACAAAAGTACAGGCAATAGAAATAGATGTCATGCCCTGTTCTTATCTGACATATATTGAAAGAGATAGGAAAGAGGGTATTGAGCGTGCGGCAGCAATCATGGTCAAAGAACGGCTATTATATGGTCTATCTGTTTATGATTGGTCTCTTTATTGGGATTCTTGTGGTGAACACCGGACATGACACCTGGATTGTGGACAGTGACCTTTTGGGGGCGGAGATGATCCAGCGTCTGAAAAACAGTGTTCCGGCGGGAGAGGGTTTGTTTGGCTATGTGCTGAAACACAGGCTTTTTGCTCTCTGCATGCTGGCGCTGTTGTCAACCACAATGATTGGACTGCCGGCAATCTGTATTTATATTTGTTATATGGGGCTGTCGGCAGGCTGCCTCTTGTCCGTGGCGGTCATTCGTTATGGAATCCGCGGCCTTTTATTGGTGGCGGCAGGGTTGCTGCCCCAGGCTTTTTGTCTGATTCCGGCCTACATAGGTCTTTTTGTCTGGGCGGTAAGTCTCAACAGGACGCTCTATGCGCCTAAGTCATATCTGGATGGATATGAACGTTACAGCAGGCAGTTTTACCTGAAAAAGGGAACGCAGATTATTGTGGTGACGGCAGTTGTCATAATGGGATGCCTGTTAGAAAGTTATGTCAATCCTAAAATCTTACATTTTATTCTAAAAATTTTCTGAAAAAAATTTTTGTGTGTGTTTTTCCAAGATATAGTAGACATAAATTCTTCGTTTGACGATATCTTGTACTTTGTTGGAAAAACCGCGCAAATGCCCGTAAAATGCGGGAAAAATCCATTTGCTTTTCTCCAAAAATCTGATTATAATGTAATGCAGACGGTGATTTGATTTACATAAACGAATCACGAGGGGAAGGATTTCCGAATACATGGAAAAAGAGATCAGCGCATTTATCACCTATTTACATAATGTGAAAAACACCTCCACGAATACGGAGTTGTCTTATAGAAGAGATCTGGAGAAAGTGCAGCATTTTATGGCATCGCGCGGGATAGAGGAAACGGGGGCAGTGTCTGCACAGGATCTGGGTGATTATGTAAAATATCTGGAAGATAATAAGTTTGCGGCTGCCACTGTATCCAGAAATATCGCTTCCCTGAAGGCTTTTTATCATTTTATGGTGCAGGAGGGAATGGTGTCGGAGGATATCTCCGACAAACTCAAAGCTCCTAAAATTGAGAAGAAGGCGCCGGAAATCATGTCTCCTGATGAGGTGGTGCGCCTTTTAGAGCAGCCCTGCGGGGATACCCCCAAAGAAATACGTGATAAAGCCATGCTGGAACTTCTCTATGCTACCGGAATCCGGGTGACGGAGCTGATTACCTTAAAAGTTGCTGACGTGAATATGCAGATGAACTTTATTTTGTGCCGGGACCGCAACAAGGAGAGAATCATTCCTTTTGGGGCTGCGGCCAAGAGTGCCATGACAAGGTATTTAAATGGAACCAGGGAGGAGATGCTTGAAAATAAAGCCTCAGATGTTCTTTTTGCCAATTGTTCCGGTCAGCCCATGAGCCGGCAGGGATTCTGGAAACTGATCAAGCACTATGCCAAGAAGGCAGATATTCAGGCTGATATCACACCACACACATTAAGACATTCTTTTGCGGCACATCTGGTAGAGAACGGAGCCGATTTAAGAAGCGTCCAGGAAATGTTAGGTCACTCCGATATTTCCACAACTCAGATTTATGCGAACTTAAATCATAATCATATCCGGGAGGTGTACGCTAAGGCACATCCCCGCGGATAACAGATAAATACAATATTTAAATCGTATCGGATAAATTTCGTGCAGTAAATTCCAAAGGAGTTTACTGCATTTAATCGTATTCAGCAATGTCATAAATCAACTTCTCCGAAGCTTCCCATCCAAGGCAGGGATCGGTTATGGATTTGCCATAGATGCCTTCGCCGATCTTCTGACAGCCTTCTTCAATGTAACTCTCGATCATGACCCCCTTGACCATGCTGTGGATGTCACGGTTCAATTTACGGCTGTGCATGACCTCCTTGACGATACGGATCTGCTGCTCGAACTGTTTGTTGGAGTTATTGTGGTTGGCATCAATGACGCAGGCGGGATTCACCAGATCATACTCCTGATACAAGGTATAGAGGGTATTTAAATCCTCATAATGATAATTGGGCAGACTGCGGCCATGTTTGTTGACGGAGCCGCGAAGTACTGCGTGAGCCAAGGGATTGCCGTCGGTTGCCACTTCCATGCCTCGGTAGATAAAGGAGTGGGGATGCTGTGCCGCATAGATGGAATTGAGCATAACGGAGAGTGTGCCGCTGGTGGGATTCTTCATGCCGGCGGGAACATCGAATCCGCTGACCGTCATACGATGGTGCTGGTCTTCCACGGAGCGGGCGCCGATAGCTACATAGGAGAGGATATCTTCCACATACCCCCAGTTTTCGGGATAGAGCATCTCGTCAGCGGCGGTCAGCCCTGACTCTTCGATGGCCCGGATATGCATCTTACGCATGGCGATGAGTCCGGCTGTAAAGTCGGGCTTCTTTTCGGGATCCGGTTGGCTTACGATACCTTTATAGCCTTCCCCGGTAGTACGGGGCTTGTTGGTGTAGATTCTGGGGATCAGAATCAGTTTGTCTTTGACCTTTTCGTTGACCTTGGCAAGTCGGTTTACATAATCACAGACTGCCTCCTCATTATCAGCGGAGCAGGGACCTATGATGACCAGGAATTTATGGCTCTTTCCTGAAATCACTTCTCTGATTTCTGCGTCCCGTTTCTGTTTGATCTCCACTGCCTGTCCGGGCATGGGGTATTCCTGACGGATATCCTCCGGGGTAGGAAGTTTCGTAACATATCTGAAAGACATGGGTTCCTCATTTCTGCGCGGTTAGTACATTGGCTGAACCTTTGCCTGTTCAACCGTTTCTGCGCGTATATTTGTGTTTATTTTCCTCTGGAAAAAACATCTACATTATAGTATATTGTTTTAAGAATCGCAACCCCTGCGGGAAATATATAAGGCGGAGATTGTGCAAAGTGCGGTCTGCAGGATCTGGCTTGCCAACATCCCCCACAGATACCCTTTGATCCCGTAACGGGGAATGGCAAAGAAGACAAACATAAGGCGCAGTATCAGGCTGGCCACGCTGTAGCAGAAGGTCTGAGCTGTCTTGCCCAGTCCGTTCAGGATGCTGCCCAGTGTGCTTGCGATGTACATAAAGGGGCAGATAAAGCTGAGAGTCAGAATAAAGCTGCCGGCCAGCTGCGAATGGAAGAGGATGCGTCCGGCGAAACGTCCGCACAGCAAAAAGATGGCAGTACATAAAAAGCCAAGAAGCAGGCAGTAGCGTATAGAAGTCAGTATGGAGCGTCTGACGGCGGCGTGGTTTCCGTTTGCATCCGCTTCTGCCACGATGGGCAAAAGCAGGACGGAGATGGAGTTGGTGATGGCGGAAGGAAAGAGGATCAGTGGCAGGCTCATGCCCGTCAGCACGCCGTAAACGCCCAGGGCGTCTGCGTTGCTTAAGCCATAGGTCATCAGGCGGTTGGGAATATAGATTGCCTCGATACTCTGTAACAGGTTGATCACCAGACGGTTAGCCGACAGAGGGACTGCCAGGGTAAGCAGCTGTCCCATGATATGGCTGTAAGCAGTAACGCAGTGACTCTTTAGCCTTTCTGCTTTCACAGGAAGGCAGGGGCGGTAAGGGAAGACCTTATGGGCTCTGGATAAGATAGCCAGTACAGATACGATCATGGAAGCGCTTTCCCCGATTACAAGCCCAACGACGGCAAAGCTGATGGTGGGTTCCATCTGGTGTTTACGACAGGCATAGTAGATCAGATAGACACTCCCCACACGAAAAATCTGTTCGGCCAGTTGGGAGACGGCAGGAATTGCGGTCCTGCGGATGCCATAAAAATAGCCGTTGATACAGGAATGTACGCAGGCCATGGGGATGGACACGGCTATGATGCGAAGCAGCGGTGCCGTGCGCGCTTCCATCAGGCAGGAGGCAGCGATATCATCGGACCATTGATAAATCAGGGCTGCGCACAGAAGGGAGAGGGCAAACGACATAAGAAAGCCCGCCCACAGTGTGCGGAAGGAATTTTTATAGTCATGTGTGCTGGTCTCGCTGGCTACATATTTGGAAATGGCAGTCTGTATGCCGGAGACGGTGAGTGCAAAGGAGAGGGCAAGTACCGGGGAAATTAACTGATAGATTCCCATGCCTTCAGCACCGAATACATTGGACAGAAAGATTCGGTAGAAGAAGCCGATCAGGCGGCTGATAAGTCCGGTCAGCGTGAGTATGGCTGTTCCGGTGATTAAAGGATTTTTCCATTTGGCTGTCATAGGCACCACATAATATTTCGATATGGTTACAGTGTATGCGGTAAAGGTTTCATATAGTATAGGAGAAAGGATCAGACAGATAGATGGCTAAGAAAGTAGTGGTAGGCATGTCCGGCGGTGTGGATTCCTCTGTGGCAGCTTATCTTTTAAAGCAACAAGGATATGAGGTGGTCGGGGTGACTATGCAGCTTTGGCAGGAAGGAGTGCCGGGAAGCAGGGAAGAGAGCGGAGCATGCTGTGAGCCCCATGTGGCTGAGGATGCCAGGCAGGTAGCAGCAAAATTAGGGATTCCCCATCATGTGATAAGTTTTGAACAGGAATTCAAGGAAAAGGTAGTGGATTATTTCGTGGAAGAGTATCTGGCAGGGCGCACACCAAATCCCTGTGTGGTCTGTAACAGATATGTGAAATGGGAAGCTATGCTGCAAAGATGCCTGGAACTGGGGGCAGATTATATTGCCACAGGACATTATGCCAGAATTGTCAGGATGGAAAACGGCAGATATGCAGTTCGAAATTCTGTGACGGCCAGAAAGGATCAGACCTATGCGCTCTACGGTCTGACCCAGGAGCAGCTGGCCCGGACACTGATGCCAGTGGGAGCCTATGCCAAGGAACAGATTCGGCAGATCGCAACAGAAGCGGGACTGGTGGTGGCCCATAAACCGGACAGTCAGGAAATCTGTTTCATTCCGGATCATGATTATGCTGCCTTTATTGACAGGCAGGCCGGGTGCCGGGTGCCGGGACGGGGCAATTTTGTGACAGAGGATGGAAAGATACTGGGAGAGCATCTGGGGATTACCCACTACACGGTGGGACAGCGCAAAGGTCTGCATCTGGCTATGGGCCGTCCTGTGTTTGTGAAAAAAGTCAGGCCTGAGACGAATGAAGTGGTGATTGGAGAAGCGGAGGATGTGTTTGGGGATGTGCTCTACTGTCATCAAATCAATTATATGGGAATGGCAGATCTGCCTAAACCAAGACAGGTCACGGCCAAGATTCGTTATGCCCACGCCGGGGAGAAATGCCGGATTGAGAAGGTGGGGGAAGACAGGATTAAGTGCAGCTTTGCAAAGTCGGTCCGGGCTGTCACACCTGGTCAGGCAGTGGTGTTTTATGAGGATGACTGCGTGCTTGGAGGAGGAATCATTCTGTAGATAAGAAATTCTTAAGAAAAATTACCGTTTTTTTTCACAACATTTTCACAGACTCTGTGGTAGGATGGGTAATGATAAGTGGGGAGCTTTCGGAGAAGCACTTATTTGAGGAGAAAAATTATGGTAGAATCAAAATTGAGTAAAGTAAAAGTGAATAATGAGATAGAATTGTGTGAAGTATACGATAACGCCACCAAAGAACGGATTAAGAAGGTGTTTTTCAGGGAGGGCATCTCTTTCTTCATTAAATTTCGTAAGAAATTCCAGATGGCAGGATTTGCAGCAGTGGAGTTGGCGGGGGAGGAAAATGCCGGAGAGAGGACCATGTTTCCGGAGACGAAAGAGGGAAGATATATTATCTGTGTGAACCAGAGCCAGGAGGAACTGGCTCGCAGGTCCATCATGAGGGTGGTGCCCGATTACAGGGACAGAGTCCGTTTCCGGGGAGATGAACAGAAGGCAAAAGGGGAGAAAACGCCTTTCTGGGAGATGCTCACACAGTTGTCATAATCTATGAAAAGAGGGGCTGCGTTCGGTAAAGGTGGTATAATACCGGAATCCGCAGTCCTTTAAAATCTCTGCCGCCTGCCCGAAAGCAAAAGCAATCTGTCCTGGATCATGGGCATCAGAACCAACGGTGATGATCTCGCCGCCCAGTTCTTTGTAACGCTTGATGATGCTGCGGCAGGGATTGGGTTCCTGCAGGCCTTTGGCCAGGCTGGAAGTGTTTATTTCGATACCTTTTTCCATGTGAATCAGTCTGGTCAGGATTTGGTCAAAGAGTTCCGAGAATATTTCATAAGAATATCCCTGCTCTTTTGTGGGACTGTAACGCACCACATAATCCAGATGCCCGTAGACATCAAAGTTACTGTAGGCGTGCAGATTATCCAGAATAGACTCAAAATATTCCCGGAAGGCATCCTGGGCAGGCCGCTTTGCAAAGAAAGCCGGATAATAGGGATCCCTGCCGTTACAGATGTGGGAAGAGGCGATGATGAAGTCATATGCATGGGCCTTTGCAAAAGTGGCGTTTTCCCTGGACAGATGGGGCTGCAGGCCGATTTCCACACCGAATAAAATCTTAATCTTATCTGCGTATTTTTCCCGTAATTTCAGTAAATCATAGAGATAAGAATCCGCATGGAGAAGGAAGATATTTTCCGCATCAGTATCATTGGCGGGAAAATCGAAATCATTATGTTCTGTAAAACACATCTTAGTAAGTCCTAAATCTATTCCACGTAAAATCATCTTTTCCATAGGTGTTTCGGAATCACCGGAAAAGGAGGAGTGCAGGTGGTAATCAGCTGTAATCGGCATGAAATTCTCCTTTCAGGAATCATCTATATCTTAGCAGTGCCGTTTCCATCTCAGTATAGTGGATACAGAGAGTAAATACAATGGTTTATTACAGACACAATCTGAAAAGGCAGACAGGCATATCTTACTGTCAATGACAACAAGGACTACGAGAGAGGATTCACGGTCAGGTTTGCTGGAAAGACTAATTCCTTGTGCGGTGGGATCCGGAAGAGAAATTTTGTGATTTGCAGGATTACTGCTAAAAGTTTTCCGATTATTTTCCTAATTATTTTCGATTTACGTCTTGAATTTTCAGGACAAATTAGGTAAAATAATTTCGTTGACAAAATTTTGTCAATCTTAACCAATCTGGTTGACAAAATTATTATAAAAAACATTATTTTAGGAGGGACTAAAAAATGGCAGTAAGAGTAGCAATTAATGGTTTTGGCCGTATCGGTCGTCTTGCATTCAGACAGATGTTCGGGGCAGAAGGATATGAAGTAGTAGCAATCAACGATTTGACAAGCCCTAAGATGTTGGCACACCTGTTAAAGTATGATTCTTCCCAGGGTAAGTACGCTTTAGCTGATACCGTATCCGCTGGTGAGGACACAATCACAGTTGACGGCAAGACATTAAAGATCTACAAAGAGCCCGATGCAAACAACTGCCCTTGGGGTGAGCTCAAGGTTGACGTTGTTTTAGAGTGCTCCGGTTTCTATACCAGCAAAGAGAAAGCTCAGGCACACATCAATGCCGGCGCTAGAAAAGTTGTTATTTCTGCTCCCGCAGGTAACGATCTTCCGACTATCGTATACAATGTAAACCATGAGACACTGAAAGCTTCTGATACCATCATTTCCGCAGCTTCCTGTACAACAAACTGCCTGGCTCCTATGGCAAAAGCGTTGAACGACTTAGCTGGCATCAAGTCCGGTATCATGAGCACAATCCATGCTTACACAGGTGATCAGATGATTCTTGACGGTCCTCAGAGAAAGGGTGACTTAAGAAGATCCCGTGCAGGCGCAGTGAACATCGTTCCTAACAGCACAGGCGCGGCAAAAGCTATCGGTCTTGTTATTCCTGAGTTGAATGGCAAGCTGATCGGTTCCGCACAGCGTGTTCCTACTCCTACAGGTTCTACCACAATCCTGGTTGCAACGGTAGAGAAATCCGTTACCAAGGATGAGATCAATGCAGCTATGAAGGCAGCAGCTACGGAGTCCTTCGGATACAATGAGGATGAAATCGTTTCTTCCGATATCGTAGGCAGCACCTATGGTTCTATCTTCGATGCTACACAGACAATGGTAGGCGAAGACAACCTGGTACAGGTAGTTTCCTGGTATGACAATGAGAACAGCTATACTTCTCAGATGGTTCGTACAATTAAGTATTTCTCTGAATTAGCATAGACGTAAATTCCTTCGGAATTAACGTCTCGAGGTTCGCTGGGAGCGAACCTCGGCATGGCAGAGATGTAAGCTTTTCTAGGAAATAGCGTCTCCAGGTCCGCTTAGAGCGAACCTCGGCATGGCAGAGATGTAAGCTTTTCTAGGAAATAGCGTCTCCAGG
>CAJTOO010000004.1:171725-209240 GCA_910577735.1 uncultured Lachnospiraceae bacterium
AGGTCCGCTTAGGGCGAACCACGGCATGGCAGGGACGTAAGCTTTTCTCGAAATTAACGTCTCGAGGTTCGCTGGGAGCGGGGCGAACTTTAGTATTTAAGAAAGTAAATAAGTAGTTTTGAGAGGCTCGGCCGTTGGGCCGGGCCTCTTGTGTGAATAATCTAAATAGGAGGACTAAGACATGTCATTAAACAAAAAATCTGTAGATGATCTTAACGTTAAAGGTAAACGCGTGCTTGTAAGATGCGACTTTAACGTGCCTTTGAAGGAAGGAAAAATCACGGACGAGACCCGTATCGTGGCAGCGCTTCCTACCATCAACAAACTGCTTGCGGACGGTGGCAAAGTGATTCTTTGTTCCCATCTTGGTAAGGTAAAGAACGGCCCTAACGAGGGAGAATCCCTGGCACCTGTGGCAGAGAGACTTTCCGAGAAGCTGGGTAAGCCTGTAAACTTTGTAGCTGATTACAATGTAACCGGTGAAGCAGCAACAAAGGCAGTTGCCGACATGAAAGAGGGCGATGTAGTACTTTTGCAGAATACCCGTTTCCGCGGCAAAGAAGAGACCAAGAATGGTGAAGATTTCAGCAAAGAGCTGGCAGACCTGTGTGACGTTTATGTGTGTGACGCTTTTGGTTCTTCCCATAGGGCACATGCTTCTGTAGCTGGTGTGACAGATGTTGTCCGTGCGAAAGGCGGTGAGTGTGCCGTTGGTTATCTGATGCAGAAAGAGATTGATTTCCTTGGCAACGCAGTAGAGAATCCGGTAAGACCTTTTGTGGCAATCTTAGGCGGCGCGAAAGTAGCTGATAAACTTAATGTTATCAATAATCTGCTTGAGAAGTGTGATACTCTTATCATCGGCGGTGGTATGGCATTTACCTTCCTGAAAGCACAGGGTTATGAAATCGGTAAGTCTTTGGTAGATGAGGAGAAGCTGGACTACTGTAAAGAGATGATGGAGAAAGCTGAGAAACTTGGCAAGAAGCTGTTACTCCCGGTAGATACCACAATCGCAGCTGATTTCCCGAATCCTATCGATGCACCTATCGATGTGCAGGTAGTGGATGCTGACAAGATTCCTGCTGATATGGAAGGTCTTGATATTGGTACCAAGACAGCGGAGCTGTACGCAGAAGCTGTGAAATCGGCTAAGACAGTTGTATGGAACGGACCTATGGGTGTATTTGAGAATCCGACTCTGGCAAAGGGTACGATTGCCGTTGCTGAGTCTCTGGCTGAGACATCCGCTACAACTATCATTGGCGGTGGTGACAGTGCAGCAGCAGTTAACCAGCTTGGTTTCGCAGATAAGATGTCCCATATCTCCACAGGCGGCGGCGCTTCCCTTGAGTTCTTAGAGGGTAAGGAACTTCCTGGTGTTGTGGCAGCGGACGACAAATAGAGCAAATTTCTTCGGAAGCAGCTTTTCGAGGTTCGCTTTGGTGCGAACCTCGGTTTGACATAAAATCTATTTATGTAAACTAAGAAAAATAAGTGTATGTTAGCGCAGGATTGCGCAGAAATGAGGATATCATGGCAAGAAAGAAAATTGTGGCTGGTAACTGGAAGATGAATATGACGCCCAGTGAGGCAGTTAAGTTATGTGCAGAGTTAAAAGATCTGGTAAAATCTGATGATGTGGATGTCGTGTACTGTGTACCTGCTGTGGATATTGTACCTGTGGTGGAGGCTGTAAAGGGTACGAATGTGGAAGTAGGCGCAGAGAATATGTACTTCGAGGAGAAGGGCGCTTACACAGGTGAGATTTCCGCAGCAATGCTGGTGGATGCAGGTGTGAAATATGTGATTATCGGCCACTCCGAGAGACGTGACTATTTCAAGGAGGACGATGCCCTTTTGAATAAAAAGGTTAAAAAGGCTTTAGAAGCTGGTCTTATTCCGATTCTTTGCTGTGGTGAGACGTTAGAGCAGAGAGAACTGGGCGTTACCATGGATTGGATCAGACTGCAGATTAAATCTGACCTTGCAGACATTACGGCAGATCAGGTGAAGGGTATGGTAATTGCTTATGAGCCTATCTGGGCGATTGGAACTGGTAAGACGGCTACCACAGAGCAGGCAGAAGAGGTATGTAAGGGTATCCGTGACTGCATTGCAGAAATGTACGATGATGCTACTGCAGAGGCAGTTCGCATTCAGTATGGCGGATCCGTCAATGCAGGCAATGCAGCAGAGCTTTTTGCACAGCCCGATATCGACGGTGGTCTTGTAGGCGGCGCTTCTCTGAAAGCTGATTTTGGGAAGATTGTAAATTATAAATAGAAACGACTGATAAATTTGATATAATATTTATGTGACAAAAGGGATATCAAAGGGAATACATCCCTTTGATATCCCTTTCAGTGTCTTTGTGTAGATACTATTGACAAGCAGGGGGAAAAGGAAATGAAGAGTATTCGGACTAAGATTACCGTATGTCTCATCTTAACGATTCTGATAGGACTTGTTGCATCTGGAGTTTCCAGCATTATACCAAATTATAACAG
This sequence comes from uncultured Lachnospiraceae bacterium, assembly GCA_910577735.1. Taxonomy (GTDB): domain Bacteria; phylum Bacillota; class Clostridia; order Lachnospirales; family Lachnospiraceae; genus UBA3282. The sequence continues at coordinate 174,236 of CAJTOO010000004.1, forward strand.
CACCATGTCTACAGTGAAACAGATGATGAGTCAAACAGCAGTTCTGGCTGCGGGCCGCGTGGAACAGGAATTGATGGCATATAAGAATGTTGTCATGGATGCTGGTCATATTCCACAGTTAGCGGATCCGGATGTGCCTTTGGAAGAAAAGCAGTCTATTATTAATGAACGGGCCTCTATGCATAATTTTCAGCGAGGCAATGTGATAGGCATGGACGGCATCAGTATTTTTGATGGGAAGGATTATTCTGACAGGGAATATGTACAGCAGGCTATGCAGGGAAATGTTTATGTTTCGGAGCCGCTGATCAGTAAGATTACCGGGGAATTGTCCATCATGGTTGCAGCGCCTCTCTATGGGGATGAAACTTATGGTTCCAGCATTGTTGGCGTGGTATATTTTGTTCCCAAAGAGACCTTCCTAAATGATATTGTATCTGCGATTGAGGTTGGAGAAAACAGCAGAGCTTATATGATCAATAAATCCGGCGATACGATTGCGGACATTACCCTTGAGACAATCACGGTTCAGAATATAGAAGCTGAGGCGCAGAGTGATCCGGCGCTTATGGAACTGGCAGAGATTCATGCGCAGATGCGTCAGGGACAGAATGGCTTTGGAGAATATACGAGCGGGGAAGATAAAATGTTTGCTGCCTATGCGCCGGTAAAGGATACAGATGGCTGGAGCATTGCAGTTACAGCACCGCAGTTAAATTATCTGGCAGCCACACGGGATGCCATGGTGATCAACTTAGTGGTGATTGCTATTTCTATCTTTATATCAATCATAGTGGCTCTGGTGCTGGCGGTCAATATCAGCACGCCTATGAAAGCCTGTGTCAACCGTATGAAACTGCTTGTGGAAGGGGATTTGGATACACCGATGCCCCAAATTACCAGCAGAGATGAAACCGGTATACTTGCCAGGTCCACAGCATCTCTTGTGGACGGACTTCGCATTGTCATCAGCGACATTGATTATCTGTTAAAGGAGATGGCCAATCAGAATCTGGATGTCCACACCGAACATGAAGAAGTATATGTGGGAAGCTTCAAGAATATCCTGCTTTCTATGCGCCATGTGAAAGAGGAATTGGGCAGTGCCATAAGGCAGGTCAATCATTCGGCACAGGAAGTAGCTATGGCCAGCGACCATTTGTCTGCAAGTGCGCAGACACTTAGCCAGGGGACGACACAGCAGGCAAGTTCTGTGCAGGAGCTGGCAGCCAGGGTCAGTGAGATTTCCGAACAGGCTAAAAGCACCGCAACCGGTGCACTGGAAGTCCGCAGTAAGACACACGAGGCCGGTAAGGAAGTTTCTTTGTGTAATCAGAAGATGCAGAATTTGGTGGAAGCCATGGATAAGATTCGGACCAGTTCCGATGAGATTGAAAAGATTTTGAAGACAATAGATGATATTGCTTTCCAGACTAATATACTGGCATTGAATGCAGCCGTAGAGGCAGCCAGGGCCGGCAGTGCAGGAAAAGGGTTTGCAGTTGTGGCGGAAGAAGTTCGTAATCTGGCGGGGAAATCTGCACAGGCTGCGCAGAATACTTCCATGCTTATTGCAAATTCCACGGAAGCAGTACATATGGGTACGACGGTTGCGCAGAATACAGCAGATATCCTGTTTGATGTTGTAAAGAGTATCCAGTCGGTGGTTGATTCCATTGACAGTATAGCGGCAGTATCCAATGAACAGTCCGATGCAGTGGGGCAGGTATCCGAGGGGATCAACCAGATTGCAGTTGTGGTACAGAGTAACAGTGCCACGGCAGAGCAAGGTGCCGCAGCCAGCGAAGAACTTTCAGCAGAGGCAGCGTGTCTGAAGGAACTGGTGGATCAGTTTACACTTGCAGCAGAGTAAAGAAGGCAGTCTATGGGAAAATTAAAATTACCGAGACTTATAAGCGATGGTATGGTGTTGCAGCAGAAAAAGGGCGTGCGTATCTGGGGTGAGGATGAGCCGGGAAGAAAGGTTACGGTTTCTTTTCTTGACGGGGAATATAATAGTGCAGTCAATGCGGATGGAGAATGGGAAATCTTTATCCAGCCAGCGGATGCCGGCAGTGCTCATCAAATGCGGATTTGGGATGATGCGGGGGAAGAACGGATCATTGCCGATGTTGCAGTGGGAGACGTCTTCATCTGTTCCGGACAGTCTAATATGGAACTTCCCGTCAACAGGGTCATGGATCGTTATCCGGAGGAAATAAAACTGTGTGATAATCCCCTCATCCGTACCTTTAAGATTATAGAGAATGCGGAATTTCATGGTCCCCTGAAAGATCATAAGAGTGGGGAGTGGACGGCAGTGTCAAAGGACACTTTCCCGGAATTTTCTGCCACGGCCTATTTCTTTGCCAAGCATATGTACCGGATGACAGGTATACCCATTGGGCTGATCAATGCATGTCTGGGGGGCTCCAGAATTGAGTCCTGGATGGGCAGGGATATGCTTGTTGGCTATGAGGATCTTCTGACGCTGGCAGACCGCTACAGCGATGATGCATTTGTACAGGAAAGGCTTGCCCATAATCTGCGGTTGGCAGAGCAGTGGCATAGTCGTCTGGACGCTATGGATTCAGGACGGCAGGGCAACTGGTCTCAGGGCGCCTTTGGTTTTGCCGAATGGAAAGAAATCGAGATTCCGTTCTTTTTCCGGGACACGCCGTTAAAGGATTTTATCGGCAGCGTGTGGTTTTATCGGGAGTTTACGGTGAGCGGACAGATGGCGGGCCGGGAAGCGAAGCTGTGGCTTGGCACCATCGTTGACAGTGATACGGTATATGTGAATGGTGTACAGGTAGGGCACACGGATTACCAATACCCGCCCAGGAAATATACCGTGCCGGAAGGTCTTTTAAAAGAGGGCAGAAACACTATCGTGATACATGTCAAGGTGGAGATCGGTCAGGGAAGATTTACGGATGAAAAGGCATATGTACTTTTTACAGAAAAGGAGAGAGTAGAGCTGGCGGGCATATGGAAGTACCGGATCGGGGCGGCGTGCGATATCATAGAAGCAACGGATTTCGTGAGTTGGAAACCTACAGGGCTTTACCAGGGCATGATGGCGCCCTGTCATAAATATATGTGTGCCGGAATCCTCTGGTATCAGGGGGAATCAAATACCCATGAATCAGCGGGGGATTACTTTGACCTGATGGAGCGGATGATTACGGGATATCGGGCTAAGTGGGGAGAGGAACTGCCGTTTATCTATGTGCAGCTTCCCAATTTCCGGGTGGAGCGCTATGGTGCGGACCGGGATGATGTTGTCAGTGATTGGCCCTGTGTGAGGGAAGAACAGAGAAAGGCGCTTAAGATTTCCCGTACCGGTATGGTGACAGCCATAGATCTGGGGGAAGATAATGATCTGCATCCTTTGCATAAAGAAGGCATAGGGTTCCGGCTTGCCATGCAGGCTATGAAACTGCTGTATGGGAAGGAATCGGAGTGCGAGGGGCCGCAGATAGAGGATGCTTTAGCAGAGAAAACAGAAGGATCTACATGGAAAGTAACGCTTACTTTCCGGCATGCTACGGGCATGTATGCAGATTCCGAAGCCAATCCGGAGGGGATTACACCAGATAAAAGAGAGAAAATGTCTGAGATCAGGGATTTTGAGCTGACAGATGAAAAGGGAATGGTTCATACAGCTTCTGCCCGGATCCTGGGAAACAGGGTTCTGCTTACCTGTGAGGATAAGATGAGGGCAGTAAGGGAAGTCAGATATTGCTACCACAATTCCAACAGGGGGGCCCTTCTCTATAACCAGGAAGGATTTCCCATGACACCTTTTCTTGTGAAAATAGATGACAGGCCATAACAGGCCTGTCATTTACTTTAGTATGACGGGGCATATGGTAACATGCATGTTCAATTCTTGGGACGGTTCAGGGCCTTGTATTCTGAGGGAGTACAGTGGTTGGTAATATATTTGCAGACAACCATAAACTTTTCGATATATTCATGCTGTTTGCTGGAGGTGATACCAGGGAATTTATGATAGAGTTTTATGCTGGAGAAAAGATCATAGTCCACTGTTTCGCGGATACCGTTTAAAATCTTGATCATGTCTGTACCCATGCCTTTCGCTCAATCTGAATTCTGGAGTTCCTTTTCGTATGACCAATTATCAAAGAGTCGATGCCATGACGGCAACGAATTTACTTATTAGTATATTGTTAGCATAGGCTGACTGATATTTCTAATCAAATATTGCTAGCCCTTGTTCAATAAATGCCAAAATATTATAAGTTTTTATACAAAGAATCACAAAAATGGAATCAAAAATAAAGATTATAAATAACAAATCACTGTTATTTGTATATATTTGTTCGCAATATTTGGTAGTGGAAGAGCAAGATATAATGAGATAATTATACAGGGCGGATGTATACTGTTTTTAAGTCGGGGAACAGACAGAGGAATGACATTGTTTGAAAAGGTCAATTTAACGGAACGGGGAAAGGGAGAAAGATGGAGATTGTAAAGAACAAAACCAAAAATGCAGAGTTTGAAAAGCGTGCCCGCGCGCTGGTGGCGCAGATGACCCTGGAGGAGAAAGCTTTTCAGATGGTAAACAGTGCCCCCGCCATAGAGCGTCTTGGAATCAAGGCTTATAACTGGTGGAATGAAGCCCTTCACGGGGTGGCAAGGGCAGGAACGGCGACAGTGTTTCCGCAGGCCATTTCCCTGGCAGCAACATTTGATGAGGATTTTATTGAAGAAGTAGCGGATGCCGTGTCCACAGAAGGCAGGGCGAAGTTCAATGTACAGCAGAAATTTGAGGATTTTGATATTTATAAAGGACTCACCTTCTGGTCTCCGAATGTGAATATTTTCAGGGATCCCAGATGGGGCAGGGGACATGAGACTTTTGGAGAGGATCCCTACCTGACCTCCAGACTTGGTGTGAGATATGTGGAAGGTTTGCAGGGACATGATGAAAAGTATTTAAAGACAGCAGCATGTGCCAAACACTTTGCGGTGCACAGTGGTCCGGAGGATCTGCGCCACGAGTTTGATGCCAAAGCCAGTGTACAGGACATGTATGAGACCTATCTGCCTGCTTTTAAAGCCTGCGTACAGGAGGCCGGGGTAGAAGCAGTCATGGGTGCTTACAATCGTACCAATGGAGAACCCTGCTGCGGCAGTAAGACACTTTTGCAGGACATTCTGCGGGATGAATGGGGATTTCAGGGGCATGTGGTATCTGACTGCTGGGCCATCAAGGACTTTCACGGAGGCCATGGTGTGACTGCCGGGCCGGAGGAATCAGTCGCCATGGCGGTGAATCATGGGTGTGATTTGAATTGCGGCGAACTTTTTCTCTATGTGGCAGACGCTGTGCGAAAGGGAAATATAAAAGAAGAGCGGGTGGATGAGGCGCTGGTGCATCTTTTTATGACCAGAATGAAACTGGGCCTGTTTGAGGAAAAGGAAAAGACGCCTTATGATGACATTCCTTATACCGCAGTAGATTCTGAGAAAATGCAGGAACTGAATCTGAGAGCAGCAGAAAAATGTATGGTTCTTCTGAAGAATGAAAACAATCTGCTTCCCCTTGATAAGTCTGAAATCAGGACACTTGGCATTATCGGTCCAAACGCCAATAATCGTAAGGCGCTGGTGGGTAATTATGAGGGGACGGCCTCGCGTTATTATACAATAGCCGAAGGGATTCAGGAATATGTGGGGCATGATGTGAGGGTGCTTGTGTCAGAAGGGTGCCATCTGTACCGGCAGCAGATCAGCAATCTCAGTATGGGAAAGGACAGGGATTCGGAAGTCAAAGCGGTGTGCGAGGCAAGTGATGTGGTCATTCTGTGTCTGGGATTGGATCCTGGTCTGGAAGGTGAGGAGGGTGATCAGGGCAATCAATATGCCAGCGGGGATAAGCCCGATCTGAACCTGCCCGGCAGACAGCAGGAGATTCTTGAGATTGCCTGTGCCAGCGGTAAGCCGGTGGTGCTGGTGCTTCTTTCCGGAAGCGCACTGGCGGTGGGCTGGGCAGATGAGCATGTGCCAGCCATCCTGCAGGGGTGGTATCCCGGTGCACAGGGCGGCAGGGCTGTGGCCAGAGTGCTTTTTGGCGATAAGAATCCGGAAGGGCGGCTTCCGGTCACTTTCTACAGGACCACGGAAGAACTGCCGGACTTTAAGGATTATTCCATGCAGGGCAGGACTTATCGTTATATGCGGACAGAGGCGCTCTATCCCTTTGGCTATGGTCTGTCTTATACCAGGTTTGCTTATAAGAATGCATCTCTTTCGTCCGACGTTTTGGGAGCAGATGGTATCACGGTTAAAGTGACGGTGTCAAACCAGGGAGACAGGGACGGGATGGAGACCCTTCAGGTCTATGTGAAGGCAGACCGGGCAGGGACGCCCAATCCGCAGTTAAAGGGCATACGTAAGGTGTTCTTAGGGGCAGGAGAAAGCAAGGAAGTTGCGGTAACCCTTCCGATCAGTGCGTTTGCGCTTTATGATGAGCAGGGAGTTAATCGGGTGGCGGCAGGAACTTATCTTGTCTTTGTGGGAGGCGCGCAGCCGGATCGGCGCAGTGAGATGCTGACAGGACAGAGGGTCCTGCATTGCTGTGTGGATGTGGAAAATGCTTTGGTGCTATAGGGACGCAAGAACGTTTGTAAAAATTTGAAACGCAAAGGAGACCGGGATGATGGGATATGAACAACTATGGCTCGACTATACCCGAAAAGCTTCCTGCGGGGAAGCAGAGGGGATTGAATATATCTGTGTAAGGATATCGGACACAGAGCAGGATGCGTTGATTCAAAACAGCGTAAAGGAACTGCAGGATGCTTTTGAGGGATTGGTCGGCAGCAGGCCCACGCTGCGGAGGGATAACGGCGCGGGCACGGGGGCGGCGCTGTCAGGGAGTACGGGCAGACATGGGATTTGTCTGGCGCTCCGGGAAGGAATGGGGGCTGAGTCCTATCATCTTTTCAGTGAAAAAGGGGATATCGTGATAGAAGCGTCCGATTCCAGGGGTATTTTATACGGTACTTTCGATTTGATTCGCCAGATGAAGATGGAAGAACCGTTATTTACCCTGGATCGGACCAAAGCGCCCCTCATGCCTATGCGTATGTTGAATCACTGGGATAATATGGACGGCAGCATTGAACGGGGATATTCCGGGGAATCCTTCTTCTTTGCCGATCATCAGATTCTTGTGAATGACAGGACAAGGGATTATGCGAGACTGGCAGCCAGTGTAGGTATCAATGCGGTGGTGATCAATAACGTCAACGTTAAGGATGCGGCTACCTGGCTGATCACAGACCGTTATCTGGATAAAGTAAAGGAACTTTCAGAAGTGTTTGCCGGCTATGGCATCAGGCTGTATATGAGCTTAAATTATGCAGCGCCTGTGGAACTTGGGGAACTGGACAGCGCGGATCCTCTTTCTGACCAGGTTGGTGCATGGTGGAATCAAAAGATGAAGACTGTGTTTGGCAGGGTTCCCAATCTGGGCGGATTCCTGATTAAGGCAGATTCGGAAGGACGGCCCGGGCCTTTTACGTATGGCAGAACCCATGCAGACGGCGCCAATATGCTGGCAAGGGCAGTGGCGCCCTATGGCGGCATCATTATCTGGAGATGCTTCGTCTATAACTGTATGCAGGACTGGCGGGACTATAAGACGGATCGCGCAAGATCCGGATACGATAATTTCATGGGTCTGGACGGGAGCTTTCTGGACAATGTGATTTTACAGATTAAGAATGGCCCCATGGATTTCCAGGTGCGGGAACCGGTGCATCCGCTCTTTGGGGGATTGACGAAGACCAATCAGATGCTGGAGGTGCAGATTGCGCAGGAATATACGGGACAGCAGAGGCACCTGTGTTATCTGCTGCCCATGTTTCAGGAAATTTTGCAGTTCAGGACCTATGTGAAGGAAGGGGACGATACCGTCAGGGATATCGTGTCCGGCAGGACCTTCGGGCAGCATAACTGTGGTATGGCTGCGGTGGTCAATACGGGAAATGATGAGAACTGGACGGGGCATGATATGGCTGCGGCGAACTGGTATGGCTTTGGCAGGCTTTGTTTTGAACCGGAACTGTCCGCAGAGGAGATTGCCAGGGAGTGGATTCGGGTGACTTATGGAAATGACGATCAAGTGGAAGAAATATTGATGTTTCTGTTGATGTCTTCCTGGCCGGCCTATGAGAGTTATACCTCGCCTCTTGGCATCGGGTGGATGGTCACGCCCAACAATCATTATGGCCCCAGTGTGGACGGTTATGAGTACAGCAGGTGGGGGACTTATCATCGGGCGGATCATGAAGGGATTGGAGTGGACAGAAGCCATGAGGGAACCGGCTATGCGCTGCTGTACAGGGAACCTAATGCGTCTGTTTATGACAATAAGGATAAATGTCCGGATGAACTTTTATTGTTTTTTCATCATATTCCCTATACATGGAAGCTGCGTTCAGGCAAGACGGTGATACAGCATATCTATGATTCCCATTTCGAGGGGGTGGAGATTGTGGATGAAATGGCGGAACAGTTTATGAAACTGCAGGGCAAACTGCCGGATAGAGCATATGAGCGTATGGCGGCCCGGTTTAGGGAGCAGAAGGAACATGCCAGGGAATGGCGTGACCAAATTAATGCGTATTTTTATAGAAAATCCGGCATTTTGGATGAAAGAGAAAGAAAAATTTATTAATCTGTTGTGTATATGTACAAGAAATAAGCAAAATATGAAGCGGAGATTTATCGCCAGTTCCGCAGGAGATCGTAAGATTTTCTTCCCCACCACCAATACAGAACCTCTGGTTTCCATGATGTATCTGGATTTCATCAGTTCTCCGGAAGTGATTGAATATCTGCAGATTGGAGAAGAGGGTGTTACCCATAACAAACTGGAGGACGGTGCGGTAGAAATCATTGCAGCTACCAAGTCTGCAACACTGATACAAGGCCGGTGAAGAATGTAAAGACAAGGTTTGGGATGCTGGTATCGCTGACTACTTAAGTTCCGGCGGTCAGGCTATTATGGATGAGCGTGCAGAGAAGTGGAAAGCTACGTTTGGAGATACAACGGCGCTTCCGGAATAGACGGTTTTGCTTATGAAATGTAACAAAAAGGCGGCTTCGGGCTATATGTCCCGGAGTCGTTTTTTGGGCAAAATGTTCTGTTTTGCGTCCGGTTGATAAACAGTAATATACAAACTATCAAAATAGAAATAAAATTGATTGACTTTTGTTGTATATATTTGCTATAATGGGAAAAAGTAATTAAATATTTGGGTTGTTACTGCACAAAAGCAGGCAAAACCAAATTTTATAATCCGACTGGAAGAGTTGTTTTATAAGATTTGGTTTTTTTATTGCTTATGTAAGGGAAACAACAAGAGGGTTTAGAAATGCGCGTTGACAAAATTATCAACAATAATATCGTTTCCGTCAGGGATCAACATGGCATAGAGATGGTGGCCATGGGGAGGGGAATCGGCTTTGGGAAAAGGCCGGGAGATGAGATTGATGATAAGGTAGTTGAGAAAATTTTTAGACTGAATAACATGGACGATAAAGAGCATTTTAAAGAACTACTGGCATCACTCCCATTAGAGCATATCAGGTTGTCAGCAGATATCATCACCTATGCGAAGGAGAGCCTGGGACTGGTATTAAGCCAGAATGTATATCTGACACTGACAGATCATATCGGATTTATATTAAATAAATTCCGAGAGGGCATGATATTTAATAACGCACTGTATGATGAGGTTAAACTCTTTTATCCGCTGGAATATTCGGTTGGCAGATATGCGCTTGAGCTGATCGAGGAGAGAACGGACTGCCGGCTGCATGAGGATGAAGCGGCAAGTATCGCGCTTCATCTCGTCAATGGAGAAGTGGGATCAGCCATGAGGACCACATTCACCATGGTCAAGATGATGCGGGAAATGATGGAATGGATTGAGAAACAGATTCACATTCCCAGTGGCAGAACCTATCCCAAAGAGCGTCTGATAGCGGATTTAAAGCAGCTTTGTAACAGACTCGTCTCAGAAGAGCCGATGTGCGGGCGTAAGGATGAAGCGCTCTACGAATTTGTAAAAGAGCATTACAAGCAGGAATACCAGATGATTGATGATATCAGCGGGTATATAGAGAAGGAGTACCACTGTAATATGACAGAGGAGGAGAAGATTCATCTGGTACTTAATATCAAGAGAATGAGAGATTTATATACTTGTTAACACAGATCTTATCAAGGAAAGGTGGGTAAAGAGTATGAGTATCCTGAAAAATTTATTTTCAAAAGGCGGTACGGTAGTTGGATCACCGGTGGCGGGCAGTCTGGTCAGTATTAAAGAAGTCAGTGACCCTACCTTCGGGGAAGAGATTCTGGGGAAAGGAGCGGCGGTTATTCCGTCAGCAAATCAAATCTATGCACCCATAGATGGTAAAGTGGCAACGGTATTTCCCACAGGGCATGCTGTGGCAATTACCGGAAATGATGGTACTGAAATCCTGATTCATGTGGGACTTGATACGGTGAATCTGAACGGGGAACATTTTACGATTCATGTTGAGGCGGATCAGGAAGTGAAGAAGGGAGATCTTCTTCTGGAGGCAGATTTAGAACAGATTAAAGCAGCGGGATATGATATTATTACACCCATTGTTATCTGCAATTCAGATGAATTTACACAGATACAGGCTGAGGCGAATAAAGATGTAGCGCCGGGAGATGATATTTTAAAACTGCAAAAATAAAGGAGGCTGCGTGATGAATCGATATATCGGCAAAAGCGTATTAAAAGGCGTTGCCGTGGGCAGGGTTTTCTGTTATCAGAAGCAGGATTATCATATTGAGAAAACGGAAATTGCGGATATTGATGATGAACTGGCCCGGTTCAAAGAAGCTGTGGAGACAGCGAAAGAGCAATTGACAGCACTCTATGATCAGGCACTTGCCAATGTGGGCGAAGACCATGCCATGATCTTTGACATCCACCGGATGATGCTGGAAGACGATGATTATCTGGAGGCCATAGAGCAGACGGTCAAAGAAGGGACGAATGCCGAGTATGCTGTGGAGATGGCACAGGATCAGTTTGCAGAACTGTTTGCCTCCATGGATGACGAGTATATGAAGGCGAGGGCAGTCGATATCAAGGACATCTCCCAGAGAGTCATCAGGATTCTTCTGGGGATACCGGAAGATGGAGTGCCCGCAGATGAGCCGGTCATTCTGGTGGCGGATGACCTGACGCCGAGTGAAACCGTTAAGATGGATAAGAATAAGATTCTTGCTTTCGTGACGGTGCGCGGCTCTTCCAATTCTCATACGGCAATCTTAGCCAGGAGCATGAATCTGCCGGCCTTAGTCAATACCGGCATGGAACCTTCAGAAGAGTGGAACGGCAAAGTAGCTGTGGTGGACGGATTTAACGGCGAGTTCATTCTGGAACCGGAACAGGAGATTCTGGATGAGATGATCCGTCGTAAGAATCAGTGGGTGGCTGACCTGGAGGCCCTGGAAGAACTGAAAGGTAAAGAGAATGTGACCGCAGATGGCAGACGGATTGATATATTTGCCAATATTGGTAAGGTGAACGATGGGGATGCGGTTCTGGAGGCAGATGCCGGCGGAATCGGATTATTCCGAAGTGAATTTCTCTATCTTGGCAGGGACAGTTTCCCGACAGAGGAGGAGCAGTTTATAAGTTATAAAGCGGTATTGGAGAAGATGGGCGGAAAGAAGGTGGTTATCCGTACACTGGATATCGGTGCGGATAAGAAAGTAGACTACTTCCATTTGGAACCGGAAGAGAATCCGGCGCTGGGATATCGGGCCATCAGAATCTGTCTTGACCGTCCGGAAATCTTTATCACACAGCTGCGGGCAATTTACCGGGCTTCTGCCTATGGCAAGGCTTCTATCATGTTCCCGATGATCGTGTCGGTGGAAGAAGTAAGACGGATCAAAGAGATTGTGGAACAGGTCAGGGAGGAACTCAAGGTAGAGGGGTATCCCATGGGAGAGGTGGAACTGGGCATCATGGTGGAAACACCTGCGGCAGCGCTTCTTTCGGAACAGCTTGCCAAGGAAGTGGACTTTTTCAGTATTGGAACCAATGACCTGACGCAGTATACGCTGGCGGTGGACCGACAGAACCAGAAACTGGAGAGCACATGTAATACCCATCATCCGGCAGTGCTTAAGCTGATTGAAATGACAGTACAAAATGGGCATAAAGCCGGTATATGGGTAGGCATCTGCGGGGAACTGGCAGCAGATACGGATCTGACAAGGACCTTTGTCGATATGGGGGTAGATGAGTTGAGTGTATCTCCCTCGGCCGTATTGAAAGTGCGTAAGGCAGTAAGAGATATTTCATAAAATAATGAGGGGGGGGGGTGAAGTGATGAAAGAGTTTCAGTATGTGATTCAGGATCCTGTGGGCCTGCATGCGAGACCAGCGGGGCTTTTAGTAAAGCAGGCGGCAGGGTTTCAGAGCAAGGTCACAATCGAAAGCGGCGGTAAAAGCGCTGATGCCAGAAAGCTGATCATGCTCATGAGTCTTGGGATTAAGCAGGGAATGGAAGTTACCTGTAAAGTTGAGGGTGAGGATGAAGACGCAGCATTGGAAGCGCTGCAGAAGTTTTTCCAGGAAAATCTTTAATGCGATATCAGCTTAACAGATAAGTCTGGCAAAGACAAAGAAGATGAACAAGTAAATTATGGTTCTGTGCTGGGGCGGAACCACAAAATTATAAGGGGGTAACGTTTTATGATGAAATATTTGCAAAAATTAGGTAAATCATTGATGCTTCCCGTGGCGTGTCTGCCGATATGCGGTATACTCATGGGTATTGGATATGCTTTATGTCCGGCCACCATGCAGGGTGGCGATATGAACGGTTTCCTGAACATGCTGGGATTCTTTCTGGTGAAGGCAGGCGGAGCGTTGATTGATAACATGGCACTTTTGTTTGTTATCGGTGTAGGCGTGGGTATGGCTGACGATCATGATGGTACGGCTGGTCTTGCAGCATTCGCATCCTGGCTGATGATGACAAACCTGCTTGCTACAGGCACCGTAACAACATTGATGCCTTCCATCGCAGACAATGTTAATAAAACTTTGGCATTTGATAAGATCGGTAATCCGTTTATCGGCATTCTTGCCGGCGTTATTGGCGCAACCTGCTATAACAAGTTTAAAGCAACAAAATTGCCGGATTGGCTGTCATTCTTCAGCGGCAAACGCTGTGTGGCTATTATCTCCGGCGTGGTATCTATCGTTGTTGCGGCAATTCTGTTATTTGTATGGCCGATAATTTTCGGCGCATTGATAGCAGTTGGTCAGGCTATCGTTGGTATGGGTGCAGTTGGCGCAGGTATCTACGCTTTCCTGAACAGACTGTTGATTCCTACAGGTCTGCATCATGCATTGAATAACGTATTCTGGTTTGATACCATTGGTCTGGGCGACCTCAGTCACTTCTGGGCAGGCGAGACCAGCGCAGATGTTACATGGAGCCTTGGTATGTATATGTCCGGTTTCTTCCCTTGTATGATGTTTGGTATCCCTGGTGCAGCATTGGCCATGATTCATACAGCGAAAGACAGCAAGAAGAAAGTTGCAATCGGTCTGGTAGCTTCCGCGGCAGTTTGTTCCTTTGTCTGCGGTGTTACAGAGCCTTTTGAGTTCGGTTTCATGTTCCTGGCACCCGTATTATATCTGATTTATGCATTGTTATATGGTATCTTTACAGTTATCGTTACACTGCTTGGATTCCGTGCAGGTTTCAGTTTCTCCGCAGGTGCAACAGACCTCGTATTTTCAGCTACACTGCCGGCAGCACAGAAAACCTGGTTGATTCTTCCTCTGGGTCTTGCAGCATTCCTGGTATTCTACTTTGTGTTCCGCTTCGCGATTGTGAAGTTTGACTTAAAGACACCGGGTAGAGAAGATGATGATCTGGAAGCAGAGAAGAAAGCAGTTCTGTCTAACAGCGATTTTACAGAAGTGGCATCCATCATTCTGGAAGGGCTTGGCGGTAAGGGTAATGTGACATCACTGGATAACTGCATCACAAGACTTCGTATGGAGATTAAGGATTATACATTGGTTGACGAGAAGAAGATTAAGTCAGCAGGCGTTGCCGGCGTTATGAGACCCGGTAAGACATCTGTTCAGGTCATCGTAGGAACCAAAGTACAGTTCGTAGCTGATGAGATGAAGAAAATGTTATAGGTATTATAGCAATATAAAATAATACCGAAATCCCTGGCATAGCGGAGGCCTTCGGGCCTTCGCTATATTTCACGCTATGGGAAACCGCAGCGCATTCATAAAGTGGAACCGTCCAGGGCAAGGCGGTATTGGCAGAAAGGAGACAAGTACCATGAGGATACGCAATGCCAGTGTATATACGGAAGAAGGAAAGTTTGAACCAAAGGATATCTTTATAAAGGATGCGTTCTTTGCAGATTGCGATGCTGAGAGAGGGGAGGAGCAGGTAATAGACGCTTCCGGCTGTGTGGCGATACCGGGGCTTACAGACATACATTTTCATGGTTGTATGGGACATGATTTCTGTGACGGGACCAGGGAGGCGATTGATGCCATGGCGGCCTATGAGGCATCTGTCGGCGTCACCAATATTGTACCGGCGTCCATGACGCTCTCTGGGGACATGCTGCTTGCAATCTGTCGAACAGCGAAAGCATACAAAGAGGAGGGCGTGCAGGATAAGAGAGCGCATTTTCAGGGAATCAACATGGAAGGGCCCTTTGTATCCACTGTCAAGAAGGGAGCCCAGAACGGAGAATATATTCATAAGCCGGACCAGGAAATGTTCGCCAGATTGCAGGAAGCTTCCGGTAATTGTGTCAAATTGCTGGACATAGCGCCGGAGGAGGAAGGCGCCATGGAGTTGATAGACAAATGGCATGATCAGGTGGTGATATCGCTGGCACATACCTGTGCTGATTATGATACTGCCAGCGAAGCATTTCGCAGAGGCGCAAGCCACGTGACACATCTGTATAATGCCATGAATCCTTATACCCACAGGGCACCGGGGTTGATTGGTGCAGCTGCGGATGAGGAGAAGGTACATGTGGAATTGATCTGTGATGGGGTGCATATTCATCCGGCAGCAGTCAGAACTACCTTTAAGATATTCGGGGATGACCGCATTATACTCATCAGTGACAGTATGCGGGCAACCGGTTTAGAGGATGGCGATTATACGCTGGGCGGTCAGTATGTGAAAGTGACAGGAAGTCTTGCTACCCTAAAGGACGGGACCATAGCGGGATCGGTTACGAACTTAATGGACTGTATGCGCACAGCGGTATTGAAGATGGGGATTCCTCTGGAATCGGCGGTTAAATGTGTAACAGTCAATCCAGCCAAATGTGCAGGGATTTATGAGACCTGCGGCAGTATTACGCCTGGAAAGTATGCGGATGTGATTCTGCTTGATAAGGAAGACCTGTCATTGAAGCAGGTGATACTCAGAGGAAAGGTTTTGCAGGCATAGAAACCTTACGGATTTCGTTTCCTGTACGCATTGGGGGAGCATCCCACCTTTTTTAAGAATTGTCTGTTAAAGTTGGAAAGATTGCTGTAACCGCATTGGTAAGAAATATCTGAAATTTTATCCTGGGTGGCGATGAGTGCTTCACAGGCAGCGGAGATTCGAAGCTGCGTGAGATGTTCCATGGCGCCGACACCTACGGTTTCTTTAAAGCATTTCATAAAATGGCTTTTACTCAAGTGGGCCAGACTGGCCAGGTATTCTACTGTGATATCTTCCCGGAAGTTTTGGGACATATATGCAAGGACGGGGCGGATCAGTTCATTGTATCCGGCCCCTGTTTCTTTCCGGAAGATAATGTTCCCACTGTTCTCCAACAACCAGAATAATTTCATGAGCTCACTCTTTAAGAGCAGATCCATCTGGGCAGAGTCTGCCTGTACGCAGGCAAAAATTTGGTCTGTTGTGGCTCTCAGGAGGCTGTAATCTTTATCATCCGGACAAATATGCACCTTGATCTGTGCACTGCCGTTTACGATGGGACGCATACATTCTACCGCGCTGCGGTCACCGCCAGAAGAGCCAAGGAGGATGGGATGAAACACCAGAGCATGATAAATCAGTTCTTCGTGCTTATAGGGATAGGCAGAATGCAGCATATTAGGCGGTATAATCAGAATATCGCCTTCCAGGGCCATGAACTTCTGACTGCCGCATATAAATTCTCCCTTACCGGCTTTAATATAGTTGAGTTCAAATTCACTGTGCCAGTGCATGGGGACATTCATAAAGGATGCGGGAAGCCGGCATTCGTAGCAGCTGTATGGCACATAGGTGGTGCTGTGCTGTCTCTTTTCTTCGGTTTCTTTGTTGGGATTCTTCATGGTCTCATTTCCGCGTTTTTGATTTTGGTGTGTTATTTGTCATACTGTTTATTCTGATAATAGTATAGTATCATAATATAATAGTATTTCAATAGAAAAAAGCTGTTGATAATAGTATTATACCATCATAAAAGAAAGCGGAGTCGAAGGGCTGCTGTCCTTATACAGCAGCATCTCAGAAGGGAGACAGTATATGAGATTTGAGAATGATAATGGAGCATTGGTATGTTACCATCAGGGCGAAATCTTAAGGATTGAGGCATGGGGAGCGGATTCCCTGCGTGTGCGTGCAACCATGGATTATGCTTTTACCGGAAAAGAATGGGCATTGACTGAAAAGGTCAAAGGAGGAGCTGCACAGATTACGGTGGAGGAAGTAGATCATTGGGTAGGCGATGGCACCATGGATAAGAAGGAAAAGGCAACGATAACAAACGGGCAGATGAAAGCCGTTGTTAATTTTGCCGGGGTTATTACCTTTTATAAGGGTGACAAACTGATCTTACAAGAGTATTTCAGAAATTATGACGGCACAATTTCCAGAGAGAGCAGATGTCTGAAACTGGTGAACCGGGAATGGAAGGGAATCATCGGAGGAAGCGAGTACTCCCTTTGCCTGAAATTTGAGAGCAACCGGGATGAGAAAATCTTCGGGATGGGACAATATCAGCAGGCGTGTATGGATGTAAAGGGCTGTGTGCTGGAACTGGCGCAGCGTAACTCACAGATTTCCGTGCCCTTTGCAGTCTCTTCCCTGGGATATGGTTTCCTGTGGAATAATCCGGCTGTGGGGCGGGTGACGTTCGGCAAGAATTATTACGAGTGGATCGCCAGATCGACAAGGGAGATGGATTATTGGATTACCGCTGCAGATACCCCGAAACAGATTCTGGAGAACTATACGGCAGTGACGGGCCGTGCGGAAATGTTTCCGGAAGACCTGATGGGTTTATGGCAGTGTAAACTGCGCTACAGAACCCAGGAAGAGGTTTTGAGCGTGGCCAGACAGTACCAGAAAGAAGGGATTAAAATTGACCAGATTGTGATTGATTTCTTCCACTGGACCTTACAGGGGGACTGGAAGTTTGATACAAAATACTGGCCGGATCCGAAGGCCATGGTGGATGAACTGCACGGAATGGGCATTAAAGTCATTGTCTCCGTGTGGCCCTCTGTGGACCGTAAGAGTGAGAACTTTGGGCCTATGATGGAGAAGGGGCTGTTGATCAGGACAGAGCGCGGTGCGGCCCAGACTTATGATTACCAGGGAGACTGCGTGGAGATTGATCCTTTTAACCCCGAGACAAGAAAATATGTCTGGGAAGTATGTAAGAAAAACTATTATGATTACGGGATAGATGCTTTCTGGCTGGATAATTCCGAGCCCGATTACGGTGTCTATGATTTCGAGAATTATCGGTACAGTGACGGGCCGGCACTGGCGGTCAGCAATATGTATCCGCAGATGTACAGCCGGGTGTTTTATGATGAAATGAGTAAGGCGGGGAGAGGCACCGTGGTAAATCTCCTGCGCTGTGCGTGGGCTGGTTCCCAGAAATACGGTAATGTGGTATGGTCCGGTGATGTGCCCAGCACTTTTGAGGCTTTTGCGGATCAGCTGCAGTGCGGCCTGAATATGGGGATGGCAGGGATTCCCTGGTGGACCACGGATATTGGCGGTTTTATGACAGATGATGTGAAGGACGAGGATTTCAGACAGCTTTTGATCCGCTGGTATCAATTTGCCGTCTATTCTCCGGTGCTGCGCATGCATGGGGACAGAGGCCCCTACAACATTGCGCCGCTGGATGACAGGGACTGGGGCGGCGGCTATCTGCACACCGGACAGCCTAACGAACTGTGGAGTTACGGTGAGGACAATTATGCGATCATGAAGAAGTATTATGATGTGCGGGTTAGCATGCATGATTATATACGAGGATTATTTGAGGAGGCACATGTGAACGGCTCGCCCCTGCTTCGGACCATGTTCTATGAATTCCCGGAGGATGCAAAGTGCTGGGAGATACAAGATCAGTATATGTTTGGCGACAAATACCTGGTGGCGCCCATCCTGCACCTGCATGAGTTTGCAAGGGATGTGTATCTGCCGGCAGGGAACTGGAAATTGACTTCTACTGGTGAGATTTTTGCAGGAAATTGTGTTGTCCGTGTGGATGCGCCCATTGATTATATGCCTGTGTTTGAGAAGGTTTGATGGCTGTTGTCGTTTCTTTGGAGGCTTTCCGTACAGATTATCCCAAAAGTGCGCTTATCCCTAGACAAACCTTATAAAAAAAGGTATACTGAACATGTATTTTGTTCTTTAAAAATGGGGATAAGTGAGGTTGCGCAGTATGAATTATAAGTCGGTTCCTTTTGATAAGCGTATCAAAGAAAATGTAAGGAATTATGCACTGGATAATCTGTACCATATTGACACGTTGACGGAGTATTGTAAGGCATTGTGCGCGGTTGCAGGTGTGGAATTGCTTTTGACAGAAAGACATGGGGAGAAAGTGGTTTCCGTAGGTAATTTTGCAGGGTTTACACCCGATGTGGTAGAGGATCCCGGAAGGAAGGTCAGGGTTTATGGCAGGACCATCGCTCATCTGTATGCCAAGACGGACGATGTCCCGGTACAGAGAAAGGATGCTGTGGAGCGGCTTCTTGACGGTCTTACCCAGATTCTTTCCCACTGGGGAGAAGAGGCATATCTACATACGGAGTCTTCTATTTATATGGATGAACTGGAAGAGAAGGTGGGTATGCAGCATGTGCAGACGGCCAGAGGAGAGAACGAGGATGCGCTCACGGGTGTGTATCATAAACTCTACTTTGAGGAGCGCATGAAGGCCATAGACCGGGCGGAAGTGGTTCCGGTAGCGGTGATCAATGTGAACATCAATGACTGGAAGTTTGTGAATGATAATTTTGGTGATGAAGAGAGTGACAGGCTGATCAAGACCATTGCCGATATTTTAAAGCAGGAGAAAAAACCGGATTACGAAATTGGCCGTGTGGATGGGGATGTCTTTATTGTCCTCATACCTGCGGCAGAGGACGGTGAGGCAGAGGACTATTGCAGGAGAGTGCAGGAGGCATGCCTTCATTATGAAGATAAAATTCTGGCGCCTTCCGTGGCATGCGGGCTTGTCTATAAGACCAACGTAGAAGAACTTTTGCAGGACAAACTGCCGGATGCAGAGTATGAGATGTTTGATAATAAGTTCATGATCAAGAATGCGCCCGGGTACCGTGAGCGTCTGGAGCATGGCCTGAAGAGCTGATGCCGGATCTGGCGGGTAAGCTGCGGGCAGATGGATTTAGCTTAATGATGATTGGGGTAATAAGGGAAAACAGTACAGTGTTGGTATTGTTTTCCTTTATTTTTTATGAAAAATCTAAAATAAATATTAAATCCCTTTTTATGGTTAAAAACAAGATAATAAGAGAAAAATAAAGATAAAATGAGATAATAATAGAAAATGAAACAAATATAGCGTTAAAACAATTTGCAAACGCCTGCATATATAGCTAATATATGTTCTAGTGATTAGCACTCGAGAAGATAGAGTGCTAACAAGATGATCAGGCAAAATATTTTTAATATAAGGAGGCAATCATCATGAAGTTAACACCACTTGGCGACAGAGTTGTATTAAAACAGTTGGTAGCAGAGGAGACCACCAAATCCGGTATTGTTCTGCCGGGACAGGGAAAAGAGAAACCGCAGCAGGCGGAAGTCATTGCGGTAGGTCCTGGCGGCGTAGTAGACGGCAAGGAAGTAAAGATGGAAGTAAAGGTGGGAGATCAGGTTATCTTTTCCAAATATTCAGGTACAGAAGTAAAGCTTGATGAGGAAGAGTATATCATCGTGAGACAGAATGATATTCTGGCAGTTGTTACCGATTAAGTGCCTTGCATTTAATCGTGCTGTCCGGTACTTGGTTGTGTGACCGGAATTAATAGTAAAGCAGTATTATAGAAAAAGCAGGAGGACATGAATCATGGCAAAGGAAATCAAATATGGCGCAGAAGCCAGAGCGGCTTTGGAGTCAGGAGTAAATCAGTTAACCGATACAGTCAGAGTAACCCTTGGACCGAAGGGAAGAAACGTGGTTTTAGACAAATCTTACGGCGCACCTCTTATTACGAATGACGGTGTAACCATCGCAAAAGAAATTGAGTTGGCTGATCCTTTTGAGAACATGGGAGCACAGCTCGTTAAAGAAGTAGCAACGAAGACCAACGATGTGGCAGGTGACGGTACCACAACAGCTACCGTGCTGGCTCAGGCTATGGTCAATGCAGGAATGAAGAATCTGGCAGCAGGCGCTAATCCGATCATCTTAAGAAAAGGTATGAGAAAGGCTACAGATGTTGCTGTGGAGGCAATCGCAAAGATGAGCTCCAAGGTAAACGGTAAGGAGCATATCGCCAGAGTTGCAGCAATCTCTGCAGGCGATGATGAGGTTGGCCAGCTGGTGGCAGATGCAATGGAAAAGGTTTCCGGAGACGGTGTTATCACCATCGAGGAGAGCAAGACCATGCTCACAGAGCTTGACCTGGTAGAAGGTATGCAGTTTGACAGAGGTTATATCTCTGCTTATATGGCAACAGATATGGATAAGATGGAGGCGAATCTTGACAGCCCCTATATCCTGATCACAGATAAGAAGATTTCCAACATTCAGGAGATTCTGCCGCTTCTGGAGCAGATTGTGCAGACTGGCGCGAAATTGCTTATTATCGCAGAGGATGTAGAGGGTGAGGCACTCACTACATTGATCGTCAACAAACTGCGCGGCACCTTTAATGTGGTGGCTGTCAAGGCACCTGGTTACGGTGACAGAAGAAAGGCAATGCTTGAGGATATTGCGATCCTGACAGGCGGTGAAGTAATCAGTTCTGAACTTGGCCTGGAGCTTAAAGATGCAACACTGGAACAGCTTGGACGTGCGAAATCTGTTAAAGTGCAGAAAGAGAACACGGTCATCGTTGACGGTGAGGGTGACAAAGAGGCTATTCAGGCAAGAATCGGCCAGATTAAGAAGCAGATTGAGGAGACAACTTCTGATTTTGATAAAGAAAAATTACAGGAGCGTCTTGCAAAATTGGCAGGCGGCGTAGCCGTTATCCGTGTAGGCGCTGCCACAGAGACAGAGATGAAAGAGGCGAAGCTTCGTTTAGAGGATGCTCTGGCAGCAACAAGAGCAGCTGTGGAGGAAGGTATCATCTCCGGCGGTGGTTCCGCATATGTGCATGCTTCCAAGGAAGTGGCAAAACTTGCGGAGACATTGGAAGGTGATGAGAAGACCGGTGCACAGATTGTGCTGAAAGCTTTGGAGGCACCTTTGTACCACATCGTTGCCAATGCTGGCTTAGAGGGTTCTGTTATCATCAATAAGGTGAAAGAGTCTGAGGTAGGCGTAGGATTCGACGCGTTGAAAGAGGAGTATGTGAACATGGTAGAAGCCGGTATTCTGGATCCTGCCAAGGTTACAAGAAGCGCTCTGCAGAATGCAAACAGCGTGGCATCCACACTGCTGACCACAGAGTCCGTGGTGGCTAACATCAAAGAGCCCGAACCTCCGATGCCGGCAGGCGGCCCTGGAATGGGAATGATGTAATGCAGTAAAAGAAAAACATGAGGCTGTGCAGCGGACATTTGTTTTCATAAAAAGTAAAAGACGAAAACGGTTGGATACGGAAAAGTGTTCAGCCGTTTTTCTGTTTTCATGTCTGCATCAAAAAGCACTTGCAATTTTTATACAGGGGGGGGTATAATGTATCAAGAAATCCACACTCAATGACTGAAAACGAGAGGAGACCTCAATCATGAAAAAAATAAGAAAATATACTGCCTTTGCATTGGCAATGGGACTGATGTTATCAAGCGCAACCGTAATGGCAGCTGAGAGCAGCAGTAGCGGTATGAGCAGCAGTAGCAGCTGCTCGGTATCTGTTAGCGATAATTCCAGCAAATCCCTCAGCAGTGAAGAGAAAGCAGCGATAGCAGCAGCCAAAGAAAAGGCAGAGGCAGAGCGTGCAGCACAGGCAGAGGCAAGCAGAGAAGCAGTGCGCATGGAAGCAGAAGCAGCAGGCGAGGGATTTGAAAATGCAGCTCATATGCAGTATGCACAGGCAGCAAGCAAGTCCGCAGGTGAGTATTACAATAATGCAGTAGTGGTCACAGAGGGTATTGAAGAGGCGATACCCGTTGCACAGGGCGGCAACTTGGTAGTTGACGGTCAGGTTACGAATATGACGGCAAGTATCTCCAAGGTATCTGCTGCTTTCGTGGATTCCGTTCGTGCGGCTAAAGAAGGTACCGTATTAAATGTTGTAGATGTTCAGTTCCCGTCTGTTGAGGCAACTATTAACTTCTACATGCCCGGCGTGGCAGATGGTGCAAACATTGCAGCCGTACAGTATACAGACGGCGCGTGGACAGATGTGGAAGTAGAGTCAGTGAGAGCAGACCATGTTGTCCTCAATTTAAAAGGCAATGGCATTATAGCATTTCTTGCGAAGTAACAGGGAATGATATGTTTTGAAATTAAGAAATGACTAAGCGAGTGTGGGGGACCACTGCTAACAGATCGTTATGACTGTTGCAGTGGTTTTTGTATGTTTTAAATACAGTTTAGAGTTGCAATAAAAATGGCCGGGAAAGAGAGAAACGAAATATTTTGACTTGTCCTGTAAATAATATTATAATGTCTTAAAACGGCTTTAAAGTGACAGAATAAGGTGCTGGTGAGTGTATGACGACAGAAGAGAAGAAAGATATCGTTTTTGACGATGGCAGAATAGAATCTATTGAAGAATTTCAGACTCCTGGAACGCTCTACGAGGAGCTTATTATTCGTGTGCGGAAATATCATCCCTCAACAGATATCAGCCTGATTCAAAAAGCTTACAGAATCGCTTACGATGCCCACAAGGGCCAGGCCCGTAAATCAGGGGAGCCTTATATCATTCATCCGCTGTGTGTAGCCATTATTCTGGCAGATCTGGAACTTGACAAAGAGACGATTGTAGCGGGACTTCTGCATGATGTGGTGGAAGACACGATTATGACGGATGATGAGATCAAGGAGGAGTTTGGTCAGGACGTGGCGCTGCTGGTGGATGGTGTCACCAAGTTAGAAAAGCTGAATTTCCATGGAGAGCATGGAAATCAGGATAAAGATGCGGAGAAACTGGAGCGGCAGGCGGAGAATCTGCGGAAGATGTTCCTTGCCATGGCGAAAGATATCCGTGTTATTTTGATTAAGCTGGCCGACAGGCTTCATAATATGCGTACCCTGCAGCATATGCGCCCCGAGAAGCAGCAGGAGATTGCAAGAGAGACACTGGATATTTATTCTCCGATCGCACAGCGCCTGGGCATATCTAAGATCAAGGTGGAGCTGGATGATTTGTCCTTAAAGTATCTGGAACCGGATGCCTACTATGATTTGGTGGATAAGATTGCAGTGCGTAAGAGTGTGCGGGAGCGCTATATTCAGACCATCGTTGATGAGGTCAGCGTACACATTAAGAATGCGGGAATCAAGGCGCAGATAGATGGACGTATCAAGCATTTTTTCAGCATCTATAAGAAGATGAAAAACCAGAACAAGTCTATTGATCAGATTTATGATCTGTTTGCAGTGCGGATTATCGTGGACACGGTGAAGGACTGCTATGCGGCTCTGGGTGTGATTCATGAGATGTATAAACCCATTCCGGGGCGTTTCAAGGATTACATTGCCATGCCGAAATCCAATATGTATCAATCATTACACACAACTTTGATCGGTACCAGCGGGCAGCCTTTTGAGATTCAGATTCGTACTTATGAAATGCATAAGGCAGCGGAATATGGTATTGCGGCCCATTGGAAATACAAAGAGGCATCCGATGGAAAGAAGGTAGAGACTCAGGAGGAGGAAAAACTGGTATGGCTGCGGCAGATTCTGGAATGGCAGCAGGATATGTCGGACAATAAGGAATTTATGAATCTGTTAAAGGATGACCTGAATCTCTTTGCGGACAATGTTTATTGTTTTACACCCACAGGAGATGTAAAGAGTCTGCCGGCAGGTTCCACCCCTATAGATTTTGCCTACAGCATTCACAGCGCGGTGGGTAATAAGATGATTGGCGCCAGGGTCAATGGGAAACTGGTGACTATAGACTATGAGATCAGGAACGGAGACCGGGTGGAGATTCTGACTTCCCAGAACTCAAAAGGTCCGAGCCGTGACTGGTTAAATGTGGTTAAGAGCACACAGGCTAAGAATAAGATTAATCAGTGGTTTAAAAATGAGCTTAAGGAAGACAATATTGTCAAGGGACGGGAACTGGTCAATGCTTACTGTAAGGCTAAGTCTATCAATACAGCAGATATCCTGATCCAGAAGTATGAAGAAGCCATCATGAAAAAATATGGTTTCCAGAACTGGGAATCTGTTCTGGCAGCAGTGGGACATGGCGGCCTCAAAGAGGGACAGATTGTCAATCGTATGCGGGAGCTGTATGACAGCGATCACAAACGGGAGATGACCGATGCCGAAGTGATGGCGGAGATTGAAGGCAATGTACAGACTGGCAGGAACCGCTCCGGGAAGAATACCAGTGCCATTATGGTAAAGGGGGTTCATGATGTGGCCGTCCGCTTTTCCAAATGCTGCAGTCCGGTGCCTGGTGATGAGATTGTGGGATTTGTCACCAGAGGAAGGGGAATATCCATTCACCGGACAGATTGTATCAATCTTATGAGCCTGCCGGAGTTGGATCGTCACAGACTGATTGATGCGGAGTGGCAGCAGACAGATGCGCAGGACAGCAATGAAAAATATTTTGCAGAGATCAATATTTATGCCAATAACAGAAACGGGCTGTTAGCTGATGTGTCAAGGGCACTGACGGAAAAGGATATAGATATCCTTGCTTTGAACACCAGGGCAAATAAGCAGGGGACAGCCACCATGTCCGTCAGCTTTGAGATCAGGAGCAGGGAAGAATTGCAGCGTGTTATTGATAAGATCAGAACCATTGAGAGTGTGATTGATATTGAGAGGACCACAGGTTAACATAATATATTGTTGCAAAAATCGTGCGACAAAAGGCGGCATGATGAAGCGGCAAAGAAGGAGAGGAAATGTCTGATTTGAAAATCGGCAGGCTCATGTTGGGAATCTGCCAGACAAACTGTTATTTTGTGTACCGCGAGGGAAGCAAGGATGTGATTTTCTTTGATCCGGCTGATAAGGGTGATTACATTTATGAAACTTTAAAAGAAAAAGGCTTTCAGGTCAAAGGGATTCTTTTGACCCATGGACATTTTGATCACATCTGGGGCACGAATAAACTGCGGGAGTTATCGGGTGCGCCGATTTACGCCTATGAGGAGGAAAAGGCGCTGTGTGAAGACGCGGTGACGAACGTGTCCGATCAGGTGGGCAGACCCTATACGGTGATACCGGACAGATATCTGAAGGACAATGAGGAGATCACAATCGCGGACATAACCTGTAAACTGATTGCTACACCGGGTCATACGGTGGGAAGCTGCTGTTATTACTTTGAGGAAGCAGGTATTCTTGTGGCGGGAGATACCTTGTTTCAGGAGTCTGTGGGGAGAACGGATCTGGCTACGGGCAGCATGAGTGCGCTGGTGCGTTCCATCAAAGAAAGACTGTTTGCATTACCGGATGAGACGAAGGTATATCCGGGACATGGTGAGATTACCACGATTGGGGATGAAAAGAAATATAATCCCTTTGTACAGTAAGTGATTTGGATGAAAAGGCCGACTGTTATGTAAGGCCATGAAGAAGGAAAATGGCGGTTGAGTCGGTTTCAATCGCCTGTTTTTTCGCTGAATTCTGGCAGCAAAGTCTGCATAGAAGTGGCAGACCTGGATTGCTGACAGAACCGGAAACCATATGGAGGGGAAATGCATGGAAGAGACGGCGCAGACAGGCAGAATGCAGGTATTAAACCGGGATATGATCAAATATATTGCCATGGTCACCATGCTGCTCAATCATATTGCCCATGTGTTTCTGGCAAGGGGAACCGTGATATATGAGGTTTTCGAGGACGTGGGATACTTTACGGCACCGGTGATGTGCTATTTTCTGGTGGAGGGTTATGCTTACACCAGATCTAAAGTCAGATATGGCCTGCGCCTTCTGCTGTTTACGCTGCTGTCCCAGATACCCTTTTATCTGGCGCTGCGAATGTCCGTGGAAGGTCTTCCTTTTACCTGTAATATGTTTTATACTTTATTCTGTTCCTTCCTGATTCTTGCAGCGCGGGAGAAGATAAAGAATCCCATGTGGCGCAGCGCGGTCTGTGTGGGTCTTGTCTTTGCCACAATCATCGGGGACTGGCAGATTTTTGCAGCGCTTTTGGTGTATCTGCTTGCGGAGAACTGGGGAGACAGGAAGAAAATGATGATGAACTATAGCGCGATTGCACTGGTTTACTGCCTGTTCATCACCAGAAATTATATGTGGGAAGAGTATGGTATGCCGGCATCACTGCTCCACGGCCTCCTGGGCTGTCTTGGGATTGTGGCGGCAGGCATTACGGTATTGTTTTTATATAATGGAAAAAGAGCAAAGCATGGCAGACAGTTTTCCAAATGGTTCTTTTATCTGTTTTATCCGGCACATCTGTTGATACTGTATCTGGTGTCAGCGGTGTAAGAAGAACTTCCAACGTCCTAAAGCCGGGGGCGGCTTCGCTGAGAAGTTCCGGAAAGGAATATGACAACATGGCACAGGAGGCTGAGAGACAACAGAAGATACGGTCACTTGCGGCAGAAATCCTCAGACTTTCCCATGACGGACTTCTGATCAATCTGCGTTTTTTGGATACAGCGCTTGCCAGATTGCATTTGGAGTGCAGGGAGCACACAGGGGCCCATTTTTTTGATGGGGAAAAGCTGTATTATGATCCGGCTCTTCTTTTACGGCAATATGAGGCAGAGCCTGGATATGCAGCAAGACTGTACCTGCATACCCTGCTGCACTGCATATTTTACCATGGATTTCAGACAGATAAGCTGCAGCCGGCGTACTGGGATCTGGCGACAGATATCGCGGTGGAGAACACCATTCTGGAAATTGACATACATCCGGCCAGGATGACCTTTGACGATACCTTACGGGGCAGGCTGGAACTCTTAGGAAAGCAGGCAGGCGGCCTTACGGCAGAGAAGATATACCGTCATTTCCGGATTGAGGAGCCGTCCACAAAGGCCGTGGCTGAGTGGCGGAAACTCTGTCATTATGATGAACATATCTATTGGGACAGAAAAGAAGAACTGGAATTGTCACAGGCTGAATGGCGCAAGATCAGCGAGCGGGTGAAGGCAGATCTTAAAAGTTTCAGCAAAGATAAGAATCATACACAGAGCATGTCGGAGAATCTGGGAGAGGCAACCAGGGAGCGGTATGATTACAGTGATTTTCTGAGGCATTTCATGGTACTGGGTGAGTCCATTGAGGTGAACGACGAGGAATTTGATTATATATATTACACATACGGACTCAAGACGTACGGCAACATGCCTCTGGTAGAGCCTCTGGAATACTGCGATACGAATAAAATCAAGGATTTTGTGATTGCTATCGATACTTCTGCTTCCTGCAGGGGAAAGATTGTGCAGGCTTTTTTACAAAAGACCTATAACATCATGCAGGAAAGCGAGAACTTTTTTGCCAAGATTAATGTTCATATCATCCAGTGTGACAGTGAGATTCAGCAGGATATTAAAATTACAGGAAAGGATGAATTTGATGCGTTTATCCGGCAGGGTAAACTGACCGGCTTCGGTTCCACGGATTTCAGGCCCGTTTTTGCTTATGTGGAAGAGCTGCAAAAGGCCGGGGAGT
This sequence comes from uncultured Lachnospiraceae bacterium, assembly GCA_910577735.1. Taxonomy (GTDB): domain Bacteria; phylum Bacillota; class Clostridia; order Lachnospirales; family Lachnospiraceae; genus UBA3282. The sequence continues at coordinate 202,581 of CAJTOO010000004.1, forward strand.
TTGAGGTGTTAAAAGGACTTATCTATTTTACGGATGGGTATGGAATTTATCCGGAGCGGATGCCGGACTATGAGGTGGCCTTTGTTTTCCTGAACGAGGATGAGAACAGGCCCAAAGTCCCGCCGTGGGCTATACGCCTGGTATTGGAGGACGAGGAGATTGAGGCATTTGCGGAAGAAAGCTGATACAGACTGTTTGCGCAGACAGGTGTGCGGAATTGGTGATGGGATGGCGTTACGACAGGTTGATGAGGAGTGTGCGGCTATATGAATGTGAAAGAAGCGAAAAATTATATCAAAGATACGGTTACCTTATATTTAAAAAAGGATGAAGAAGGGGAGTACAGGATTCCGGTGGTCAGACAGCGTCCGGTGTTTCTTTTGGGCGCGCCGGGTATCGGCAAGACGGCTATCATGGAACAGATTGCCCAGGAACTGGGGATTGCACTGGTGTCCTATTCCATGACGCACCATACAAGACAGTCTGCGCTGGGACTCCCCTTTATCAGGCATAAGGAGTATGAGGGTGTCTCTTATGATGTGTCGGAGTATACCATGAGTGAGATCATTGCTTCGATTTATGACGTGATGGCGGCCAGCGGTATCAAAGAGGGCGTCCTGTTCCTGGATGAGATCAACTGTGTCTCGGAGACGCTTTCGCCGTCCATGTTACAGTTTTTACAGTATAAGGTGTTCGGCAGACATCGTGTGCCGGAGGGCTGGGTGATCGTGACAGCGGGTAACCCGCCGGAGTATAATAAGTCGGTGCGGGAGTTTGACGTGGTGACCTTAGACAGGATGAAAATCCTGGAAGTGGAGGCCGAATATGAGATCTGGCGTGAGTATGCCAAGGAGAGAGGGATTCACACGGCCATTTTAAATTACCTGGATATGAAAAAGGAAGATTTCTATCAAGTGGAGACCACTGTGCGGGGGAAAGATTATGTCACCGCCAGAGGCTGGGAGGATTTATCGCAGATTCTGCTTCTCTATGAGGAGGAAGGGCTTGCCGTGGAGGAGACACTGGTGGGACAGTATCTTCGCAATGCCCGTGTGGCCAGGGAATTTACAGCCTATTATGATCTTTATCAGAAGTATCAGAATGATTATCGGGTGGAAGATATTTTGACCGGAAAGGTCAATGAGCAGGTCAAGGATAAGGCAAGAAAGGCAGCCTTTGATGAACGCCTGTCCCTGATGGGCATGCTGATTGATCAGATACAGCAGGAAATACGCGAGAATATGCAGACGTCCGCCATGCTGCAGGATTTGATGAATCCCTTGCAGGCGTTAAAGACAAAGGCCCAGGACAGCAGTGCAGAAGAAATCTCAGATATCGTAAAGATGCAGGCTCAGGCCAGACAGCAGGCATATGAGTCTCTGCTGGCAGCAGGGGCCCTGTCCCGCAAGGAAAAGAAGCGGAGCCGTACCATGATAGGATTCTTACATGAATGTGAGAAAATGCTGCTGGCGTCAGGTATGGAGAGTGGCCTGGAAGCCTTTGGTCTGGTTCGGGAAAAGTTTGAGGCCTTAGTGGAGCAGTATAAGCGGGAGACCAAGGAGGTACAGGAGAGACTGCATTTTCTGTTTGTTTTTGTGGAAGATACTTTTGGCAGCGGGAATGAAATGCTGGTTCTTTTGACAGAGTGTACGGTACAGGCTGACTGTGCGGCATTTATCAGTGCTTATGGATGTGAGGAGTATGCAAGGCATAACGCGGAGATGATGCTGACGGAAAGAGGAGATACGCTGCGGGAGCAGATACGGGAACTGGCTCTATAGAAGACGATACAGAGATCTGTTTGATAAGACAGATGCCTGTATGGTGCAGAGAATGCCTGTGAGACGGCATTCTTAGGGGCTGTTTTGGGAGGTGTTAGTGCATATGAATGGGAATTATGAGACACAACAGGGCAGTCTGGCTTATGAAATCGTGGGGGAGACGGTGGCAGTTACCGGCTATAGCGGACGGGATGCAGAGATTGTGATACCGGAGAAGATTGCCGGTCTGCCGGTGGTATGGATTGGCAAGAAAGCTTTTTTGAGCAATAAAGTGCTTCGCAAAATCACACTGCCGGTCTGCCTTGCAGGAATTGGTGACTGGGCCTTTGCCTATTGTGCAAGGCTTGAGAGTGTAGTGCTGCCATATCATCTTTTGGAGGCAGGCCAGGGTGTCTTTAAGGAATGCGGACGGCTTGTGCGCATTGAGAACAGAAATGATACCGGAGGAAGCAGGGAAAGTGATGAGGGAAAAAGTAATCGGAAGGATAGCGGTGCAGGGGATTTAGCCTGGCTGCTTGCGGCTGCGGTGAACCAGCTGGACGCCTTTTATCTCTTTGATCTGGAAAATGCAGGGACACAAAGCTGGCTTGCCGGCTGGGATGCGAGGGCAAAGACCCTGATGGCCTTAGAGGACAGTGATGGATTCTCTAAAATGCTTCTGTGCGGTGAGGAGGATTACGGCAGCAGGGAGAATGATCTTGGATACTATATGGAGCAGAAGCGGCGCAGTAAGGTGCGGCTTGCCATGCTTCGCCTGATGCATGATTACGGGTTGGGAGAGGCGTTTAGAATCAGTCTGGAGGAGTATCTTCTTTCCCATATCAAAGGATGCCGGACGGAGGAGACCTGGCGGGTGGTACTCGATGAGCATGGAGATGACAAAGCTTATTATGAGTTTCTCACGGAACTTGGCGCCGTGACGCAGGAGAATTTCTCAGGAATGATGGAAGATATGGGGCAGCAGCATACGGAGATGAAAGCCTATCTGATGCGGTATCATGAGAGCCTGCGGGGAGAAAGAGATGCCTTTTCGCAGTTTCGCCTGTAAATTTACAGGATACGTGTCAAATTATTTTGGGACTTGCATATTATCGGTTTCTATGGTAAGATGACATTCGTATGATATTAGGAGGTATAGAGATGGGAGCACTCAGAATCGTATTGACGATAGTATATATTCTTATATGTGTGGCGCTTGTAGTCCTGGTATTGATGCAGGAGGGCAAGACAGCCGGCCTTGGCGCAGTGAGCGGTGCAGCCGAAACATATTGGGGCAAGAATAAGGGACGGTCCATGGAAGGTAAGTTGGTCAAGATTACAACGGGTCTTGCGATTGGTTTCATGGTTTTAGCGGTCATCTTGAATCTGACCTTGTTTTAGACGGACAAAAGCACTCTTACAGAAGGGTGCTTTTTATATTATCAGGAAACGGCAGCGGTGAAGCAGGGTTCAGAAGACTGCTGCAGACAGGGATAAATCGTCGTAAATTGTCTTGCATTGGAGGACAAAATGTATAAAGTTGATGAAACATTAGAAAAAAGGAAAAAGCTGATATGTGAGCTGGTGGCGGACGAGGCGTATGTGCCCATGAAGGAAAAGGAGCTGGCAGCCTTTATGCAGGTGTCCAGAGAAGAGCGGGCAGCTCTCAGGGAAGTGTTACAGGCCCTTCTTGCGGAAGGCAGACTGCAGGTGAACGGACAGGGCAGATACAGCAGACCTGACGAGGATAAGCCGGTGGGAACTTTTATCGCCAACGCCAGAGGCTTTGGATTTGTGGAGGTTGAGGGCAGAGAGGAAGATTTTTATGTGCCGGAGGATAAGACAAACGGCGCTTTTCATTTGGACAAAGTGCAGGTAATGCTTCTGCACGGACAGCATGGCAAAAGACAGGAGGCGGCAGTCCTGCGGATATTAGAGCGGGGCACGAAGCAGGTGGTGGGCACCTATGAACAGTCAGAGCATTTCGGCTTTGTCATTCCTGACAGCAGCAGAATCGGTAAAGATATCTTTGTGCCCAGGGAACGCTCCAAAGGTGCCGTGAATGGCCATAAGGTGGTGGTGGAACTCACTTCTTATGGCGATGAGACCCATAAACCGGAGGGACGGGTAGTGGAGATTTTGGGCCACGTTAATGATCCGGGCGTGGATATCATGTCCATTGTGCGGGGCTATGAACTGCCGGTAGAGTTTGGTGAGAAGGTCATGAATCAGGCAGCCAGAGTGCCGGATGAAGTGCAGGAGGCAGATAAGAAGGGCAGGCTCGACTTAAGAGATTTGCAGATGGTGACCATAGACGGTGAAGATGCCAAGGATCTGGACGATGCGGTGAGTCTTTCTGTGGATGAAGGCGGCCTCTATCACCTGGGGGTCCATATTGCGGATGTGACCAATTACGTACAGGAAAATTCGGCCCTGGACTGGGAGGCGCTTGAGAGAGGCACCAGTGTATATCTGGTGGACCGTGTGATACCCATGCTGCCCCACAAACTTTCTAACGGCATATGCTCCCTGAATGAGGGCGTGGAGCGTCTGGCGCTGAGCTGTCTGATGACCATAGACGGTAAAGGAGACGTGCGGGATTATCAGATTGCAGAGAGTGTAATCTGCGTGGACCGCAGGATGACCTACACTTCGGTGAAGAAGATACTGGAAGATAAAGATGAGACAGAGACAGAGGCTTACAGGGAACTGGTTCCCATGTTTGAACAGATGGAACAGCTGGCCGGTATTTTGAGGAAGCGGCGGCATCAGAGGGGGTCTATTGACTTTGATTTCGCTGAAAGCAAGATTTTGCTTGATGACAACGGCCATCCCATACAAATAAAGCCTTATGAGCGAAATGTGGCCACGAAACTCATCGAGGATTTTATGCTGATAGCAAATGAAACGGTGGCCCAGCATTTCTTCTGGCTGGACATTCCCTTTGTGTACCGGACCCATGAGAAGCCGGATCCGGAAAAGCTTATGAAACTTTCAACGTTTATCAGGAATTTTGGATATCATATCAAACTCTCCGGGGAGGAGATTCATCCCAAGGAACTGCAGAAGCTGCTGGGAAAGATTGAGGATACAGATGAGGAGACCCTGATTAGCCGGCTCACGCTGCGCAGTATGAAACAGGCCAAATACACGGTAGAGTGTTCCGGGCATTTCGGGCTGGCGTGTCAGTATTACTGTCATTTCACATCCCCCATCAGACGTTATCCGGATCTGCAGATTCACCGGATCATCAAGGAACAGCTGCGGGGCAGACTGCAGGAAGAACGTCTGCGGCATTATGAGGAAAAACTGCCGGAAGTAGCCAAACATTCTTCTAAGATGGAGAGGCGTGCCGAAGAAGCAGAGCGGGAGACCGATAAACTCAAGAAAGCAGAGTATATGGAAGAACGCATCGGAGAGATTTATGAAGGTGTCATATCCGGCATAACCCAGTGGGGTATCTATGTGGAACTTCAAAACACCATAGAGGGGCTGATTCATGTATCCACTCTGCCAGGAGACTATTTTATTTACGATGAAAGTACCTACGAAATGGTGGGTAAAGAGACAGGGGTAACGTATAAACTGGGACAGAAGCTCAAAGTCAGGGTACGCAACGTTGACAGACTCTTAAAGACCATAGATTTTGAGATTCCCTGGGAGGAAGAGGAAGGCGGGTGAACTTATGGCAAAAGAGGCAATGAAACTGGTAGCCAATAACAAGAAGGCATACCATGACTTTTTTATCGAAGAGAAATATGAGGCAGGACTGGCACTGCACGGTACAGAGGTAAAGTCCCTGCGTCTTGGCAAATGCAGTATCAAGGAAGCCTTTGTGCGGATTGAGAACGGGGAAGCTTTCGTTTATGGTATGAATGTGAGCCCTTACGAAAAGGGGAATATTTTCAACAAAGACCCGCTGCGGGTGCGTAAACTTCTTCTGCACAAGGCGGAAATCTGTAAGCTGGACGGCAAAATGGCACAGCAGGGGTATACTATCGTGCCTTTGCAGGTATACTTTAAAGATGGCAGAGCCAAGGTGGAGATTGGCCTTGCCAAAGGTAAGAAGCTGTATGACAAACGGCAGGATATTGCGAAGAAAGACATGCGCAGGGAGCATGAGAGGGAGTTTAAGATTAAAAATCTATGATGCTGCCGGAAAATGGTACTCTTATGGGCAATTATGTGAAGCAGCAGGTAAAATAGTGAAAGAGTGCACAGGATAAACTTTTAAAATTACAAAAATGTTACAAGTCATCAAAAAGGAATAGGAAAGCCTATTCTTTTTTGATGTCATATTTGTTATACTTATTTTAGAATGTATATAGCAGAAAGGTATTTAAGAAGATATGGCTAAGAAATCAACTCGTTTGGAAGCATTACACAATATCTTTGAGGAGTATGAGATCTCACCTGATACAATAGAATTGAATGATTCCCTGATACAGAGTATCAAAAAGCATGCGGATGCAGTGCCGGATTATAGGCATCCTTCTTATACGAGGCATCTCTTGGGAGACATCATCATGATAGTCTTTTTCGCAGTTCTTGGAAATGCGGATGAATGGGGAGAGATAGAAAGCTTCGCAAAAAGGAAGGAGAAGTGGCTGAGGAAATATCTTGCTCTCCCTTTTGGGATCCCGACAGATGACACTTACCGTGTCGTAATGGGCAACATCGATACGGGACACTTCTATCAGGTCACGGTAGAGCTGCTGCTCCATACAATAGAGGGGATCGTGTCATTGTCAGGAAAAGAGGATGACATCCATGAAAAGAGCATAGTGTCTGTAGACGGGAAAGAAAGCAGGGGATCCAAAAGGAAGTCCGGCGAACAGGGGGAAGTAAGGGCGCTGCAGACCCTGAATGTATATTCAAATGACCATGGGATATGCCTGGC
>CAJTOO010000005.1:0-121147 GCA_910577735.1 uncultured Lachnospiraceae bacterium
ATCATGGGTACTTTCCGTAGATGTATTGTAACACGAAGATATATGAATGGCAATTAGTTCTTTAAATTTGTTTGCAGGTATCATGATACCCGCCCCAAATCCAGTATTCCTCAAATAATTAGAGCCATTTTAGAGCCAACAGGCAAAAAGCAATCCCGGAAATGCCCATTTTATCAGCATTTCCGGGATTTTATCCGTTACTCGAACTCAATCGTCCCAGGCGGCTTACTCGTCAGATCATACACCACTCTGTTGACTCCTTTAACCTCGTTAATAATCCTGTTCATAACGCCCTGCAGCACTGCCCAGGGAATCTCTGCGCTCTCTGCAGTCATAAAGTCAACCGTTTTAACTGCCCGCAATGCCACAGCATAATCATAAGTCCTCTCATCCCCCATGACACCCACGCTGCGCATGTTGGTCAATGCCGCAAAATACTGATTGATTTCCTGGTCAAGTCCGGCCTTTGCAATCTCCTCACGATAAATCGCATCCGCGTCCTGCACAATCCGCACCTTCTGGGCCGTCACTTCGCCAATGATCCGAACGCCCAATCCGGGACCAGGAAACGGCTGTCTGTACACCAGATATTCCGGTATCCCCAGTTCTAAACCAACTTTACGCACCTCATCCTTAAAAAGATCCCGAAGAGGTTCAATAATCTCTTTGAAATCCACATAATCCGGAAGTCCGCCCACATTGTGATGGGATTTAATAACAGCACTCTCGCCGCCCAGACCGCTCTCCACCACATCCGGATAAATCGTTCCCTGCACAAGGAAATCTATCGCCCCAATCTTCTTAGCCTCTTCCTCAAACACACGGATAAACTCTTCTCCAATAATCTTTCTCTTCTGCTCTGGTTCCTCCGCGCCGGCCAGTTTCTGATAGAAACGCTCCTGCGCGTTGACACGGATAAAGTTCAGGTCATAATTTCCTTCCGGTCCAAAAACAGCCTCCACCTCATCTCCCTCATTCTTGCGAAGAAGTCCATGGTCCACGAAAACGCAGGTCAACTGGCTGCCAATCGCCTTGGAAAGAAGGACTGCTGCCACAGAAGAATCCACGCCACCGGACAGCGCACAGAGGACTCTGCCATCTCCCACCTTATTGCGAATCGTCTCAATGGACTGCTTTACAAAGGAATCCATCCTCCAGTCACCAGTACATCCGCACACCTGGCAAACAAAATTAGATAACATTTTCGTGCCCTCTACCGTATGCAGGACTTCCGGATGAAACTGAATCGCATACAGCTTTTTATCCGGATTCTCTGCCGCAGCAACCGGGCAGTCTGCCGTATGGGCACAGATGGCAAACCCTGGCGCAATCTTTGAAATATAATCATTATGGCTCATCCAGCAAGTTGTTTCAGATGACACATTCTGAAAAAGTGCACTGCTATTATTGACTGAAACTTCTATCTTGCCATATTCTCTGACAGGCGCTTTCTCTACCTTGCCGCCTAACACCTGCATCATAAGCTGTGCCCCATAGCAAAGCCCAAGCACAGGAATCCCCATCTCAAAAAGCTCCGGAGAACAGGTCGCCGCTTCCGGTTCATAACAACTGTTAGGGCCGCCGGTCAGAATGATTCCCTTAGGATTCATCTCCCGTATCTTTGCCAAATCTGTCTTATAAGAATAAATTTCACAATAGACATTACATTCCCTGACCCGGCGCGCCACCAATTGGTTATACTGCCCACCAAAGTCAATCACTATGACGGTTTCTCTGCTCATGTTATCAACCATGCCTTTCTCTCAGTCTATATACAGCATCAAATCTATCATATATATGAAAAGTCAACATTTTTACACAAAATACTTGTCCATGAAAACGACTTAATCCTGTTCATAAAGTATACTATCAACCCCTTAGTGTTGCAAGATAGTACATGTCAAAATTTATCCATCATCTATATTTATCGTTCATCCGCATGCAAAATCCCCTATCTCCCAGCTGCTTCCCGCTTCCGCATAATGGTCTCCCACTTACCGCCTCGATAACGCATGGTATAGCAGATTGCCCGAAAAGTCCAGTCAATCGTCATGGCAATCCAAATACCCATTAACCCCAGATGGAATACATAACTGAAAATATACGCCGTAATGATGCGGAATGTCCACATGGACAGAATCGCTATGAGCATGGTCCAAACCACATCACCTGCCGCTCTCAGGGTATTGGGTAAGGAAAAAGAAGGAACCCAAGAGACCATACACATAACCGCATGGAAGCGAATGACCTGTAACGCCAATGTTGTCGTCTCCGGCGTCAGTTGATAAATTTTCAAAAAAAGCGGCGCTCCCACCATCATGATCACGGATACGCCGCTCATGCAAAGCCAAGTCAGGCGCATCATCTTCTTAGTATAATATCTGACTTGTCTGATTTCTCCCGCACCTATGCAGACACTGCTCACCGAAAGAATCGCCATGCCAATAGCCATGCCGGGCAGGATATTGAAATTAGTAATGGTACCGCAGACCGCATTTGCCGCAATGGCAGAGGTTCCAAAAGTTGACACCAGACTCAAAAGCAGAATCTTCCCCAGCTGGAACAGGCTGTTCTCCAACCCGTTGGGAATCCCAATAAAGAGGATTCTTTTGACCTGCGGAAAATCCATACGCATTGTCAGACGTCCTTTAAAATGAATATCCCTCTTATCATCCAGCATCAGTCTGAAAATAAGGATTGCCGACACAGTTCTCGCCGCCAGTGTGGCTATCGCCGCTCCTGCAACGCCCATACCAAAGCCAAAAATCAGAATCGCATTTCCCACCAGATTGATCAGATTCATCAGCAGGGAAATATACATGGTCGTCCGCGAATTTCCCATGGCCCTGAAAAGCGCAGCGCATCCATTATACAGCGCCAATGGACAGATGGAAAGAACAGTAATGATCAGATACGTGGTCGCACTGCTCATCACCGCTTCTTCCACCTGCCCGAACACTGCCCTAAGAATTACCTTATGCGCTCCAAGCAGCAATATCGTCGTGGCAAAAGATGCATAGAGTAAAAAGAGCACCATCTGCCATGCTGACTTGCCTGCCTGTTCCTTATTCTTCTGTCCCAGGGCATGACCTGCCACAACGGCACCGCCCGTAGCCAGTGCCGCAAAAATATTGATCACCAGGATATTGACGCTGTCTACCAGAGATACCCCAGACACCGCTGCTTCTCCAACACCGGAAATCATGACCGTATCAAGCATTCCCACTAAAATAGCAAGAAGCTGCTCCATAATCAACGGAAGAATCAGTCTTCTCAGATCAGCGCTGCTGTATAAACTTCCCTGTTCCTTTTCTTTGGTAATATTCTGTGTTTTCATCGTTACATTCCCTGACAAAATTTTCGCTTCCCATGAGGAATACTGAAACTATTCTATGATTATTTCTCAGGAATGTAAAGTCAGTTCGTATGCTGATGCAGATATTTCTCTCTTGTTGCCAGGCCGCCGCGTATATGCCGCTCTGATTTATTGACATCCAGCACTTTTCTTGCTTCCGCTGCGAGGCTTGGGTTGAGCTGGGCAAGACGATCAGTTACGTCTTTATGTACTGTGGACTTTGAGATACCAAACTCCTTCGCCGTCTGTCTCACAGTAGCATTATTCTCAATGATATAATTGGCAATCTGAATTGCACGTTCCTCAATATAATCTTTCAAAAGGAAACCCCTCAGAACACTTTTTTACATTGTATGAAGTATTCTGAGGGGTTATGACCGATTAAACGGCAAAGTCATTATTTCCTTCATTAGGCATAAATCCATATTACCTACACCAAGAAATACAACACGCTTTATTATTCAAGATTCTTTAGAATATTTAATGTTTGACTTAGCTGCTCCTACGATTTCCATAAACCTTGATGAGCAAAAACCAAGCAAAATTACACCCATAATTTTGCATACAAAAAAATCAATCATATATGTTTTCGCATCTACCTCCGACATTTGGCTATGAAAGGGATTAAGGCAGTAACTTCTCCGTACCGTCTCATAGATTCCCTTCCAAAACTGATTCTCAGACAGTGCAAATAGAAATTGCAGGCTTATCATTGTATTAGCTCCAATCATTAATACATACACAATAATAGCACCTAAAATTTGCCCAAATATAGGAAGATCCCTCAATGCTATCATCCCCAATAATAATGTCAGCATTAACCAAGCTTTAAATATGTATACCAATACTATCTGCTACATTTCTAATGCCGTTATCGAAAATACAAAAATGACATAGATTGCAGTAAACACCATCCCCAGTTTTCCAAATATATCTTTCGATTTAACAAAGAACCATATCCTTATAAATCGGATTATCCTCTATCAAACGTTTAAATCCCTCAAAATATAGAGGCTCCGTTTGCTCACCCTCACAAAAGATATAATAGCGGTATTCCCTTTTCTCCAGATATTCTTTGCGCCGCTGTTTTCTCCACTGAGTCGTTCCGACTTTCTTAGGCATTGACCTCACTCCAATCTATAATCTTTTTCAGATATGGATCAGCGCCATATAAAAGCACTCCCTGTAGTCTGCCTATAACGCTTTTCCTTTGTTTCTTCCTCCCAGTCGGCGTCTCATATTCGGGCGGTTCATCGTCTATGGTCAAAAAAGCTTCCATGACGTTTTCCCACTGTTCCATCAATGCCGAGGATTGCAGTAAAATCCATGTATTTACCTTTTTCTCGCTATCATATTACAGCAGACAACCGTCTTTCCAAACGCAGTGGCAGCATGCAGTATTCCTGTCTCATGTTTTAGCATGGCTTCCACTGCCAAAAACCGGGATTCTCTCAATCGTCCTTGAAATGCCGCCAGTTCCCGTATCCTGTTCTGAATTCTAGGCGTCAGATTTTCTGCAAAAACATAAACACCATCCGCCAAGGTAATTTGCAGTTCTTCATCTACATCACTCTGAAGAAAATCTTTTGCCTTATCCCAAGGTTTTTCTCCGTCTTGTTCCAATATATCATTGATCTCTATCGCTTCATTTGACGCAAAAATTCTCCATTCTATTATCTTTTCTTCTCTGAGAGCCTGTCCCGCGCCATCATCAGGGCATATCCAAGCAGATTTTGCCCCTTCCAGCAAGTAATCCCTCATAAACAACAAGTTGTCGCACGCCGTCCCAAATCCTTAATATGGGCAGCATCGTCCATTTCAAGGATTTGGGCAGCTATATGATTGTCACTTTGCGGTACATCATAAACTGTTCCATAGATGAAAAAACTATCCCATCCATTTTGAAACAGGATGGATGCCAATTACTCAAATATCCATATTCCTCATCCGGGTTGTGAAAACAAATGATATGATTCATACAGCCCTCCTCTTTTCTTACAGCCGGGCATCAACCCGTCCATAGCTTTTCCCTGTCGGGACGCCTGGAAAACCTGTCCGCGATCCCGTTAATATTCGTCGTTCCTGTCAGCAGAGCCCAAAGATTTTCAGATAATCCTCCTGCCGGATAATCCTGTCACTGGGCCGATCCGCATTCCCCAACATTTTCTCCACCCGGTCTGCCAACGTCACGTCAATCAGCCTTCCCACATCAAGCCCGCGCAATTCAAAAAACAGCAGGGGATTCTCGTCAAATCTCGCTCCGACCCCGTACAAAACCGCCGCCACATGCTTGCACATAAGCGCCCAGTCGGGACAGCTGCAGCCAAACCCGATCTCCTTCGGCTCTGGGAAGAGTCCTCCCCGTTGCAGAAAAGCTTCCCTGAGCTCCTCCGGGAAGTTTCCTTCCATCAGCACCTCCAGATTTTGAATCTTATCTCCGCACAGGGCGATGATATTCTGACAGCGTTCCTCCGAAAGCGGACTGATTCTGATCTCCACTTTATAAGGTGTCTTCCTGCGCCCCTGTACTCTGGCGTTAATCTTCCCCTTCTGTATCTGCAGGTCAACCACCGCCCCGGTTCTGACATATCTTTTTCCCCGGTCAAGTCTGCTCTCATAATCCGCATAGCGCTCCAGGTTCTCACACCACGCCTTCCCCCACCATTCCTTTGCGATGGCTCTCCCGGATATGATGACCGGAGAGAGAACCTTTCCCTTTTTCTTCTCTTTCTGTAACGTATCCGCCGCATTTTTCCTGATTTTTTCTTCTGACGGCTGTTCATAAACAGTATCTTCCCAATACCGGCTCATTTCGTCTATCCCTCCCCGGCCTGCGCAGTTATTCATAACAGTTCAGCCTTCGATTTCTCTGTCACAGAATCTGCCTATTCCAAATCGCCTTCGACAAAAACCAAATTCTTTTCCGGCTCAATTTACATGTTCTCAAGGGCTTTACGGTAAATGCAAAGTCCTGAGCTAAACTGTTACGGTTTTCCTATACATCAAGCCTTAATATCGAAAGCAGTTCCTCATTGCTGAGGTCTGTAATCCAGTTTTCACCGCTTCCTCCAATTACGTTCTCTGCCAGTTCCTTTTTGAAATTCAGCATCTGGTCAATCTTTTCCTCAATGGTCTTCTCACATACCATCTTGTGCACAAAGACATTCTTTTTCTGTCCGATCCGGAATGCGCGGTCAGTCGCCTGATTCTCCACAGCCGGATTCCACCAACGGTCAAAATGAATCACATGATTGGCGCTTGTAAGATTTAGCCCTGTTCCGCCGGCCTTTACCGACAGAACCATATAGGGAATATATTCCTCTCCATTGAATTCTTCCACCATCCGGCTCCTCGCCTTCACAGGCGTACCACCATGAAGCACAAAACCCTTCTTTTGAAAAATTGTCTCCAGAAATGCCGACAGCGGCGCTGTTATCTCTTTAAATTGTGTAAATACCAGAACCCGCTCCCGCTTTTCATATATCGTCGTGCAGATTGTCCTTAGCATCTCCCATTTTCCGCTTTCTTCCGGCGCGAATTTTTCCTGTCCCAGATATTGGTCAGGATGGTTACAAATCTGTTTCAGACGGGTCAGCGCGCCAAGAATCAGCCCACACCTTTCAAAACCGCTCAGCGTTTCCAATTTTTCCGCAAGTTCCGCCACCAGCTTGCGGTAAAGCACAACCTGTTTCTTGCTCAGGCTGACATAGTCCACTGTTTCTACCTTCTCCGGCAGATCCATAATCACCCGTTTGTCCGTTTTCAACCGCCGCAGCATAAAAGGAGAGATTGCGGATTTCAAGCTCGCATACTCCTCCGGCTCCCTCGCCAGCTTTTTCGTATATTCCTTAAATTCCGCAAACCCTCCGAGAAGCCCCTTATCAATAAAATCATAAATGGACCAGAGATTCGTCAGATCGTTCTCAATGGGCGTTCCCGTCATAGCCAGTCGCATTCTGGAAGGAATCTTCTTAATCGCATGGGTCTGCTTTGCCGTCGGATTTTTGATTGCCTGCGCCTCATCCAGAATCAGACAGTCCCAGGTCCGCTCCGCAAACTCCTTTACTCTGACCGTCATTCCGTAAGTTGTGATAAACAGAAACGCCTCTATACTCTTTAATTCCTCCGCCAGTGCTGCCGCGCCGCCGCCGTGAAGAATATGGACCGGCATATCCGGGACGAATTTCTCCGCCTCCCGTTTCCAGTTGCCAAGCAAAGACGCCGGAACAATCAGGAGCACCCGCTTCTGTCCGCTCTCCTTTCGAAGCTTTTCCAAAAATGTGAGCACCTGAAGCGTTTTTCCCAAGCCCATATCATCCGCCAGACAGGCGCCGAATCCCAGCTCATTCATATAATGAAGCCAGGTAAACCCGTTTTTCTGATACGGCCGCAACTGTGCATGTACGCTTGCGGGAACCCTTGCCTTGCGCATCGTCTCCGGCTTGCGAAGCTTCTGCAGAAGCTCTGAAAGCCACTTCCCATTGGAGATGATAACTCCCTCATCCTCGGGCAGCAGATCTGCCGGCGTTCCCCTTAATGCCTGCAGAAAAGTCATGCCTTCCCTCGGTTCGTCCATCTCTTTCAAAAGCTGCTCCAGTCTGCTGTGGTCTACTTCGATCCATTTCCCTTTTAAAAATGCCAGCCCTTCCGTCTGCTTTAACAAAAGTTCGATATCCTCTCTCGAAAGCGGCGTACCATCCACTTCCAGATGCGGTGTCATGGATAAAACCGACTCAAATCCCAGGAAGGATGGCTGCTCATCCCCCAATGACACATTCATGCTGACCATCATCGCCCGCCTTTTCCACCAGTTGGGGATACGACACAGGATACCGGCCTCCTCAATCACGGGAATCTCCTTCAAAAACTGATAAGCTTCCGGTGCTGTAAGTCTCAAAGGATGAAACATTTCTCCGCTCTCTACTGCCTCCCGTACAAAACCCGACTTTTCCGAGGCAATATTCAGACATGCCAAAAGTTTTAACAGCTTTTCCCGTTCCGACTGATACTCCACCAGTGCATACTGCAAAGGCATATGGTTAATCTTTCCGCCATCATTTTTTGTTGCATAGGTTGCCAGAAAAGCAAAAGGAAATCCTTCTTCCTCATTGCTTTCCACAAGATGAAAGAAAATGCGCTCCGGCACACGCAGCTGTTGGCTCTGTTCCGCCAGATACATTTCCACCGTGCCCTGGTATGCCGCAATTTCCCTCTGAAAAATATTGTGCAGTACCTCAAACGCACGGTCTATCCACTTCCTGTCCAGATATTCGGCACCGATCATAAAGGGAACCGCAGCTTCCAATCGGGATACGGTATCGGCATCCCCAAAAAATTCTGTCTTTTCTCTGGAAAGTTCCAATTCAGGCAATGAAGTCAGACACCGGAAATAGCCTTCCGCTACCCTGCCCAGAAAACGCATGGAAATATCAGCATCCGGCGGACATCCTTTTAACCCCAGCAAATACCATGCATATTCCTTATCCTTCTTAAATTCTTTCTGCCACACCTGAAGTTCCTCTGAAAGCGCACCTCCATCTTCCATGTAAAAACTTTTTTCCTTAATAATAAATCTCATCTTACACTTTCCCACATTCGTATTGATCTATGCCGCTCATACCGGCTACGGTTCTCTGTATTTCTCTATTCTGCATTGATGTTTTCTTTTCCCTGCCGGAGCCTCTCTGTCATAGCTGATCCCCACCAGCAGAATATCACTTCCGTAATTCTTAAATACCGCCGGGTACCGCCTGTCCCTGATCTGTTCCAAAGCGCTTTCCACCGACTGATTCCATTTCAATTCGACAATCAATATCGGTAATACGGAATCCCTTTTTGGCAGATACACAATATCCGCATACCCGACACCCGCCGGCAGTTCCTCAAACATAATGTACTCATCTCCATAGCTGAAATAGGCCCGTTTGATCACGCTGCGAAGCGCCTGCTCATTGTTGTAATACAGCGGCGATTCTTCCTCATGAATCTTCTCTATCTGTCTGGCCACCGCCTCTTCGTTTTGATGCACGGTATCCAGGATGAGCTGTTCGCTCTCCTGTACCCGCCGGATGGTCTCGTCCCGCTTTATCTGTCGTATTGCCCTTGCAAATTCCAGACGGATCTCTTCATTGGGAATACGCACCTTCTGTGTCTCTTCATCATAGACCAGATATCCCAGATGGATCAGCAGCGTCAGCACATCGTTCCTGTCCCGGAAAGTAACCAGATCGTTGGCAAAACCTTTTGTGTCCACTTTTGTTTCAGCCCCGCCGATCAGTTCCGTCACCGTCCTGCTAAGTCCGTCAAAATCAAGGCTGATATATTCCATAAGACTCTCAGCGGCGGAAGTCTGTGTCCAGTAGGAATCGAAATCGTCATTGCGGATTGCTTTCATAACCGAACTGGGATTATAAACAGCCGACACCCCCCGAAAAAAATATCCGTCGTACCAACGTTTCATTTTACTAAAATCACTGCCATAGTCACGGCACAGCCTCTCGACCTCATCTTCCGTGAATCCCACATACTCCGCAAACTGTCTGGGCTTGAGCATGGAATATTCCTCAAAATCCGATATTGCTGACTGAGAACCGTCCTTTTTAATGGGCAGAATGCCAGTCATGTAAGCTGCGGCAAATGTTTTGCTTGTCATCCCGCTATTCTTAAACAGAGAACGCAGGAACTCCAGATATTTTCTCTGTAGGTCAGGGTAATCCTTTGCCACTCTGATTGGCGCGTCCCACTCATCGATGATCATAATAAATTTATTACCCACCGCCGCCGCTGCATTGGCCAACGTGGCCGTAAATCCTTCAACCGTCTTCAACTCCGGATACTGCTCCGTCAGCTCCCGTGTCACATTCCTTTGAATATACGGTATCATATCCTCAATGGATGTTTCTCCAATCACTCCTGTCATATCCAGATATATCACATCATATCGGTTTAAATAGTCATGGAACTGCGCATCACCGGCAATCTCCAGACCGTCAAACAGTCCGGCTGAATCACAGGTCCTGTCATAATAGGCACACAGCATCTGCGCCGCAAATGATTTCCCGAAACGGCGGGGTCTGCTGACACAGGTCATACGCCTTGGGGTGTCAATCGTCTGGTTGATCAGTCCGATCAAGCCCGATTTGTCAATATAAATATCATTCCTGATTCCGGCGAAGCCGCTGTTTCCGGGATTTAAATAATTTCCCATCGTTCCTCCATAAAATTCCGATCATTAGTTTTTGTATTCATTATACCCTTACCCATGTTATTGCACAATCACATATTTTGAAGAGAAAAAAATTTTATTATAGTATAATTAAGGCATAGATGTCTCTTCAACACCTATGCCCTGTTATATTTCCTATTTTATTCTCCATGCCAATCTTTCTATTTTGTTACTGCCACATGTACTGTGGACTTTGAGATACCAAACTCCTTCGCCGTCTGTCTCACCGCAGCATTATTCTCAATGATATAATTGGCAATCTGAATTGCACGTTCCTCAATATAATCTTTCAAAAGGAAACCCCTCAGAACACTTTTTACATTGTATGAAGTGTTCTGAGAGGTTATGACGATTTTAAATAATCACACACCACTTTACAGCTTTTTAAAAGAGGATGCCATATCTCCCCCGTTCCAGCCGCAGAGGAATCGAAATGATTGTGAACCTTATCAATATCAGCTACTGTGCCATGAAACTGCTTCTTCATATGGAAGAGACATTGTCACAGTACAGGAGCAGCAGTGTACAGTATGCTCCATGATAGCTGCCGCCTCCTTCCTTCTCACGCGCAGGGTCTTAATCTCAAAAGGTTCAAACGATAAAGCATATCTGTGTTCCTGCAGCGGCACAAGCCTCTCCTCCTCTTTTTCCAGCATATCGCAGGACCAGAGTTCCGCTTCCCAGCTGCCCAGCGTCAGCTCGGTATCGGTGGAAGCTCCCACGCTTTCATACAGACGCAGAATCACATCTTTCCTCCCATCCATGGATGCCTTGACCGTTTCTATCACCACATTTTCATTGGTTGTACTGCAAAGATATGGGAGTTCCATACGGCCCGATAAGGTAATCGGTTCCACATTCATAAAATATCCGTTTTGCACCACCCCTGCCTCTTCAAAACTGCCGTTCCATGCCATAAAGCCATAAGTAAACCGGTGCATGCCGCAGTCAGCTTCCAAATCCGGGGATACGGGCGCCCGAAGCAGGGATAACTCCATCTTCCCGTCGCACATGCCAATGCCATATTTACTGTCATTCAAAAGGGCTGCGCCTGCACCGGCATCACAAAGCGCCGTATATTTATGTTGACATACCTCAAAACGTTCCTTATCACTCTCCCTGCTCCTCACAGCAGGCCGTCTGATGTAACCAAACTGTATCTCGTTTCTCCCTTCCGACGCATGGATGGCTGAAGGGAAGGAGGCTTTCAGAAGTCTGTGCCGTTCTTTCCAGTTTACCTCCGTTTCAAATACAATAACCGGTGAATCCTTCTCTATCCTTATCTGCTGACGCAGAGAAGACTTACCGATTCTGCCTTCTAAAGCAACAATGCAGATGTTTTCCGTATTCCACAGCAGGCTGCTGTTCAATTCACAGACATTTACTACTTCCTGCTCTTCATAATTAGAATCAATGTCCCATGCGTCAAAAGCCCTGGGCACGTCTTTAAACAGCCGGAAATGGTTCATGGGCGCTGCCGCATACTCTTTTTTGTTTTCTTTTAAAATAAAAGAGGAAATCTCACCTGTTTTGCTGATAAACACCTGCAGCAGATCCGTTTCGACAGCATAGCCTTCCTCACATTCTTTGGCAAGTCCTTTTTCGCTTTCAGATCCCGCCTTCTGCGTCAGACAAGTACAGCCAAATCCGGTCAGGTGAACTCTCTCTTCCGTCCCTCTTTCAGAATCGCGATACCAGAAGTCTCTTGCAAAGGGCAATGTATTCACAAACGACATGGTTCCCTCTTCCGGCAGCGCCATACTCTGTAAAATGGCAAGTGTCATGGTCTGTGCCCGTTCTATGATTTCTTCCAGTTCCTTTTGTGTCCGCTCATATACCTTATGAATGGCCGAACCCGGAAGGATATCATGAAACTGGTTGATCAGAAGCGTTTTCCACATATCGTCCAGCTCTTCTTTGGGATATTCGTTTCGGACAATCAGCGCAAGCGCCCCTGCGTATTCCAGATTATGCAAAGCCGTTTCACAAGCTCTGTTAAGCTTCTTTATCTTGCTTTGGGAAGTATAGGTTCCTCTATGGGCCGTAAAATACAGTTCTCCGCAGTATGTGTCAGACGGACCGCCTTGTTCATCCAGCTTTTCAAAAAAGGAAACCGGATTTCCCTGTTTTATTTTAACGCCGCCCTCCAGATTTTCCTGTCTTCTGATATATTCGATGTGGTCCCTCGTGGGTCCGCCGCCGCCGTCTCCATATCCATAAGGAATCAGAAAGTCTTCCAGATGATGCACCTGCACCCGTTCCTTCCATACTCCGTTCATCAC
Source organism: uncultured Lachnospiraceae bacterium (assembly GCA_910577735.1). Classification (GTDB taxonomy): domain Bacteria; phylum Bacillota; class Clostridia; order Lachnospirales; family Lachnospiraceae; genus UBA3282. The sequence goes on from CAJTOO010000005.1 coordinate 12,863, forward strand.
CTCCGGATTCGTATTGTAATTATAGCTGGTAGGTAAAAAGGAAGTAATCTCCGTGCCGTCAATGCCTCGCCAACGAAAATAGTGGTAAGGGAATTTTTCGCCTTCGTTATAGGACCAAAATATCTTCTGCGTGACTAAGTATTCTACACCGCTCTTTTTTAAAATCTGCGGGAGGGCACCGCTGTATCCGAAGCTGTCCGGCAGCCAGAGGAGTCTGCTGATAACGCCAAATTCTTCTTCAAAAAACCGCTTCCCGTATAGCAGCTGCCTGATCAGCGATTCGCCGCCGCTTAAATTGGTATCCGGCTCCACGAACATGGCTCCCTCCGGAATCCACTGTCCGCTTTTGACCGTCTCTTTGATCTTTCCATACAGATCTGGATAATATTTTTTGCAGAGCAGATAGAGGGCCGGCTGGCTTTGTATAAACCGATATTCCGGATACTCTTCCATCAATCTGCACTGGGCGGCAAAAGTCCTCGCCGTCTTTCGTATCGTCTCCTCACAGGGCCAAAGCCATGCATAGTCAATATGAGCATGTCCCGCGGCCAGAAATTCAGGCATGGTATCCCCGTTTTTACAGGCTAAGATCGGCGCTAACAGTTTCCTTGCACTGCGGTAGTCATCCCTTCTCCTGTCCGCTTCCTGTTCAAAATCACAGCACAAGGTAAACCGGCTAAGGGCCTCGGCGATCTTTGCCGCTCTCAGGGAATCAGGCGGTAATGTCTTTAAAAGACCGTACAGCGTTTCCACATCCATAAGCAGCTGGTAAGCGTCTTCGTTCCAGATCCCATAGCTGCTTTCTCCTGTAGTCACTCTTCCCTGCTTTTGATATGTCTCATATTCTCCCGGCAGCACAGGCCCCACCGAGCAGTTTTCGTGCGCTTTCGGAAAAAAATGCCCTGCATAGCTCTCCATCATAATGGTGTATTTATCTCCCGGATGTGCACACATGCTTATGGTGTTATCCACCAGGTAATGATGTTCCTCCAGAATCCAGTCGGCACGGAAGGTCCCAAACGGAACCGCATTCACAAACAGGGTAGACTCACAGCCCGGTTTCAGGTTGAGCACAATCCGCTCCCCTTCACAGGATGCCGGAAGGCAGAGTTCTGCCTTAAACCACCTGTATTCATATTCCCTGCCCCATACCATTCCCTTTTGTGCCGGTGTAAAGGAAAGGCCTGCCGCCTCCTGTACCGTCAACATATCTTCACAGGCCGCAGTTTCCCAGCTGATTGTTTCAATCGTCCAAAACAAATCCTTTTTTAAGGTTTTAATCCAGTATGCAATCCGTTCCTTCCATTCACTTGTAAGTGTCTTCATCTTTTATCGGCGCCTTTCCATTTTCATTCTTTAATGCCTGCGGAAGCGATTCCCTGTACAATATATTTTTGTAAAAACAGGAAAATAAACAGTGGCGGGATAATCGCCAGAGTGGCCAGCGCAAACACCTTGGGATAATCCTTCTGTCCATAGTTTTGCAAAGAGGCTGTAAGCGTTGCCAGATATGCCGGCAGCGTGGTTTTCTTTGTGCTGTTGATATACAAGAAGGGCGTCATCCAGTCATTCCATGTATTGAGCGCCACATTAATAGCCACAACCGTCAGTATGGGCTTTTGCATGGGGACTATCACCTTGAGGATCGTTTGGAAGAATCCCGCTCCATCTAATTCCGCCGCTTCTTCAAAACTCCGCGGCAGAGATTTCATGGACTGCATGAACAGAAACGGCCAGAGCAGATATCCCCAGCTCAAAGGCAAAAACAGCATAAGCTGGCTGTCATAGAGTCCCTTTCCGCCATTGCCGAACAGGTCATTTCCTCCCACTAACGGAATATGAGAAACCATGACAAATGTGGGAATCAACGTAAGCACTGCGGGAATCACCTGTGAGACTATGATAAATACCATAAAAAACTGCTTTCCTTTAAACTCATATCTGGCCATAACATAACCGATCAGAATCGTCATGATCAGTACGACCACCGTATACCACGCCGTACGCAGAAAGGTATTTAAAAGCGGGCTTAATACCGTGGACGAGAAAGCAAAAATGTAATTATTCCATACCGGTTTCTTGGGTACCGGGAATAAATTCCCCATGCTGCTAAATTCGCTCTGGCTGTTGAAGCCTCCCAGGGCAGAATAAATAAGCGGATAAATCATCAGCATACAGATGACAGCCATCAGGATAAACCAGACAAACCTTAAGGCTTTTTTCGTAATATTATGCATTTTGATCCTCCTTTTTCAATACCATGCGGAAATAAACCATGGAGAAAATAATCGTAATCATACCGATTATTGTGGATTCCGCTCCTGCCATTCCCATATTAAAATTCACAATACCATCCCGGTACAGACGGTACATCAGTATATCCGTCTTTCCATAAGGATTACCTTTGGATAGGAACATGACCACATCAAACATCTGCATCGCACCGATAATTCCTGTCAAAATGATGTAAGATGCCACAAAGCGAAGTCCAGGCATAGTAATGTATCTGATTCTCTGGAAGCTGTTCGCCCCGTCCATCTTGGCCGCCTCATATAAGGATGCGTCTATGGACTGTAAGCCTCCCAGCCAGATGATCGCTGCCGGTCCGATATTCTTCCAGACAAAATAGACCATGATCCAAAACACCATCCAGAACTGGGAGTACTGCCATGTAATCGGAGACGATCCTATTCGTTTCAATATGGTGTTCATGACGCCATTGGGTTCCAGCAGCACTACGAAAATAGCAGAAGTTATGGAGGTAGCCGCAATACAGGGCACATAGATTCCAGACCGGAAAAACCCTCTTGCTTTACTTGGCACATTCAAAGCCAGTCCCAGCAGGAAGGACAGAAAGGTATTCATAAACAAGCATATCGCTCCCATCCAGATCTGTCTCCACAAAAGCGCCATATAGGCCGCATTCGTAAAAAAATCCCTGTAGTTTTTCAGTCCGATAAATACCGGTTTACGGGAAAGTCCATTATATTCCGTCAAGCCAAGATACAATCCGTAAAGCAGCGGCATAACACCCCAAAGCGCTATATAGGCAAAGAAGGGAATGATAATTTTGTATGCCAGCCGTGTTCTTCTCTGCTGTCTGATGCTGCATTTCTTTTTGTTATTTATCCTTTTCATTTCTTCCATTCACTGACCGCCTTTTTATGAAGGACCGCAGGAAGCGCCTTCCTGCGGTTATCATTTTTCAACTCATCTGTATATCCTTACTGCTGCAGCGGAAGGATCTGCTCCTGTGCCTCACTGCATATTACGTCGATGGGATCTTCCGTCATCGTTGTTCTGGCAAGTACATTCTGATTGATGATCTCCCAGATAGCGGAATCGTTTTTCGGGAAGGAAGCCAGTCCGGAATAGGTTCCGTCTTTGATCACCTGCATCTCCATCATCAGCACCTTATCATTTTCATAATAAGAAGGATCCTCAATAATTTCCTTGATTGCCGGGCAGTAAGAACCTTCCAGCCATACTTTTTCATTTTCAAGGCTCAATGTTTCTTTAATGACATTGAAAGAAGCTTCCTTGTTGGCCGCATCCTTAGGCACGGCCAGATACACACTTCCCACCGTACAGTTTCCGTCAATGCCCGCATCGTTCATGGGAATCGGCGCTACACCCCAATCCATTCCCGCATTTTCGGCGTCAGAACCTTCAAACGATCCCTGTACCACGAAAGCAAGTTTACCTTCATGAAAAGCATCCCACATCGGGAATTCATCAGAACCATTTCCGAGACCTGCCGGGAAATTATAGTTCATTTCTCTGATAAAGCTCAAAACTTCCTGCAGCTTTGCATCATCCAGATTAATTTTGCCATCTACGGCAAAATCCGTGCCATTTGCCCTAAAGAACGGCGTCGCACGAAGTGCACCGCCCGCATTCGGGAATGTAGGAATACCGCCTCCCCAGAATTCGCCTTGTCCCTGTGCCGTAATGTCATCTGACATCGCCTTCCATTCCGCCCAGGTTTCCGGTATATCATCTTCCGTATATCCACACTGTTGCAGGAGCGCTTTATTGTAGAAGATCATAAAGATGGAACTTTTGTATGCTACTGCCACTGCCTTTCCATCATTGTCATAAACCAGGAACGAAGGATTGACCAAATCCACAATCTCCTGTGGCAGTGGCTCTAACAGTCCTTCTGCCGCATAGCTGGGAATAAAGGTTTCGCCAGCTACAATGTCTGGTGCACTGCCGGCAGCAAACAATGCCCTTTGTTTCTGATCCAATGTCTCACCCCAGCCCCAGTCTACGTATTCCATCTCATAATCCGGAAGGTTTTTGGCAAGATTTTCGGTCACTGTCATATAGTACCTGTCCTCGTAAGTAGGTCCTCCTTCCTTGGCATTTGCAGTATTGATCTGATCCTGATTGTATCCTACTTTCGGAACAGTCAGATGAATTTTTTCTGCATCCTGCGCTTCGTTCTCTGGTTTGGCCGCATCGACAGCTTCGGTTGTGTCAGCCGTTTGAGCATTCTGCTTCGTTGTATCCTGCGCACTTTCTTGGGAACCTCCGCATCCTGTCAGGGATGTCATGGCAAATGTCGCCGCCATACAGGCAGCCAGTAATTTTCTTTTCATAACGCATTTCCTCCTTGATCATTTGTCAGTTTTGTATTGTTTGATATTGTATTGCTTGCAATTCAAATATTACATTTATTTCACAAATCTGTCAATTTCTTTTCTATAACAAGCATCATTTTGTATATTTTGTATGTTTTTCATTTCCTAAAATCACTACTTTTTCATATTTTACGCTTATTTTGATATATTTGTTATATCATATATTTCATTTGACTTATTCTGCATGCTGTACTATAATTTAGAAAAATGTTGTATGAGGGAGAATAGCTATGGATACGGAACCATCTTTACCATTATATAGAAACATTAAGAATTATCTTTTAGAGCAGATTCAGGACAAACTTTCCATTGGTGACAGGCTGCCTACGGAAGCCGAAATCATGAAGCAGTTTCAGGTCAGCCGCATCACCGTTACGAAAGCATTAAAAGAACTGAAGGAAGAAGGCTATATCATACGCTATCCCAGCAAAGGAAGCTTCGTGGCATCTAAAGACAGTTATACGAAAGAGTTCAACATTCCGGCTTCCGAAGATGCGCTTCCAGGCACAGCCTATTCCGATATCATGTGCATGCTTCCTTATTTTTCGGACCAGTTTTCGCTGAATATTATCAATGGCATTACTTCCATTCTGCCCCCAAGGCAATATAATATTCACATGGTGCAAAGCCGCACGCACCAGAATGAAGACTATCTTCTGAAAAGATGCTTTCAATCAGACTGCAAGGGACTGATCCTGTTTCCTGTGGATCAGATCTATTACAGCAACCAGCTTCTTCGCATGAAGCTGAACAATTATCCCATGGTGCTCATTGACAGAATCCTTCCCGGCATCGACACAAATTATGTGGCAATTGACAATGTTTATGCGGGCAAGATAGCTTTTGAACATCTTTTTGCGTTAGGACACAGAAATCTGCTTTTTATCACCCATACATCCAAAGATGTACAGACCGTAAAAAGCAGAATCAAAGGCCTCTGGCAGGGCAGTGAGGAATCCGGTCTTCTTCCCAGCTGTATCCACATAGAAGAAAATCTGGATATTCACAAGCCTTTGAATATTTCCGCCGATTATATCGCAAGAATCCTGGCAGACAAACACATCACGGCCATCATCTGCTGTGAATCCCAGACCTGTCTGTATATGTATTCCCTTCTATGCGAGCTGGGTCTTAAAGTGCCAAAGGATATTTCCATGCTTTCCTTTGATAACCCCACGAACGATATTTCTGATTTTAATTTTTTTACCCATATTAATCAGCACGAATATCTCATGGGACAATATGCAGGTAAAATTCTGTTGAAAATGCTGGAAAATGGAAAACTTGCGGAGAATGAGAAGAAAATCCTTACTCCCACGCTGGAAATCCGCCGTTCCACAACCGAACTCTCTTAATCCATTTATATTGTATTGCTTGCAGAATAAAATGAGAAAGGGAAGGTTATTCACATGAATTTCCAAAAAAGTATTTGCGAATTTGGCGCACAGCCATCAGAAACTGTTTTACAGACAACTTTTATCCAGAACGCCCTGGATGCCTGCCGGGAGGCTGGCGGCGGTGAGGTAATCGTCCCTGCCGGACGATATCTGACAGGAAGCATACGGCTTTATGACAACACGACGCTCCACCTTTTGGAACATGCTGTCCTGATCGGTTCTGAAAATGCGTCCGATTACACGGATTACGGGAAAGAAACCACGCTCGGTTATCTGTATCAACAAGAATATATCGATTTATGGCATCTTCCGCCCCATTATACCTACGCCCTTGTTTCTGCCATAGATGCCAGAAATATTTCTATCATCGGCGAAGAAGGATCCGGCTTTGACGGACAAAACTGCAGGGACGACGCCGGTGAAGAAGGTTTTCGCGGTCCCATGGGCATCCGCTTATGCCGCTGTGAAAATATCGTCTTAAGCAACTATCATTTTCAGGATTGTGCCAACTGGGCCCACCAGATTGATTCCTGCCATAACGTAACGATCAGAAACCTGGCCATCTATGGGGGACATGACGGCATCGATATCCACCATTGTATCAATGTGGAAGTCATTGGCTGTGATATCCAGTCAGGGGATGACTGTATCGCCGGCTACGACGCCTATAATTTCCACATGGCAGACTGCCGGCTGAATACCGCCTGCAACTCGCTCCGTATCGGATGTGTCAACATGCTGATCGAGAACTGTACCTTCTACGGCCCTGCTAAATATCCCCATCGCATTTCAGGACGCCGCAACACTTTGTACGCCTTCGAATACTACTCTCATGGCGCAGACAGGGTAAGAGACAACAGCCGCAGCTGGATCATCAAAAACTGCAGTTTCCACCATATCGACGCTCTGATTCATTATGAATTCGGAGACAAGATTCATTTACAGGAAACCACGCCGCTTGAAGATATTTCTTTTTACAATGTAACAATAGACAATCTTCACAAAGCATCTGTTTTCAAAGGCACAGAGGGCACACGGGCCACCATGAAATTCGTAGATTCCAACATCACCTATGCACCGGATGAAGAAGAACCTGCCTGCATCCTGACCAATGCTCATGCTGAGGTTCTCCTTGAAAACACTGCCGTCAACAGCGCATCTGTTCCTTTTATCAAGGCAGAAGGATAAAAATAGCACAATGGTGCTTAAAATCCGGGATACTCCCCGCATCTTAAGCACCATTCTATTCCTGCGTATCTCCTCACCTTGTGGGCATCTGGAATCCCGCAAGCGCTTTATTCAAATAGTCGTTAAAGGGTTTCATCACCCGGAAAACCTCTGCTGCCTTTGTGAGAAAGGCTTCTGCATCACGTAATTCCTCATCCTTTATGGGATATTCCAGATACCAGCTCTTATATTTCAGATATTCCGCCTGGGGATGCTCTTTCTCATATCCCGCAGGAACATTCTTCAAAGCCGTTCCCTGAACCGTGAAATATTGTTCAAATTCCGAGTCATGTATGATCTGTTCCCATTCTGCGCCGTGCTGTGCAATGTAATCCCGGACCATTGTTGTTGCATCCTTAAACATATCCGCAAACAGGCCGCCGCCTAAGAAAGACTGATTGCCGGGCTTTATCATAAGGTAATACCCCACAGGGACAGGAAGCTTTCCCATAGAGGAAATATGGGCTCGAAACGCTGGATTATAAGGGGATTTATCATGACTGAAACGGGTATCCCTCACCATTTTAAACGTAAGATCTTTCGGATTATTATGTAAGATACTGTTGTCGAACTTACCGATTTCCAGTATCAATGACTGTAATAATTTCTCAAACGCTGCACTTGCCTTTTTATTGTCATCTTTGTTGTCATGATACCATTCACGGTTATTATTTGCGCTCAATGCCGATAAATAATCAATCATAAGCTGTGTGTTCATATTCTGTCATCTCCTTTAAGCATTCTGGATAATGGAAAACTGTGTGGAATCTAAAAATTCCCGTATCAGATTTTTGGTGCGCTCCGGCGATTGGTAGGGCTTACAGAATGAAAAGTCCTGTGATAAATCATCAATATCTTCCATAGCATTCTTCACATCCATCATGGTCTGGGCGGAGATTTCCGCAGCAGTCATATAATCCAGCTGCAACGGATTGATTCTATGGCTTTGTATCGCGTAATTTACCCTGTCTTTGCATTTGCATCTGCCGCTGCCGTATTCCCCGCAGTACTGTCCCAGGAAATCCGCCATTTTCCTTCGGATTCTGGAAAGCCGCTGTCGGTACGCTTCCGGAGACATGTCCAGAATATCCTTCTCCACATTCTGAGTCAAATCCGGTACATCCTGTATTTTCCCATTTTCTATATCATTTCCATAGTACTCAAAACTCAACGGATAATGGGCAAACATATGTTTTCTGTAAGTTTTCAGGTGATTAACGGCAATGCTGAATACCCATGTTGTAAAGGCACTGTCTCCTCTGAAAGAGGAAAGATGTGTGATCATCTTCAGCAGGATATCCTGTGTGGCATCCTCCGCATCTGCAAATGTGCCGAGCATCCGCAAAGATAAGTTGAATACAATGTCCTGCACTCCTGCAATTAGTGTTTCCAGGGCTTTTTTATCCCCCGCCGTGGCTTTTTCGACCAAGGCCTGTAATTCCTCATTCGTTCTTTTGCTCATAGATTTTACCTCCTATGTGATTAGACAACGCACCTTCGTTTATGTGACAAAAATCTTCTGCTTTCTATACTAAAAGAATAATATATACATGGCAAGAAAGATATTCTCCTAAAATCTTACACAATTGTAAGTTACCACACGCAAACTGTAAGATGAATCAATGGAAACGGAAACTCTTATTTGATATCCTTATTGCAGAAAGACAAATACAACGTTACTTACTGAAAAGGAGATATAAAATGAAAAAAGCATTCATAGCAGGCACCGCAATCATTGGCATTATTATAGTACGGATGATTCTGTCAGTCACCTTCACCGAACAGGCAGCAGAAATATTTGCCAGAACATCCATGGGCATCTTGTTCTTTTATTTCCTCTTAAGCCTGCCAAAAGGCAAAGTAAAAACAACAAACTAACAACAATGGCGCAGGGGTGATTCCCTGCGCCGGATGCCATAGGTAAAAAGCCGCTGGCCTTATAGACTTCTCACAAACAAAGGCTCACATAATCCACCGCCATTACCCGGTTACTTGCTCTGCCAATCCATACGGAGCAGTACCGCATAAGACCAATACACCCCCACACAAAAGACTGTGACAAAACCGCAAATGCCCATCAATATCATCTGGAGAATTGCATCACGCAGCATTTCTACCTCACTCATAAGATACATTGCCTCCCAGTTTACATCAAGACTGCATGCAAACTGCATTTCACTAATCCCCACAATAAGCATACAGATCACAATCCCCGCCAACAATGCTACTTTTACTTTGGAAAATTCTTCCTGCAATTCTTTCTTCACATCTGCCGCAAAGATAAGTTCCTTCTTTCTCAGATTCCTGTATGGATTTTGTTTTAAGATGATATAAAGGACAATGGCAAGCAACAGCAAGCCAGATACAGCATCAAGAGCAGGCCCCACTGCCAGTTCAAAGAATCCCGGTTCCGTTGAAGAATATCGGACTGCGTTACACCCTGCTAAAATTCCGCACCCCGCCCCAAGCAGTAAAAATTTTCTCTTATAATAAAGCAGAAAACCACTTGCTGTTTCCCGGTTTACATAATATCCATCCTTTTCTGTTTTGTCTCTTTCCAGGTTCCCCATATTGTCCTCTGTTCTGTAGGATTCCAGCCCTATATCCCGTTCTTCCATTAATAAATCATCCAGGCTGACCTGAAAGAGTCTTGCCAGTAAAATAAGTTTTTCCGTTTCAGGATACCCATTGTTATTTTCCCATTTACTGACTGCCTGTCTGCTGGTGTTTAGTTTTTCTGCCAACACTTCCTGCGAAAATCCATGTTGTTTTCTAAGCTGATACAGCTTCTCTCCAAATGTCATCATAGTCTCCTTATAGTCTCCTTTCCCTATGTCACAGTTCAATCACCTGTTCCTGTTCATCATAGCATGCCGCCTGTAAATGTCTATCATCCTGCCCTGACAATTCAGCAACTTCATGTTGCGTTTGGCTATATACGGCATGAAAAAGCAGAACCCTGGATTTCTCCTGAGTTCTGCCTTTTCACACAAATCATTAAATTGAATAATCCCACAATCCCTGCCTACACCCCCAGCAGTCTCTTAATCACCTTTACGCAAGACCGATATACCATATATATCAGGCCGCCAATCATTGCAATGATACACAGGCATATTCCCATGGCTAACCATTCCGTCATAACCATCCTGCCATCGTTGGCATACAATATCATGGAAAACAACAGGAACATGGACAGCATTCCCACCAGGGCAGGTACTCGAAAGACGTTACCACACTGGCTGCGCACTTCCCTATCCAGAAAAGCAGGCGATGCTCCCAGCTTCTTAAGATCATCAAAAATATATCGGTTATTCAACGCAATACTCTGACAACGAGTATAGCAAACCACCAGTGCCGTGATCATACACACCATGAAGATAAAGAGAAACATCATAAACATGACTGCCATATTCCGCAGGTAATCATTCTGATTCAGAATCCGAAAGTCCGGCTGATATACCCAAAAGCTTCTGAACATAAAGGAATCTGCCAGTTCATAACTGATTGTCGCCATATCATCCGTATCTCCCCAATATGTTTTCCCCGCCTCATTCTCCCTGATTTTCTGTACACGGTCATAATATCCAGGGCGCTCACAGGTTTCATCAAAGGCTGAAACAAAGAGATGGTAGAAGGCATTGGCAAAGGGATAAGAGTCCTCTCCATCCACATTAAATCCTACGAAACACCCTCTCCAATCCTCCGTCAGACCCTCAGATATTTCAGCATAATCCTCATTGTCAAGAACACAGCACGTGGTATCTGCTTCCGCAAGCAGATCATAATGTAGGTATCCTGCAAACTTAGTGTGCATCTGCCTGCGGGTCACCATATTGGTAAATTCCTTTGCCGATTCATTGACAGACAATGAGGTCTCATCCTGATTCGTAACGTTGAGATAAGTTCCTGGTTTCACATCCACATCCTGCCCGGTAAGTATCCTGTAGGCATCTTCCGAAAGCACCTTCGCTTCTTCTGCCATAGGCACATATTCAATATGATAGTGCTGGCTGTCCTCTTCGATTATATGGTTCCCACCTATTCCCAAAGTGGCATAATCGCACTCCTTCCATTCTTTAAATAGCAGGCCATATTCCCTGCCCAGAGTTTCCACCGCCTCCCTGTCTGGTACATTCTGATCTGCCTGATACTTATAGAAATAATCATAGGGCTGTGATGCATACCGATACAGTGCCGAGATGCCGTTGGCAGGCAGATAAAAGATTGCAAAACATCCCCCTGCAATCAACAACGTGATCACCAGCATATTATTGACGGTTTGTTTTCCCTGAAACTTCATCATGCTTCTGGAAATAATATTCTTATAAGGGTTTTTCCTATGGCTCTTCCAGCCATGGACCACCGTGTGCAGCATGACCATATAAAGCCCCACAAAGACGGGCGCATAAAACACACCTACCCATTCCGGCGGATACATTTGGAGCCATCTGTAACACGCAACGGGTGCCCCATACCCCAGTACAGCGCCTGTGAGAAGCACCAGGACTCCCACCGGTCCGCACCATCTGCCCGGCTCTTTCACTGGTTCATTAATATGTTCCTCCCGGATCACTTCCATAATATTTGTCTTTTTCAAATACCGCCACGCAGTCAGACAGGCAAATCCCACCACCAGCAATAAGAACAGCAAAGAAATAAACAGACACTTGAAATCAAAGGTAAGCACCATATCCGAACTGTCCACCAACAGCAGCCGAAAAGCATGCCAGATAATCCATACAAAGGGGAAACCTGCAATCGTACCTGCAACAGCGGACACCCCGCTTAAGACAATCACTTCTCGAAATAATCCCGGCGCCAGTCGTCTTCTGGAAGCGCCAAGCGCCATCAAAATACCCAGCTGACCGGATTTATGCCTGAAAAACAATCCCAACGCATAAATGGTAAAGACCACACATCCCACCAGGGTCATCACAAATATCATATACATCTGTTTCCTGCTGTCCCCGCCTGCCGGAAACACCTTCTGTACCGTAGGTGAAAGCATCAACGCAGAGTACGCGGAAATAATCATCAACGCCATAAAATTACAGAACAGGTAAAGGCGGGACTGCTTCCTGTCAGCCTTCTGCAGCTTCTGTTCCATTTGTTTCATATCCATTACCCGACTCATCATAAGACCTCCTGCCTTTTATTCTATCTCATTTCCTTGATTGCATCTAACAACTGCTCCTGGAACCGGCTGCGGCTGTCTTTCTTTTCCAGCTGACGATATATGGTGCCGTCTTTTAACAAAATGACCCTGTCACAAAAAGATGCCGCGAAACTATCGTGTGTCACCATAAAGATAGTGGCTTTCATTTGTTCTTTGGCATTGTTAAAAGTTTCAATCACCGCGCGGCTGGACTTGGAATCCAGGTTCCCGGTAGGTTCATCTGCCAGAATAATCAACGGATTATTGATCAGACTGCGGGCCACCGCCGCACGCTGCTTCTCACCGCCGGATATTTCTGCCGGATATTTATCTAAAATGTGCTCTATTCCGAACATAGCCGCCAACTGTCCTACCAGCTTCTCGGCCTCCTTCTCCACCTTTCCCTGCACAATGCGCGGTACCAGGATATTTTCCCGTATGGTAAGTCCGTCTAAAAGCATAAAGTCCTGAAATACAAAACCAAGCTTCGTATTTCTGATACCGGCAAGAGTATCCTCATTCATGCCTGCCAATTCCATGCCGCCCAGCTTGATATTCCCTTTATCAAAAGGAATATAGCAGGATATACAATTTAACAATGTGGTTTTGCCGGAACCGGAAGGCCCCATGACCGCCACAAACTCTCCCTGCGCCACATGAAAATCGATTCCCTTCAATACCTCATATCTGTTCTTACCTGCCTCATAAGATTTGTAGAGTTCCTTTACATACAACATGACTGCTTCCTCCTTTTACTGCCGGAGCGAAAATCTGCTTTTCTTCCCGACGTTCCTGAATCCTTCATCTGTTATGACCATACCATAAAATCTTTCTAGCGAAAGAGGGGCTGTCATTTCTGGCAGTCCGCATGTAATGTTTGGAATATTCCTGCACGAAATGTAAAGTTTGAGCGAATAGAATGTAACGTTTGACATGAAGGCATGAGATTGCATCTTATATAACACAATAATAATATGTTAATATATAGTCAGAAAAGGAGTTGCCCCACATGTTACGAATTGCAATCTGCGATGATGAAATAGATGCACGGGATGCACTGCGCATCCAACTGGAAAAACTGCTCATCGAGGACTCTGAGGAAATCGTCTACGAATTTTCTTCTGGCACAAATGCCGCCTCATGGTTTTTTAAACATCCGGGGGAAATCGACCTGCTTTTTCTGGATGTGGAGATGAAGGGATTAAACGGCATGGAAACCGCTGAGAAGATCAGAACTTTTGACAATCAGCTGCTCATCGTATTTGTGACCGGCTATTCTGATTATGTCTTTGACGGCTACCGTGTAGGCGCCCTGGATTATCTGATGAAACCTGCCACAGAAGAAAGCCTGAGGCAATTGCTTGGACGAGTGCGCGCAAAAGCAGCCCGGGAAGAAGCCCGGACTTATACCATCAAAACCATTGACGGCACATGGCGCTTCCATCTGTCTGATATCCTTTATTTCTACTCTGACAAACGCAAAGTCAATCTAGTGACTTCCAGGGGACAATACACTTTCTACGCCAGACTGGATGAAACAGAAGCGCAGCTGTCCCCCCATTTTGTACGGATTCATCAACGTTATCTGATCAATCCGGCACATGTCGATTACCTGAACAGTGAATCTGTTACCATTCATGGGCAGAAACTTCCCTGCAGCAGAAAATACAGGGAAAGTGCTTCCCGCAAAGTGGCCAGAGCCATGATGGGAGGTGATTTCACATGGCAATCGTATTAAGACTCCTTCATGCAGGAGCAGTTCTCTCTTCTGCATGGCTGCTTATGCATACCATGTCATACATGATTGAAATTTCCCAGAAGAAGCGCTGCCGTTTTCTGCTGTTTTTGGGATGTTCTTTGCTCTGCAGCATGATTATTTTTATAGGGGATCCTTTTAATATCCTGGGCACTGCACCGATTTTCCTGATTATTGTCCTGCTTACATGCAAGGGCAGTTTCTGGAAGAAAGTGACGATCGGACTGATGTTTGCCAGCACTATCTTTTCTTTCAACGCCCTGCGGGACAATTACATCCACGATTTTCTTCTTGAGACCTTCGAAACCTTCGCTCAGGTGCAACACGGATACCTCATATCCTGTCTGTTCAGTCTGCCATTTGCGCTTGTTCTGTATTTTTGCACCAGGAAATTTGCTCCTGATAAAGAGTATACCCTTTCAGGCAGTATGTGGCGGTTGCTGCTTCTGCTTACCATAACCCCGCTGGGTATCGTATTGGATGTGGTTACCTTATTTCAGCTTTCTGACCATTACGTTAATACGCAGTCTCATCAGGAGTATGCCATCTTACTGCTCATCTCTCTGTTTGCCTTCATCAGTCTGCTCTGGTGTGTCACCGTATTAGCCAGGCAGCAGAAACTGGAACAGCAGAGCATGTTTACAGAAATCAACCGCAAATATTATGAAGCTATGGAGCAGCAGCATTTCGAAGTCCGGCGACTGAAACACGACCTGGCCAATCACATGCAGGTGCTATCCGCCCTGCCCGAAGAACAGCGGGAGTCCTATGTCAGAGAACTTGCCGGCAATGCTGCCTTTTCCCAATCCTTTGCCTGCTGTGGGGATCCAACGGTCAATGCCGTACTGACAGTAAAAAGGAGCGTCATGGAACGGTGCCGCATCCGTATGAAAATGGATCTGCAAATCCCTGCACAGCTTCCCTACGATAAGACCGACATCTGTGCCCTATATGCCAATGCCCTGGATAACGCCATGGAAGCTTGTATGAAGCTGGATGAAACACAACGGGAGATTTGCCTGAAATGCAGGGCAGGCAAGGGATTGTTCTGTCTGGAAGTCAGTAATCCTGACCCTTCCTCTTCAAGAAAACAGACTCCCTTCCACACAGAAGGGCAAGCCGCTTCCGGTTCAGACAAGCCGCCGGAACACAGCCTGCTTTTCCTCACTTCCAAACCAGATAAAACAAATCATGGTTATGGCCTCAAAAGTATACAGGATATTATCACAAGATATCACGGACATATGGAAATCAAGGCCGAAAATGGCATTTTTGACCTGTTTCTATATCTTCCTTTGCTGAAGTAAAAGTACTGCCGCAACCGCCGCTGCCCCGCCGCTTATCTTCCCACCGATTAAAGCGCCCAGAAGCTGTGGTTCTGTGCTGAAAGTAAATCCCACATGAGCCGCCATCATACTGGCTGCGCTCACCAGAAAGGCTGCATTGACCACCTTGCTTCTCTCATCCATCTCCCGGTACATGGACAACGCGGGAATGGCGCTCACTGCACCCACCAAAAGTCCTGTCATGCCGGCTGAATTGATACCCACTCTTTGTCCAAGCATCTGAAAAGGCTTCCTCAGCCTCCGCTGTAAAAACTCCGTGACCGGAAGACTCCCCAGCATCACAATGCCGATTGCAGAAACCACTTCCATAGCCTCTGTCAGGGGCGTCATGCCTTTAACCGGATGATATCCGCATAAGTATTCCACGGCGCCAAGTACCAGGCCTATCGTGATAACCAGACGGATTCCTTTTGCAAAGACACAAAATCCCCTTATCATCCGCCCCGGTATCTTCCACAATCCCAGCATCAGAAGAAGCGCCAGCACAAATACAGGAAGGTTCTGCCAAATGCAATCAGACACAGAAAGACCTGCCAGAAGACCACCCACTGTCAGGCCTGCCGGAATCGTAACAAGTCCCAGCATGATGCCTCTGGCAAAGCAGCTTCTGTCCTCCTCACGAATCATTCCCATGCCCACCGGAATGGTAAAAACTACCGTACAGCCAAAAATCGAAGCCGCCACAATCCCCGCATAACTTCCAATCTCCGCATCAGATGCCAATTCCTTCGCCAGCTGATACCCGCCCATATCAATTGCCAGCAGACTGCCAAACATGCCCGGGTCCACACCAATCATCCGGTATAAGGGAATTACAACCTTTCCCAGAACATCAGCAAGCACTGGCGCCAGACAGATCATTCCCGCCATGGAAAGGGCGGTACTGCCAAGTAACTGGAAACCTTCTTCAAACTTCGCCCCATATCCCCAGCGGTTCCCCCGTATGCGGTCAATGCCTCCCACAACTGCTCCTGCTGCCATAATCAGCATAAGTATCCGGTTCATCTATCTATATCCCTTCTGCATGGTATCTTCAATCTCCTGAATCGTCCGCGGTGTAATCGCAGAGAGATTCTCACAGCCGTCCTCTGTCACCAGGCAGTTATCCTCCAGTCGGAATCCAATCCCCCATTCTTCATGGTAGATTCCCACATCCACACAAAATACCATGCCCGGAGCGATTATCTCAGGACACATCACCGCATCATGTACATCATATCCCACATGATGTGCTCCCCCATGCCACATATAAGTTCCGATCTGATCTTCCTGCTGCAAAACCCCTGCCTCTTTCAGAAGTCCTGCATTGAACCGGCGCACTTCCCTGTCTACCTGCGCCATCTCCATACCGGGCTTTATCATGGCAAACATATGGTCCGAAGTCTGCAGGGCACACTCATACAAAAGCCTCTGGCGTTCATTATACTTCCCGTTGCAGGGCCATCCCCTGGACACATCATTCATCAGATTATCATACCAGGCGCCCACATCATTTAAGACCATATCCCCGTCATGGGCAATTCCCCGGTACCCATAATAATGAATACAGAAGTTGTTCCTGCCCGCGGAGATAATGGATGGAAATGCCGGCCCCTGAGGCCCGTACTGTCCTAAAGCATAGTCAAACTCCGCCTTATACTGATACTCGTACATTCCCGGCCTGGACGCCTTCATCATGGCCACAATGCCGTCCCGCGTAATCTTCTCTGCCTCCTTCATGGCAGCAATCTCACAAGGCTGCTTAATGGTGCGGAGTCTTCTCATGATCACATTTGCATTTTCTATCAGAAGATATGGGTGCTGCGCCCATTTCTTTTCCCGGAAGAAATGAGCGGCCCGGTGCTGATCCGCCGGCTCCTCTTTATACAAATCCAGATACAGATACTGGTAGTTCCCACTTACTGCAAGCGCATCAAACTCTTTCTCAAAGGCTTCCACAAAGGCAATCTCATCAATCCCTGACAGCCAGGCCGCCTGCTCTGCCCTGATACGCTCTCCCGTCCAACGTTCTTTCAACAAATCCGGAGGCAGAATATAGAGGCGTTCCCGCACCTCTCCCGCCCCGTCTTTTCTCGCAAGCAAAACAGCCTGCTTGGCATCGATTCCGGTCAGATAGAGAAAATTTCTCTCCGTATAAAACGGATAGTACTCATCCTCGGTCTTGCGAAACTCGATACCGGAGAACAGCACCAGCAGGGAGTTTTCCTTCATCTGCTCATAGAACCGCTTTCTGTTGCCCGTAAAGTATTCTTTGGTCATTTTGTTTCCTCCGTATTCACCCTATCTCATCTGCATTTGAAACCCTCTTATCTACTATATAACCATATCACACTTTTTTCAATTTCCTTATAACGTATGAATCGTCTCCGTAATCACCATATCACGAATCCGTCTGGCCGGCGTATACACCGCCACAGCACAGGAAATTACTACAATAATAGTAATAATCATCAGCGGCTCTGCAGGAATCTTCCAGGATCCGCCGAAATGAGAATAGACCAGCTTATTCATGATCAACCGGTGGAGAAACATGCCTCCCGCATACCCGATGACCAATCCACAGACCGCATACGCTGCTGCCTCCATGGCGATCATCCTGATCATCTGCTCCACACTCATCCCCACCGCGCGCATAGCGCCGTACTGTTTCATCTTCGCCGACACACTCATGGAAATATTATTCACAATGTTAAAGACTGTAATCAGCGAAATAATACTCAGAAATCCATAAGCCGCAATCCGAAATACCCAGAAAGAAGAATTCATCTCCTTATTTTCTGTGCGGCGATCCTGAAATTCGTTTGCGCCCGCCAGCTGCCGAAGCGCATCTATGGTTTCTTCCGGCACATCCTTTGCCAGCTGCGCATTAAGTAACATATAACCGCTTTCCCCTGTGATGCGCCTGTAGGTTTCCTCCGTACAGACCACCGCCGGACGCGCCTCCGTTCCCACGCCCTCCGACAAAACACCTGCAATTTCCAACTCCGTATCGTTAATCCTGATGACATCACCAGTGTCCAGACGGGAATCCTGATTAAAAATAGTCAGTACATAATCTGTATCACCAGATACTTTCGTCATATCCCCACTGACAATGGACTTCCCGGACCATGCAAACATATAATCATCATAAGAAATCAGGTCGATGCTGTCCTCAGTACCATTGATTGCAACCGGCACGGCAAACGAAATCGCACATCTGAAGGCTGCTTCCACGCCCGGCAGTTTCGCCATCTCCTCTTCCATACTACCGGATAGAGAATTCGTATTATCAGCCGAAGCGATGGAAATATCCGGGTTTAAGTTACCCTCAGACGGGAGCAGCTTTTTGACAAAATCAAGTCCCGCAAAGAATACCAGAAACAGTATCACCGAAAAAGCAAAAGACAAAGACATGAACACCAGATTTTTCTTTGCAGATACAGCGTGATAAATTCCCAGCGCACTCTCTATTTTAAGAAATCGGGTATTGGCCCCATGGGAAACTTTTCCGCTCACTTCCATATTTCCTGACACAGCCGCCACAGGCGATACCTTTGCCGCCCGTCTTGCCGGGAAGTGGGCCGCCAGAAGAACTGTCACCAGCCCCACCAATATACCGAATATAATGCCGATCACACTGAACCGGAAGGGATAGTCCTTAAATTCACCGCCTGCCTTTTGCTGTAAAATTCTGCTCAGGAACCACGTAAATACAACGCTGATGGCAAGCCCGGCAGGAATGGCCGTTTTACACCAGTTAAGCGCTTCCAAACGGACAAAGCGCATCACCTGTTCCCTGCTTGCACCAATACAGCGCATCAACCCAAAAAACTTGGTTCTCTGCGAGACGGTACTGTTCATACAGCTGGAAATCATCAACACGCCTGCAATCAAAATCAGACCAAACACCATGGCTGCCAGTGCATAAAAGCCGTTTACGGTCTGATTGCTGCTTTCTCCTGCTAAGCCCATGGTGATCATATTTTCCTGTATCGCTCCATCCCTTAACCCGTATTGCTCTTGCAGACCGGTTATCGCTTCTCTGATATCTGTTCCTTTTACAAACCGAAGATACAGTGCTGCATTTGTGGTATACCCATTGGCGCTGCATATGTCAGTGAGTGCCTCTAAGGTGAGATATGCGCAGACTCCCTCATAAGCATTGTTATACAGCTGCCATTCATCCACACAAAATCCTGTTACCGTATAGTCAAACGCACCTGCCGGTGTGTCAATGGTAATCTGCTCTCCTGCCTGAACTCCCAGCCGCTCTTTTGCAATCTCATTGAGCATTACCTCATTGGCATGTTGCGGGAAATCTCCCTCACACTCATATTCTCTGATATCCTCCATGTATGTCTTCTGTGTTCCGTAGAAAATCACTCTCTTTGTGTCAATCTCATACCCCTCATAGATATCCTCGCCAAAAGCCTGATGCCATGCAGATGCTTCTACATCATCCCGGGACGCGATCTGTGCCGCCTCCTCCTCTGACAATCCGCTGACAGCAATATGATGCCTTCCATGCTTTCTCAGCATGACCTCTTCTTCGCCCTTTGTCATAATCTCTGCATAAGAAAAAACTGTGGTCACAAGAAATACCGCAAACATAATACAGAGTAATATAAGGCGATTCTGTTTTCTGCGGACGCTGGCCGAAATGGGAATGAGACTCAGGTAACTTTTCATCTCGCTGATTTTCATGCCGAACACCTCCCCAGGTCAGTCAGCACCCCGTCCGATACCTGCAACACCCGGTCTGCGGTCTGCGCAATCATGCGGTTGTGGGTGATCATGATAATCGTCTGCTCATATTTTCTGGATGCTTCTTTTAACAGGGCAATCACTTCACTGCTGTTCTGGGTGTCCAGATTACCGGTAGGTTCGTCTGCCAGAACCAGCGCCGGCCTTGTTATCAGGGCACGCCCGATTGCCACCCGCTGCTGCTGTCCGCCGGATAACTGGCTTGGCAGATGACTTCTGCGTTCCCTCAGATGCAGCACAGTCAGCAGTTCTTCTAAATACTTTCTGTCCGGCTTCTGATAATCCAACAGCACCGGGAACATGATATTCTGTTCCACCGTCAGTTCCGGAATCAGGTTAAAGGACTGAAAGATAAATCCGATATTCCTGCGCCGAAAAACGGTCAGGTTTCTCTCCCGCATGGCAAAGGTATCCTGTCCATCAACCAAAACTTTGCCTGATGTGGGCGTATCCAGCCCCCCGATCATGTTAAGCAGGGTACTCTTACCGGAACCGGATTCTCCCACAATCGCCACATACTCGCCCTTTGGAACAGAAAAGCTGACACCTTTCAGGGCCCGTACCGCCGCTTCTTTGCTGCCGTAAGTCTTGCAGATTTTTTGCACTTCCAATAGATTCATATTGTATGCACCTCTTTCTAAGTAATTGTCAGACGATTCGTTTGCCACAGGGTCTGCGCCGCCCTGACAAACTTCACATCTTCTTCACAGGAAAAGAGTATCACTCATATACTACAGTCATATTTCTGTCAGATTACAATTTTGTAGTAATGATAAAATGCATCGTAAAGACCGTTCCCTCCCCGGGCCGGCTGTCTGCCTCGATTATCCCGTTATGCGCCTCTACCACGGACTTTGCAAGCGGCAGTCCCAGTCCGATTCCCTGGGTATCCTGGGAATATCTGCTGCGGTAGAATCTTTTAAAGATATGATGCAGATCCTCAGGGCAGATACCGCTTCCATTGTCTCTTACCCTAATCTGTACAGCAGATGCCGATTGTCTCCACGCAATCTCTATCACATCACCTCTCTGGGTATGATCCAGGGCATTTTTCACAATATTATCTACCGCCTCCAAGATCCAGTTCCTGTCACACAGGAATATACTCTGATCACTCCCTGTCAGAATAATTTCCTTCCCCTCCTGTCCGGCCCGGAAAGCAAAGTGCCTTTTCACATCGGCCATCATTTCCCCAAGATTTTCCACTGCTTTCTCTATCACGATAGTGCCTGCGTCAAACTTTGTTATCTTTAAAAGACTCTGCACCAACGTTTCAATCCGGTCAAGTTCCTGTTCGGACAGATTGGAAAATTCCTGAATGGTGGGCAGATTGCCAGATGCCGCCTCCGTCTGTATGATGCCGTTATAGATTTCCAGAGCTGCCAATGGTGTTTTCAACTGGTGGGAAATATCTGAGATGGTATTTTGCAAAAACCGCTTCGCTTCCTGCTCGTTAACTGCCTTAGCATCTAATATTGCAGCCAGAGAATTGACTTCATGAAACAATCTGTAGATTTCACCCTCTTCGTTACAGACAATGCGCACATCACGCTCCCCGGCAATATACGCCCGGATCTTTGCCACAGCATCCCTGAGGATCCTGTCCTGTTCCCTGAAATATCTGTAACAGACTGCAAGCATGGCCGCCCCCATTCCCAAAAGCATCATAGGATAAAGCCAGATACCCTTTCCCAGATCCAGGAACGAAACCAGTCCTGTAACTGCCGAAAATGCCAGAATGCACAATACCATTCGTAAAAACAGGATTTTCACTCTTTGGTTTGTCAGGACTCTCATAAAGATCTGCTCCCCTCTGTATTCCACTTATATCCCATACCCCGCATTGTCACAATTTTGGTCGGCCTGCCGGGATCATCCTCAATCTTCATGCGAAGCCTGCGGATATATACAGCCAATGTCTTATTATCGATAAAGTTCTCATCGCAGTCCCACAGGCGGCCAAGAATCTGTTCCGCAGAGAGCACCGTATTGGGATTTTCCATGAAAAGGCAAAGCAGCTTGTATTCCCCGGAAGTCAGTTCCAGAGACTGTCCATTCTTATAGCCTTCCCCTTTGAGCGGAAATACGGTAATCCCGTTGGAAGAAAGCTGTGTATCTGTCTGACTAAAATCTGTGCTCCTGCGAAGCAGGGCATTGATTCTGGAAAGAAATACGGCCAGCTTGAAAGGTTTGGTAATATAGTCATCCGCACCAATATCAAGCCCCATAATAATATCAGTCTCCTCATCTGCAGCAGTAAGAAACATGATCGGAACCTTAGATGTCTTTCGTATATTCCTGCAAATGTCAAAGCCGGACCCATCCGGCAGTGATACATCCAGAATCACCAGATCATAGTCCCCGTTTCCCCACAGCGCGTCCGTCTCA
The DNA here is from genome assembly GCA_910577735.1 of uncultured Lachnospiraceae bacterium. Lineage (GTDB taxonomy): Bacteria > Bacillota > Clostridia > Lachnospirales > Lachnospiraceae > UBA3282. The sequence continues at coordinate 35,527 of CAJTOO010000005.1, forward strand.
AGGCTTGTACGGGCCACATCTACCTCATACCCCTGCTTTTTCATTGCAAAGGTAAGACCGTTAATCAGGCTTAGGTCATCCTCTGCCATAAGAATTTTATACTTTTTCATCATACCCTCCACTGCGGAATTCTGTTGCTTCATTTTACTTACTTTTATCAATGGTGTCAAATAATCAGCCTGCCGAGTAATCTGGAGGTGAATAATCTGACGCCTTTTGCCTTGCCAATCCGGTGGGACCGACGTATAATAATTTAGATACAAATTCCACATACTGGCGCATTCTCCAGCACTTTCGCCAACAAACTATTTTCAAATTTGTACGTCTTATCGTGCAAATCTTTCAAAGCGAGGAATACCATGCAAAAGAACAAAAAAAACCTGCTGATCCTGGTGACGGCAGTAGGTCTGATACTGCTCGTCATAATGGGGTATCCTGCGGTTGATGATCATATTCACGAAATGAACAAGGGAGATATTTTTCTGGATCAGGTACAGGAGACAGATACCAGAGACATTTCCCCAAAAAACAGAGCCACAACAACCCAGCTGCCTGATACGGACCCAGGAAAGCCGCTTCCCGAAATCACACTGTCTTTAGAGGATGATACCCTGGATTTTCATGTCAGCTTATGGCAGAGCGACAGCGGAACCTGTTACTTTTTTCTGCCCGGCTTTGCAAGAGACATGGGGCTTGTCCTGGGAAACAGCGGTAATCACAGTATCTATATCAATGATGTACGGATTACACCGACAGCTGTTTTGCGCGGCATTGCAGAAGAGGAATACTATGATCTTTCTGTCCTGGATGCAGAAGGCAATGTTATCCTGCGCAGATCTGTTGTCTTCATGTACTCCTCCGCCCTGCCGGTTATGTCCCTTACGACGAAATCCGGGAATCTGGAATATATCAACGAGGATAAATCCCACGAAGAAGCAGGTACCACCGCCCTCTTTGATAAATCCGGGACGCCTCTTTACACAGGCAATGTGGCGTCCATCCGGGGAAGAGGCAATTCTACCTGGGGCCTTTCCAAGAAACCCTACCAAATGAAGCTTTGTGAAGAGGTGGATTTCTTTGGCTTTGGCTCGGCTCATTCCTGGAACCTGATTGCCAACGGATACGATCAGACGAAGCTCCGCAACCAGATCGCCGCTGATCTGGCCACGGCACTTGACATGGACTATGTACCCGAAGGACAGATGATAGACCTGTATATCAATCATACCTATTACGGAAATTATTATCTGACCGAGAAAATACGAGTAGGCGAAGACGGCGTCGCCATCAAGGATATGGACACCTACGTGGATGATGCCTACAATACCGGAGAATTGGGAAAACTGGAACGTCTTGCAAATGAAGAGGGCACCAGAAAATGGGTAGCCACCGACATTTATCCCGATGATATCAGCGGCGGCTATCTGATAGAACGGGAACTGGACTCGCGGTTTATGGCAGAAACCAGCGGTTTTATCACCAGACAAGGGGATTGTTACACCCTGCAGAGTCCGGCATATGCTTCCGAAGAACAGGTAAATTATATTGCGGATCTGATGCAGGAGTTTCAGGATGCTGTGATTGAGTCAGACGGCATCAATCCAGTGACCGGCAGACATTATTCGGAATATATCGATATCAATTCCTTTGCACAAAAATATCTGGTGGAAGAAATCTCGAAAAACTATGACGGCGGTGTTACCAGCAGTTTTTTCTACAAACCGGAGGATTCAGTAAGCACTAAACTCTTTGCCGGCCCCATATGGGACTACGACGTAGCCTTCGGCAACTGTAACCTGGACAGGATTGCCAGCAATCCTATGGGCATAACCAGGCTCCAGGATCATATTTACGGTACGGAAATTTTCGCACAGCTCTATGCGCAGGAAGATTTTTATGATCATATGGTATCTCTTTACAAAGAAAAGGCCCTGCCCTATCTCAATGACCTGCTGGAACACAGACTCGATGAGATGGCAGCGCAGAGCCAGGCTTCCATAGCCATGGACCGGACCCGCTGGGAAACACCTGAGAATCGTTATCAATACTACCAGGAATATCAGAATAGCGTCCGATACTTGAAGCACTTTATGGAACAGAGGCGGAATTTCCTGAATGAAGTATGGCTGGATGGCGTCAGTTATCACAACATATCCTTTGTGGTGGACGATGAAGTCTGGCAGCGTTACTGTATCAAAGACGGGGAACTGCCCTCTGACGAACCAGTGCCCGTCCGCTACAGCACCCCCTCTCTGTTTATAGGCTGGATAACAGAAAATGGGGTCCCCTACGATATGTATAAACCTATTTATGAAGATATCACTTTCTATGCCACGTGGCTGGAACTTCCCACGGAAGAGACCGCCGATGAAGGGAACGAAAACAACGGCAGCACATATTAATGGCTGCCGTTTACTCTGTAAAATTATACCTGATATTGGAACCTGTCAACCAACTCTTTGAGCAGATCCGCCTGACTTGACAGTTCTTCGGAGGCCGCTGCGCTCTCCTGAGAAGTAGCCGAGTTAGACTCTACAACACCGGCTATCTGATTGATGCCTTCTGTAATCTGTGCCGTAGCCTCTGCCTGCGTATCAGACGCCTCTGCTATCTGAGCAACTGCCTCACTCACCACCCTCGCATTATCCACAACGAGCAGCAAGGATTCCGCTGTGGAATTTGCCAGTTTTGTTCCATCTTCTACTGCCGAAATGGCATTTTGTATCAGATTCTTTGTATTCTTGGCGGCTTCGCTGCTCTGTTCTGAGAGGATTCCCACCTGCGTTGCAACCACTGCAAAGCCTTTACCGGCCTCACCTGCCCTGGCTGCCTCAATGGAAGCGTTTAGTGCAAGCAGATTTGTCTGAGAAGCAATTTCCTCTATACTGCTGATAATCTCTGCAATCTTGTCAGAAGCTTCCCTGATTCTTCCCATAGCCTCTGTACTTTGTCTCATCTGCTTGTCGCTTTCCATAACCTGATCATTCATACCCGCCACGATCACTCTGACTTTCTCTGCATTTTCGGCATTGACATGAATCTTCTCTGATATATCTGTCATGGTCGCTGTCAGTTCCTGAATCGCACTGGCCTGGTCTGTGGCACCTTCTGCCAGTAACTGGGAAGCGCCCGCTAAATCCGTTGCACCCTTACGGACACTTTCCGCATTATTATCAATATCCCTCATCGCCACGCTGAGCGACCTGACAATACCGCGGAAGGACTCACTGATCTGGACAAAATCACCTTTATAGTCCTCCTCCACATCAATCAAAAAGTTTCCATTTGCCAATTCCGCCAAATTATTACTGATATTCTGGATTACCGTATTCAAATCCTGAATCGTTTCCGCCAGACAGTTCATTAAAACCGCAGTCTCGTCATTCTCTGTGGGAGCAGGCACTTCCGAATGAATATCACCCGCTGCCAGAAGCTTCAGTCTGTCTACTGCTTTGATGAGCGGCTCTGCAACTGCCTTGCCAAGTTTAATACCGCTTCTGATGCCAATAAAGGTAAAGACAATCACAAATAAGATAGTAAATGCCAGTGAAATATAGAACATCACCAGAAATTCATTTCTCACCGCCGCGACACCGATACTCCACCCATCTGTTTCCGGAACCGGTGAATAAGCCACCACCTTCGTCTTGCCATTATAACTGTAGGTGCCTGTACCGTCTTCTCCGGCAATCATCCTCTTACAAATTTTACTATATTTCTTAAGGCGCGGATTCGTATCGCCCAGCGCAATACTGTCTTCTACGCCCACAAGCTCTGAATCTATATCCGCAATCGTAATACCGTTTTTATCCAGCATAAAGGCCGTGCCGCCGTCCCCCACCTTTATGGACCGCATCACATCATTTAAAAATTCACCGTTGGGAACATATGCAATGACGCCTACCGGCGTGGTACCTGGGATACCGCCCTCCCACAGAGGCGCCGACACAACATAGGATACCTTATCCGTCACTTCACTGTAGGCCGGTGTTGAAATATAGGTATTGCCCTTCATGCCTTCTTTAAAATAATCCCTGTCTGCAAGATTGGCACCCGTAAGCACATCAACACCGTTACTGTCAATAATATATCCGCCGTCAAAATCGTGATCCTGAATCCTTTGGTTTAAAATCAACGCCTTTTCCTCTGCCGTCTTTTCCGGATCTGCAAGCCTGGCAATGCTTCCGGTTTCATAGGCAATGGCAACATACTGCTGCAGAGCCGACGAGACATAGTTGGCCGCCACAGCAGAAGTATTATTAATCGTCTCCGATACCGCACTGATGGATGAAACATAACTCAGGACCGAAGTCACAATACCCAATATGATACAGCACAACATGACCACCTGTCCAAATCGATACGAAATTTTTCTTTCAATGCTGACAAATTCTCCTTCTTTTCTCTTGCCTCCGAATTTGCTTACACTTTCCCCGTTTTCTTTCTTCATAGAATCCCCCCATCTTCATAATTATTTGGAATAAACTGAATAGAATAGATAAAATAACTAAAAGTCGGACAAGTATAGAGTGTTAGAAAAATAGAGTTCAATAATCCAGTAATGCCACTGTATATTCATCTGAAATATTAGAAATTTATAACTACGGTTACACTATATCACATTTGACCAAACTTTTCCACAATTCTTTCAATTTATTAGTCATAATTATCAAAGGAGGTATCAAACGTCTTCTCACATTCGAGAGCACCTACAGATTACTATGCTTTTTGTTCGCACATTTTCTCAGATGATTCCCCAGATTCGTGAGACAAACAAGGGTCACCACCAAAAAAAGTCCGGGCATCAATATCATCCACCATGTGCGGCCTGACAGAGCCTGATTCGCCAACGACAGCATACTGCCCCAGGATATCACTTCCACCGGCAGCCCAATCCCCATAAAGCTTAAGGTTGATTCTGCCACAATCGCACTTCGGATGTTCATTACCACCATGAACATGATAGAGGGTATAAAGTTCGGTGCCAGATGGTGCCGCAGCACATGAAAGAAACCGCCGCCCATGCACGCAGAAGCAATCACGTACTCACTGTTTCTGATCTGACGCACTTCCATGCGTACCACCTTGGCCATACTCATCCATCCGGTGATCCCAATGACAAATGAAATACTTAAGACACTGGCCTTTCCCAGAACTGCCTGCAGCAAAACCACCGGCAGAAGACCCGGAATACTTAACAGGATGTCCACAATCCTCATGATCACAGCATCTGCCTTGTCCGGGGAACAGCCGCTTATCGCTCCCAGAATGACTGCCACCGCCGTTGTCATAAAAGTTGACACAAACCCAATCCATAAGGAAATCCTGCCGCCATACCAGATCATGGAAAAGATATCCCGCCCCATCGTGTCTGTGCCGAAGAAAAACTCACGATCAGGGGGCACACTGTAATGATGCAGATCCAGATAAGACGGATCCTTTGTCATAATCAGCTCACAGGCCAGACATCCGCTCAGTATAAGCAGCAGTATCAGGGCAGAGGCGATCGGTCTCTTCTGTCGTCTGTTCTGCGGCTTTAAAGTCGGCAGAGAATCACTCTGTCGTATGCCCACCACCCGAAACTTTTGGTTCACAGTCTTTCCACCTCCTCATAACGATTCTGATCCTCCATACGTATTCGGGGATCAATACGCTCACTGACCGCCTGTGCCGCCATGTTACAGAATATCACCGTGATACCCGTTAACAGGCTCAGAATCATCAACAGATTATAATCCTGATACCTGGCACTCTCATAAGTCAGCGTACCCAGCCCCGGATAGGAAAAGACCGTCTCCACAATATAAGTGCCGCCCAGTACATGCGGCACGGAAATTGCCATAATGCTAAAGTAAGAGGGCAGTACATTGCGCAGGCAGTGGCCAAACATCACCCGGGACTTACGCAGTCCCTTCATTCTGGCAAGTAATACATATTCTGCCCGGACCTCTTCCAGCAGTTTATTGCGTATCATATAGGCATAGTACCAGAGATGGCTTATAACCACCACAAAAAGCGGCAGAATCAGATGTCTTAACCGATCTGCCAAATCAGCTTCCTTTCCGATGGAATACGCCCCGGAACTGGGCAGCCAACGCAGTCCAACCGAAAAGATGAGGATCAAAACCAAAGACAGCCAAAATTCCGGAATACATCCCGTCACCGTCCCAATCTTACAGATTACACGGTCCAAAAGCTTATCTTCCTGCCACGCACACACCACGCCAAGCAGCAATGCAAAGGCAAAAATAAGCACAAAACCAGTACCCCCAAGCAGCAGCGTATTCACAATCCTGCCGCCAATCACCTCGGTCACATCCATCTTATATTTATAAGAAATGCCAAAGTCCCCCTGAAAGGCATTCTGCAGCCAGCGTATATACTGGACATAAATGGGCGCATCCAGACCCAGTCTCGCCCTTGCCCATTCCTGTTCTTCCGGACTCATTTTCTCCACCCGGTCTCCATAATAAGACACCAGCGGCTCTCCCGGCGCCAATCGGGAAATATAGAAGACAAGAACTGACAGCAACAATACACTGGTCACAAAGAGAAATACCTTTTTCCCCAGTGTCTGCATATATCTTCTCATCTGTTCTGTCTCCTCTCTGTATCATCACTGCACCAGACGGGAACCGGTATGGCTTCCATCAGTCTGCGGGTATAGGGGTGCACCGGATGATGAAAAATTTCCTCCACCGTTCCTGTCTCCACCAGCCTGCCCCCATGCATCACCCCTACCCGGTCACACAGAAACTCCACCATTGCCAGGTCATGTGCAATAAACAGAAAGGAAAAACCATGTTCCTTCTGCAAGTGCTGAAAGAGATTCACAATCTGAGCCTGCATAGACACATCCAGTGATGCAATGGGCTCATCCGCTACTAAAAGAGCGGGTTCCATGGTAAGGGCACGGGCAATGGCCACCCGCTGTCTCTGTCCGCCGGAGAGCGCCGCAGGATATTGATCCAGATATCCCGCATCAAGTCCCACCGCCCGCATTTGAAAGGCCGCCTCAGCGCGATAGGTGCCTCTGGGCGGTTTCACATGATGTAACTTCATAGGTTCCGCAATGATGTCACAGACCTTCTTTCTCTGGTTAAGACTGGCATCCGAGTCCTGGAAAATAATCTGTCTGGTAGACTGCAGCATCTTTTTATTTGCACGAAAGGCTTTTGCATCACAGACGTCGATTCCCTGATAGATAATCTGGCCATCTGTTGGTTTATATACGTTCATAATACATCGTGCCACCGTAGACTTCCCGGAACCGGACTCTCCAATCAGCCCAAAGATTTCACCGTTACGAATCTGAAAGGAGACATCGTCTGCCGCCTGCAGATTCTCCTGCCCAGGTAAGGGAAATACATGACTAAGATGCTGTACGTCCAGAAGAATGTCCGAGGCGGTATCTGCAGAAAGGGATTGCTTGGCATCTTGTGCCTTGTTTCTTTGTACCTTACTCCTTTGTGCTTCGCCGCACATTCCATCGTTCTTCTCCCGGAAGCTGCCAAAAGCCGGCGCTCTTACACCAAGCCCGCCTGCCCGCTCATCCAATAGCCAGGTGGCCGCAAAATGCGTTTTTGTCACAGGGAACATGGGCGGCTGTTCCTCGTAGTCTATCGCCAGTGCATATTCGTTCCGGCAGGCAAAGGCGTCCCCTTTCGGCGGATCAATCAGCACAGGCGGCATGCCCGGAATCGCATACAGACTGTCCCTTCCTCTGGCAAAAGCAGGAACCGCCCGCATCAGCCCCCAGGTATAAGGATGTCTTGGGTCATGGAAAACTTCCTCTGCCGTACCAATCTCCACAATCCTGCCGGCATACATCACCGCCACCCTGTCAGCCACTCTCGCAGCCACCCCCAAATCATGGGTGATAAAAACCATGGCTGTATGAAGTCTGGCCTGAATCTCCTTAAGCAGATCCAGTATCTGCGCCTGAATCGTCACGTCCAGCGCCGTGGTAGGCTCATCCGCAAACAAAAGTCTGGGCTCCGCAGCCAAGGCTATGGCCATCACACTGCGCTGCCGCATACCGCCTGACAAGTGGTGCGGATACTGCTTCTGACGCTCTGTAGGATGATCTATTCCCACCAGATCCATCAACTCCACAACCCTGTGTTCCACATCCTGCCGGGACATTCTCGGTCTGTGTACTTTCACAGCCTCGGCAATCTGTGCTCCCACAGACAAGGATGGATTCAAAGCCGTCATGGGATTCTGAAACACCATGGAGCAGAACTTTCCCCGCAGCAGGCGCATATCCCTCTCCCGATAGCCTGTGATGTCCACACCGTCCAACAGGATATGTCCCTCCTTGATCCGGGCAATATCCGGCAGAAGCTTTAAGATACTCTTGCACAGCACACTTTTGCCGCAGCCAGTCTCACCCACAACAGCCAGTACTTCGCCTTCTGCAACCGCAAGGCTCACATCCCGTACTGCCTGAATTTCCCCTCTGGGCGTGTCAAAGCTGACGGATAGATTTTGTACTTCCAATATCGCTGACATGTGTATACCTCTTTCCCAGACACAGCACTCTATTCCTTCAGCGTCCACTCCGCAATATTCCAGAAAATGCCCACACCATGGTGGCCCATAACCGTATCGGCTGATATCCCCTGAATGGACGCATCAGCCACATAATTGGCATCTATATAGCAGATAAACGCAAAAGCCGGATCCTTTGCCAGCTCTTCCTGGAACCGATCATAATTTTCGGCCCGGACGGCCTGCTCATCTGACTGCCGCGCCTTTTGCAGGTACTGGTCCACCTTTACATTAGAATACCCACTATAATTAGCGCCTTTATCAGTTCCAAACACTTTATAAGTATGGTCATCTGCGTCAAAAGGACTGCCCCAGCCAATCAGATAGGCCATCTGTCCGCTCCAGTCCACCCGGGTGGGAATCTCCACCCGGCAGTCAATGCCAACCTCCTTTAACTGCTGTGCCGCCGCCTGTGCAATATCCAGACGCACCTGATCTCCCGCGCCCACACTGAGCACAAAAGAAAGGGGTTCCCCGTCTCTTGTATAAATACCGTCCGCTCCCGGAACACATCCCGCCTCTTCCAGAACTTCTCTCGCTTTCTCCGGATTGTAATCATAGTGCTCCACTTCTTCATTATTGTAAAGATTACGCTGTAAGGGACCATAGGCGGGTATCCCCTGCCCCAATAAAACGGCATCAATAATGGCCTCCCTGTCAATGGCATAACAGATTGCAGGTATGATATCCCGGTTCTTCTTCCAGAATATATGCTGAAAGTTAAAGAGAATCCCCCGATAATCGGAGGTTTTCATGTTATAACAGACATACTCCTTCCGATTCGCAAAGTTTCTGGCATCTTTTGGCGTCAAAAGCGCAAGGTCGAGTTCCCCCGACTCCATCTGGATTGCCTTGGCATTGTCATCCGGCACGATTTTAAAAATAACCTTCTCAATCTCCGGCATTCCCCGGAAATACGCTTCATTTCTGGTCAGTACAATGGATTGCCCCTCATCCCAGTTTTCCAGCTTATAGGGCCCTGTCCCAATGGGATGACGGAAAAAGGCCGACTCCTGCATATCTTCCCCTGCCAGTAAATGTTCCGGCAGCACCGCCATGGTCATGTAATCCAGGAATGCCACATTGGGAGCTGTCAGTTGGAAGGAAATGGTCAGATCATCCACTACCCTGATTTCTTCCACATCTTCATAGTTGGGGGCATTCTCGGAGCCATTGTCCGGATTCCTAATAGCCTCTATGGTGAATTTCACATCCGAGGCCCCAAACGGTTCCCCGTCATGCCACGTCACACCCTCTTCCAGATAGAAGGTATAGGTATAGGATGCAGCGTCATACGTCCAGCTTTTTGCCAGTCCAGGAACCACCTCATGATCCCCGTTGTGGGCGGTAAGTCCATTGAAAAGCAAAAGATTAATCTCTCCGTGCTCATCCATAGCCGGATTGATTCGGGTGTAATCCCCGCTGCCATAGACCAGAGTGCTGCGGCTGCCTTCGCTTCCTCCTGCCTCTGTCTGTCCTGCCTCCTGTTCTCCTGCTGCAGCACTGCCAGACAAATCTGCCTGCTGTGCACTGCCGCAGGCTGTCAGGGTAAGCACTGCCGTCATTGCCAGGACTGCAGCCCAAATCTTTTTAATATATTCCTGTATCATTCTCATTTTTCCGCAATCAGTTTCCTTTCTTACTGTCTATGACAGTTGTCTGCTTTACTGCCGAAAGGGACGCAAGCACCTCTCCCACGGACATACCTCTTTCCCTTGCAATACGAGCTACATCTTCATACTCATACTTCTCTCTGGTCACCCCATATCCGGCACAGACCTTCTTATGTATCTCACCATACTGCGTCTGCACCTTTTCCATGGAACGGGCAAGCGTATATCGTCTGGAGACACTTTCCCGGATGCCAATTGTGGTCGTATGTTTGAACAGCAGATTTACCATCTCGTCCTTCATGGATTCCCTGCACATCACATGAAGCACAATACCCGGTCTGGACTTCTTCATACCAGCCGCTACCGTATAAACCTCCAACGCCCCCGCCGCAAGAAATGTCTCTGTGGCAAAGCCAATGGCCTCTGCAGTCATGTCGTCCACATTGCAGCACAGCTCTGCCACAACATCCTGGCCACCTTCCGTCTCACCCAAAAGGGCGCGCACGCAGTTGGCCGCCGGAAAATCCTTCCTGCCCATGCCGTAACCAATCGCCGTGGTACGCATCACCGGCATAGCGCCGAAACAGTCGGCAAAATACTTTAACAGGGCCGCTCCTGTGGGGGTGCACAGTTCTCCTCTGATCTCTCCGCCATAGATGGGCACATCCCGGAGAATATATGCTGTTGCCGGCGCAGGCACAGGCAATATCCCATGAGCGCACTTCACCTGGCCGCTGCCCACATGCACCGGCGATACGATGACCTGCCCCGGCGCCAGTCTTTCCATCAGCACACACACCGCTGTTATATCCGCTACAGCGTCCATGGTTCCCACCTCATGAAAATGAATCTCTGGGACAGGCACACCGTGTACATGACTCTCCGCCTCCGCAATCAGGGTAAAAACTGCCAGAATATCTTTCCTGACCTTCTCCGATACGGGCAGCTTCTCCACAATATGCTCTATCTCATGCATGCCGCTGTGGTGATGGCTGTGTGTATGTTCATGCCTTTCGTGACTGTGCTCATGTTCTTCGTGGCTGTGTGCATGTTCGTGTCCTTCGTGGTGACTGTGTTCGTGCCCGCTTCCTTCTTCGTGACTGTGTGTACATTCGTGCCCTGCCCCATGACTATGCACATGGGTATGTTCATGATGACGGTCATGACATGCCTCATGCTCATGTTCTGCCTCTGCTTCATACATTTCCTCAGATTCCTCGCAGCCATGAATCCGTACCGAGATATGTGTCCCCCCGATACCGCACTTGCTCGCCGCCTCTGCGGCAATCTTCACCCCGGGAATTCCCAGTCCATTTAATTCTTCCACGATCTGCTCTCTATCCGGCAGAAGCTCCAGCAATGCCGCCGTGAGCATATCCCCCGCAGCACCCATTCCACAGTCCAGATATAATGTCTTCATCCTGATCCTCCCATCATAATTCATTTTCATACCGATTTCATTCCACAGCGTTTACGCAACGCGGCAGCAATCACTAAAGTCAGTGTGCCTCCATATGATTAATCCTGCTGGCCAGGTAGCCGGCACCATATCCGTTATCAATATTTACCACCGACACCCCGCTGGCACAGGAATTAAGCATGGACAGCAAGGCAGATACCCCTTGAAAAGAGGCTCCGTATCCTACACTTGTAGGTACCGCAATCACCGGACAGTCTGCCAGACCGCCAATCACACTGGCCAGCGCACCTTCCATACCGGCAATGGCAATGATCACAGAGGCATCCATGATATCATCCATGCAGGCCAGCAGTCTGTGCAGACCGGCTACTCCCACATCGTATAACCGCACCACCTCGTTGCCGTGTACCTGCGCCGTGAGGGCTGCCTCCTCCGCCACCGGAATATCAGATGTGCCCCCTGTGGCCACCACGATTTTCCCAATGCCGTCAGGTTTGGGCATCTCACCAATGATTCCGATTCCGGCCTCTTCATGGTAATCCATCTCATGTTCCAACGACACGATTCTCGCAGATTTTGGTGACAATCTGGTAATCAGGATCGTCTCCTGCCCATTCCTTTTCATGGCATCCACGATGCCCGTTATCTGTTCCGGTGTTTTGCCTGCACCATAGATGACTTCTGCAGCTCCCTGCCGAATGCCCCGGTGCATATCCACCCTGGCATAACCGATGTCCTCAAAGGGCTGCTTCTTGATGGCAAGAAGCGCCTCTTCCACAGACAGGTTTCCGTCTCTTACCTTTTCTAATATTCTCTTGATGTCACTGTTCATCCTCTTGCCTCCAAATCCAATACGACTGCCTGATAATGCTTCTTCAATTCTGCAACAATCTTCTCCCGCCAAAGAAGCGCCTTCTCAAGCTGCCCGGCTGGAAACTGCAATCTGGCCGCTTCCCCCATTCTGCGCACCCTAAAATCTGTAAACCCCAGGGAAAAAAGATAGTCTTCCGCCTCCTCAGCCGCCTGGAGCTTCTCTTTCGTGACAGGTTCTCCGCCGGGAATCCTGGTGGCCAGACAGGCATAGGCCGGTTTATCCCAGGTAAAAAGCCCCGCTTCCTTTGAAAGACGGCGAATCTCCTCTTTCGTAATACCGCACTCCCGAAGCGGTGAGCGGACTTCCAGCTCTTTAAGCGCCCGCATTCCCGGCCTGTCTGTCTCCTCATCGGAAGCATTGGTACCGTCTAACAGCACCTGATAACCGTCTCCTGCCGCAGCTTTGGCAATCACCTCAAAGATCATCTTCTTACAGTGGTAACACCGGTCACAGGGATTGGCAACAATTATGCCATTGCCAAGCACATCCACTTCCAGAATCCGTAATTTCACTGATAACAGTTCTGTAAATCGTCTGGCATCCTCCAATTCAAACTTTGGCTGAAAAACACTTTTCACATAATATGCCTGCACATCCGCACCCAGCTGCTTCGCTGCATAAAGCAGATAAGCCGAATCGGCGCCGCCGGAAAAAGCCAGGGCAGCTTTCGGATTTTCTTTGAAAAACTGATCTAATTCCATCTTCATCTTCTTTTCCATTCTCTTTCTGTTCAGGGCCCTTTTGTATGCTTAACACGCACGCGGAACTTTGACTCTCATTTTGATAGTTGCACAAAAAAGGCATACAATCCTTCCTGGAAGAATCGTATACCTTCATGTGTATACATTATTGCATTTCATTTTCTATATTCAATTTAATTATATTTTGTATTAATTACGTATAAATTATATTTTTCGCAAAATATTTGGTAAACAAACTATATCCTGCATGCAATCTTAAGATACATAGCCTTTATCTGATACCGCTTCATTTTCATACGGAAACTTTTGTTTCCCAAACCGGCTTCCTGCCGGATGATAACTCTATATTACCCTGAAAGCATAACGGAAGTCAATCCCTGATCAATACAGATAGTCTGTCTGCAGTTCTGTTTCCGCATCGATAAGCCACTGCGGGATCAAATCCAATATCACACAATCCGCCGTACCGTAATGATATTCCGGTAGGTGGCAGAAGTAATCTTAATCCCCGTTCGCTCCGTGCTGGCATGTACAATCTTTCCGTCACCTATGTAAATGCCCACATGGCCGCCATAGTAAATCACATCACCGGGTTTGGCCTCTGAATAGGACACACCCTTGCCTACGGTGGATTGTGCGTAAGAACTTCTGGGCAGGGAAATCCCGTACTCTTTAAAAACTGACATCACGAATCCGGAACAATCTGCCCCATTGGTCAGACTGGTGCCGCCTGCCACATAAGGATTTCCAATAAACTGACAGGCAAAGTCTGCAATCTGCTGTCCCTTGCCGCCGCCACCGGAGGAGGAGGGCTTAGATTCTTCTTTCTCGTCATTATCGGAAGAGTCACTGTCCTCACTGTCGGACGCATCGTCATCGCCGCTATCGTCGTCACTGTCCTGGTTCTGCGCCAGCATCTCCTCCTGTTCCCTGCGCTGCCGTTCCTCTTCTTCTCTGCGCTTTCTCTCTTCCTCTTCTTTACGCCGGCGTTCCTCTTCCTCTCTGCGTTTTCTCTCTTCCTCTTCCAGCTTCCTGATCTGGGCAGTCTCCTGTTTGATCTTGGCCGTATAAGTTGCCGCCTCTTGTCTGGCTTTGGCCAATACGTGGCTGTAATTCTCGTACTCTTCCTTTTTCTTGGCCAGCATGTCCTCCATATAAGCCTGTCCCTCTTCCAGCTCTATCTTGGAAGTCTCAAGTTCTGACTTATCCTCTTCCAGTCTGTCCTGGAGCGCTGCCACCCGCTGTACCGTTTCATCATACTCAGCAAGAAGCCTGCGGTCATACTTATAAAGTTCCTCCACATAGTTGGCCTTGTTGACCATATCACCCATGCTCTCAGACCCGAAGAACATCTGCAGATAAGAAATATCACCCTTCTCATACATGAACTGAATCCGTATCTTCATGGATTCATACTGCTCATCCTTCTCTGCCACAGCCGCTTCATACTCCACCTGCGTGGCAGCTATCTCCTCTTCCTTATCCTCAATGGCATCTTCAATCAAATTAATATCCGTTAAGATTGACACAATCTCCGTATCCAGATCGGCGATTTCCTCTTCCACGCCTTCCTGTGCGTCCTGTGCATCAGAAATCTTATCTTTCGCCTTGTCAAGCTGTGACTGATTTTTCTTGATATCCTGCTGCAAATCGGAAATAGTGGTAGCCGATATCGGTTCTACCACTAAAAGGCACAATATGAAAGATAGCAGGAAATACATCGCTTTCGTATATCTTCTCTTCATCGCCGTTTTCCGTCCACTGCCGGGACCAATCCTTTTACAGTTCGCAGTTATTCACCGTTCTCGGGAACGGAACCACATCCCGGATATTTCCCATACCGGTCAGATACATCACGCACCGCTCAAATCCCAGACCAAAGCCCGCATGTCTCACAGAGCCGTATTTTCTGAGATCCAGATAGAACTGATAGTCTTCCTTATTCAGATCCATCTCTTCCATCCTGCGCTCCAAAAGTTCCAGGCTGTCCTCTCTCTGACTGCCGCCGATGATCTCACCAATCCCTGGCACCAGACAATCCATGGCTGCCACTGTCTTGCCATCCTCATTCAACTTCATATAGAAGGCTTTAATCTCCTTGGGATAATCCGTCACAAAGACAGGACGCTTAAATTCCTGCTCCGTCAGATACCGTTCATGCTCTGTCTGCAAATCACAGCCCCAGGACACCTTATACTCAAACTCATCATTATGCTTCTCTAAAATACTGATAGCGTCAGTGTATGTCACATGGGCAAAATCGGAATTTAACACATGGTTAAGCCTCTCAATCAGTCCCTTATCCACAAACTGGTTGAAGAAATTCATCTCCTCCGGCGCGTTCTCCAATACATAACGAATCACATGTTTTAACATGGCCTCCGCCACCATCATATCATCCGTCAGATCTGCAAACGCCATCTCCGGCTCAATCATCCAGAACTCTGCCGCATGCCTCGTGGTATTGGAATTTTCCGCCCGGAATGTAGGTCCAAAGGTGTATACATTCTTAAAAGCAAAAGCATACGTTTCCACGTTCAGCTGTCCGCTCACCGTCAGGTTGGTAGGTTTGCCGAAGAAATCCTGACTGTAGTCCACTTCCCCCTCTTCTGTCAAAGGCAGGTTCTTGAAATCCATGGTGGTCACCTGGAACATCTCGCCCGCACCCTCACAATCACTGCCCGTGATAATCGGCGTGTGTACATACACGAACCCTCTCTCCTGGAAAAAGGTGTGAATCGCATAAGCAATCAGGGAACGCACACGAAAAACTGCCTGGAAAGTGTTTGTCCTTGGACGCAGATGAGAAATGGTCCGCAGATACTCGAAACTGTGTCTCTTTTTCTGTAAAGGATAATCCGCTGTGGAAGGCCCCTCCACCACAATCTCCGCTGCCTGCATCTCAAACGCCTGCTTCGCCTGGGGTGTTGCCACAATCTTACCTTTGGCTATGATGGCAGAACCCACATTCAACCTGGAAATGGATTCAAAATTAGCAAGGCTGTCCCCATACACAATCTGCAAGGGTTCAAAAAAGGTGCCGTCATTGATCACAATAAACCCAAAGGTCTTGGAATCCCTGATACTTCTCACCCATCCGCCAACCGTCACTTCTTTATCAATATATGCTTCGCTGTTACGATACAGCTCCTTAATATCTGTCAAATCCATTTGTCATTTCCTTCCTTTCTTTTCTTACCCGTGCAGTTCCTTCTCATACAGCTAATCCGCGTTTGTATCTATCTGTTGTATATTTCCATTTTCCATCAGGAAAGCCACCACATTTTTACGCATCAGATCCTCACCGATGCCCTCTCGGCTCTCCTGCTCAAGCAGCTCCTCCTCTGAAGCGTAACCATAGACTGTCACCATGGTGTCAATCTCCTGCTGCACCTCTTCCTCTGTAGGTGTCAGTCCTTCTATATCGGCAATGGCCTGATACATGATATAGCGCTGGGCCATCTCTGTTGCCGCTCTCTTAAACTCAGCCCGATATCCTGCCTCGTCAAGTCTCATAGACGCCTGCATATACTGCGCAAGTGTCATTCCGTTCTGGGCAGCCCGCATGTTCTGTGTTGTTTCAATGCTTGTCTCATAGCGCTCTACCAGTCCTGCCGGCGGTTCCTTCTTAAAGGTGCATTCCGCCATAATCGTATTGTACAGGATCATCTCAATCTCATTTTCGTATCTCGCTACCTCACTCTGATAATGCAAGTCGTAGACCATGTCTTCCAAATCCTGCTTTGTCTGACAGCCGCCAATCTCCATGGACTGCACTAATTCATCTGTCAGCTCCGGCAGGATGCCGTTGACCGTTACATCAAATACCACCGGTGCTCCTGAAAGCTCCGGATTCACCAGATAAGGATCGGGAAAAGCAAGATCCAGGCTCACCTGTTCTCCAATCTCCACCCCGATCAGCCCTTCCTCAAACCCATCTATAAACTGACCGGAACCGATTGTCAGGTTGTACCCTTCCCCTGTGCCTCCTTCGAAAGCAACACCATCCTGATAACCCACAAAATCGATATTAACGGTGTCCCCTTCCTGTATGGGCCGGCCCGCCTCTTCCTTTGTCAGCATGACCGGTGTCAGATACCGCTCCTGTATAAAATAAGCAACATCTGCCTCCTCTACATGGGGTGCATTGGCAGAAGCCTCAATTCCTTTATAATTGCCCAGCGTGACATAATCACCGGCCTTGATATCCTTCAAGAATTCTTTATCGCCGCAGCCGGTCAGAAGTACTGCCGACACAAGCGCCGCCGCAATCAGATACGTTTTTCTTCTCATAATAATCTCCTCAATCATTCCTTCGCCCTGCTTTCCTACACAGCTGCTACACCCTGGTATTTCATGACAAATATAGCTTTCAGACAAAACCCATACTACTATTTATATCACAAATCCCTGTTTCTTAAAAGAGTTTCTTGGAAATTCTTGCGCAATGCCGGAATCAATGATAAAATATCCAATACGTGAAACAAGTAATTCCGGAGGTAGGATAATGAACACATTTACAATTGTTTTGTTAGTGATTCTTGTGATTCTGATTGTTGCCGTAGTGGTATTATATTTCTTAGGAAAAAGGGCACAGAAGAGGCAGAGCGAACAGCAGGCGCAGATTGATGCCATGAAACAGACCGTATCCATGCTGATCATAGATAAAAAGCGCATGAAAATCAAAGATGCCGGTCTTCCGGCCATCGTTCTGGAGCAGACCCCCAAGTGGCTGCGCGGTTCTAAACTCCCGGTGGTAAAAGCGAAAGTCGGCCCACAGATTATGTCTTTGATCTGTGAGGAAAAGATTTTTGACTCCGTTCCGGTCAAGAAAGAAGTAAAAGCTGTGGTCAGCGGTATCTATATCACAGATGTAAAAGGCCTGCACGGCAAACAGCCCGTTGTGGAACAGAAGAAAAAGAGTAAATTCAAACAGCTGGTAGAAAGAGCCCAGGAAAAGGCCGGGGCGAAACCGCTCAAATAACTTGGTGATTTTGATTCCTTTGATATTACCTCAACAAGTTCCGCTTCGCGGACTCGAATAAATCATGCGGAATTATCTCCATTGGCGGGGGCTTCTATGGCAGCAGCGAGAAGTCCCTGTTTTCTTTGGAACAGATGTGGATTTTGATGTGGCAGTCCGACAGAAACTCATAATTGATGTCCAGAGCGTAGTCCACATCTACCACAATGTTGTCCTCTTTCTCATCTATCTGTATCTTCTTGGTATCAATGCCTACCAGTATCTGGCCAAAGGGCGTGTTGTAATTGGACATATTCTTTTTATTTTCCTGAAAGACCATATGCACATTGACCAGGCCGTTGCGCGTCAGTTCCAACATATGCTCGCTGAACTTGAGACGGTTCTTGGTGGGCTGGTCGAACCCTTCCGTAATCTCCTCATAAATGACATAGTGTTTATCATTCTTTTTATAATAATCACCGACCATGACCATCTCGATCTTGTCGGCATTTTCCTCCCGCTGATCAAACTGCAGGCCCTGCAATGTCAGTAGCACTTCTTTCGTCATAATAACCTCCATGATACCGCTAATATTCATCAATATGAATGACCTTGGCTGACAAAATCCCATAGGTCAGGATGGAATTGGCAAACCGTTGAAACTTATCTGCCGCATCGCTGACAAAGAACCGGTACAATTCCGTGCCAAGTCCGGGTCTGTGCTCACTCTCAAGGCCCTTTTCCAAAAGCATCTCTTTCAATTCCCTGGCTGTCTCATATGCAGGATTGACAAGCGTCACCTGCTTTCCCATGATCCTGCCCACCGTGGAACGAATCATGGGATAATGGGTACAGCCTAAAATCAGCGTATCAATATCGCTGTCAATCAGCTCTGTCAGATACCGTCTGGCAATCTCATCGGTAACCGGATCTTCCCACAATCCTTCCTCCACCAGCGGTACAAAAAGCGGACAGGCCTTTCCGATTATTTTGACACTCTTGTCGTTTTTTTCTATGTATCTGTTATAAATGCCGCTGTTGATGGTGGCCTCCGTGGCGATAACACCAATCTTGCCATTCTTTGTGGCCTCAATCGCCGCCCTGGCGCCTGGTCTGACCACTCCGATTATGGGGATATCCACTTCCTGTTCCAGCTCATCCAAAGCATAGGCGCTGGCTGTATTACAGGCCACCACGATGGCCTTCACCTGCTGAGTTTTAAGAAAATTCACGATCTGCCTGGAATACTTCATCACCGTTTCCTTAGACTTACTGCCATAAGGCACCCGTGCCGTATCCCCGAAATATACAATCCTCTCGTTAGGAAGCTGCCGCATGATTTCCCGCGCCACCGTCAACCCGCCGACTCCCGAATCAAACACCCCAATCGGGCTGTTATGCCACTCTTCCCGTCCGTTCATATCACTTCTTATCCTTCCCTGCCACATTCTCTTCATACCACTCTAAGAACCTGCTTCGAATCACAATATCATCGCCGGAGGCCTTCAACAGGCTATCATAAATCTCCTGCTTTGTCATCTCCTGAAACTCTTCTGAGACCACCACCTGCTCAAAAGTCTCTTCCGTAAAACAAAGTTCCGGGTACAAAATCCCCCACCATGCCACTGCGAAAATACTGAATGCAAGGGTTCTTACTCTATTCCACATATGATACACTCCCATCTGTCAGCATTTGCCGACATTAGGAGTGTACCCGCCATAGCATTTCTTATTCGTGTTTATTTTTCTTCTTATAAGATTGTTCCCGCTCTAACCGTATCTGCCGGATGATTGATTTCTCCTGGTTATCTATGTGTAGTCTGGCCGCCCTGGCCGCCTTCTCCTTATCTCCCTGCTGGATGCTCTCATATATCATTCTATGCTCGTTTACCAGATTCTCATGCCCTTTCTCGTCTTTAATATACTCAAAGCGATACCGGTACATCTGCTCCGACAGGTTGTTGATCAGCTGAATCAGGCGCTGGTTGCCTGTAGCCTGTACAATAATGTCATGAAGCGCCACATCTGCGCCTGCAATGGTAGTTACATCACCGGTCTTTGTGGCCTCCTCAAACTCATCACAGGCCTTTTTCAGCGCTTCTTTCTCTTCGGATGTGATTCTGTCACAGGCCAGTTCCACGCAGAGAGCATCCAGTGCCCGCCGCACTTCCAACACATCCTGCAGACTCTTCTCGGTAATCTGTGCCACCTCGGCTCCCCGCCTGGGGATCATCGTCACCAGTCCCTCTAATTCCAGCTTGCGGATTGCCTCTCTGATCGGTGTCCTGCTGACTCCCAGACGATTTGCCAAATGAATCTCCATCAACCGCTCTCCCGGTTTCAGCTCACCTGTCAGAATCGCTCTGCGCAGTGTATTAAACACCACATCCCGTAAAGGGAGAAATTCATCCATATTTACCGTAAAGTTGTCGCCCATATAGCCACGCCTTTCTTTCTGTCAGACCGTAACGCTAACCAACATGATTCCATTTCAAATCCGCACGGCAGGTACCCGTTTCCGGCATCCTGCTATACTGCGTAAAATCCCGTCACGAATATCTGTCCTGCAAGCGCGTGCTCTTCCATAGCTGCGGCTGCAGCCTGCGCCTGCTTGCTGTCCGTAAAAATACCAAATACGGTAGGACCGCTGCCGCTCATCAGCGCATTGGCCGCCCCCATTTCCCGCATCAGGTTCTTTATCTGATCAATAACAGGATATTCCTTTACTGTCACTGTCTCCAGTACATTGCCCATCCTCTCACAGACTCCCTGCAGGTCGCCCTGCGAAAGAGCTTTTGCCATACCGTCAATGTCCGGATGGTCTTTCAGCCGTTCCACATGCAGGTTCCCATATACAAAAGCAGTGGACACATTGATATCCGGCTTCGCCACCACCAGATGCGCCTTTGGCGGCGCAGGAAGCGGCGTCAGTATCTCACCGATCCCCTCCGAAAGCATGGTGCCGCCCACTATACAATACGGAATATCCGCGCCCAGTTTCACACCAAGGCGTTGTAAATCTTTCTCCGAATACCCCATATCAAAAAGCGCATTTAAACCCCGCATGGTGGCCGCCGCATCAGAACTGCCTCCCGCCATACCGGCGGCAATAGGAATCCTCTTCGTAAGGGTAATCTTAACCCCCTCGGCAATTTTCTTTTCTTCCATTAAAAGTTCCGCAGCCCGGCAGATCAGATTATCCCGGTTCGTGGGCAGCTGCACATTGTCCGTCTTAAGCTGTATGCCTGGTCCGGATGTTCTTTCCAGCACCAGATCATCACAAATATCTACCGTCTGCATGATCATTTTAACCTCATGATAACCATCTGGCCTGCGGCGAAGCACATCCAATCCGATATTTATCTTTGCGTACGCTCTTTCTTCAACCCGCTGCATTTCTCCTCCAGCTCACATAAATCCTCAGCTCTACGCATTTTAGGCGCATAACCAGTTTGTGAAATCTATTATAATTTATAATTGCATTTTGTATACAAAAGATTGTATTTAATTTTATACAATCTGCAAGTGTTTGTCAATATTGCAAAATATTCTTACCCGACCACGTCATAAACAACTGTATTTTTGCCATAAAAAGTAAAATTTCTTATGAACTGCTTCTAATTTATCTGGGAAAATGGTACGATATAATATACAAATGGCGGAGATTCTTTCTAATTCTCTGCTGATTACGATACCATACAAATCAAACACAAACATTTCCAAGGAGGGATACCGATGAGCGTAAATGGAATTACCAGTACACCCAGTACTTACGATCCTTATCAGGTCACAAAGCCCAGCACAAAGCCTGCTGAAGAGACAGGCGCGGCTTCCGGCTCTACATCTACGAAGGATGAAAGCGGCGTTGTCTATGAGCCTTCAAAGGAGAACACCACAGCACCCGCACAAAAATACACCCAGAATACGGAGTTAGTAAATAAGTTAAAAGCCGATGCTGAGTCACACACAAAACAGCTGCAGAACATTGTACAGCAGTTGATGACCAAGCAGGGACAGACTTTTAACAATGCCAATGACATGTGGCGTTTCCTTGCAAGCGGCAAGTTCGAGGTGGATGAGGCGACCAAGCTTCAGGCCCAGAAGGATATCGCTGAGGACGGTTATTGGGGTGTCAATCAGACTTCCGACAGAATCATTGATTTTGCCAAAGCTCTGACAGGCGGCGACCCGAGTAAGATTGAAGATATGCGTGACGCCTTCAAGAAGGGTTACGAGCAGGCTGAAAAGACATGGGGCGGCAAACTGCCGGATATCTCCAAACAGACCTATGACGCTGTTATGGAAAAATTTGATAAGATGGCTGAGGAAGCAGCGCAGAATACTGTTCCTTCCGATACCACCAACTAAGCATTTTCAAATGAGGAATCAGGGAATTTTCCCTGGTTCCTTTTTTGTTTCAAATCGGATATAATCTTAAGTAAAAAATCGAGCTTCGCTCGATTACGAGATCCGCTTCGCGGACTCGGATAAGCGGAAGATTTTCCTATGACGCGCACTTATTGCGCAGAGAGAGAGGTATCTATGATTGAATATGATAAGGTAACCAAAATTCCCTACGGCGGAGATTACAACCCGGAGCAATGGCCCGAGGATACCTGGGAAGAAGACATGCGGCTTCTGAAACTGGCCCATATTGATATTGTCACCCTGAATGTTTTTAGCTGGGCTGCCCTGCAGTCAGATGACGACACCTACCACTTTGAACAACTGGACAAGATTATGAATCTGGTGCGCAGTCACGGTCTCAAGGTATGCCTCGCCACTTCCACCGGCGCCCATCCGGCCTGGATGGCCAGAAAGCACCCCGACATCCTGCGCGTGGAAAGCAATGGCATGAAACGGAAATTCGGCGGCAGGCACAATTCCTGCCCCAACAGTCCAACCTATCAGAAATATGCTGCGGCATTGGCCGCCAAACTGGCCGAACGTTATAAAGGATATGATAATATTGTGGCATGGCATATCTCCAACGAATACGGCGGGGTATGTTACTGTGAAAACTGTGAAAAGAAATTCCGGGAATGGTTAAAAGACAAGTACAAGACCATAGATGAAGTAAACCGCGTCTGGGATACCGCTTTCTGGGGACATACTTTCTATGACTTTGAGGATATCGCGGCACCCAACCTGCTTACTGAGCACTTTGACAATGACCGCACGATGTTTCAGGGCATCTCTTTGGACTACAGCCGCTTTAATTCGGAAAGTATTTTAAACGCCTATCGGCTGGAATATGATGCCATTCATGCCGTCACGCCGGATATTCCCATCACCACGAACCTGATGGGTACCTACAAACCTCTGGATTATCAGATGTGGGCAAAGTATATGGACTTCGTCTCCTGGGACAACTATCCTGCCAACAACAGCCCTCTGGAGGAGACTGCCATGCACCATGACCTGATGCGGGGCTTAAAGCAGGGAAAGCCCTTCGGGCTGATGGAACAGACGCCTTCCGTGACCAACTGGCATCCTTATAACATGCTCAAACGTCCCGGCGTCATGCGGCTCTTAAGCTATCAGGCAGTTGCCCACGGCGCAGATACTGTTATGTTCTTCCAGATGAAAAGAAGCATTGGCGCCTGTGAGAAATATCATGGTGCAGTCATCGACCATGCCGGACATGAAAATACAAGAGTCTTCCGGGAAATCCGTGCTTTAGGGGCAGAACTTGACAAACTCGGCTCTAAAACCCTCGGTGGAAGATGCAACGCAGAGGCTGCCATTGTATTTGATTGGGATAACTGGTGGGCTGTCTCCTATTCTGCCGGACCCACTGTTTACCTGGATTACTGCAAGGAAGTGCTCCACTATTATAAAGCGCTGCACAACCTGAATATCCCTGTGGATATGATCGGCGTAGAGGACGACCTTTCTTCCTATTCCCTGGTGATCGCGCCCGTACTCTATATGGTCAAATCCGGTTATGATGAGAAGCTCCGCGCCTACGTGAAAAGCGGCGGGCGCTTCCTGACCACCTTTTTCAGCGGTTATGTGGATGAACATGACCTGGTAACCATCGGCGGCTATCCCGGCAAACTGCGGGATATTCTGGGCATCTGGGTGGAAGAGGAAGACGCTTTGCCCAAAGATATACAAAACAGCTTTACCTATAAGGGAAAGACCTATCCAGCCACCATGCTCTGTGATCTTTTGTATCCGGAGGGTGCCAAAGTGCTCTGCACCTACGAGAAAGACTTCTACGCCGACATGCCCGTACTGACCAAACATGCTTTCGGAGAAGGCTTTGGCTATTATGTGGCTACACAGTCCAACGAGGAATTTTATCGGGATTATCTGAAAGAAATCTGTGCAGAGGCGGACATCAGACCGCTTATGGATACGCCGGATCATGTGGAGGTGACCAAGAGAGTCAATGACGAGGGAGCATTTATGTTCCTGCTCAATCACGGCGATACCACTTATGAGACGGCACTGCCCTTCGCAGGAACCGATCTTCTGACCTGCAAAGAGTACGCTGCCGGGGACAGGATTTCCCTTTCCGGAAAAGATGTGGCCATTCTGCAGCTAGCTGACAGGGATTAGATGTTATATAAATGATTACAGGCCGGGAATCTGCTATGACTCCCGGCCTGTTTAATTATCCTTTTCGCTTTTACCTGCTGGCAGCAAAAGCTTTTTAATTTCCTGTATGATTTGAGCCGGAATCTCATGATCTATCTGCATCAGCTTACTATACATACGCACACCCTGATAGGCAAATGCAATGACATGAAAGACAGATTCAGGATTTACAGGCGCAAATTCTTTCGTTTCGATTCCATATTGGATCAGTTCCTTCCACGCAGATTTGGAATTTTCATACTGCCTGATGAGGGAATTATCCGCCTTACAAATGGCAGGATCACTATAAAATTCACATAGTGCAAGACTGAAAGACTTTTCACAGTCCAGCATTTGTCTCGCGTATCCCAAGAGAAGTTCGTCCAGAATCTCTGCCGCCGGAATATGTTGTTGGATTTTCCGGGATATTTCAATATGCTGCGCGTCGGAAAAGCCATTCACAATTTCCAGAAAAATCTGCTCCGTACTTTCATAATGACGATATAATCCTCCGCGGCTGAGCCCTGTCCGCTCACAAATATCCTGCATGGTGACGTCTTTAAATCCCTTCTCCGCAAACAGCCGGTATGCTTTTTCTTTGATATCCTTCCTTGTTTTATCCCCTCTTGCGCTCATCTTTCCTTCCTATCTGCTGTGTCATTTGCGACATATATGTCTCATTCTATTTTGCGACATTTATGTTGCTTTGTCAATAGCGTTTACCACCGGATTTTCCTACAAAAGACTATCAAGCACGCCCCTGATTCCCCTCTTCTCATACAACTCCTTATACACAGCCACTTCCCCCTGAATCAGCTCATCAATGACCTGCATTCCCAGAAGCTCCACCGGCGCCTGATCGTCCGTCATAATCCGCGTTCCCGCCTCATAGACCACCAGACGATCCGCCACATTCCCCATCATCGCATAAAGTCCCTCATCCGTAATCTTTTCCCTGTGTGCCCGCAGATTTTCAAGCATCCGGGGATTGTTGGAAGCAAAGAGCTCCCTGTTGGTAGACCCCTTTACATCCACTGTATAGACCTCGCCAAACACACTGCTGATGGTATCTGCCAGATAGGCGTTGATGCTGTCCTCACCGCTGCCCCGCATATTCATATTGACCACCATCACACCATCCTCTGTGAGATGCTCTTTCACCAGTGTAAAAAATTCTGCGGAAGACATCTGAAAAGGAATGGTAATATCCTGATAGGCATCCACCATGATCACATCATACTTATCCTCAATGGCATTCAGATAGGCCCTGCCATCGTATGTGGTAACCTTCACATCCGCAGGCAGTTCAAAATATTCCCGCGCCAGATCGGTAATCTTCTCATCAATCTCCACGCCTTCCACCGCCATGTCTCCATAGTACCTGCGGCACTGGTTTGCGTAAGTACCCGTACCCATACCCAGAATCAGCGTACTGCAGTCCCCTGGATTCTCCTGACCCGTCATCAGAGGCGCTGCCATGGCATAATCATAATACATGCCGGTGAGCCCTTCCCCTTTTATCAGAATGGACTGCACACCGAACAAGACATTTGTGGATAATATGACATTTCTGTCAGTTTCTTTTACCTGCAGATAATTATAGATGGACTCTCCCTCATAGGTCAGGTCATTTTCCCAGAAAGCGAAACGATTGGAATTGCCGAAGACACAGCATAAGATAAAAAGCACTGCCGTGACCGCACACTTGCGAAGCCCTCTTTTGACGCTGATAAAATAAAGGAAACTCAGCACAAACAAGATTCCGGCGAAAATGAGAAAGGTGACCGAAGTACCCACCGCCGGAATGGAGATAAAAGTAGGGACAAAGGTGCCGATAATACTGCCGATTGTATTAAAGGCCCCAAGCGTTCCCACAATCCTGCCGCTGTCATCCAGGCTGTCCACAGAATATTTCGCCAAAGAAGGCGTCACCGTCCCCAGCAGGAAAAGCGGAAATACGAAAATCACCATGCAGGCCGCAAAAGCCGCCCAGATCAGGAAATTGGTATCCACCGCAAAGATCAGGAGGGCTGAGATTCCCAGCACGATATATTTCCCCACCACCGGAATCGCCGCAATCCAGATTGCTGCAACAAGGATACGCACATAAAGCTTGTCCGGATTGGGGTTCTTGTCCGCACTCCGTCCCCCATAAATATTACCCAGTGCCATGGCGATCATAATCGTACCGATAATGATCGTCCACACAATCTGGGAAGAGCTGAAATACGGGGCAAGAAGCCGGCTGGCCCCCAGTTCCACCGCCATGACAGACATCCCTGCAAAAAATTCTGTCAGATATAGGAATACTTTATTTTTTAATATTGAAGAATCGTTCATCCCTCTCTCCATTCCGGAGCATTGTTCAGACACTGGGGTTCATCCCTTTTCTTACAGTGCAGTCTGTTTACAACACTCCATTTTATCATTTCCAAGTATACACCCCGCCCCCAGCCTGCGCAATTCCTAACAAATTAAATTTTCCTAAACTTCCCTGCCTTTCTCTTTCCCTAAGAAAGACAGCATCTTTACCGTCTGGCAAAAATGCTGTCCCATAATACAGTTTCCCGAAATCCTATATACCGCCCTTCACCACCAGAATCCGGTCACCGGCATTAATCTCCTCCGTGGGCAGTTCATTCACTTCCTTAAGCTGTGACACCGGCACATAATAACGCTTGCCGATATCCCACAGGGTATCTCCCGGGCTCGCAATATAGATGACCATTCCCGGCAGTTCACTCAGTTTGTTCAGATCAAGGTCTTCCACCTTGATGTCCGTTACCAGGTTCTGTGTCTTTTGTGAAAATACCAGCACTTTAAACTGTAAGGCCGCCTTCACATCCAGTTCATCACTGTCTAACATGGTCACTGTCAGTTGTTCAATACTGGAATGCAACTTATAAATACAGGTGGATGTGATATTATCCACCTCGATTACATATTGGAAGGGCAGATCGTTCTTCGTAGAGTAAATCGTCTTCGCCCCGCCGGCACACAGATAGAGCGTGGTCACAATCAGCGTACCAGTGACAGCAATTCCATTCTCCACAATCGCCTGATCATCAATCCGAATCTCCCCCTCAGAATGAATCAGCTGATACATGGGCATCTCCGAATTCTGGATTCTCACATGCTCTGCTATCTTACACTTACCAACGCCAGCCAGAAGAAGGCTCTTGATCGGCACCTGTGTCGACAGCGCCCCAATCTCCTTATCCACACCATAGACATCTGACAGCACTTCCAGATTCTCTTCCTCATACAGGTGAATATCCAGATCCAATACCGGCTCCACGCAGAAAACTCTCTCTTCGCCGTCAAAGTCCGGCCTTACTTCCACATTGCACTGTCCCAGACTGTATTGGATATCCGGTATCATATTTTCCCGGCACCCATGGCACTCAATGATACCGCTGAAGGGCACCGTATTCTCATACCACAATGTCCTGTCATTATCCCCCTCTCCCTCATACAGGAAAAAGGCCTTCATCTCACCCTGAATGGAGATCTTTTCATCCAGTGCCTTAAACTCCACATGGTCAAAACAGATATGATGCCAGATGGTCTGAAAGACATTGGGCAGATTCCCGGTCAGTTCCATTTCCTCTTTGAGACGGAAGATATCCTTCTTGTGCAGTACCAGCTCTATCACAGGATAAGTGCATTTGCGGTATTCCACCGGTTCCTCATGATACAGGTCTACCGCCGCCTCACACTCCACCTGTTCCTCTTTCTCCAACGTAATAGACACCACCGCCTGCACGCTCAGTTTCCGGGAATTGATAAGCCCCACTGTCAAATCTTCAATACTGCACTCTGTGAGAATGGTGTCTCCGCTATTGACACCTTCCATGTTCACCTTTTCCTCGAAGGGAATCATCGCCTCCATACTGGCGCACATGCCCTCCATGTCCGTCAAATACAGTATGGACACCACCAGCTTGCCTTTCAGATTCACCACATTTTCACAGGCGCGAATCTCCTCCATCATAATCTCACCTTTACTGCTCAGAAGATAATTCGCATCCGGTTTGTTATCTGAAATATTCACATCTTCTTCCAATACCATCTGGGTGCCGGCTTTACCGCTGATCCGGTCCATATGTATTTTTTTCTTCACTAATTCCACAAGAAAACCTCCCTGCATATACTTGCTATAAGTCTATGCGATGGCAGGAACAGATATGCCTGTCAGCCGCATTCCTGTATAAAGCAAATCTGCCCTTGTGCCGAAATACAATTGTAACGATACGTCTTTACCTAGGGAGGATCCTGCCATGTTATCCATCGCTGTCTGTGATGATATCCTGTTAGAATGTACGCAACTGGCCAAACAGATCCGGCATATTGCCAAAAAGGCCGGATGGGAAGTGCTGCTTCGGGAATTTTATACCGGGGAGGAACTTTTAAAGTCCACTGCGTCATTTGATATCCTTTTCCTGGACATTAAGATGCCCGGACTCGATGGGATGGAACTGGCCCGCCTTCTGCGGCACCGGGAAGAAACCTGTCTGCTGATCTTCGTCACCGCCGTCTCCGAATATGTGTTTGAAGCCTACGATGTGGAAGCCTTTGCCTATCTTGTGAAACCCATCACTGAGGAACAGCTTCAGAAAGTACTGGCCCGCGGAATAGAAAAACTGCGCAGGATTTCCTCCGAATTTCTCTTAGTCTCCTCTTCGCATGTTGTGAGAAAAATTCCCTTACATGACATCGTCTATATAGAAGCCATGGGCAGAATCCTGAAAATCCGCACCCTGCGTGATACCATCGAGACCTATGGACAAATCGGCCAGATGGAAAAGCGTCTTGGTGACAAAAACTTTTTCCGCTGCCACAAGGGGTATTTGATTCATTTAAAATATGTAGATACTTTTGATAAAACACAAATCCATATGGAAACCCAGGATACCGTCTTGTTAGCCAAGCGCAGGTATGATGATTTCGCCAAAGCACTGTTATTGTATATGAAAAAGGAAGGAGGGCTTGTATGAATCTGTGGACAGCTCTTGCAGCCTGCATCGGATTATGCCTGCAGGCGGGCATATCCTTTCGGTTACAGGAACATTTCTTCCTGCGTCAACATAGAAACAGATATCTCACTTTTCTCCTCGGCATGATACTCTATCTGGCAGTATGCTTTGCAGGCTCTTTCACACTTAGCAGACACGGGTACTATTTTCTCTACAGCATCCTTCGGCAGGGTGTACTGCTTATACTTCTGATACGGTTATTCCAGGGGAACTTGTGGACCAGAGCAGCCCTGGCTGCCATCCTGTGCACATCCTTTGAATTGGCCGCCAACGTTGCCTCAGAAATGTTATCCCTGATCAGTATGTTGTTCCCTGCATCATGGCAGCCCTTCACCGATGTGTTTATCTGTCTGCTGTCCTATCCGATTGCGGCTCTGACCTTATGGTTTACTTTACAGCATAGCAAGCTGCGTCCGGATATCTTTTCCGGACAAATCTGCCGTCTGCTGTTCTTTATCCTGTGCGGGCTTATGATATTGACCGATATAGTCTATCACGGGATCACCCACGGCGTGATCATGATCTCCCATATCGGCCAGCCAGAAGTGTTTGACCCCTATATGAGTGAACTACTTACTCACATAGAATGTATGATTTTATCTTTGCTATGCCTTGCTATAGCGCTCTCTCTGCCTGCTGCCTTAAACCGAATCATGCAGCAGACCGTATCGGAACAGATGTATCGCGCACAGATTGCCCATTACCAGACACTCTTAAGAGAGCACCGCAAACAGGTGAGCCTTCGGCACGACCTGAAAAATCACCTTCTCGTCTTAAACCGACTGACACATCATGGAGAACTTGATAAAATAGCGGCATACCTCAAAGCCATGTGTCAGGAAACCTGCCAGACCACAGATAACATCCACACCGGTAACCTGACCGCAGATGCCCTCATCGCTATCAAGGAGCAAACCGCAGCGGCAGAAAACATTTCCTTTACCTGCGAAGCAGTCCTTGCCAAGAAGCTTCCCCTGGAAGACTTTGATCTGTGCATTATATTGGGAAATCTGCTTGACAACGCCATCCAGGCTTCCCTTCGGATTCCCGAGCCCCAAGAGCGCTGCATTGTCCTGCGGGCCAAAACCGTAAAACGAAATCTACTGCTGGAAATCAAAAATACTGTAGCAGAGGAAACAGCCTGCCTGGATTTTGGCTTTGCCGATTACGGGACCGGCCTGCACAACGTAAAGAACATCATAGAAAAACACCACGGTGTCATGGATATTTCCTTTGAAACTTCTCAATTCTGTGTATCCGTTCTGCTGCCAATTGCATGACAGCCATATCCACGGCAATCAGTAAGGAAGACACTAATGGAATACAAGATTTTACCGTATGTGACACCAGGCAAACCATTTGATACATTTTGCCAAAGAATATTTTCATATTTACCGAAATCCTACGTGAAACGATCATCTATCATAGAATACACAGATTTTTCATGCAGCAATTTGAGTCAGCGCTTCAAATATGCCTTGCTTGCAGCAAAGTGCTCTGACATGGGGAATCAGTGTAACAGAATGGAGGCATAGTATGAAGGCAGGAACGATGGAAGGTTTAATCGGGGCAGGTATCAATATGAAGATGGTGGATACCCCCATGCGTGTCTACAAAGAAGCTCGGAGAAAAGGTGATCTTGGCGCCATGGAACGCGCTATGGGATATGCCAGCGAATTTCAGGATACCGCATACGACTATAAGGAAAAGGCCGAAAAGGAATTGCGTAAAGAAATGGAAGAAAATCGGGAAGAACAGCAGCGTGAACGTGAAGAAGCCCTTGCCGAGCGTCAAAAGGAGACAAAGGAAGCCCAGAAAGAGACTGTGGAAAAGCTGGCGGACAAGGCCGAGGAACTGCGAAATGAAAACGAAAGACCTTTAAACACTGTAAAAAGTCCCCAGGCAGACAGTCTGGTAATCAGCCCGGAAGGTAACAAACTCTTAGCGGAAAATCGTCCCAATCCTGATGCAATAGGGCCTGTTGGGGAATCCCCTGATGTAGAAGCACCTGATATACCCTCAAATACCGACAGCAGATCCGCTGTGAAATTTTACTCCAGTGCAGGTACCGGAGTGGAGCCAGCGCCTGTTGGGGGTAATGTGTCGGTAGGTTTGTGACTATTTGATGGTACGAACATGAAAAGGTGGAAGGATGCATTACCCTTCCACCGCCCCAATCAAATCTGTCACTCTTGCAACCCCATATTTTTGCATATAAGCCTCAATCCCCTCTACGACTTCCACTGTCGTGTACGGATTGACAAAATTCATCGCGCCCACCGCCACGGCACTGGCCCCGGCAAGCAGAAACTCTATGGCGTCCTCCGCATTACTGATACCTCCCATGCCGATAATCGGAATCTTCACTGCCTGAGCCGCCTGATAGACCATGCGTACCGCCACCGGCTTGATTGCAGGACCGGACATGCCGCCTGTTTTATTGGCCAGAACAAACTTTTTCCTGTGTATATCAATCTTCATACCCGTAATCGTATTGATCATGGAAAGAGCGTCCGCGCCTGCCGCCTCGGCTGCACGTGACATCTCCGCAATATCTGTCACATTGGGACTCAGCTTCATGATCACCGGCTGTTTCGCCTTTTTCTTAATCTGAGAGGTAATATCATAGAGACTGTCTGGTTTCTGTCCAAAAGCAATCGCTCCCTCTTTCACATTGGGGCAGGACACATTAATCTCCAGCATGTCCACCGGCTGATCACCCAGACGCTCCACCACTTCCAGATAGTCCTCCACCGTCTTACCGCAGATATTGACAATGATTCTGGTATCATATTTTTGTAAGAAGGGAATATCCCGCTCCACAAATACATCCATACCAGGATTCTGTAAGCCGATGGCATTTAACATGCCGCCATATACTTCCGCTACCCGGGGCGTTGGGTTTCCCTCCCAGGGCACATTCGCCACACCCTTGGTCACCACTGCCCCCAGTCTGTTCAAGTCTACAAAGTCACTGTATTCCATACCAGAACCAAACGTTCCGGATGCTGTCATAACAGGATTCTTAAAAGTCACACCTGCAATCGTCACCTGTGTATTCATCAGATATCCACCTCCCTCGCCTCAAAAACTGGACCATCTGTACAAATCCGTGCGTTATGTACATGGGAATGGGAATCCACTTTTGCAGTCTTAC
Organism: uncultured Lachnospiraceae bacterium; assembly: GCA_910577735.1. Lineage (GTDB taxonomy): Bacteria > Bacillota > Clostridia > Lachnospirales > Lachnospiraceae > UBA3282. The sequence goes on from CAJTOO010000005.1 coordinate 68,429, forward strand.
ACACACATCCCAGACAGGCTCCCACGCCGCAGGCCATTCTCTCTTCCAGAGAAATATAAGCTTCAATCCCCTTATCCGCAGCATACTTCTTGATTGCCTTTAGCATTGGCATGGGGCCGCAGGCCATAATCACATCCGCCGCAAGCCCATGGGCATTTATGATATCCATAACATTCCCCTTCGTTCCTGCACTGCCATCCTCCGTGGCCACATAGACATCTCCATAACGGGCCAAATCTTCCTGTAAAAACAGATCCTTATCACGATATCCAAGCAGAATCTGTTTCCCACAATCCAATTGTTTCGCCAATTCCAACATAGGCGGAATGCCAATACCGCCGCCCATCAGAAATACGCTCTTCCCCCTGGCCTTTCCCACGGGAAATCCATTGCCGAGCACTCCCAGCAATGCCAGTGTATCTCCGGCACCATAAGCAGCAAATTCCGCTGTCCCCTTGCCCGCCACACGGTAAACCAGCCGGAGTCTCTTCCTGTCCTCGCTGACTTCACAGATACTGATGGGTCTTGGCAGAAGTGTGCTCTCATGATGGGGATACACCGCTACAAACTGCCCCGGATGGGCATCCTTTGCCAGTTTCGTCTCCAGCCAGAGATCATAAATCTGCTCTGCAATCTGTTTTTGTGACACTATTGTCGCTTCTATCTTTTTCTTCTGCGCCATTTGCTGTTCCTTTCTGTTGTTTTATGTGAGGTTTTGTTCCCGCTCTCAGATACTCTTTCATTCTTTGAACAAACCAGGAATATTCATACAACGGCTTGCATTTGTTCAAAATTTCGTGATGAACCGGCAGATTAATGTTTATCACTTTCACGTTTAATTCTAGCATAAGTCTTACAGTTTTATCAAGATAGGCATCTATATCATTCTGCCACTACCCCCGATAAACAATCTTCCCGCCGCAAATCGTGTAAGCAATCACGCCCGGCATTTGCTCCCCCACAAAGGGCGAATTGCATGCTTTGGAAGCAAACTTGTCCACCGTCCAGACTTCCTTCGGATTAAATACCAAAAGGTCTGCCGGCCCGCCGGCTGTGATATGTCCTGCATCCAGATGATAGAATCTGGCAGGACCATAGCTCATCCTGCACAGCAATTCCATCATGGTCAGATATCCATGATTCACCAGTTCCCTGATACCCAGGGACAGGGCTGTTTCCAGGCCGATAATGCCGCTTGGCGCCTCCGTCAGAGGCTTCTCTTTCTCCTCCAAGCTATGGGGCGCATGATCTGTGGCAATCATATCAATGGTGCCATCCCGAAGTCCTTCAATAATTGCCAGTCTATCCTCTTCCTCACGAAGCGGCGGATTCATCTTAGCCAGCGTACCGTGTCTGATGACTGCCTCTTCCGTCAGTGTGAAATGATGGGGCGCCGCCTCTGCATGAATGTGGGTGCTTTGCCGCTTGGCCTTTCGCACCAGTTCCACCGCCTCTTTGGTACTGATATGCTGTATGGATAAATCTGCAGCCTCTGTAAGCGCTATCTTCAGGTCACGCTCCACCATGGAAATCTCGGCCTCTCTGGGAGAACCGCCAATGCCATAATGAGCCGCAGCCTTTCCTGCATTTATACCGTTATTGGCGATAAGCGCCGGGTTCTCCTCATGAAGGCTGACCGGCCTGTTAAGTTTCGCTGCCCGCCTCAGCGCTTCCTTAAGCACTTCCTCATGCATCAGCGGAATACCATCATCTGTAAATCCTGCTGCCCCCCTGGCACTCAGGGCCTCCATATCTGTCAATATCCGCCCCTTCATTCCCATAGTCACATTGGCGCAGGAATACACATGTATCCCCGTTTCCTTCCCCTTTTCAAGGACATAGCCCAAAGTTTCTACGGTATCCACTGTCGGCTTTGTATTGGCCATCAGCACCACCGAAGTAAAGCCGCCTTTGGCCGCTGACTTTGCCCCGGAAGCAATATCTTCCTTATAGGTAAGGCCGGGATCCCGGAAATGCACATGCACATCCACCAGTCCCGGCGCCATGATTTGACCGGATAGGTCAATCTCCTCCATGTCATTTGCAGAAGGAACCGTCCCCTGGGGCAGAATCTGCTCTATTTTGCCATTCTCCGTATTGATCAGGATATCCCGATATCCTTCTGTTTCGGATGCCGGATCTATCAGATAACCGTTCTTTAAAAGTAACATTTGTTCTCCCGTCCTTTCTCCTCATATTATATCCCAGAACCTGTTCCACAGGCAAACGTTTTATCCTCCGATATGCTGCTGCGATATGCTGCATTTTCGGTGTTGGGGCAGCAGCCCCTTAGTCAAATACCACCGGCTTGTCGATAAACTCTGTTTTTACCACTACATAAGGATAACTTTCCACCGGATTGCTCTTCTCCTCCGGCTTGGGTCCGATCAGATTGGTATCAATATAGACAGCATTGGCAGTCTCATACAATTCGTTTACGGCAATGCTGTAGCCGCCTGTATTCTGTGTGCCATATCCCACACAGATATAGAGAAATCCCTGATCTTCAAAGGTCATCTTAAACGCATCCTTCTTTTTGTCCTCAATTTTTTCCAGAAGTTCCTCGGGTATATTGTCTTCTGCCATAACCGTACAATCCAGATCTTTGATCTTGGCCATGGTATCCTGCTTCTGCCCACAGGCGTATACCCCCATACACATCAGGCAAATCAGGCAGATGCTCACAAATCTCTTCTGATATTCGTACAAAACATTTATCATAGTATCGACTCCGCAACTTTAGTCTTATTACCTAATTTATTACGCAATCAAACTCACTATTCCTGATTCTTCCTTTTGACATCACTTACCTTCGTTTTATGTTACGCAGACAACAATATTCCCTCTTTGTATATTGCCTGGAGCAGTTTAACCGGATATAATATATTAATACCCCGCTGTAATCAACGGGGCAAATTGTTTGTTCTACTATATAAAGATGAGGTATGTCCCATGATTCGCTTGATTTTGGTCGCTGTGTTTGTGGTTTTATTCTTAATATTGAGTATTCCCCTTTTGATCATCGAATACTTCATCGGCAAATTCAACATGGACGTCAAAAACCGCTCTTCCCTGGCAATCGTTAACTGGGCATTCCGCTGTGTACTCTTCATTTCGGGTGTATCCGTCACTGCCATTGGTGAAGAAAATATTCCTAAAGATGAGCCGGTACTCTACATTGGTAATCACCGAAGCGATTTCGATACGCTCCTGACCTATGTGCGGGTTCCCCGGCCTACAGGTTATGTGGCTAAGATAGAGCTGTTAAAGATACCCTTGCTCTCCCATTGGATGAAGTATCTGCACTGTCTTTTCATAGACAGAGGGGATATCAAACAGAGTATGAAGATCATTCTGGAAGCCATCGATAAGATTCATGCCGGTATCTCCATCTGTATCTTTCCGGAAGGTACCCGTAACCCTGTGCCTGACACCTTCTTAAAATTCCACAGCGCGAGTTTTAAAATTGCCGAAAAGACTGGATGCGCCATCATACCTATGAGCATCAACAACGCGGGGGCAATCTTCGAAGACCACCTGCCGAAGATCAAAAAAACGCATGTGGTCATCGAATACGGCAAACCTATATATACCAAAGATCTTGACAAAGAATCCAGACGTCATATCAGCGAAGCAGTACAGGGTATCATTGAAGAAATGTATTTTAAAAACAAGGAACTGGTGTAACACAGTTCCTTGTTTTAATATCAGCATCTTTTGATTTATCCCGATCTGCAGCAGATGTTTCATCGAACCTGCTCTGTTTCTATTCTTCTCCCACCACCATCTCATCGTCCATGATCGCACTTAACAGCAATACCAGTTCTGCATTCAAATCCACCTGGTTCATGATTCCCAGACTTTGCTCAATATCTCTGTAATTGCGTTCTCCTACGCCGTCCAGGTAGGAAATCGCCTGCAGGTTACGCCCCAGCATATAATGCAGATGATTCTCCATCACCGTGGCATACTCATGATTGGTTATGATGTGATCCACCACCGCAAGCCTTGACATATCTTTTAGCAATGTGGCGTTATTACTCTGTCTCTCATCTGTCTTCACCAGCAGTTTGGATTCTTTGGAGGCAAAAGAAATCTGCTCTCCTTTCTGCATCAACACCTGAATGACCGAGCTGCTGAGTATCACATCCACTCTTTGCTTGGTAGCCAGATAGGTCACACACCCCCAGAACACAAAATCATTATCCATATCCGGTTCCGGATTTTGTGCCAGATAATCTTTGATCACCGTGTGATATCTCTGATTGCCCGTAGCCCGGTAAAGCTCTGTTGCTGCATGGAAGTACTCTTCCATGGACACATCCGCAAGGTATTTCTCCACATACCGGTAAGCCCTGTCTGCTGCCTTAAGGCACTGGGTCGCGAACTCTCTGTCATAGTTCTGATAAATATAACTGAATCTGGCCATGGTGGCTGCAAACTGAATCGTAGCGCTCATGGTTATCCCGTCAATATACAGAATATATCCCGCTGTCTTATTATCCACACTGCTGACAGAAGCATATACGGCCCCACTGGTGGCATCCTGCATCTTGAGCAGCCAATCAATCTCGTACTTCACCTCATCAAGCACATCAGGAATCCTGTTCCTGCTCTCTGGTATTCTCAAATCATCGGTAAAGATGTCCGGATAAAGTTCATAGGAGAGCAAAAGATAATTAACCGTCTGACACCCCTTGACCACATCACGGGTTCCCATCTCGTCAATGTGCCAGCCCCCCGACACATCCCGCTTGATCGAGGCCTCTTCCTTCATCTGCGCCTCCCTGGAATGACAGGCGTTGTGGGCCTTCGCCCCGGCAAGTTCTGTGGAGAGCGTAAGTCCGCATCGGTTAAAATAATACTGCTTTAACACCGCGTCAAAAAGTTTTCCATAGGGATCCGCTGCAATCTGAAAGGGATATGACTGCCCTATCATCGCTGCTTCTATGTAATAACTGCCAGGCGTATTAAAATCTGTAAAGTCTCCGTAACTGATATAATTACCGATTGTTTCATCATAGCCCTTCTGTTCGATTTTGCCCGTATAGACTTCCCTGCCGCTCTCTGCCTCCAGGATTGTAAAATAATCCGGCGGCATCTCTCCTTGTATCACTGCCAGCTTATTACTGCCAAGTTCATACCCGACCTGATCAACTAAAATATTAGGAAGACTTTCCGGCACCTCATAATCAAACGCAGGTGTTAATCCAAGCGTTGCCGGCCCGTCTTCCTCACCGCCGTTTTGCAGGGTCTCCACTGAGAACTCTGACACAAATCCACAGCTGGCCAACAAAATCGCCGAAAGAAAAATACATATTATTTTTTTCAAATAACATTTATTGCACATATAGAATCACTCTCTATACTTTTCTGAACTTACCCATTATATCATAAAATTCCGCTTTCTTCATCATAATATACTATTTTTCCTTCAATTATGGTGCAGAAAGCCCTGGTAAATACTTCCATGGGGCTCCCACCAAAAATCGCAACATCCCCATCTTTCCCCACCGCCAGGCTTCCTACCCTCTCTTCCACCCCGCAGATTCTGGCCGCATTGATGGTAATGGAACGAAGTCCTTCTTCCTTTGGCATACCTTCTTTGACAGCCAGCCCTGCACAAATTGGCAAGAATTGTATCTTGGATACCGGATGATCCGTGGTGACTGCCGTCAGAATACCATGCCCTGCCAGCAGGCCTGCTGTTTTAAATGCCATATTCTGCACCTCAATCTTATTGCGGCTGGCCATATCCGGCCCCACAATAGCCGGAAATCCGGCTTCCTGCAGTTCTTCCATGATCAGGTGACCTTCACTGCAGTGATCCAGCGTCATACGCAGTCCAAACTCCTTCGCGATACGCACCGCCGTCAGAATATCATCTGCCCTGTGCGCATGCGCTTTTAAAGGAATTTCACCATACAGCACCGGCAGCCAGCACTCGTACCGAAAGTCTGTGTCCATATCCGGATCCTGTTCTTTCTTGTTCCGATAAGCCGCAGCCTTACTCAGCTCTTCCCTGAGCATGGCGGCAATGGCCATACGTGTGGAAGGTGAAGTCCCCTGCCCGGAATAGTTTACCTTGGGATTTTCTCCAAACGCAACCTTCATAGCGGCGGGAGCTTTCACAATCATATGGTCAATACACCGGCCATGCGTCTTTACAAAAGCAAACTGCCCGCCTACCACATTAGCGCTTCCCGGTCCGATCATCGCAGACGTGATGCCTGCCTGCAGGGCATCATTAAAAGCCGCATCCATAGGATTGATCGCATCAATGGCACGGAGATACGGCGTAATCGGATTTACATTCTCATTACAGTCATCTCCCTCCATGCCCTTCTTCTCCTCGGTGATACCCATATGACAATGCGCCTCAATAATTCCCGGCAGCACCAGATTTCCTTTCGCATTCAGAATCTTCTCTTCACTGCCCTTCTTAAACAAATCCTGCGGACACTCTCCCATATCTCCAATTGCCGCAATCTTCCCGTCCGCAATCCTGATAAAGCCGTCCGCATAATCCTTCCCTTCCATCGTCTTAAGATTGCCATGTATAATAAGCATTGCGTATCCTCCTGATTTACCATATGTACATAGAATCCCTCAACACAGGCAGCAAGTATGGAAACGGTATTTCATTTGCGTCAGCACCAAGAGCCTGTCCCTCAGGCCCTTAGTGCTGTTACGCAAATTGCGAAGTGCAAGTAGGTACACAACCGCACAATGCAGTCTAAAGATTACTGCAGCCTGCTCATAGGATTGATTGGTTCTCCATCCTTTGTCAGCTTAAAGTATACATTGGTACCCTCAATACTGTAATACTTGGTAGGAGCTGCCACTGTTCCGATTCCATCGCCCACATTCACATAGCTGCCCTCAGACACCGTAATATTCTCCAGCTGTCCATAAGTCAGTTCATATCCGTTTCCCAGATCCATCACCACTGTATTGCCTATCGTTGGATCATAAGACACCGAGGTCACCCGTCCGTCTGCTGCCGCGGAAATGGTCTCTCCCTGCGCAGCCGCGATCACAATGGCCGGATTATATTTATACTGCTCCAATGTAGGGAAGAAAATCGTCCGGTCCATACTGTAATTGATCAGCACATCTCCAACAATAGGCCACACCAGTCCCTCCTCTTCCTGAAAATCCAAATCGGGCTGTACTGTGGTGGAAATAGCCTCCGCCTGTACATCACCGCTCATAGCCGTATCCACTGTCTCGTCAAACATACCGGCCTCTTGATCCTCTTCCTTCTTTTCGGCCGGTTCACTCTTCTTGCTTTCACTCTTTTTAGCCGATTCCTTTTTCTCCTTGTCGGTATCCTCTTTCTCGGTCACCTCTTTTTCATCTTTCTCATCCTTTTTATCATTTTCTTTTTCCTGAGAAAGTCTTGTCCTGAGGCCGGCTTCCTCTCCGGTATTCTCCACATGCTGGGAGTTCGCCTCCTGGAAGCTGGGATCATAATCCAGATCATCCGTTCCCACCTCAGCAAACAGCGTATCGAGCTCCTCTGCGGACATCATATTATCTGCAACATCCGTGCCGTTCTTCTCAATCGCCTCAAAATCCAGCACATAATCCTCCCGTTCCGCCCTGTTATTGTTTCTTACATAAACACCGGTTACCGTCAGTGCTGCCAGAACAAACACCGAAGATGCCAACATAATAATCCGCTCTTTCCTGATACTATTTCTATTTCTTCTCGCCATGAAACTATGCCTCCTGTTTTTCATATAGGTTTCATGGTGTTAGTCTTACCCATTTCTGACATCTTATTCAAATTTTGCTAATTCCGTACCATAAAAGAACGCTTTTAAAATTTCATCATATTTCTCGCCGTTTAACGCTTTACAGTTGGCTCCATACTGGCTCATGCCGAATCCATGTCCAACCCCTTCCACATGAAACAAGATGTCCGTTTCCTTTCTCTCTATCTCAACAGATGCTGAGTTTAACCCGAACAAATGCCGAAAATCTTCTCCGTCAATCCTGACTTCCTCTTTTCCCTCCTCCTTATATACTGCCTCTGTCATATATCCCGCCTCATCAAAAGTAAAAAGTCCGCCCTGCCACAGAGTCTCCTCTTTATAATCATCTCCTGCCAGGGTCCTGAGCAGTTCTATGTAACGTTCTTTCTCCACAGTGACCACACTGCTGTACTCCATGGACGCCTTATCCTGTTCGCAGGGCACTCCCGCAAGATAAGGACAGCTGTCCGTATGCCACACCTCTCCTGCATCCCTGGTATGTCCGTTACTGATTTTAAAATAGGATGCCTGAATAGGTTCTCCCTGATAAACCAGATAATAACCTTCGGTCTCCTCCACTGCTTTGCGGCACTCTATAAGTATATCTTCCTGTTTGTTTCCGTAAAATCCGGAAAGACCTCCCTCCTCTACCTGCACCACTGTACCACCCATCTCCCGGTAAGCAGACACCAGTTCTGTACGAAGAAGCACCGCCTGCGCCTTCATGGCCTCCCTGACATATCCTTCCGGCATCACTAAGGCCAGGCGGTAGACCAGATACTCCTCCATGGAAAGTTCCCAGATGCCCCAGTCCATAACAACCTCCACCTTATACGCCATCTTAGCCTGTTCTGTTTCTTTTTGATCAGAAACGATCTCTCCTGTTTCTTCCCCCACATGTCCCCACAGGCAGGCACACACATAAGGCAGCAAAAAAACAAACAAAAGAAAGTTTCCTGCCTCTCTTTTGTTTGTTTTGTTTAAGACGATTCTATTCTTTTTCATCAGACACCCCACATGTACTATTATTATGTAGATGTCCTTTCTTTTATACCGCAGGATCCCCCTGCGCCTTTACTATACAGATATTTTGCAGACACAACCCTCACCGTGAACTATCTCGCCAGGTCCAGATGCTGGACCGTGGATACCGTGCCATTTTCATATAAAAAGATACCTGTCTTACGAATCATGGCATTGGTCTCGTTATCCTTTTGTGAGTTCAGAGCAAACTGTGTGTTGACATTGCCAAGTCCAATAGCGCCCACTCCCAGATCGGAAAGATGATAGAGTTTATCCTCGCCATCCTCATCCTTCGTCCAGATCAGCAGCTTCTCCCAGATGGGATCATTCTCATCAATCCAGCCGTTGCCGTCCGCATCATGCTTCGAAAGATCCGCAAAGCCGTTGCCGGACTTACTGCCAAACAGTTCACTGCCATCATTGATGACTCCATCGCCGTTTAAGTCAAGCGCAAGGAATCCGCTGCCCGCCTGCAGACTGGAAATTTCCTCCTCCTCGCCGTCACAATCCAGGTCAAAGAAGAACTTCTGATCGGAAACCTGGGCAATATTGGTATCCAGGTTAATTACGAGAGGATCGCGGAACGTCTTCACAGATGTGACATAATTTTCCTCATAATACTGTTCAAATCTGCGGCTCATGGTCAGTTCCAGATTAAAGTTCAGTTCCCTTCCATCGGCAGTCTTCACCGTACCGACCGTGGAAAAACTGGTGTTTTCTTCCTCCATATGATAGTACCTGGACTGATATCCGTTTACAACATACATGTTCGAACTGCCGCCCCAGGCACCGCTCCCCAATGAGTACCTCTGCCCCCGGAAGCGGAAGAGAAGTTCCATCAAAAATTCCACGCACTGCTGCTTAATGCTGCGGACTGCTTCCCTCGTTTCATCCTGCTGATTCACCTTGTATCCACCAGCCACATTCTTCAAATGCGTGGAAAGGTCTTCTAAATTTGTCGCCTGCTTTCCTTCTCCGGCAGCATGCCCCCCGGCACCCAGTTTGTCATCGAAAAAGGCATTAAGCCCACCACCTGAATAAATACCGTTTACTCCTATCTGGCTTTTTTTCGTCACCGACTGATAGGTTCTGGTGGATTCCATTCCAATGGTACTGGAATCAATCTTCACTATTCCCTCCTTTTGTCTGAGTCCGTCTCTACCCCTGTCTGTGTCACCCGACTGTACCTTCCCTGATACATGGAAATAGAAAGGACGGCATTTCTATGGAAATTCCTTTTCCCTTAAAATACCGTCCGTGGTCTCAACATCATTCAGATTCAGGAAAGCCTCCTCTGGCCAAGATTCCTCTTTCCTGTACCTTATATATCGGAGTCTTTCTGCCAAATCTTTACTTTCATTCGATGTAAAACCATATGAAATTTACCAGCTGTTTAATCCACCCGATTATAGTTAATCAGACAGCCCTTCAAGATAATCTGTCTCTCCTCATCTGTCAGCTCACCAAGCTTTAAGGTAAAGCGCTCAAGACTATCGTCCTCCACAGACACCTTATAAGCCTCTATAATCTCTGCCTTCTCCTCCACAGCTTTCCGGATACCCGGGAAGAACAGGTAGTCCAGATTGTGGAACGGCAGTTCTCCCTCTTCAATCAAAAACGGCAGCATGCCCCAGTTGATCAGATTGGAACGATATCTCTTGGTAGCATATTCGTTGGCAATATTGGCCCAGCCGCCCAGAACCTTCTGACAGCTTGCCGCCTGCTCCCTGGCGGAACCATCACCCGGCTTCACGGCAAAGATGGTGGAGCCAAATCCTGTATTTTCATGGGACGCATCCTCAAAAGTTTTCTTCACCACACCCATCACCGGCTTCACATCCGGGTGCGCCTGACAGGGATGCTCCCCTGCCATCCTGGCTTTCTCCGCCTGCTGGATATCTTTCGCCCGTCCCACATACTCAGGATCCTTTCTGGACAGCGTAAATTCCGCAAGGCCCAGGGGATTGGAACGATAGGAAGAAGTCTCCCCGGAAGGAATCAGCTCATCTGTGGTGGTCACCGGATCGTGAATCTCCGATACCACGCGAAGCACCAGATTCTCCGGCAGAGCACCCATTGCCGGCCAGTCCTTGATGTTGGGGCCAAACTGAATCTCCACGCTCTCGTCTGCCACACCTTTGGAATCGAATACACGGTTCGCATAGATATTGGCGTCGAAATGATATTTATATTTCCCGACTTCACCGTCAAACTCTGTGGCCGGTGTGAGCACACCCTTGTTGGCCGCGGTAGCCGCGATAGAACGCGCATCCATCAGCGCCACAGAAGAAATCTGTCCATTCTGCAGCTTGGAGCCCTCTCTGTTAGGGAAGTTTCTGGTCGAATGTCTGATACTGAAGGCATTGTTAGCCGGTGTATCTCCTGCACCGAAACACGGCCCGCAGAAGGCTGTCTTCAATACGGCGCCGGTCTCTAAGATGGCTGCCGCACAGCCGTTTTTGATCAATTCCATATAAACGGGCATGGAGGCAGGATACACACTTAAGGTAAAGCCATCTGCACCGATATAGGAACCTCTCAGAATGTCCGCTGCCGCACAGATGTTCTCAAACCCGCCGCCCGCACAGCCTGCAATGATTCCCTGATCCACCATGAATTTGCCATCGACAATCTTGTCCTGCAAAGAATACGCAACAGCGCCGTCTAAGCTTACCTTCGCCCGCTCCTCCACATCGTGGAGCACGTCTTTTAAGTTTGCATTCACCTCGTCAATCGTATAGGTATTGCTGGGATGGAACGGCATCGCAATCATGGGTCTGATCTTGGATAAATCCACCTCGATCATGCCATCATAATATGCCACTTCCCCAGGACTTAACTCTTTATATTCCTCTGTCCTGCCATGAATCTCATAGAATTCCTGAATCTCATCATCTGTCTGCCAGATAGAAGACAGACAGGTGGTCTCCGTGGTCATCACATCAATGCCGATACGGAAATCAGCGCTCAGAGACGCCACACCCGGCCCTACAAACTCCATCACCTTATTCTTCACATAGCCATTGCCAAACACAGCGCCAATAATGGCTAACGCCACATCCTGCGGACCCACACCCTTCACAGGCTCTCCCGTCAGATAGACGCCCACAACACCCGGCATATTGATATCATAAGTCTGGGACAAAAGCTGCTTCACCAGTTCCGGCCCGCCCTCGCCCATGGCCATAGTGCCCAGCGCACCATATCTGGTATGGGAATCGGAACCTAAGATCATCTTACCGCCCCCGGCAAGCATCTCCCTGGCATACTGATGGATGACTGCCTGATGAGGGGGCACATAGACCCCGCCATAGCGTTTCGCGCAGGTTAAGCCAAACATATGATCATCCTCATTGATGGTGCCGCCCACCGCACACAGGGAATTGTGGCAGTTGGTGAGCACATAGGGAATGGGAAATTTCGTAAGCCCTGAAGCACGTGCTGTCTGAATGATTCCCACAAAGGTGATATCATGGGAAGTCAGTTTATCAAATTTGATTTTCAGCTTTTCCATATTACCGGAAGTATTATGTTCTGCCAGAATGCCATAAGCCATGGTATTTTTCGCGGCCTCTGTTCTGGATATCTCCCGCCCTGTCTTACTCTGAATCTGCGCTGCGGCCTCTGCGCTTTCCGGAATGATTTCCATTCCCTTAACCAGATACGCACCGCCCTGTGATAATGTGATCATTTTTCCTCCGTTCCGAAGCGCTGTATACAGCCCTCTGTATCTTTCATCCAATTATTCATTATATAGGAAGACAATCATAGGCGCAATGGATAAGTTTCACTAAAATATCCCCGCACTTTCACTCCTATTCTTCCTGACACAGATAGTCCCGATAGAACTGATAGTCCTCCTCGCGGCACTGCAGGCTCAACTGTACGCCTTCCTCCAGATACTGGGTTTGCCGAACCACTCCATGTTCATTCAGATAGGATACCGCCCGACCGTCTGTATAGGGTATCAGCATCGTACAGTCCCGATAGCCGCCGGATAATTTCGTTTCAATCAGGCCAATCAATTCTTCCACCCCGACCCGCTCTTTGGCTGACATATAGATGCTGTCCTGCGCCGCCACCGGCAGCGATTGCAGGAGCTTACCCGGCTCTGTCCCTGCAAGTCCCGGCAAGGCCTCCGGTTCCACCAAGTCTGCCTTATTATACACATAGAGCATGGGAACGCCGTCAGCCCCCAGTTTATGCAGTGTCTGATTGGTTACCGCAATCTGATCCCTGTAATGGGCATCACTGTAATCCACCACCTGCAGAAGAATATCTGCCTCCTTGGCCTCTTCTAAGGTAGACTGAAAGGCTTCTACTAAATTATGAGGCAGTTTATGAATGAATCCCACCGTATCCGACAGCAGGAAGGCATGATGGTCCTGTGGGGCAATCTTACGGACTGTAGTATCCAGCGTGGCGAAGAGCATATCCTTCTCCATGACTTTCTTCTCCTCCGCATCCACTTCGTCGGTACCGTACAGCTCCAACATGGCATTTAACAATGTGGATTTTCCGGCATTGGTATAGCCCACCAGCGCCACACGGGGCATTCCCGTCTTCATCCGCTGTTTCCTCTGGGTCTCTCTTTCCTGCCCCACTTCTTTCAGTTCCCGCCTAAGCTGCGACAGCCGTTTCTCCAACACCCGCCTGTCCAGTTCCAGCTTCTTCTCACCAGCACCCCTGTTACTCATGGAACCGCTGGCGCCGCCCTGTCTGGAAAGGGCCGCATGAAGGCCTACCAGTCTTGGCAGCATATACTGCAGCCTGGCCACCTCCACCTGCAGCTTGGCCTCTCTGGACCTGGCCCGTCTGGCAAAAATATCCAGTATCAGCGTGCTCCTGTCCAGAATCGGCTTCTCCAGCCTCTCCTGAAGATTCCGCATCTGCATGGGGGAGAGAGAATTGTCAAAAATTATGACATCCACGTCACATTCTATGGCGAGTTCCTTTACCTCTTCCACTTTACCTGTGCCGATATAAAAGGCCTTGTGTACCTGATCAAGAGTCTGTTCCGCAGTGGCAGTGACCTCCATCTCACAGGCCTCAGCCAGTGCGCCCAGCTCTTTGAGAGAAGTCAGATAGTCTTCCCCATCGTTTAAATTTACGCCTACCAGTAGTGCTCGTTCCATAGTAATCTCCATTTCATTGCTCTAGGATTATTAAAATCATAATAAAGATGCCAATACTTTGCCTCAAAACTCCTCCAACCCCTTCAAAAACTCCCGAAAGGCTTCCTTCGCCCGTTCTATCTCCCCGGGCTCATAAGAGTTGAGTGCCTGCTCATACTTATGAAGTTCTCCCGCAATCAGCTGTCTTTTATCTCCGATACTCTCCTCATACATTCTTTCCCCCAGCAGCAGAAGATATTTATTCTCCTCCCTGTCCCTGGGGTGAATTTTCAGATAAGAAAGGGTTTGAAACCGCTCCGCAATCTCCTCCGGCGACATATCAAGATTCCTGCCGCCAAAGATCTGCTTTAACTGCCTGCCGGTGGATACCACCTTAACCTCCACCTCCAGAATGGAATTGATATCATACGTGTAGGTCACATCCACAGATTCTTCCCCTGCCTGTCCCTTGGGCACCTCAATGGTCATCTCTCCCAGGGACAGATTATTTCTGGCAAAGCGGCTCTCTCCCTGCAGTACATTGACCCGGATCTTCGTCTGTCCGTCATGGGCTGTATAAAGTCTTTCCGTGCGGCTGGCCGGAATAATGGTATTCCGTTCAATGATAGGGCAGAAAATCCCATTTTCAAAGATACCTTTCTCCCATTCCCTGACAATTTCCGTTCCCAGGGTAAAAGGGCAGACATCCGTCAGAATCACTTCCTTAATAGCATCCCTGCGTTCCTTCATGGCACCCTGAATCGCCGCCCCCAGCGCTACCGCTTCATCCGGGTTAATATTGGTATCGGGAATCGCCCGGAACAGTTTACTCACAAACCTGCGGATCACCGGACTCTTAGTGGCACCTCCCACCAACACTACTTTATCAATATCGGATAGCCTGATATGGGCATCGGAAAGACTCCGTCTCACAGGCTGTCTGATCTTGTCAAGCAGCTCTTCACAGGCTTTCTCATACGCTGAAAGCTCCACCGTCAGTGCGTACATCTCCTCCCCAATCTTACATTCCATCACAGACTTTTTATCCTCAGAAAAGCCAATTTTGCAATTATCTGCCTGCTTGTGTATATGACGCAGGGTCTTACTGTCCATAGTAAGCCTGTCAAACTGCGGATATTTCTCGAAGAACATCTCCTCCAGCACTGCCGTAAAGTCTTCGCCGCCCAGGAAATTATCCCCCGCCACGGCACGGACTTCCAGAATACTGTCAATCCTCTCAAGCACAGACACGTCAAAGGTGCCGCCGCCCAAGTCAAACACCAGAAACCGCATATGCCCATGACTCTGGTACAACCCATAAGCAATCGCTGCCGCTGTGGGCTCGCTGATGATCCGTTCCACCTTAAGCCCCGCCAGTTCCCCGGCTCTCTTAGTGGCGCGTCTTCTCTCGTCGTTAAAGTAGGCCGGCACACTGATCACCGCCTCCGTCACCGGCTCTCCCAGAAAAGTTTCCGCGTCCTCTTTTAAAGACCTTAGCACGAAAGAAGATAATTCTTCCGCTGTAAAGGATTTATGCAAAAGCTGAAACTTTCTGCCGCTTCCCATGTCCCGTTTAAAGACAGAGGCAGTACTGCCCGGATAAAGAAGCCCCCTCTCCACTGCCAGATCTCCCACATAAATCTGCTCCTCTTCATCCATGCTCACCACAGAAGGAGTGAGCCTTTTATCCAGCCTGTTGGGAATGATTTTGGGCCCTTCTTCCGTAAAATATGCCGCCAGACTATTGGTCGTTCCCAGGTCAATTCCTATTATCATACTATAACTGCTCCCTTCCCAGCCCACAGATTGATGTACCTGCGCGCAGTTCTTTCAGCTTCTCCAGCATATACTTTGCCGCCATGGCATCAAAATCCCGCACCAGCGTCTCCTTCATCAGCTGCTCTGCTTTATCGTACTCCTTCTCGCAGTAGTAATAATATCCAAGCCACAAAGAAGCCTCAAAACATTTATGGTACTTACAGGCACCGCAGGGCGGCAGTTTCTCCATGTCCTCAAAACACTTCTTCGCTCTTACTTTGTCTCCAAGTCCCATATAAAGCCAGCCCATCCATCCCGTGCGGATTGGCATATATCCCGGCCACGACATATAATCTTCCGGTGTGGTGTTGCGCGTGGCAATACATTCCATAGCCTTCCCGGCATGAAGCTTCGCGTTTTCCCACTCTCCCAGAAGACAGTAGTTTTTGACCAGATAGCATTCATAATCGAATCTGTCCCAGTAGTCTTTCTCATCTGTCAGGGACAGGACACGCTGAAACATTTCCACCGCCTTTTGATGCTCCATCAGTTTCTCATAGCGGTATGCCATTTTTTCATAGAAATCTGCCAGCTCTTTCTTATCCGCAGACCGCTCCAACATCTCCTTTTTACATTTCTCATAGATATCGATGCACTCCTTGACCCTGCCCATCTTCAGGTAAAGAAAGGAAATATTATTATAGTAGTCTATGTCCTTTTCTCCATGTTTCCGGCGGTCTTCTTCTACCTGCAGGGCCTCCTCCAAGCGGTCCGTCTCCTCATAACAGTCAAACAGGCATTCCCATAGTGAATCATCATCAGGAAAAATCTCCAGCCCCTTATGACAGCAGACAATGGCTCTCTCATATTTTCCCTGTTTCAGGCTGCACTGCGCCATCCCAATATATCCTTTGGCCGAAGTATCCGCTTTCTCCATGGCTTTCACAGCTTCGCCGAATGATTCATATGCCTTCTCAAACGCCCGGTTCTTCTTATAGGTATAGCCGATGTTTTCCAGAATAATATAGCGGTCCTCTTCCTCCACCAGCGACAGGGCCCTGCGGTAATCTGCAAGGGCAAGTTCTGTCTGTACCGCCATGTTGTACAGATATCCTCTGTCCCACAGGCGATAGCCTGTTTCCTGTTTCTCCATCTCCTGATTGATATAGTAGAGGGCCTTTTCATAGTCCTCCTTGCGGTATTCTATACTATATCTCTCTTCATGGCACTGATAAAGCCGGCGGTTGGTATCCCGGTAGTAGGCATCCAGCTCCACCGCCTTCTCATAATAGCCTATGGCCTGCGTCCACTCTTCCATCTCCTGGTGGCAGACGCCCATACCGAAATACATTTCCGTATGATGGTAAACATTCTCCACTGTCTTGTACTGCGAAAGCGCCTCCTTATACTGCTGCGTATCCCGATAAAGATTCCCTAGTACCAGATGATAGATCGGCACATCAGAATTTATCTCAATGGCCCTCTTTATGGTATCTGCTGCCTTCTGGATCTCCTTGCCGTCCCAAAGCAAAAGGCCCTGCTGATATATGATTTCCGATATATCTTCAATATTACTGTTCCCTTCTTCTGCTTCCTTTAACAGCGTTTCCAGCATCTGTCCCGGCTTAACCCTCTCCTCATCATTCTGGGCAGTCACTCTCAAAATCCTGGCCTCCTCAAACCGCAGTTTCGCTGAAAATTCCACCTGATTCTCCCTGGCCTTCTCGATAACATCCCAGGCATCCTGATACTGGTCATAATCAAAGAATATTTTCGCCGCAAAAACATAAGGCCCGTCAAAACCGGCGTAAATCTCTATCGCCTTATAATAATCATCCACTACCTGCTGGGCCTTGCGCATATAGTAGCAGGCCTCCTGACGAACCAGATAGGCCGGATAGTATCCCTCAGACTCTTTCAGTATTTCGTCGCAAATTTCTATGGCTCTGTCATATTCCTTGTGAGATAAATGTTTATCTGCCAGATACCGCTTCATGTCAAGCCGGCTTCTTAAATCCTTCGTACACGCTATCGCGGCCCTTGTCTCCTGCTCTCCTTCTTCCCTTCTGTCCAGCATATACAGGCAGTCAGCCAGGCACCAGCGAGCCTGAGCCGCCTTAGCCTGCTTCACATCCTCCTCGCCGCCGCCGGACATGACCGCCTCAAGATACTTTCGGTAAAGGGGCATCGCCTCCTCATACCTTTTCAGTCTGAAAAGTGTCCAGGACTGCAATTCGTAAAAGGATTCCTCCCTGTCAGCAGACACTTCTTTACCCGCCACGAAGGCAATGACTTCCTCATACCTTTCCAGATTAAACAAGCACCATCCCAGACAGGTTACCAGCTTATCGCCCGATAAATCTTCGTAGTCCCTGCCCTCCGCAAAGGCCGCCTGCAGCTCGGGAATCAGTTTCTCATCCAACTCGTTTCTAAGCGACAGAAGTTCCTCCTCCCCTCTGTTGGACCGCAAAAGTTCTACCACATACTTTCTGGCCTGATAATTCTTATCCTGTTCCATTAGATGGTAAACAGAAAAAAGCTTAGGCATCTCATAGGCCGGACATTCCTCAAGAACAGACTGCCATATCTCATACCCCCGTTCCTTTTCTCCCAGGTCATAGAAAACCTTTCCTGCCCAGGTGCGCACATAGAACTCATGAGGATGTCTGGCAAGTAATTCCTCTGCCAACGCCTTTGCCTCTTCACAGGTCTCCTTTCGGATATGAAAACGCAGCCGCTCCACATCTTCATAAGGATGATACAGCCCAAACCGCTTCAAATCCGCAAGTGCCTGGGAAACACCCTCTGCTTCATCTGCCTCAAGCTTCTCCTTTATCTTAAAATACTCCCGGATATAATTGTCCGTATCATCCTCCGTATCCGGCGCATAGCCGCTTTCTGTCTCCTCAAAAAGACTATAATCCAGGAAGTCTTCCGTATTCACATGATACTCAATATGATGCAGGAAGTTCACATGAAACTCTTCCTTAAGAGACTCATAGTCGTCCAGCACATGGAATACCTGATCCAACAGCAGCCACACTGTCCTTGGCAGGAAAGGATGATAGGAAATATAAGCCAGAAGCTTCTCCCTTGCCTCTAAGAACGTGTCAAAGCTGATGCAGACCGGGTCGTCAAAGACCTCTTTCCAGACATCCGCATCCCTGCGGAGAAAAATATTCTTATAGATTTTCTCCACTTCCCTCATCCAAAGCGCCACTTCTCCCTGGGGCTCTTCCTGCCCGCCGGCTTCCTGTATCCGGGACAGGCGCACAGCCTCCTCGTAGGCCTCCCGCAGACGCTTAAATCCTTCCGGATTGTCCTCCGGGTTTGTCCCCTTTAAAAGTGTCAGATACCGCTCCCGAATGGTATTTTCATCTTTAGTCTCCGGAATACCCAGAATTTGAAAGACCAGCTTTTTCTCCATGTTCTTAACCCCTTATCTGTATATATTGATCAGCAAGCCTCACCGTGTCGCAAAGAAAGTTCTCCCGATACCTTCTGGCAGATGCTGCACGACGCCGGCTGTGGATCCATGCAAGCAGCTGTAATCTGCGCATCAGGATAAAAGTGTCTATCATATCCATATCCGCCTGCCGAAGCGTTCCTAATTTCCGATATCCCCTGCACCATGCCTTTATCAGCTGCGGCACCTCTTCTTCCGCCTCCTGAAAGCTTAAAGAGGCAGCCAAATCCTGCATATACCAGCCATATCCGCAATCGTCAAAATCTATGATACCAAGGGTATCCTTGTCCACCAGAAGATTGGCCCCCCGCAGATCTCCGTGAATCAGGCCGTAAGTGTTTTCCGTCATACCGTACTCTTTCAGCTTGTTGCAAATCAATCCGTCCGCTTTATCAAATATGTTTTTATGTATCATAATTTCCTTTTCAGCGTATAGCGCCGTATCCGGCAGATTATGCTGTATCACCTTACGCCAGTCTCCCCAGAGCGCTTTTGTCCCAATCATAGACTCATAGTTCCAGCGGGATCTGGGCAGGTCACGCAGGCCGGCAGTCCTTTGTGCCAGAGCCCTCTCCCTGCTGCGGCAGTGCAAAAAGGCCGTCGCCTCTCCTAATTTTTCAAACCAGGGAAGCTGCTGTTCACAGGGCAGTTCCTCCAGGGGAATGCCAGACAGATAAGTGAACGCCGTGCCAAAACAGACCTGGCCTGTTCCATCCTCCGCCCCACACAGATAATGCCCCTCATCTGTGCGGATTGGCTGGCGCAGCTTCACCCCGCAGACTCTTTCTCCCAGTTCTTCCATCCATTGCATCTCTGCCTGCAGCTCTTCCCAGGTATGATAACCGGGCCTGCAAAGACGCAGGACCGCCAGAGGTTTCCTCCTGTTTTCCACCAGATAGGTCACATTTTCGGACAGCTGTAACAATCTCAGACTACACTCCGCTCCAAACCGCTCCCGGTAATGGCGAAGTACCTCATGCCCTAATCTATAACACTTTTCTTCATCGTCAAATATCATAGTTTCATCATATCACGCAGCCTTTCTGCACGCCACCAAAATTTCCTGAAACCAATACAAAAATCCGGACACGCCGGCCCGGATTTTTATCATTTACCATATTCAATCTTTACTTAATTATTATTTGTTCTTTCTGGAACCCATACTCACGGACGCCTCTTTGGGAATCACAACCTTATCAAGTTTCCAGATATCATCCACATACTCCTGAATGGTTCTGTCAGAGGTGAACTTGCCGGAACATGCCACATTTATGATTGCGCTTCTCGCCCAGCCGCTCTCATTCTTGTAAGCTTCTTCCACCTTTCTCTGCGCCTCGGCATATGCCTTGAAGTCCTTTAAGATAAAGTAGGTATCAGCCTTGGACGTACTCTGCGTATTCAAGAGAGAGTTGTACAGCGATCTGAACATATCCGGATCGCCGGGCGCATAGGTACCATTGATCAGCTGCATCAGAACCTTTCTTACATCAGGATCGTTGTTAAAAATCTCTGTGGGATCATAGCCGCCGTAATTCTCATAACGAATCACTTCATCAGAACTCAGGCCAAAGATGAAAGCATTGTCCTCACCCACTTCTTCCACGATTTCCACATTCGCCCCATCCATCGTACCGATGGTGAGTGCACCGTTTAACATAAACTTCATATTCCCGGTACCGGAAGCCTCTTTGCTGGCTGTGGAAATCTGCTCGGACACATCTGCCGCCGCGAAGATAATCTCTGCATTGGATACACGATAGTTCTCGATAAATACCACCTTGATCTTACCGTTAATGGCCGGATCGTTATTGACCACATCCGCAACGGAATTGATCAGCTTAATGGTCAGCTTGGCGTTCCTGTAACCTGCCGCCGCCTTGGCGCCAAAAATAAAGGTACGAGGATAGAACTCCATATCCGGGTGTTCCTTTAACTCATTATATAAGTACATCACATGCAGAATGTTCAAAAGCTGACGCTTGTACTCATGCAGTCTCTTAACCTGTACATCGAAGATAGAACGGGGATTTACCTCCACGCCGTTGTGCTCCAAGATATACTCTGCCAGACGCACCTTGTTCTGGTATTTGATGTTCATGAACTCCTGCTGTGCCTTCTCATCATCTGCATAAATCTTTAACTTATTAATCTTGGGCAGATCTGTAATCCAGTCATTGCCCACATGTGCTGTTACCCAGTCTGCCAGAAGCGGGTTTGCATGCAGGAGGAACCGTCTCTGGGTAATGCCGTTTGTCTTATTGTTGAATTTCTCCGGCATCATCTCATAGAAATCTTTCAGCTCCTGGTTCTTCAAAATCTCTGTATGTAATCTTGCCACACCATTGACAGAATAGCCTGCCACGATAGCCAGATGCGCCATCTTCACCTGCCCGTCATAAATAATCGCCATCTTGCGTACTTTCTCGTGGTTACCCGGATATTTCTGCTCAATCTGCAGGATAAATCTGCGGTTAATCTCCTCCACGATCTGATAAACACGGGGCAGTAATCTGGAAAACAGCTCAATGGGCCATTTTTCCAAAGCCTCTGACATGATGGTATGATTGGTGTAAGCACAGGTTCTGGTGGTCACTTCCCATGCCTCATCCCAGGTCAGATAATGCTCATCCATCAGAATACGCATTAATTCCGCGATTGCCACGGTAGGATGGGTATCATTCAGCTGGAACGTTACCTTCTCGTACAGCTTCCTGATATCATCATGCTTCCTCATGTACTTCGCCACTGCTTCCTGCACGGACGCTGAGATAAAGAAGTACTGCTGTTTTAAACGCAGTTCCTTACCTGCATAATGATTATCGTTGGGATAAAGCACTTCCACAATATTTCTGGCAAGGTTTTCCTGCTCCACTGCCTTCTGGTAATCTCCCTTGTCAAAAGAATCCAGCTGGAAGCAGTTCACCGGTTCTGCATCCCAGATTCTTAACGTATTGACAATACCATTACCATACCCTACAACCGGCAGGTCATAAGGAATCGCCGTCACTGCCTGATAGCCTTCCAGGCGGAAATTGCTTCTGCCGTTCTCATCCACAAAGACATTGACATAACCGCCAAAGCGCACTTCTTTCGTATATTCAGGCCTTCTCAGCTCAAAAGGATTCCCATCACGGAGCCAGTTGTCCGGCACTTCTACCTGATAACCGTCCCGGATTTCCTGCTTGAACATGCCGTAACGATAACGGATACCGCAGCCATATGCCGCATAGCCAAGAGTAGCAAGCGAATCTAAGAAACATGCCGCAAGACGCCCAAGGCCGCCATTTCCCAACGCTGCATCAGGCTCCTGGTCTTCCACTACATTAATGTCGATTCCCAGTTCATCCAAC
The DNA here is from genome assembly GCA_910577735.1 of uncultured Lachnospiraceae bacterium. Lineage (GTDB taxonomy): Bacteria > Bacillota > Clostridia > Lachnospirales > Lachnospiraceae > UBA3282. The sequence goes on from CAJTOO010000005.1 coordinate 90,900, forward strand.
GCTTTCTCCACTGCCTTATAAGCCTGCAGGTTGATAATGTTATTGCCCAGGGCACGTCCCATCAAAAATTCCATGGACAGATAATACACCATCTTAGGATCCTGCTTGTCATACTCTTTCTGCGTGGTCAGCCACTGGTCCACAATCGCGTCCTTGATCGCATAGGACACCGCCTGGAAAATCTGCTGATCCGTAGCTTCCTCAAGCGTCTTTCTGTAAAGCGTCTTGACATTGTAAAGCACGCTTCTCTTAAAGAGCTCTGTATCAAAACTCGTTGTTACAGCTTTCTTCACCATTTTAGTTCCTCCTCGTCTACTCTTAGCTGTGAAAACAGTTTTTGTCTTAATTCCACTTTATTATATATCGTATTTGTACTTTTGACTATATGTAATATGTCAAAATATTCATCAATATTCATAAAGCAGACGTATCTCCCCGTCCGTCAGGTCTTTGCAATAACACGCACTCCCGCCGCGCTCATATCCATCCCGCCGGCCAATGCTGCACCGGATACCGTAAGTCAGATCTGTCCCCGTGGAAAACAGCTTCCGTTACACTTTCTCCACACCAATCGTAACCTTCTCACCATTGACATTCCACTCTTTCGAGACAGCCGCCTCTTTTTCTGTGACAATTGCCTCTGCCAGCACTTTGGCAGAAATCGCTTCTGCATTTTTCTTAACTATTCCGGCAATCTTATCATTTCCGCTGATGGTCACCCTGATATGATCCATCACTTCAAAGTCGGCTTCTTTACGCATCGTCTGAATCTTACTGATCACCTCATACATAAAGCCTTCCTCAATCAGCTCCGGTGAAAGATTTGTGTCCAGCACAACCGTAAGACTGTTGTCTGCCTCAGACACATAGCCCTCTTTCTGCGCCGTCTCAATGAGCAAATCTTCCTCGGCCAGGGAAACCTCTGTACCGTCCACCGCAAAGGTAAGCGCACCGCTTGTCTTTAAGGTCTCCATCGCCGCACTGCCGTCCACTGATGACAGATACGCCTTGATACCTCCAAGCTGCTTACCATACTTAGGCCCTACAGTCTTAAGCTGAGGCTTGAAGCTATAGGTAGTGAACGCAGACACATCATCCGAAAAGATAATCTGCTTCACATTCAATTCATCTCTGATGATATCCTGATAAAAGTCATCCAGCACCTTTTCGGCCTTCACATACATGGTGCCGATGGGCTGACGATTCTTAATATTAGCCGTATTGCGGGCTGCACGTCCCATAACCACAATTTTCAAGACCTCTTCCATGGACTCTTCCAGTTTCTGGTCGATCATACTCTCATCCGCTGTTGGGAAGTCACACAGGTGAATGCTTTCCGGTGCGGTCTCATCAATGCTCTTTACAAGATTTAAATAAATCTCTTCTGTCATAAATGGAATCATGGGCGCCGCACACTTGCTGATGGTCACAAGCGCTGTATAGAGGGTCATATATGCATTGATCTTATCCTGCTCCATCCCCTTTGCCCAGAAACGTTCACGGCTTCTTCTCACATACCAGTTACTCATCTCATCCACAAAGTTATCCAGAACTCTTGCCGCTTCCGGAATCCTGTACTGATCCAGGTGGTTGTCTACTTCCTTCACAGCCGTATTCAGTTTGGACAGCAGCCATTTATCCATAACCGGAAGTTTGTCATATTCCAGGCTATATCCGGCCGCATCAAACTGGTCGATATTGGCATAGAGTACGAAGAAGGCATAGGTATTCCACAGGGTGCCAAGGAATTTTCTCTGTCCCTCCTGCACCGCCTTCCCATGGAAACGGTTGGGCAGCCAGGGCGCTGAATTAATATAGAAGTACCAGCGGATTGCATCCGCCCCGTAAGTCTCCAGCGCCTCGAAAGGATCCACCGAATTACCCTTGGACTTACTCATCTTCTGTCCGTTCTCGTCCTGTACATGGCCCAGCACGATAACATTCTCAAAGGGAGCCTTATTAAACAGCAGCGTGGATTCCGCCATCAGAGAATAGAACCACCCTCTGGTCTGATCTACTGCCTCGGAGATAAACTGTGCCGGGAACTGTTTCTCGAACAGTTCTTTATTCTCAAACGGATAATGATGCTGTGCAAAAGGCATGGCGCCGGAGTCAAACCAGCAGTCGATCACCTCCGGCACACGTTTCATGGTCTTGCCGCATTTCGGACAGGTGCAGGTAATCTCGTCAATATATGGTCTGTGCAGTTCTACCGTCTGCGCTGCAGCATTGCCGCTCAACTTCTCCAATTCATCCCTGGAGCCGATGGCCTCCATATGACCGCAATCCTCACATTCCCACACATTTAAAGGCGTACCCCAATAACGGTTTCTGGAAATACCCCAGTCCTGAATATTCTCAAGCCAGTTGCCAAAACGTCCCTCGCCGATGGATTCCGGAATCCAGTTGACCGTCTTATTGTTAGCCACCAGATCATCCCTTACCGCTGTCATCTTGATAAACCATGATTCTCTCGCATAATAAATGAGCGGTGTGTCACAGCGCCAGCAGAACGGATAGTCATGCTCGAATTTGGGCGCATCAAACAGTTTGCCTTCTTTGTCCAGATCCTTGAGAATCTCCGGATCTGCCTCTTTTACGAAGGTGCCGGCATAGGCCGTCTCCTCAGTCATATTACCATTGCCGTCCACAAACTGCACAAAGGGAAGATCATACTTACGCCCCACCTGGGCATCATCTTCACCGAAGGCCGGTGCAATATGAACGATACCAGTACCGTCTGTCATGGTTACATAGTTATCACAGGTCACATAGTGCGCTTTCTTCTTCTGTTTCTGCGCCTCTTTCCCTGCACAGGCAAAGAGCGGCTCATACTCTTTATATTCCAGGTCCGTGCCCACATAAGTCTCTAAAATCTCATAGGCCGGGACATCCTCGGCTGCCAGTTTGCCAAGCACCGTATCCAGCAAAGCCTGGGCCATGTAGTAGGTGTAGCCGTCTGCTGCCTTCACCTTCACATAAGCCTCTTTCGGATTCACACACAGCGCCACATTGGAAGGCAGCGTCCAGGGCGTTGTGGTCCATGCCAGGAAATAGGCATCCTCTCCCACCACCTTAAATCTTGCCACTGCAGAGCGCTCTTTCACTGCCTTATACCCCTGCGCCACCTCATGGGACGACAAAGGCGTACCGCAGCGCGGGCAATAGGGCACAATCTTAAATCCCTTATAAAGAAGCTTCTTGTCCCAGATCTGCTTGAGCGCCCACCACTCAGACTCGATAAACTCGTCATGATAGGTCACATAAGGATCGTCCATGTCCGCCCAAAAGCCCACTGTCTGGGAGAAATCCTCCCACATGCCCTTGTATTTCCACACAGACTCCTTACATTTCCCGATAAAGGGATCCAGACCATACTCCTCAATCTGCTCCTTGCCATCCAGGCCCAGAAGCTTCTCCACTTCCAGCTCCACCGGCAGACCATGGGTATCCCACCCCGCTTTACGAGGCACCATATATCCCTTCATGGTGCGGTACCTGGGGATCATGTCCTTAATAACACGTGTCAGCACATGTCCGATATGCGGTTTGCCATTGGCTGTAGGCGGCCCGTCATAGAAGGTATAAGTAGGCCCTTCCTTTCTGGAATCCATACTCTTGCGGAAAATGTCATTGTCCTTCCAGAACCGGCATACTTCCTTCTCTCTGTCCACAAAATGCAAATTCGTATCAACTTTCTGGTACATCATTTTCTTCCTTTCTTAAAATTGGTTTCTGGAGCTCCAAAGGCGCAGCCTGGCAGGATTTCCTTTTACCACTCTGCTCCTTCACGCAAAAAGCCCCGTCCCAGTAAAAGGACGAGGCTGCATCTCGTTATACCACCTGTTACTTCCGTACCGATCCGTCCCGCCTGTGCAGGGCGCCTATACGTCATCCCATAACGGAGGATTGCCGTCGGTACTTATTTTTTCACATATTATCCCATGCAAAAGTTCAGCCCGCGACTCGGAAGTGATTTTCCCTGATTTTCTACTCGTACCGGTCTTGCACCCTCACCGGCTCGCTGTGCCTTTCATAAATCAGCTACTGTCTTCTTCAACGTCTTTATAGTTGCCATTATAATTCCCTGAAATTAAGATTGTCAACCCTTGAAGTAAATTCCTTCGGCATTAGCATCTGTTTATGAAGCAAAGTACTTCCCGAACTTTCCTTCATCCGCATCAAAGAAACAAAATCCGATAATCCCCCGCCCGGTATGAGCACCTATGGCACATCCTACAATTCCTGTCATCACAGACTTCGGATGCATCTCTTCCTCGATTAAAGAGAGCATATAATCCCGGCCCTCTTCGTCCTCTCCGTGGCATAGGGCAACGGTCTGCTCTTCCAGACGATACCCGTGCTCCTTCGCATAATCCGCCAGGAAACGCAGGGATTTCTTCCGCCCCCGCACGGTCTTAATGACAGACAGCGCTCCGTTTGCATCCACGATCAGTACCGGTTTCATATCCAGCGTCTCTGCCAGCGTCCCTTTAAACTTCGTCAGCCTGCCTCCCTTGATCAGATAAGCAAGCGTGTGCACTGTAAACACATGCCGCACATGCGTGATGAAATATTCCGCCGCCTCAATGATTTCTTCCTTGTCTGCTCCCTTCTCCAGCATTGTGACGAGCTTCGACACCACCAGCCCAAATCCTATGGAAGCACACTTGGAATCGATAATCGTCAGATCGAAATCCGGATACTCCTCAAGCACGTTTGCCTTCGCCACATTGGCCGCATTATAGGTGCCCGCAATACCTGTGGAAAAGCACAGGTAAATGATTGTATCCCCCGCCTTGGCATAAGGCAGGAAAGCATCCGTAAACATAGCCGGATTGATGTGATATGTCTTGACATCCCGCTTTATATCATCCAGTATCCCATAAAATTCTTTCGTCTCAATTGTAGCCCCATCGAAATAATCCACATCATCGATCACCACCGGTGTGGGAATCACGTGCAGCTCATGTTCCTCGATATATTCCCGGGGCAGATCCGAAGCCGAATCCGTAATGATTCTAAGCATAAAAAATGCACTCCTTCACAATGTTAACATTCTTTACATTCTAACATTTAAAAGGAGTACATTCAATGTCGTATTATTTTTTTAATAGTTTATTTATGATTTGCAGGGGATTCTATCCTTCCTGTACACCAAGCAGCGCCGTCATGTCGCCTACCACGTCATTCAGGCTGTCAGCCTGCGCCGTCAGGGCGGATATTTCCTGAACATTATTCTGTACTACATTTATAATCTTCTCAAAATGCTGATCCTGTACTTCGATTTTCTCCTGAATCCGCAGATTGTAATCATAAGCTTCCCGTACAAGCTCCTTTTCACCCCTGTTTTCAAGGCTCACACTGCCGATAGCATCAATACACTCGTTCAAAAGGTTCATCATATTACCGACCTTATCAATGGTTTCAGCAATAACTGTATTCTGCTCTTCCAGCTTCCCGGTACTCTCCTGTATAGAAACAGACACCCGGTTCGTATTCTGTTCCAGCATGGACATACATGCGCCAATCTCTTTTAAGGATGCCTGTGTATTGTTGGCCAGCGCACCAATCTCTGATGCTACCACCGCAAACCCTTTACCGGCTTCTCCGGCCCGGGCTGCCTCAATGGACGCATTGAGTGCCAGCAGATTCGTGGAGGAAGCAATCTGGCTGATGATATCCAGCGTCTCCACTACCTGTTTCGTGCCGCCCAGCAGACTATTCACCGCATCCAGTGTGCTCTGATTGTACGCAGTCACCACCCTGCCGCTCTCCACCAGATTATTCATGGCAGATTCATTATCCCTGGAAAGCACCACCAGTTCCTGTGACATATTGCTCATACTCTCAATCTGACCCGACACACGCTCACTGGCTTCGTTCAGACTGGACAGCTTCTCCGTATTGCTTCTGGAATCCGTCAGAAGCTGCTTGCTCATATCGGAAAGTTCCTCCGTGATCGCAGAGAGTTCTTCACTGGATGCATTCTGGGATTCCGCGCTCTTTAGCACATATTCACTGGTCTTTTGCAGCTGTTCGCCCATGCCGGCCACTTTGTCTAATATATGCTGGGCACGGTTCTGTTTCTGTTCCACCTCATCACGCTTTGCATTGGCCAGAAAGGCACCCACAAACCAGGTGAGCAGATCGATTGCGCCGACAGAAAGAACCATGCCTATGATACGCAGGATCAGTTCTGTCACAAACTGCCCGTCCTCCCTTGCCGGCAGATTACCCGGCTTAACCAAGAGAGAGATCACATAAGACACCGTCAGTACCACAGAAAGACTCCCCGTCATCTTAATATCCAGGAAAAAGGTGGTCAGAATCAGAAAGAAAAATGTATATGACCAGAATTCCTTAGAGGGAATCAAATACAGAATAAAATTATACTGTATGATCAAAATAATCGAGAGAAACCGCTTGCCGAATGCAAGCTTGCCTTCCCGCATCCTGCCATCCTCAAATGCACTGCGTATAATATAAATCCCAATGATTACATAAATAATGTCTGTTATGACAAACACAATCAGGCCAGGCCACGACACTGTCGGGAACTGACCCAGTACCTTGAGAAGCATAAAGGTACAGCCTGCACAGGTTACAGCACCTGTGACTAACAGCATAATCCAGATGTACACTTTGTTGATGTACATATCCACTGCACTTACATGAGTCCCATCACCCTGATTCATGGCAAAAATTCTACCCCCTCCCCAGCTGTTGATACGTTACCGTACTTCGCCACGTTTCCTTGCTTCATACAAAAACCTCCTATACCTACCTAATACGACAAAATATTGAGCCTAGTATAGCACAGATTTTCATCAATCATCAACAGCTAAAGTGAAGAGGTTCTCAAAATGAGGGCTCAAAAGCAGACAGGAGCCACGTCCTCGCTGAGGGGTTTCATTTCATATTCCGGCAGACTGTCCAGAAGTTCTTCCAGACAGACTCCCGTGCTGTAGACCACATCATGGGCAAGCAGGATCACCCTTTTACGCCCAAGTGTTGACTCCACACCATTCTTGATAAGTTGCCCGGGGTCCGGATTCTTGACCGCATCCTCTAGGCTTGCATTCCAGTCATAATAGATATAACCCCGGCCAGTCATCTCTTCTATGATAGCCTGCCCCGTCTTCTGATTATACGCATTGATGCTGCCGCCCGGGAAACGGAACAGATTCGTCTCCACACCGGTCACCTCATACACCGTCTGTCTCGCTTTCTCAAAATCCGCCACATAACTGTCTACGCTTTCATACAGTGTATCATAATCATGATTGTCGCAGTGAATGCCGATGGTATGCCCCTCGGCCACAATCCTGCGCGCCATCTCCGGATGCTCTCTCACATTCTCGCCCACCAGAAAGAAAGTTGCCTTAATGTTTCTGTCACGCAATATATCAAGCACCCTCCCGGTATTTTCCTCAGAGGGCCCGTCATCAAACGTCAGATACATAGTCTTAGGATGGAAATAATAGACAATGCCCTGCACAATACCATCCGCAATCTGCTGTTGATATTCGGTATGGCCAAGCTTCCTGCACTCTGCCGCATTAGAGAGAAACCCGGTCTCAATCAGACAGGCAGGCATGGTAGTATTACTCGTCACATGAAAACCCGCATCATCCCGCAGGCTGCGTTCCTCGGCTCCCGTACTCTTTATGGTCTGCTGCCAAATCAGCTGTGCCAGCCTCTTACTGTCACGCCCCGCATCCGCTCCCTCATACCACACTTCCATCCCGCTCACCCCGGCGCCCTCGTCCGTCACATTCTGATGGATACTGATATAAATATCAGCCCCTGACTGGTTCGCTTCCTTTACGCGCTCCTCTTTCGCGATATAGGTATCCGTTTCCCTGGACATGATTACCTGATAACCCTGCTCTTTCAGTTTATCCCGCACAAGCAATGCGATAGCCAGATTTAAATCCTTCTCCCGCACATCATCTCTGGCACAGCCCTCGTCTGCACCGCCATGCCCCGGATCCAGATAAACTGTCGGAATATGCTCTCCCTCTGCCATTGCCTGCGGAATCTCCTGCGCAGCAGCAGCCGCCATCTGCATTACCTGTACCGACTGCTGTACTGGCCCCTTAGCTGCCACGCCAAATGACACGGCACTCTCTGTTACGATCCTGTCTTCCGACAGCTTCATCACGCTTGTACTCTTCAGATTTCCCATCAGAGCGTTCAGACTCCCCGCGGCAATAAACTTCACAGATATCACTGTGATGAAGCAAATCAGGCACAGTACAAGCGTCATGGCATATGCCCTTTTGAACAGACGCCTTTTTTTCTGCTCCTTTGTCTCATACCCACAGACATATTCCCAGGTAAACGATGACTCTCCGTACATATCCTGATGCTCCTTTCAAAACCCTCTTATGTGCTTTCTATGAACAAGCATACAGAGGGCCTGCATCAGAATTTCATCTAAGTTGCATCATAGTCCCATCTTTTTTGCATCAAAGTTGCATCATTTTTTGTCATATCCTGTCAGGTTCGTATCAATCCCTTTTCCCCGGCGCTCACGGCAATGTTTTGTTCTGTTTCTTTTCCCTCCAGATGCAATGCCCGAAGTCCCATGACACACGCACCTACCACCGGTTCATATTCTGCCATCACCACCGAAGCTTCCGGCTCCCGTTCCTTAACCTCTTTCACAATCTGCGCGGTGAGGTAATTGTCCTCCCCCTTCAATACACTTCCCGCCAGTACAATCTTTTCCTGCCTGGGGGAAATCCCCATCTTATGAAAACCTGCAAAAATAAACGCAGCAGTGCGCTTTGCAAACGCCTCCATCATGCGGCAGGTCTCCTGGTCTTTTCCGGCTGCCAGCTTCATAATCTCAGGCATGAGAAATCTGATTTCATCAGTAAACCCTTCTTTTGTCATAAACATATGAAGCAGCTGGTCCACCGTATCTGCACCGGCATACTCTAAAAACAGCCCCGTCAGCGCTGTCGCGCCGCACAATCCCATTTCCGCGTCAAAGACCTTACGTATGGCTCTGAGCGCCAGGGCACTTCCGCCCTGCATCATATCTTCCATGTAATCCCCGTAAACAAACTGCTTTCCCGTCTCATCTATGATAGCCCCGTTCATGCCCGTTCCCGCACACAATACCATGCCATGGGAAATTCCCGGGACTGTATACAAAGCATTGATCATATCATTACAGGCGATAACAGGTTCCAGATGCATCCTCTTTCGCAGGGCATCTCCCATAATCTTATCCTCTCCCGGCCAGTCAATACCGGTAATACCAGCCACTGTCATGGAAATCTCTTCCCAGTCGATGACTGCCAGCCTCTTTACCTCTTTGGCCGCCTCTTCCATACGATTAAGCGCCAGCTCAATGCCGTGTCTGGGGAAATATGCCCCCTTTGTGACTGCGGTTCCGATAATCGCCCCATCCTCGCGCATGATGGCCGCCGCCGTCTTCGTGCCTCCCTGATCGATTCCCAATATATATCTCATATCTTTATCTTCCTCCCAAGGTGTTTAACGATTCACATTTTTACCATCATATTATCTTTGCATGCTCTTTTTGTCAATCCCTTTCGCCTCAAATCAAGAAATTTTACCCTTTTATCTTTTTCTGTTGACTTTTTGACACATTATGTTACACTTTGAATGTAAATTTTGAAACATTCTAATTCTTAAGGAGAAACGCAATGGCAACCATATCAGAAATTGCAAAAGAAGCCAATGTGTCAAGAACCCTGGTATCCAGAGTCCTCAACAACAAGCCCGGCGTCAGCCCTGAAAACCGCCGTAAGATTCTGGAAACCATGGAAAAATACAACTATGTGCCAAACGGCCTTGCCCGGGCACTGGTGCTGCAAAAGACCATGACCATAGGCGTCGTCATGGATGATCTGTGCAATGACTTTTTCTTCAACTTGATTAACGGTCTCCAGGATGCCGGTGAAGAACATGGGTACAACATGCTGTTTTGCAGTGGTCGAAAAGACATTGACACCCGCATTAAATACGTAGACTATTTCGCGCAGGGACGCACAGACGGCATCATCGCCTACGGCAGTAACCGGGAGGATGAGGAACTTTTTCGCAGTATCGCCAATAAGCCCATAAACTGTGTCCTGATCGAAGGCAACCTGAACGAATGCCCCATCAATAAAATCCTGCTGGACAATTTTCACGGCGCTTACAAAGCCACTGAACACCTGATCAAACAAGGCTATCATAACATCATTCATATCACCAACGATATGAATTACGATGTATCCTTAGAGAGGCTTAACGGTTTCGTGCAGGCCATGCACGATTACCGGATACCATTAGGACCCGATTCCATTATCTACGCCGACTGTTTTGAGAAAGTCGCTTACCAACAGATGAAACGGCTGCTGGCAGAAGGCCGGAAACCGGATGCCTGTTTCGCGGGCGCAGACAAACCTGCCTACGGCGTTCTGCGCGCAGCCCTGGAGGCCGGATTATCGATTCCAGGTGATCTTGCCGTCATTGGGTTTGACGATGACACGCCCGCGTCCAGGGATATGGTCTTCCCCGGTCTTACCACCATGCGCCAGCCGCTCTATGAGATGGGCAAAGCCGGCGTGGAACTGCTTCTTAAGGCCATCGCCGATCCTTCCGGAGAAGTGCAGACCCGGACCTTTGCAGCAGAACTGATCCTGCGGGAAACCTGCCGCTAAACAAATCGAGCTTCGCTCGATTACGAGATCCGCTTCGCGGACTCAGATCAGTGGTGGAATCTCCATCCCCTCCCCCCCCCCAAAAAAATATGATATATCTTACATGAATAGGAGGAACACATTATGACGAAGAGAGGATTAAAAATCGCAACCATCGGAGGCGGTTCCAGCTATACGCCGGAACTGATTGAAGGCTTCCTCAAGCGGATAGCCAGCCTTCCTGTAAAGGATATTTATCTGGTAGATATTGAGGCCGGCAAAGAAAAATTGCAGACCGTTACTGCCCTCGCCAAACGGATGGCCGCCAAAAGCGGCACAGACCTGCAGATACATGCCACCACAGACCGAAGAGAAGCCTTAAAAGACGCTGACTTTGTCACCACGCAGTTTCGTGTGGGAAACCTGGACGCACGGATTCGGGACGAGCGGATTCCCCTGCGTTACCAAAGAATCGGTCAGGAGACCACCGGTGCCGGCGGTTTCGCCAAAGCCCTGCGCTCCGTTCCGGTGATTCTGGATATCTGCAAGGATATGGAGGAACTGTGCCCGAACGCCTGGTTGATCAACTTTGCCAATCCTTCCGGCATCCTGACCGAGGCCGTGTTAAATCACACCTCTGTCAAAGCCATCGGGCTGTGCAACTGCCCCATCAACATGATCAATGACATGGCCGGGAAATTTGACTGCCCTGTGGATGATGTATTCTGTGATTTCGTGGGCATCAATCATCTGATCTGGGCCCAGAAAGTGTTAGTGCGGGGCCGTGACGTGACAGCAGAAGCCATTGACAAGATCTGTTCCGACTCTGCCAAAGAGATTATGGCTAACATCCCGGAGATTCACTATGACCCTGTGTTCTTAAAATCCCTGGGCATGGTGCCGGTCAGCTACCTGAAATATTACTATATGCAGCCGGAAATGCTGGCGGAGTGTATTCATGACGCCGAGACAAAAGGCTGCCGCGGCGAAGTGATCAAGAAAGTGGAGAAAGAACTCTTTGACCTGTACAAAGATCCAGAACTGGACAGCAAACCGGCTCAGCTTGCCTCCCGGGGCGGGGCTCGTTACTCTGATGCGGCCTGCTCCCTGATAGACTCTATCTACAATAACAAAAAGGACATCCAGACTGTGAATGTCCTAAACCGCGGCACCAACTTAGACCTGCCCTGTCACGCCGTGATCGAGCGCAATTGTGTAATCGACGCAGACGGGGCACATCCCCTGCACATCGGTCATACGCCGCTTAAGATCCGAGGCCTTTTGCAGAATGTGAAAGCTTACGAACAGCTTACCATTGAAGCCGCCGTCTTCGGCGATTACGATAAAGCGCTGCAGGCACTGACCATTCATCCCCTGGTCAATTCCGCTTCTGTGGCACGAAACATTCTGGATGATATTCTGGCCGAGAACAAGGCATATCTGCCCCGGTTTCAACAGTAAGATTCTAAAAGCGCTGTCAGTTTACACCGCTTGCGTCTGTAAACTGACAGCGCCTTATCTTTACCGGGAAACTTTCAGGAACAACTCATTGATACCCTCATAGAATCCCAATGTTACAACCGTCTGCCCGCTCCCCATGCCCGTAAAGACATATTTTCTAAAATACGGGGTGGTCTCTAAGAGGGGGTTATCTGACTCATAAGGCTCAGGTGCGCTTAATCCCATATATTCTGCCCATGCCGCAATCAAAGCATCCGCATCGATATCCTCCCACAAAAGAGGCGTCCTCACATAAAATTCATAAATTTTCCCGTCATCCGCATCAATGTAAGCATCCATCAACCGGTTTCCCTTATCCGCATTTTTCTGGGAATTGGAAAGGCTCATCTTCCAGACCGCCACATTGTTTTGCGGCTCCAGCACATCAATTGCGGAATAGAGCGTGACATCATAGGAAGCCCCATCCACCTGTCTCACCTGATCAGGCAGTATCCCCTTTTCCTTCAACAGCTCCAGACCTTCATTACAGGTGGCATAAATCTGTTCATCCGTAATCTCCTTACCCGATGGTCCCCTGCGGTTCACCACAAAGGCATAGGATCCTTCCAGTTCCTGATACGCCACTTCCGTATCTGCCGCACGGGCCATGGCGCTGACCTCACTCTCCGGAAGTGTCTGACTGCTCAGACAGCAGGACAAAATATAAAGTTTCTCATTGCTGTTCATCTGGTAGCGGTAACCTTCCCCGGCATTTTCCACATTCTCCGTATGCGGTCTGTCCAGAATCCCCTGGTCCTTATACTGCGCCAGCGCCTCCGGTCCCCAAATGGAAAGAACCATGGCAAACGCCGCCAATACCGGAAAGGCCAGATAATATATCTTACTCTTCATAAGCGCCTCTATTCTCCATGGGAAGAACAAAGCTGAAACAAGAGCCCTCCCCCACTTTACTCTCAATCTGTAATTGGCTGTGATGAATCTTCAAAATCTCTGCACATAAGGCAAGCCCCAGCCCCGCACCATTCTTGCTCCTGGCCCTGGATTTGTCCACCATATAGAAGGCTTTGACAATCTTGTGCTGCTCCGCCTCCGGTATGCCGATGCCATAATCTTTCACCGCCATCCGATATCCGCTCTCTGCCGCCTGCCCTGTTACTTCAATCACACTGTCCGCCTCCGAGGCCTTACAGGCATTATCGATCAGATTCACCAGCACCGTCTTGATCAGATTAGCTTCTGCCTGCACCACTGCCTCCTCATACCGGAAACGGATGTCCATCTCCTTTTTCTCTGCAAACATTTCCTGTAAATACAGAAACAGCTCCCGCACAGGGATTTCCTGTAAGTCCGCCTCTTCCTGCTTGGCCACGATAATATCCAGAAGTCTGAAAGACATCGCCTCAAGGCGTTTGCCCTCCGTATAAATATAGTTGGCCGACATAAGGCTCTTCTCTTCATCCATCTTATGGGAACGAAGCATATCCGCATAACCGATAATAGCCGTCAGCGGCGTTTTCAGCTCATGGGCAAAGGCTCCCATAAACTCTTCTCTGGCCTCAATCTCTTCTTCCAGCTTGCAGATATTTTCTTCCAGCGCGTTAGCCATCTTATTGAAGTCCCTGGTGAGCTGTCCCAGTTCATCCCGGCTGATCTGCCTGGCCCGGTATGTATACTCCCCTGCTGCCATTCTCTTAGTGGCCTGTGTCAGCAAACGGATGGGTTTGGTCAGAAAGGATGCGATAAAAAGCATAATGACCATTCCGGTCAACAAAATGACCACTGTCACTTTACGGTACAAGGAAAACCCCATGGCCCGTTCTGTAAATACTTCTGTCACATTCTTCATGGTTTCCAGATACAGGACGCGGTCCAGCGTATTGACAGACACACAGGTGTGCACATAATAGTTTTCCTGCGTATCAATCACACGATATGACTTGGTATGCTCATCCGTCTGCGGCAGCAATCCTTCGTCTGCCGAAAATCCATCACTGGTATAGAGGATATTCTTTTCCTCGTCTGCGATTCGCAAAAGCCGCCCGCCGTTCTGACCTCCCATTTCCAGCTTGGAGGCAATCTCCTCCACCGCACTGTCCGGCAGCACACTGTACTTAAGGGGCACATTAAGCGCCGCTGTCTCGAAAGCAAAACTAAGGATACTGCTCTCGTCAAGCGCCTGCCCAACCTCTCTGTCCAGGGAAGTTTCAAACACATAGTTCACAAAGTAGAAACCGCTGAATCCCAGTGCCAGTGCCAGCACGATCATGGTAGACAGCACTAATTTGATTGAAAATTTCATTCCTGCACCTCTAAACGGTAGCCTACCTTATACACCGCTACCAGATTATGCTCCCAGCCAAGCTTCTTTCTAAGGCGCTGTACATGCAGATCCAGCGTACGGCTGTCCGCAAAATATTCCCCCTCCCACACCTTCTCATATAAGGTCTCCCGAAATAAGGCGACATTCTTATTTTTCATAAAAAGAAGCAGGAGTCCAAATTCTTTATTCGTCAGCTCCACAGGCCGCCCCGCCCTGGTCACCCTGCGGGCATCCACATCCACTGCCACGTCCCCGGCCACAAGCCGCTGCTCTGCCTTGTTATAACGCCTGAGCACCGCCTCCACTCTGGCTACCAGTTCCACCACGTCAAAAGGTTTCACCAGGTAATCATCTGCCCCCAGCTTAAGCCCCTTGACCCGGTGCTTGACTTCATGCTTGGCAGTGATAAAGATGACCGGAATCCCCAGCGGACGTATGTACTCCATCACATCATAGCCGTCCGCTCCCGGCAGCATGATATCCAAAAGCACCAGATCAAACTCTTCTTTCTCTATCAGATCAATTGCTTTCAGGCCGTCCTGCACCGCCGTACAGTGATACCCTGCGGAAGTCAAATTCAAATCTATCAAGTCACAAATCGGCTTTTCATCATCTACAATCAGTATTCTAATCATCTGTGGCCTGCCACCCCCAATAAGACCGTGCTTTCTCTACCAA
Organism: uncultured Lachnospiraceae bacterium; assembly: GCA_910577735.1. Classification (GTDB taxonomy): domain Bacteria; phylum Bacillota; class Clostridia; order Lachnospirales; family Lachnospiraceae; genus UBA3282. Next base: position 106,026 of record CAJTOO010000005.1, read on the forward strand.
TATCTCCATCGTATCTTCATCGCCGCAACGATAATAATCCCGGATTTCCATATCCGGAACAAACCCGCCTGTCCGCTGATAATAAATCCGATAATCGCTCTCCACAAGCAGTTCCCCGGCCTCGCCCTCATAACTGTACCTGGCCAGAATCACGATATCCTTCAGGCCGTCCCCGTCAATATCCCTGCAGGTCACCCCCTTGAGTGCATAGAGATTGTCATATTCTCCCATGGGCTGCAGCACAGAAACAATATCCCCCTGCTCGTTCACCAGATAAATCATAAAGACATCATACTGCGCATGCCGATAGGTTCCGGGCGTTACCTGCAATTTCCCCAGCTTGCCAAACGTACGGAAATAACACTGTTCCGGGATAATCCGAAAACCTTTTCTCTGTAATTCCCGCAACGTGGACGCCGTATACAGAAATTCCGTGGAGTTTCCATCCTTGACAAAGGCTGTGATGGACTCCGCACTCTTATTCATGCCGAAGCGGTTAATCTTATCTGAAATCCGATAATCCCTGTAAAATCCCGCCCCGCTTTTATGCTGAAAAAGCACGTCCCCCACCTTGTAGGTCTTGCCCGCATACGCCTCGCTCTCATTGACACAGGATGTAATCAGGATGATGTCCATTTGACCATCCCGATTCAGATCCTGAAAAGAAACTGCCGCAATAGACTGTGTCGGCTGTTTCATACGCCCGGTGACACAATAATTCGTCTCTAACTGCTCTGTCCGATAGAGAATCTGGCCATCCTTGTCTACGATAAAGAGCGCAAGCCGGTTATACTGTTCATCAAAAGCCGGCACCATCAGGACACTGTCTTCCTCATCCGGTTCCAGGGCAAAAATCTGATCTTCCACCACCCGGAAACCGCCTTCTTCTATCCCGCCCTGATCCTCAATCTCCATCAGGCGCCTGTGATACGCCTCATACTCTGCAAGCACGGCTGTATCACTGCCCTTTTGGGGAGCTGCCTGAAGCAGCCTGACGCAGAACAACCACCAGACCAACACTGCCGCCAGGGTAAATACAACCCTGTATCCACATTTGTACATCCATTATACCTCTGTACTTCACTGTCACTTATCTCTGCTGCCCGTTACATCCTAACCCGTTCGCTTCCCATGACTGTCTATTCCCTGTTAAGATTGACTCATTTGGTCAAGCAGCTGTATCTTGATATCATAAAGCCGGCTGGAAAGATCCACATACACCTTATGCGGATTCACCAGACGTCTGGTCTCGTCCCAGAGCGTCTCCTGCTCTTTCTTACAATACTCCCTGATATCCATGACCCTGGGAGACGTATAACAGCACTCTCCCGCCTGAAACACCTGCACCATCAAATCTCTCATCTCATAACTGCCCGGCGCAAGCTTCGTCTTTTTCCAGGGCTCCATGGGATCAAACAAAAGAAGCGGCTCCTTCTCATCGAACACCTCATCCACCAGACAGATCAAATCCGCCTTAATCTTCCCGCTCTCCTTATCGTAAACCCGGTATACCGTCTTATTTCCCGGATTTGTTACCTTTTCTGAGTTTTCGGAAAGCTTGATCTTGGGAATAAACCTGCCGTCTTTCCCCATAATAGCCGCCAGCTTGTACACCCCGCCAAAGGACGGACAATCCTTGGAAGTAATCAGATGCGTGCCCACACCCCAGGAAGTAATCTTAGCCCCCTGGTCTTTCAGGCTCTGAATCAAAAATTCATCTAAATCGTTGGATGCAGAAATCACCGCATCCGGGAAGCCCGCTTCATCTAACATCTTTCTTGCCTTCTTGGAAAGATAAGCCAGATCGCCGCTGTCCAGACGGATTCCATAGAAAGTAAGCGGAATCCCCGCCTGCCGCATTTCCTGAAAGACACGGATCGCATTGGGTACGCCGGATTTTAAGGTATCGTAAGTATCCACCAGCAGAATGCAGGCCGAAGGATACATGTCCGCATAAGTCTTAAACGCAGTGTATTCATCCGGGAAACTCATGATCCAGCTGTGGGCATGGGTTCCCTTTACCGGCACATCAAAAAGCTGTCCGCAGAGCACATTGGAAGTCCCCACGCACCCGCCGATGACTGCTGCCCGCGCACCGTAAGTACCTGCATCCGGCCCCTGCGCACGGCGAAGACCAAACTCCATGATGCCGTCTCCCTGGGCCGCATAGCAGACTCTGGCCGCTTTCGTCGCAATCAGGCTCTGGTGATTCACGATATTCAAGATTGCCGTCTCCACAAGCTGCGCCTGCATAATCGGCGCAATCACCTTCACCAGCGGCTCTCTGGGAAACACCACCGTCCCTTCGGGAATGGCATAAATATCTCCGGTAAAACGGAAACTTTTCAGATACTCCAGGAAATCCTGATCAAAGATACCCAGGCTTGCCAGGTAGGTAATATCTTCCTCCTCGAAATGCAGATCCTTAATATACTGAATCAGCTGCTCTAATCCCGCCGCAATGGCGAAACCGCCGTCACAGGGATTATTTCGATAAAAGGCATCAAAAATAACCGTTTCATTCTGATCCTTATTCTTAAAATATCCCTGCATCATTGTCAGTTCATACAAATCAGTAAGCAATGTCAAGTTCTGTCTGTCCATGCTCTTTCCCTCCATCGCCGGATGCGGCCACAGGCTGTGGGCCAGCGCTTTTTATTGCTATCATACACCCTTTTGGCTAAAGTGAAAAGGGGGTTCTACTGTTTTATCTCCACACTGCCTCACGGTTTTTACGCACTTTATGTATAAAATTTTATAAAGTCACTGCAAAAAAGCAGCTGTCGTCCGACCCTTTATGGTCATGACGACAGCCTGTCTCACTGCTCCATCTGTCTGCCCAGAAATCCTGCCGCAGACTGAATCAGTTTCTGCTCCACTTCCCCCATCTTGGATTTATGGTCAGTCTCTAAAAGAATCACGGACCCAATCACATCTCCTTCACAGATAATGGGACTGATTGCCTCATGCTGAAACTCATCCGCATCGGTACTGACCTGGATAAAATTCCTGTCACCCTTAGCCGCCACCAAGCTTTCCCTGTGGTTGATCTTTTCCTCCAGCTCCCTGCTGATGGATTTCCCCAGCAGATTTTTCATTCCTCCGGATACCGCGATAAACTGATCCCTGTCGGAAATCATCGCAATATGTCCCGACACCTGCGCCATGCTCTCCGCATATTGTTTCGCAAAAGTGCCCATCTCGCCTATGGGAGAATATTTCTTGAGAATAATCTCACCCTCCCTGTCGGTAAAAATTTCAAGCGGATCAGATTCCCTTATGCGGAGAGTCCTGCGGATCTCCTTGGGAATCACAATACGCCCCAGATCATCTATTCGTCTGACTATACCAGTTGCTTTCATATCATATAACCTCCATCTGCCAATCATAGTCGTAGTGTAACTTTACATATTCTTTTATCTCTACGTTTTTACTATTATTTGTAAAGCAGGAAATTATATGCATCCATTATGAAGAATTTAACATTCAAAATTTTAAAGTATCACTAAGACATCTTATGGTTCTGCGTTATCACTTTTTTACTTGCTTTCGTCTGCCACTAACTCCGGATACTTCACAACAGAGTCAAAGTCACTGCCTTCAGCGAGCACCTTTACCTTCCAGCTGATTTTGCCATCTATCTGCTTTGGCATGGGCAGATCACCCTCATGCAGCTGATATACTTTATAAGAACCAGTATCTTTCTCCCGATCATAATAGTAGCTGAGCAGATAATCCTCATCTATCAAAGCAGCGTCCCCTGCATCGCTGTCTCCTCCAAAGATCACAGCCGGCACTTTATAAGTCTCGCTTTTCCCCGTATCTGCCGCTACCAGATCCAGCCAGGTCTCCTCTTCTGCCTCATAGAACACAGCCAGATAATCCTGCTCCTCGGTCTCCAGCCAGCTAAAGTCCCCATGGTATTCGTCAATCTGTCTTTGATACAGGGTTTGGCCCTTTTCATTTCTCAATTCAACGCTTATGATCGATCCCCACACATCCTCTGTGGCATCCACTGTCTTAAATGCATATCCCTGTCCGTCCGGCGTATATTCCACTCGCAGAGGACCGATAAAATCATTCTCCGGCATTGCACAGCCACAATCACCTTCGTCTCTCACTTCTACATGGGGCTTAAAAACAGCTGTCTCCAGAAGCTTCGCTTCTCCACTCAACAGGTCATATTCATAAAGCCCCTCATTCGTACATGCCAGCAATTTTTTCAGGTCTGTACTGATATCACAGGTATTCTCATAAGCCCCTTTATAATATAAATGATACAATTCACCCATGATTTCCCTGAGATTACAGATTTCGTCCCGCTCTTTAAAATCCCTTGACAAATGATACAGCCTTCCGTCCGCCTCATAGACATAACCATCCGGCACCATAACGGGACATGCCATGCGTTCATTCACACAATCATACCTGTCAGCGTAGTTTTCTATAACTTCCGGCACCTCTGTATAATCATGCCGGTAAACTTCCTGTAATTCGAAATCAGGTATTTGGGCAAGGAAAAAGATTTTCTGTCTCTGTCTGCCGTCGAGATAGAAGCAATCACCCGTAATCAGTACCGTAGTATCATCCGCTGCAATGCACTGATCCGGCCAGCGGTAACTCAACTCACCTTCCAAATCGCCTGACTTCACCACAGGTTCGCGAAACGACACTCTTTTCGGTGAGTCCGACATTGTCCGTTTGGGAGCCGGCCTCTTTATGACTGCCTGTTCCTGCCGTTCATCCAAATCATCCCCGGCAGCACTTTTCTCTGTCAGACTGACAACCGGGCAGCTCTCCTTCTTCAAATCATGTCCTGCATACATTAACGCCGGGACATCCTGTACGACTGCATATGCAGTCTCTTGTCTTTTAGCAGAATCATCCCTGACGCCTGACAAAATACAGATACCCAACAGGCAAATCAATCCAAAGACATTTACAGCGCTCTTCCCTTTAGCCATCACTTTATCCTCTCTTTCAGAGTGTTTACGCGACAGGCACAGCAGGCCAGACTTGTGACGCGCCGACACCAACGGCCAGTCTCTCAACCGACTCAACAAAAATCGGCAAATTATCACATCCTCATCCATTCCCAGTTGTTCCCGCTTTCTTTATAATATAACCAAACAGAGTAAAAAACAATGGATGTCAGACCTCGCCGGACATTCTTATGTTGACAACGTCAGGAGCGGCAAGCGCTCCGGAATGGGGGAGTATTATGAAATATGGACATTTTGATGACCAAAACAGGGAATACGTAATCGACAGGGTGGATCTGCCCTGCTCCTGGACAAATTATCTGGGCGTGGAAAATATGGCGGCAGTAGTCAATCATACCGCCGGCGGGTATCTGTTCTACAAGACACCTGAGTATCACCGGATCAGCCGTTTCCGCGGGAACGCTGTTCCTATGGACAGGCCGGGCTTTTACGTTTATATTAGAGATAACGACAAGAAAGATTACTGGTCCATATCCTGGCAGCCGGTGGGAAAGCCATTGGACGCTGCCAGATACACCTGCCGCCACGGCATGTCCTATACAGTGTATGCGTGTGAATACCAGGATATCAAGGCCTCCCAGACCATGGTGATTCCCAGAGGGGAAGCGGTGCAGCTGTGGGATGTGAAACTAAAGAATACAGGAAGCGCCACAAGAAACTTAAGCGTGTTCTCCTATCTGGAATTTTCCTTCCACCACATTATGATCGACAACCAGAATTATCAGATGAGTCTCTACTGTGCAGGTTCCTCCTACGAGGACGGCGTCATCGAAGAAGACTTATTTTATGAAGAAGAAGGTTATCAGTACTTTACCATGAATATGACCCCGGACGGGTTCGACTGCATGCGTGACCGGTTCATCGGCACATACAACACCGAGACAAACCCTGCCGCGCTTTCTTCCGGCAAGTGTTCTTCTTCCTGTGAAAAAGGCGGTAATCACTGCGGCAGTCTGCAAAAAGACCTGACACTGCAGCCCGGCGAAGAAGTTCGTATAATCTTCATGCTCGGAGAAGGCAGACGCACCGAAGGAAAACGGATAAGGGCTAAATATGAAGATGCCGCATCCGTAGACCTGGTTTATGCGGACTTAAGACAATACTGGGAAGATAAATTTTCCAAACTGCAGATTCAGACGCCAAGCGCAGCCATGAATACCATGATCAACACCTGGACCCTGTACCAGTCAGAGATCAATGTCATGTTCTCACGCTTTGCTTCCTTCATCGAAGTAGGCGGGCGTGTGGGGCTCGGCTACCGGGATACGGCACAGGATGCCATGACGGTACCGCACTCCAACCCGGGCAAGTGCAGGGAACGCATCGAACAGCTCCTGCGGGGACTGACCAGTGAAGGTTACGGTCTGCACCTTTTCCAGCCGGAATGGTTCATGGAAGATAAAGGTGCCAAACCTTTTAAATCACCCACCGTCATCCCGGAGCCTGATAAGGACAACATCATCCATGGACTCAAAGATGCCTGCTCCGACGACGCTCTCTGGCTGGTGGGCGCTGTTGCTGAATACATTAAGGAGACTGGTGACCTCTCCTTTGCGGATCAAGAACTGCCCTACGCAGACACCTTCCTCTCCGGAAGCACAGAAACCGAATCCGTCTATGAGCATCTGAAAAGGATTCTGGACTTTTCCGCAAAGCAGGTGGGGCTTACCGGCATCTGCAAAGGCCTGCGGGCCGACTGGAACGACTGTCTGAACCTGGGCGGCGGCGAGAGCGCCATGGTCAGTTTCCTGCACTATTGGGCCCTGCAGCACTTCATCGGTCTTGCATCCCGGCTGGACAGACCGGAAGATGCCGACCACTATACCCAGATTGCAGACTATGTCAAGGAAGTCTGTAACAAAGAGCTCTGGGATGGTAAATGGTTTATCCGGGGCATCACTGCCAAGGGCAGGAAAATAGGCACACAGGATGACGCCGAGGGAAAAGTACACCTGGAATCCAACGCCTGGGCTGTACTCTCCGGTGCCGCCGATGAAGACAAAGCTAATATGGCACTTAAGGCCATTGACGAATACCTTTATACGTCCTACGGTCTCCTGTTAAACACCCCTTCCTATACCGTGCCTGACGATGACATCGGCTTTGTCACCAGGGTGTATCCGGGACTTAAGGAAAACGGTGCCGTATTCTCCCATCCCAATCCCTGGGCCTGGGCCGCGGCCTGCACAAGAGGGCGCGGAGACCTTGCCATGAAATTCTACGATGCTCTTTGCCCTTATCTGCAAAATGATAGGATAGAGACAAGAGAAGCAGAGCCTTACTCCTACTGCCAGTTCATTGCCGGTAAAGATCACAGCGCCTTTGGCAGGGCAAGGCATCCCTTTATGACCGGTTCCGGCGGCTGGGCCTACTTTGCCGCCACCAGATATATCCTGGGAGTCCGGCCTGATTACGACAGCCTGACAATCGATCCTTGTATTCCGGCAGACTGGGAGGCTTTCCGTGTGACGCGGATTTTCAGGGGTGCCAGGTACGATATCCGGGTAAGCAATCCCGAAGGCGTCATGAAGGGTGTAAAAGAAATCCGTGTAGACGGACAGCCGGCAGATAAAATTGATGTGATGCCGGCCGGCAGTGAACATGTTGTGGAAGTAATTCTGGGAAGCACAGTATAAATATTACCGCATAGCTTTAACAGGGTCTTATGGAACAATCAAACATTTCATTTCAAACAGGAGGGATATCAGTATGATTCAATTTGGCACAGGCGGCTGGAGAGCCGTAATCGGGGACGAATTTACAAAAGAAAACATTCAGATCTTATCCAAGGCCATCTGCGATAAGATGCGGGAAGAAAATGTGGCGCAGGAAGGTATCGTGTTAGGCTACGACAGGCGCTTTCTTTCCAAGGAAGCCATGCAGTGGGCGGCGCAAGTCTTTGCCAAAGAAGGCATCAAGGCTTATCTGATCAATAAATCGGCGCCCACACCGCTTGTCATGTTTTATGTCATGAAACACGAATTCCACTACGGCATGATGATCACGGCAAGCCACAATCCGGCAATCTATAACGGCATCAAGGTCTTTACCCATGGGGGCCGGGACGCAGACGAGGTGCAGACTGCCGATATTGAGAGATACATCAACGAAGTGACTGACATCCCTGTAGAAGACCTGACTTATCAGGAAGGTCTTGAAAAAGGCCTGATTGAAGAAATCTATCCCCTGAACGAATATCTGGACAGCATTATTGATACGGTGGATATGGATAAGATCAAGAAACGCGGCCTGAGAGTTGCCCTTGATCCCATGTACGGTGTCAGTGAGACTTCTCTTAAGACCATCCTGATGACCGCCAGATGTGAAGTGGAAACCATTCACGAAAGACACGATACCCTCTTTGGCGGCAAGCTGCCTGCGCCTACGGCAGAAACTCTGCGCACCTTACAGAATTATGTGATAGACAGACGCTGTGATCTGGGCATTGCCACAGATGGCGATGCCGACAGAATCGGTGTCATCGACGATAAGGGCAATTTCCTTCATCCCAATGATATCCTTGTACTGCTCTATTATTATCTGGTAAAGTATAAAGGCTGGCACGGAGACGCCGTCAGAAATATCTGCACCACCCATCTCTTAGACCGGGTAGCCGAGAGTTTCGGAGAATCCTGTTATGAGGTACCTGTTGGATTTAAACACATCTCTGCCAAAATGTTTGCCACAGATGCCATCATCGGCGGAGAATCCTCCGGCGGTATGGCAGTAAGAGGGCATATCAAAGGCAAGGACGGTATCTATGCTTCCGCTCTCTTGGTGGAAATGATCGCAGTGACAGGTATGCCCTTGTCAAAGATCATGGAAACCATTCGCAGGGAATACGGCGGCATGGCTTTGGAAGAAAGGGACTACCGCTTCAGCCCGCAGCGAAAGGCGGAGATACATAAACAGCTTCTGGAAGATAAAGAACTGCCCCAGATTCCCTATGAGATTGACCGCATTTCCTACCTGGACGGCCTCAAGATTTACTTAAAAGACGGGGGCTGGATTTCTGTGAGATTTTCAGGAACAGAACCTCTCCTGCGAATCTTCTGCGAGATGAAAGACCAGAGCCAGGCAGCCGCATTCTGTGAAATATTTGAAACATACTTATCTTTAAACTGATCTGATACCGGTCAGTCAGCAGTGCGTAAAGATAATGATCGCATAGACACCATAAGGCGCAGACTATTTGGTCTGCGCCTGCTGCATCACAAAACAAATGCATGATTTTAGAAAATTACAGCGCTACTTCCAAAAAACAGAAAAATGGTATAGACTGAAAGTTAAAACGCAGGAGAAGGTATGAATATAGATATGGCAATAAGCAGTGAACAATACACACGCAAAAAATCACTCAGATGGAGTATGGTCAGAAGACTGCTGTTTGGGTGGTTTTTTCCCCTGTTTATGCTGATTCTCATTATGATTCTGCTGATAACAGGCAACCTTTACCGTCAGATGGAACATACCATCACGGCTTCTATGGAGAAGACCGCAGACATCATGCAGATTCAGCTCAAAGACTGTGAAACAGCCTCGAAAAATGCTTCCTATATGGGCGTGATATCCAAAAGTTACGCTGCCTATCTGAACGACGAAAACAGAAATATCTTTGAAAAATGTGTGGAAAATTTCTTAAACCAACAATACGCATATAACGATAACTGTAAGACAGCTCAGCTTATCGTCCTCGGGGAGGAAGACATCTGCTACTATGCACTGAACAACAGCAACGGCGGAAGCTATCAGGATATCGTTTTCTTTCGTTCAACATCCCAGGATATCATTCTCGACGTGGCAAAGACACTGGACACCGGCACCACCCTGGTATGCGTGGACGGAAGAATCTACATGGTCAGGAATCTGGTGACTTCTAAATTCGTACCCTACGCCGTGCTTTCCCTGGAACTGGATGAAGCTTCTTTGATGCAGAGTTTTTCCGGCATATGGGGTTATACCGGTGTGAGCCTGTATTGGAATCATGAACTGGTGACCACAACAGACAGCAGTGCCTCTGCTATTCTGCCCAAAAGCACACAGACAAGGTTAAAAGAAAAGAATACTTCCTATGAACACCGCTCCGGTCCCTATTCCTACATCCACCACAAAATAGATACTTATGAAGGTACCCTCGTTCTCTCTGTGAGTCTGGACAATCGGGTGATTCATGCAGAAACCATTACCATACGGTACCTTTTCCTGCTTATGCTCGTTTTCATGATACCTCTGGTCATTCAGATGATGCGCTTTTTTCATAAGAAAGTAACTGTTCCATTGCGGGATCTGATCCATGCCGCAGACGCTGTCAGAGAGGGAAACCTTGGCATACAGATAACCAATGTGGAGGACAACCGGGAATTTTATCACGTAAAAGACTCCTTTAACCATATGTCTTCACAGCTTAAGAGCCAGTTTGACAAGATTTACCTGGAAGAGATTGCGCTGCGGGACGCTAAGATTATGGCACTGCAATCACAGATTAATCCTCATTTTCTGAACAACACACTGGAAATCATCAACTGGGAGGCACGCCTGAATGGTAACTATAAAGTAAGCAGCATGATTGAAGCCCTCTCTACCATGTTAGGAGCCACCATGAACCGCCGGGAACAACAGTTTCATTCCATTGCGGAGGAAATGGCCTATGCCGATGCCTACTTATATATTATTGCCCAGCGCTTCGGTACGAAATTCCAATGCACGAAACATATTGATGAGCGGCTTCTGACCCTGCAGGTACCACGGCTGATCGTTCAGCCCATTGTAGAAAATGCAGTGGAGCATGGGATAGACATCTCCACAAAGGGCTCCCTCGAAATCCGGCTTTATGAAAGGGCAGACGGCTATCTGTGCATCGAGATTGAGGATAATGGCCATCTGACGAAAGAGAACAAAGCAAAGATCAACCGGCTACTCTCCAAGGACGCCAAACCCTCCGGCGAAAAGAGAGTCAGCCTGGGTATTCGTAATGTTGACCAGAGACTCAAGATGATTTATGGAGATGATTGTGGATTATTTATAACCGGAAACGAACAGGAAAATACAGTCAGTACAATTTTGCTCAAAACAGAAGTGCCAACCGAGCAATAAAAGGCAAAAAAAGACAATACCAACAATTACCCTTTTTTTCTTTTGCAGGTAAGATATAGATGTAACCAAACAAAAGAAATCAACAAGGGAGGATGAATAATGAAAAAAAGAATAATCTCTGCAATGCTTGCAGGAATGATGGTATTATCCATGACCGCATGCGGAAATGACAACAGCGCAGGTAACGCTGACTCGGCAGCACCGGCTGCGGCTCCGACAGAAAGTACGGATACTGCACAAAGCACAGAAGAGGCTGAAGAACCTGCAGAAGCAGCCCAGCCCGCAGGTCCGGTAGAACTCACGGTTACCACCACCTTTGCCGGTGAGGATGGCAACGCACAAAATTACAAGAATGCCGTTAAAGCCTGGGAAGAGCAGACTGGTAATACAATAGTAGACACATCTGCAACCGCAGACGAGACCTTCAAGATGAGGGTGGCTACAGACTTCGAGACTGGCTCCGAACCTGACGTACTGTTCTTCTTCAACGGTGCAGATGCCAACAGCTTCATCGAGGCGGGCAAGGTATTATCCATCGACGAAATCCGCACAGAGTATCCGGAATATGCAACCAACATGAACGAAGATCTGATTCCCGGTTCTCTGGTAGACGGTAAAAAATACGCAATCCCTGTTAACGGCTACTGGGAAGCAATGTTTGTCAACACAGAAGTCTTAGATGCAGCAGGCGTGGCAGTGCCTGGTGAAAACTACACCATGGATATGTTCAAAGAAGACTGCCAGAAGATTAAAGATGCAGGTTATACTCCTATCGCCGCAGCACTGGGCAATATCCCTCATTACTGGTGGGAGTTCGCTATCTTTAATAACCAGTCACCGGACACACATCTGGAAGTTCCGGCAAGCGTTGAGGACGCAAACGGCCAGGCATGGGTTGCCGGCATGAACGACATCAAGGAACTGTATGAACTGGGATATTTCCCTGACAATACACTCTCCGCAACAGACGATGAAACTTTCGCAATGTTTACAGACAGCAAAGCAGCTTTCCTGATTGATGGTTCCTGGAAAGTCGGCGGTATCGTAGGTTCCTGCCAGTCCGATCCGGAAGATTCTTCCACACTGGATACTGAGAAGCTCGCTAAATTTGATGTAACTTATGTGCCCGGTAAAGGCAACAGAAAAGCAACTGATCTGGTCGGCGGCCTTTCCTCCGGTTACTATATCACAAGAAAAGCATGGGATGATCCGGACAAGAGAGCTGCAGCAGTCAACTTCGTAGAGTATATGACCTCTGACACAGTCGTACCCGCATTTGCACAGCATGCAGCATCTGCTTTAAAGAACGCACCTGTGGTCGATCCCGCAGAGTTCAACGAATTACAGCTCAGAGCTATTGAGATGATGGCTGGGGTAACCTCTCTCACCGGCGCTGTACAGGATGTATTCCAGGGCGACTGCCGTGTATCCACCTTCGATGGCATGCCTGAAATCGTAACCGGCAGAGTAGATGCCGTAGACGCAGTGGCTGAAGGTCTGGACACTTATCACAATCAGTAATCTATGACAAAATGCAAATCAGCTGAAAGGGGCAGGGGATTTCCCTGCCTCCTTTTTACCAAAATAATGGAGGTGTCTTATGGGAGCAAATATTTATCGCAATAAGAAACCGGTGCTCGTCTTTCTGGTACCCGCTTTCCTGTTTATGACAATATTTCTTTACTATCCTTTCCTGAAAAATATTGTAAACAGCTTTATGCACATCAAGCAGCTTGGAAGTTCCGCCACTACATTTAATACACCATGGTACACGAATTATGCAGAAATGTTCCATGACGAAAATGTATGGACGTCTATCAAAAACACCCTGATTATGATGGTTGTTACCCTGGTCGGACAGGTCGGTATCGCCATCATACTGGCTCTGATGGTGGATAACATCGGCAGAGGCAAACAGTTCTTTAAGACCGTATTCTTCTTCCCGATCGTCATCTCCGCAACCGCTTTAGGTCTGCTGTTTAACCTGCTCTTTTTGTATGACAAGGGCATGATCAACCAGCTTTTGGAAAATCTGGGCAAAAGCCAGCTGACAGACTGGAAGGCAGAAGGCATCGCACTGTTTACCATGATGCTGCCCGTCATGTGGCAATATGTAGGATTCTACTTCGTCATCCTCATCACAGGTTTAAACAATATTTCAGATGAACTGTACGAAGCCGCACGAATCGACGGTGCATCTACATGGCAGAGTGTGCGTTATATTTCTCTTCCGCTCCTGCACAATGTTATCTGCACCTGCAGCGTACTGGCTGTCACAGGGGCATTGAAAGTATTCGATCTGCCCTGGACCATGTTCCCCAAAGGCATGCCGCTCAAGTCCACATTCCTGACCGGTACCTACATGTATTACCACACCATGGAGACTAAGAATGTAGACTATGGCTGTGCACTTGCCGTTCTGATCGTAGTGCTGGGAATTGTATTGTCCAAAGTAGTCAATGCGATTTTCCGCGAGAAAGATTATTAAGGGAGGGATGAGATATGACTAAGAAAAGCAAATTTTCCATTGGCCAAAGCATTGTCTACCTGCTGTTGATCCTCTGGTCCATAACAACTGTGTATCCTATCATCTGGGTATTACAGAACTCCTTTAAGGCAAAAGATAAGATTCTGGCAAATTCCTTTTCACTGCCTCTCGGAGAACTGTTTACGATGGCAAATTACCGCAAAGCCTTTACCAACCTGAATATTGTAAGCGCCTATAAGAACAGCATTTTCATCTCCACCATGGTGGCCCTGTTTGTCATCCTGCTGGCCGGTATGGCCGCTTATGCCCTTTCCCGCTATAAGTTTTTCGGTTCTGAGGTTCTTCATTCCCTGGTCATTGCAGGTATGATGTTCCCGGTCTTTGCCACCATCGTTCCCGTATTTGCCATGGAATTTTCCTGGGGAATCGCCAGCACCAGCAACTGGCTCCTGACCATGCTGTCTGTAATCCTGCCGCAGGTGGCCGGCAATCTCTCCTTTGCCATGGTAGTGCTGATCGGCTACATCAAAGGACTTCCGATTGAACTGGAAGAAGCAGCATACATGGAAGGCTGCAACGCCTTTCAGATATACTTCAAAGTTGTTTTGCCGCTTACGAAACCTTCTTTTGCGACAGTGGCCATTTTCTCCTTCTTATGGAGTTATAACGACCTGTTTACACAGACTTTCTTCTTAAAGAGACCCGATATGTATGGCATCACCACACTCCTAAACCAGTTGACTGCCAAAGAAGGTACAAACTACGGCCTGATGGCTTCAGCCGTGACATTAGTTATCGTTCCTGTCATTATTGTATATTGTTTCCTGCAAAAGTATATCATTAAAGGTATGACGGCAGGTGCGGTCAAAGGCTAGGAGTAAATTTTCTACGAAAATTAACTCCTCGAGATTCGCTTCGCGAACTCGGTTCATATTAGAGCGTAAGTTTTGAATTTCAAAAATTAACTCCTTGAGATTCGCTTCGCGAACTCGGTTCATATTAGAGCGTAAGTTTTGAATTTCAAAAATTAACTCCTTGAGATTCGCTTCGCGAACTCGGTTCATATTAGAGCGTAAGTTTTGAATTTCAAAAATTTACTCCTCGAGATTCGCTTTGCGAACTCGGCTTGTTTAGAGCGTAAGTTTTGAATTTCGAAAATTAACTCCTCGAGATTCCCTTCGCGAACTCGGCTTGTTTAGAGCGTAAGTTTTGAATTTCAAAAATTTACTCCTCGAGATTCCCTTCGCGAACTCGGCTTGTTTAGAGTGTAAGTTTTGGATTTCGATTATTTACTCCTCGAGATTCCCTTCGCGAACTCGGCTTGTTTAGAGTGTAAGTTTTGGATTTCGATTATTTACTCCTCGAGATTCCCTTCGCGAACTCGGCTTGTTTAGAGTGTAAGTTTTGGATTTCGATTATTTACTCCTCGAGATTCCCTTCGCGAACTCGGCTTGTTTAGAGTGTAAGTTTTGGATTTCGATTATTTACTCCTCGAGATTCCCTTCGCGAACTCGGCTTGTTTAGAGCGTAAGTTTTGA
>CAJTOO010000005.1:121155-205936 GCA_910577735.1 uncultured Lachnospiraceae bacterium
CTCCTCGAGATTCCCTTCGCGAACTCGGCTTGTTTAGAGCGTAAGTTTTGAATTTCGATTATTGACTCTTCGAGATTCGCTTCGCGAACTCGGTTCTTATTAGAATGTAAGCTTTGAATCACGATAATTCACTTCTTGGGATTCGTTTTGCGAACTCGGCTTATTGGTGTTAAAGTTATAATATATGTTTTAGATGTGAGGGATGTTATGTATAAAGTAGCTATTATTGATGATGAACCTTTAATCGTAGAAGGATTGTGCAGGACAATGCCTTGGGAGAAATGGAACTGTCAGTTGGCAGGCTTCGCCTACAACGGTAAGGAAGGCATGTCTATGATCCAGAAAGAAAGACCTGATATTATCATTTCTGATATCAATATGCCAGAATTAGACGGTCTGAAAATGATTGCCGCCCTGAAATCAGAATTTCCTGATATGCAGCTTATCATTCTGACCGGATACAGGGAATTTGAATATGCCAGAGAAGCAATCTCTCTGGGCGTGGCTCGCTTTCTTTTAAAACCATCCAAAATGAGCGAACTGGAAGAGGCAATGGAGGAAGTGACCAGACGTCTTTCACAGTCTGAGGGGCCTTTCCTGTCGGCGCCCCTCTCCGAAGAAGAGTCCATGGATGAAAACGATAAAGAAATGCCCTATCATACGGAAGCCAACAGCTTTATCGTGAAAAACGCTCTTGCATATATCCAGGAAAACTCCCAGGAAAAGCTTCGGCTTATAGACGTAGCCGATCAGGTCTATGTCAGTCAGTGGCACCTGTCCAAACTGCTCAACAAACACACAGGCAAGACTTTTTCAGAGATTTTAAACAGCGCCCGCATCGACAAAGCCCGGGAACTGCTCAAAGACCCCTCCCTTCGGATATGTGATGTGGCAGAAATAGTAGGTTTTCAGGATCTTGCACATTTCTCCCGGGTATTTAAGAAGATGGAAGGCATGTCTGCCAATGAGTATAGGAACACCAGCAGTAAATAAAGAAGCATTGAAAATGCAGAAATGAGGAAATATGAAAATATATTGTGCAAAAGATTATGAACAGGCGAGCAGGATTACTGCTAACATCCTTGCTGCCCAGATTATCCTGAAACCAGATTGTGTGCTGGGACTCGCAACCGGCTCTACCCCAATCGGTGCCTATGAAAATCTTATCAAGCGTTATGAAGCAGGCGATCTTGATTTTTCATCAGTACATAGTATCAATCTGGACGAATATCGCGGACTAACACCGTCAAACAGCCAAAGTTATCGTTATTTTATGAACACACATCTGTTTGACCATGTTAATATTGATAAGAAAAACACTTTTGTTCCTGATGGTCTGGAAGAGGACAAAGAAAAGGCCTGTCAGGACTACGATGAGATCATCCGTTCCCATGGCGGCATTGATTTACAGCTTCTGGGGCTTGGCCACAATGGGCATATCGGTTTCAATGAGCCCGGTGATTCCTTCGCCAAGACAACTCACTGTGTCACCCTGGCCGAAAGCACCGTTGCCGCCAATGCCCGATTCTTTGCCTCTGCTTCCGAAGTACCCAAAGAAGCATATACCATGGGGATACAGTCCATCATGCAGGCAAAGAAGATTCTTGTCATGGTCTGCGGGAAAGATAAAAAAAAGATTGTTCAAAAAGCTTTTTACGGTTCCATCACACCACAGGTACCAGCCTCCGTATTACAGCTGCATCCTGATGTGATTCTGGTGGGAGATGAAGCCGCACTCATGTAAGAAACAAAAGCACTTACCGTTGAGGGGAGTAATCATTTAGCAGCCTGCAGAAGGGGGCGGGCTGCAGCAGTTTAAGCGGGTGGAATTCCCGCTTTTTCTTTTGATTCATTATTCACTTTCATATTTTCTTCCGGGACAACATATAGTATAGTAATGCACACTCACAGCAAGTCCCAAAAATATAAAAATATATAACCTTTTGCAACTTTAACCGCTGCCTCAGAGGCGGGCAAAAGCGTCGGGGAATTTATCAACAATGCAGTTACGGAAATGCCAGGTTTAGAGAATACTGCACCCGCAGCACAAGGCGGAGGCATCATCATCGATGGGAAACCAAGCAATCAGTCCTTCTCTGTCTCTAAACCCATTTCCGCACAGGTTGAATCTGCCAAAGCCCAGGCTTCTGCTCTAAACGGCACAATCCTGAACGTAGTAGACGTAGACGGCACAGTGTTCTTTGAGAACGCCTCTGTTAATTTCTATATGCCAGGCGTAACAGGCACTGATAGAATTCAGGTACTGCAATTTGCTGATGGTCAATGGACACCGGTTACCGTGACAGAAATCAGGGCCTTAACATGACAGACTATGGCGTTTTGGCATTTATCCAAGTATCGTAGAGTTTTTATATCTTAAGAAGCAGCATTAAAAATGTGAATGTGCAAAAATTTTAAGAAATACGCATCACCTCTTGCCCCCCCCCCTGAAAAAATGTTATAGTATTTGATACATAATCCAAATGGTATTTCAGTTAAAAATGTCGGGGTTTTCCTCTTGCAAAGCTAAGGTAAATGCAATATTTTGCCGATATATAACAAAATATATGTTTAGGAACTATCTCTTATATCCAGAGTAAAAATAAATCAACCTATCATTTGACGTTTTGCCAAAACTAGTTTTACTATCTTTTAGCTGCATGGAGGCAGGATTTCGGAGGGCAGGATGCTTTCAGTAAAAACAAATATGTTGGCATTAAACGCCAACCGACAATTAGGTCTTACAACTAAAAAGAATGCTAAAAATGCAGAGCGATTATCTTCCGGCTACCGCATCAACAGAGCAGCTGATGATGCTGCCGGTCTGTCCGTTTCCGAAAAAATGCGCAGACAGATACGCGGACTTACACAGGCTTCCTTGAATGCCCAAGACGGTATCTCCATGGTACAGATTGGGGAAGGCGCTTTAAATGAAGTACATGATATGCTCCATCGTGCCAATGAACTTGCTGTAAAAGCAGCAACCGGCACTCTGCAGGATGTGGACCGCGCCATGATCGATATGGAAATCCAGCAGCTCAAGGCTGAGATTGACAGGACTGCGCGAAATACTACATTTAACGAAATCAACCTTTTCCCTGAAAATGGACGTTCTCCTTTGTCTGAGGGATTCATGGAGACAAAGTCCTATGATATTACTTATAATCTGAAAGATGGTTCCCTTATGATCAATGGCGCAGCAGCCGGCCCTGGTGTGAACGGTGCGGGGCGTGCAGGCGTCAATGCCGTCTCCAGCGGCAATGTTCTGGCAGATACCATAGCCAACGAATTGGTGCCCAATGCCATCAAACAGATTTTTGATACCTTTACACCCTTAAAAGATAATGTGGGAACTGATACCATCAAGATGTCTCTTGATGTGTCTTATATTGACGGCAAGGATCGTACCCTGGCTTATGCTTCTTTCCGATACAGCTATGGCGGCGGCAGGCCGTATAGCATGGGAATCCGGGTGGATTCTGCAGACTTCAGCAACGCGGATGCAGAAGGCACAGGACCCCGGGCAGAAGCCTTAAAATCTACCATCGCCCATGAGCTCATGCACTCCGTGATGCAGTATACCCTGACAGATGGTATGAGCGGACGGTATGGCGATAAATATCCCAGCTGGTTCACAGAAGGAACCGCACAGCTGGCTGGCGGCGGCTTTACCACTGGTTGGAATGACACACTTACCTATTATGCAAATTATCTGGCTGATGCAGATGATACCAGCCAGGATGCCAATATTGCCAGCTATCTCAAGAAATTTACCATGAACGGCAGACCCTATGGACATGGGTATCTGGGTTGTGCCTATCTTGGGTATCTTGCAAATGGCGGCGGTGCAGTGACAGATACTAATATTTCTGCAGGCATGAATAAAATTTTTACAGATCTTCTAAATGGTAAAACTTTGGAAAGTGCCATACAGGACAATACCGGTATCAGTACAGCGCAGCTCAACAGTATGTTTAAAAACGGCGATGCTAACCTCACAGAATTTGTCCGCAGATTATCCTATGCATCGAAAGACGGTGCCGGATCTATGATTGCCGGCGGGCTTAATGTGGGCGGTTCCTCACTCCTTGGCACCAACGCTATTTTTAATCAGCCTTTCCAAATCGATCCCTTTAAGGTCACTGTCGATTTAAGCGGCCCTTCCATTATAGGTTTGCAGGTAGGCGCTGAACCGGGGCAGCATATAGAATTTGATCTGTTTCAAATGAGTTCCAAAGCTCTTGGGTTGGAAGATTTAAATGTAAAGACCACCGATGATGCCGATCTCGCCATCGACCAGCTTAAATTTGCCATTGGATGTGTCAGCAACGTGAGAAGTTATTACGGCGCCATACAGAATCGTCTGGATCATACGATAAATAATCTGAACAATATTGTGGAGAATACTACTGCCGCCGAATCCCGTATCCGAGACACAGACATTGCAAAAGAAATGGTAGAATACTCCAACAACCAGATACTGATGCAGGCAGGTACATCCATGCTGGCCCAGGCAAACCAGCATTCACAATTAATCTTAAGCCTTCTGGGATGATGGCGTTGAGAGGAGTTATGCCAAATGGGTGAAATCATGAGGATTCACTGCAATGCGTGCCAGAAAGAATGGCAATGTATGACCGGTTGCGGACTACGGCATGGCAGAAAAGAACATATCATCGCTGCTTTTGGGGAAGCAGAACAGATACCGGTCTCTGAATGGCTGGCAAAAAGCCAGATTCCACTATATGATTTCCAGTATCAAACAGCCTCCTGTCCCTTATGTAAGGAGCTGGTAAGCGTTCCTGTCTTAAGAGGTATTGAGGATGAAGAAGTCTTTGTAGGAGCCTGTCCTGTCTGTGGCAATCTACCACAGATGCCATCATCAGAAGACGTTGCAGACATTGCCTGTCCGGCCTGTGGTGATATAGCGCTTGAAGCAGAAGAAATCGGGCATTGGGACTAAACTCCCAATGCTCTTTTTATTTACCATAAGGATGTCTGCCCAAGCCTGTCACCCGCTGTGTGTTTATTGGGGCTGTTTCCCAATATAGGCTAAGATGCCTCCATCTACATATAATACATGTCCATTCACAAAATCAGACGCCTCCGAAGCCAAGAACACTGCCGGCCCCTGCAGGTCTTCCGTCACACCCCAGCGTGCAGCCGGTGTCTTGGCAATGATAAACTGATCAAACGGATGTCTGCTGCCATCAGGCTGCACTTCCCTAAGCGGTGCGGTCTGCGGCGTTGCGATATAACCCGGCCCAATACCATTACACTGAATATTATACTCGCCATACTCAGAAGCAATATTCCTTGTCAGCATTTTCAATCCGCCCTTGGCAGCCGCATAAGCAGATACTGTCTCACGTCCCAGTTCACTCATCATGGAACAAATATTGATAATCTTTCCATGCCCCTTTTTCATCATCCCTGGAATCACTGCCTTCGATACAATAAACGGTGCATTCAAATCCACATCGATCACCTGCCTGAACTCCTGGGCTGTCATCTCGCACATGGGAATCCGTTTGATGATGCCTGCATTATTGACAAGAATATCTATGGTGCCCACTTCTTTCTCAATCTGCGCTACCATGTCCTGTACCTGTTCTTCATTGGTTACATCGCATACATACCCGTAAGCCTTGATCCCTTTCTCTTCATAAGCTGTCAGACCCTTGTCCACCAATTCCTGCTTGATATCGTTAAATACAATCGTCGCTCCAGCCTCAGCGTAGGCACTGGCAATGGCAAACCCAATGCCGTAAGAAGCGCCCGTTATCAATGCAATCTTTCCATCCAATGAAAATTTCTTCATAAAATCACTCATATTATTTTCTCCATCCCGAAACGATTATGTACCCGGCACCGCTTCCTATCTCCTTTTTACTCTGGGCCATTTCCCTGAATCCTCTTACCGCAAATCTTTCATCGCCACAGCATCCATGTCATCGAAGGCCTGGTTTTCACCAACCATTCCCCAGATAAAAGTATAAGCCTGAGAGCCGCTTCCCGCATGAATGGACCAACTTGGTGAGATTACCGCCTCCTCATTTCTCATAATGATATGTCTTGTCTCATCCGGCTCTCCCATGTAATGCATCACAAATGCATCTTCAGGCATCTCAAAGTAAAGATACACCTCCATACGTCTGTCATGGGTATGGCATGGCATCGTATTCCACACACTGCCGGGCGCAAGCTTCGTCATACCCATAACAAGCTGACAGCTCTCCACCTGTCCGGGCAGGATATACTTACAGATAACTCTGTGATTAGACTCCTCCAACGAACCCAATTCCACCTTATTTTCATCTTTTACAATAACAATGCCCTCGCCCGGTTCACCTTCCGGTTTGATCAATATGGTGGGATAAGCTTTGTGGGCCGGCGCACTGTTGATATAAAATTTGGCAGGATCGGAACCGTCTTTACTGCTAAAGGAGATGTCCCTTGCTCCCATGCCAATATACATGCCATCTTTATAGGCAAGTTCATACTGCTTTCCGTCGATGGTGATCACTCCTGCCCCTCCGACATTGATCACGCCCATTTCTCTTCTCTGAAGGAAATACTCTGCCCGCAGCTCATCCCCCGCTGTTAATACCAATGTCTTTGACGCCGGTGTTGCCGCACCTGTGATGATTCGGTCAACATGACTGTACACCAGCTTAATCTCATCCGGCATGAACAGCTCCTGAATCAGAAATTCCTCCCGCAGCCGTTGTGTAGTATAAAACTTTACATCTTTCGGTGAAACCGCTGTCCTTAGTTCCATAAATCGCTTCCTCTCTTTCATGTATTTTATCTGCATGGCATACCGCCATATATTCCATTACTTCTTTACACCTTTCGTTCCTGACAGATTAGCACTCTGCAGAATATTACTCTCAAAAGATGTCATCATATTCTTTTCTTCCCGCTCTCTCTTAAGCGCAAGCTTTACCATATCATCCAAGAGCTCCGCATAAGGTTTGCCTAGAGCTTCCCAAAGGTAAAAAGCCAGAGAACCCGGAATGGGATTAATCTCATTGACATATACCTGATCCGTATCCTTATCAATCATAAAGTCGATTCTGGACACACCATTACAGTTAAGCACCTGGAAGGTCCTCACCGCCAGCCGGCGGATTTCGTCCCGTCTACCGGCTGTCAAATCAGCCGGCAGTTCTCTTCTGGCTGTTCTCATTCCCTCAGAACCACTTTTACCGCCTGCCATATACTTATCTTCATAGCTCAAAATCTCATCACTGGAAACAGGCTCCTCACACTCAGACGCCTCTGCCTCTTCATAATCACCCAGCACAGCACAATTAATTTCCCGCAGATTCATGATGGCGCGCTCCACCAATACTTTGGCACCAAAAGTAAATGCATACTCAAGCGCCTCCAGAAGCTGATCCTGATCCTTGGCCACTTTAATGCCCACACTGGATCCCAGATTAACCGGCTTCACGATGACTGGATAAGCAATCCTGTTCTCCACTTTATGCAATGCTGTTGTCTCATCCATCTGGTATTCCCTGATATTTAAGGTCACACAGTCAAGCACCGGTATGTCATTGTCTTTTAACACAGTCTTCATCACATACTTATCCATCGTCACAGCCGAGGCCATCACGTCACAACCTGCAAACGGAATATTATAATGACGTAAAAATCCCTGTAAGCAGCCATCTTCCACATTCGCACCATGTACTACCGGAAATGCAACATCAATCTGCGCCACTACCGAATTACCAAACTTCTTCGCCGGATACTGAATCAATTCTACCTTTCCCTGCTCACACATGAAAAATACCCTGGTGCTCTTTTTAAGCAGTTCCGGAATGTTTTTATAATTAGCAATATCACTGACTGCTTCCCCTGTGTAAAGTTCATTATCCTTGGTAATATAAATAGCTATCGGTTCATATTTATCTTTGTCAAAGGCGTTATACGCCTGCAGACCGGAAATCACCGACACCTCATGTTCCACACTCTTACCGCCAAAAAATACACCTACTCTGATCTTCATGTTTTCCTCATTTCTGCGCTGTACTCTACGGTGAATCTGATTCGTGCCAGGCAGCGCGTAGACACAAATCCTGCAGCTCCAAACTGCATGTAACTCTTTTTGCCGTTCTTAAGAATAACTATCCGGCAGGTCATTCTCAATCAGGATGACCTTCTGCCTCTCATTCGGAATCGCAGACACCATCTGGAAACCTTCTTGCAGCGTATCCACAACAATCATTCTGGATGGCATAAATCCAGCCTGCATGAGTCCATCCTGAATGGGCTTAGTCTGCTCTTTACCGACCAGTACCGCATAATCACATTTATCTGCCGCATAGACGCCCACTTCTTTATTTTCCTCATACTGCTCATCTCCCAACTCCACCATTCCCGGTGTCATCAGAATACGAAGTTCCTGAAACATCGCCAGCGTATCTAACGCAGCTTTAAATCCGCTCTTGTTAGAATTATAAGCATCATCCAGAATAATCCTGTCTCCCTGCCTAATCAGCTGCAGCCTGTGAGGCACACTCTCCAGCTGTTTCACCGGATAGAGCAGTTTCTCCATGGGGATTCCCAGCGTATTCGCCACAGCAATTGCGCCTGCAATATTCTGCACATTGTGACTGCCCACCAGCCTTGTGTGAAATTCATATTCCTTTCCTGTTCCATCTTTCATCTTAAAGACAGAACCCTTCGGCGTCACAGTAATATCGTATGCCCTGTAAGCTTCTCCCTCTTCACTGATGCCATAGCTTACAACCGGCTTATTTATTTTATGATTCCTGATATAGTCATTATCATAATTTAAGAATACTTTACCGGACTCCGGCACCGCATCAGCCAATTCAAATTTCGTGGAGATAACATTCTCTATGGTGTGAAAACTCTGCAGATGCTGAGGCCCGATGGAGGTAATGATACCATAATCCGGATGCACCAGGTCACAGATTTCCTTAATATCTCCCACTTCCCTGGCTCCCATCTCGCAGATAAATATCTCATGAAACGGTTTCATACTCTCACGAATGGTCCGCACCACACCAAGCGTTGTATTATAGTTTCCCGGTGTATGCAGCACATTATACCGGGAGGACAAAAGGGTATTCAGATAATATTTTACACTGGTCTTTCCGTAGCTCCCCGTCACACCGATAATCTTAAGCTCCGGCATCTGCTTTAAAATACGTGCAGCGTCCTTAATATAACGCTGATTGATACCCACCTCTATTGGATGATTTATCAGATTGGCCGCCAGTATCGTAATAGGCTGCAAAATAAACAGCAACAGTAATGCTATGCTCATATACTGCATCGCAGGATTCCTCTGCTGCCCATTCGCCGTCTGGACAGGAACACAGATCCCCAGAAGAATAGCCGCTGCTGCCACGATTCCATATAGAATGGCCGTAGTAACCAGCATTCTTTTCACACGAGGTGTATACACAAGAGGCTTCTTGGCTTTATGCGGCTTATTGACCAATATAGTCATCACATTCATGACGCAGGCAGCTACAAGGCATCCCATATTTCCCACGATCACAAGAGGCAGTGCAAATATCCCGTAGAGACACTTCCCCAATATTCTTCCCACATTGCTGTGCACCTGCATCCATTCTCGATATTCCCGCGGTTTATAGGAATCCTGCTGAAACATATGCATCAGATATAACACATACAAAACGGCGCCTGTCATATAGGTCACCAGCCATATTCCAAACAATACAATATACATTCGATTTCGTTTTTCCTCTCTTAAAACAGTTATCCGTGGATACTGTCACACAAGTAACGGATGTGCTGTTCCTATCATCGCTGTATTACTCTTCCGAAGTATTTTCTTTACTTCATCAGAAAGGCCTGCAGCGCACCATTTACCTTTCCTGGCTGCTGTGCAAAGGAAAAATGCCCTGCTCCCTCACAGACTACCAGCCCCGCATCCGTAATCAGTTCTTCCATCCTTTTTGCGTCCTCTATAGGTGTAGCAGTATCCAAATCCCCCCAGATCAGCAACGCAGGGCATTTTACCAGATGAATCAGATATTCCAAATCCTCATTGACCACCTTCACGAGCGTCGCACGCATGGTGGGGGTTGCACTGTTGTAATCAGCAGAACCTCTTTTGCGCCGCATATCTTCCACCACATCCGGATAAAGGAAATGCATCACCTTCGTGCTCATAAATGCACGCCCTATCTTATAACACCGCAGACTTATTTTCTGCCCCAGAGTCTTCTTTGGCAAAATTCCCGCACTGTCAATCAGGACCACCTTATCCACCACAAAGGGCAGATTCTTTCTGGCATTCATCTTAAAAAATACCCGTCCTCCAAAAGAATGTACCACAATGCTCAGCTTCTTAAGTTCAAAAGAGGCTATGAATTTGAGGACAAAATCCACATAATCATCCACGCACCAAGGGCAATCCGGCTCAGGTGTCTTCCCAAACCCCGGCATATCAAGCGCAATGACTCTTCTCCCCTGCTTCAAGGTATCAATGATTCCCTGATACAAGGTAATATTAGCACCCCAGCCATGTAACAGAAGCACCACATCGCCTTCGCCTTCCTCTATAAAATTCACTGATATATTATCTATCTTCCTGATCATAAACGCTCCGTCTTCGCATATACCCAATTTTACATTCATATGCCTTATCATATACCTATGTCCGGTGTTTAGCAAATATGTTTCTGCCCGGCACTGTGCAAAAACCGCTCTTTTAGTATACTGTATTTTACCCCCTTCTATCAACCGTAAAAAATTGAGCCCAGATAAGCGAAAATTTCCTATCTCACAAAAGTACAGGCACGGGCTGCGTATCGCAAATCCCTGCTGCTATTATGTCTCAATGTTCCTGCACTTTAAACTATGCCCATTAATTTGCAATATAGTCTTCGTAATCCATCTCACTTGCAAACAACATGTACACCCCATCTACATACCCCATATATCCGCTCTCAACTGCATATCCTTTCATAATTCTGTTCCTCCTGTCTTTTATCGAACTTTTGTTCTCTAAAAGGATAGCATATATAAAGTCCAATATTTCGGACTGTAAAGCAGCAAAATAAATCTGTAAAAAATATTTTCGTGTGCTATAATTGGATAAACACAATAAATGTATACAGATTCAAAACAGGAGTATCCTATGCGGAACTATGCAAAGAATCACAAATATCTGATAGTCACATTGATAATCTGCGGATTTGGTATGTGTACCAGTTGCGGCAGGGCCGAGGAACCGATACAAGTCGAAAACAACACCCACACAACGCAGCTGCTTCCGGAAAACACACAGACTGCAGAATCTGACGCAAGGGAAAATACCGATTCCCCGCAAAAGCCTTCTCCCCTGCCAGAAAGCAGAAATGCCTTTGGGTCTGCAGATGTTTCGCCAAATGAGCCGCCCTCACAATCGGCCTCCACTCAGGAAACTGAAAACTCCCCGCAGGCAAACCTTCCCTCGGATAAAAGGGAGCTCTCTCAGACACCGCCACCCCGTCTAAAACTGAAAATTCGTCTCAACAGTCCACCGACGAGCAGTCAGATGATAAAATCGAAACAGAACCTCTCATCGGCAGGAAGCTGACACCAGAAGAACTGCAGATATACACAGAATTGCTGCAGGACAGATCCAATTACGGATTTTTATTATCCAATTGGGATGATCCTACCGAAATCAATCTTTTCGAAGTATTCTATAACGGCGCCACTATTTACCGGGTTGGCACAGAAGCAGAAATAGAGGCCTTTTTAGCGCGAAACCAACAGGATGCGCTATACACAGACTTCTGGGTCATAGACAAAACGGCCATGAACAATTTTCTGCTTGAAAAAGTCGGGCTTACTTATGATGCATATGTAATGAAGGGCGGCAAAAGCATGGATGATGATTACTATGCAGAATTTGACAGTTTCTGCTGGGAAGCAGGTGATACGAACTACTGCATGTTCGTATGTACAGATGGCGTGGAAAATGAGGAGGGCACCATCGTCACTCTGCGTTATGAAGCGACTTACAGCTGGATTCAAAAAGGCGAAGTCCAGATGCATAAAGATGGCCGTTTCATCTATAATCATGTTTTAAAAGGTGAGATTCTGGAGCCATCAGAATAACACGTCAGATATTTTTTAAAGCCCAAAATAAAGGACATCCTTTAACTCATTGATGTCCTTTGCCTCTTCTTGTTGATATATCCACCACGTGCACCTAGTATTTCAAAAATCGACAATATCATTGATAATATCAACGCTGTTACTACAGTCGAGATATTCTTGATGAGCAGTTCGAATAGGTTCCCTTAAATCAATATTATCTATTCCATACATTTTTTCTTCAAAGAAATGAACTTTATTTGATAAGTAAATTTTCAAGCAACAAATCTATCATTTCAAATTCTTCTCTGCAGTTTCTCCACGATTCCTGCAAGAGCTTCCACCACCACATCCAATTCTTCCACAGTATTCTCTTCACTCAGCGTAAATCTGAGCGATCCCCTTGCCGTCTCCTCCGGGATTCCTGCCGCCAGCAATACATGTGACGGTCCCGGATCTCCGCTGGTACATGCAGAACCGCTGGAAGCACAGATACCCTGCATATCCAACATAATCAGCGCAGACTCGCCCTGTATACCCGCAAAGCAAAAACTGGCATGCCCCGGCAGCCGCATCTTCTTATGTCCGGTCAGCTGCGCCCCCGGTATCTTTTCCTGAATGCGCTCAATCAGATAATCCCGCATCCTGCTCTCTGTTTCTGCCCTTTCTTCCATACAAAGCGCCGCCTGCCCTGCCGCTGCCGCAAGCCCCACAATCCCCGGAACATTTTCCGTGCCTGCGCGCCTGCCTCTCTCCTGCTGTCCGCCATGTATCAATGCACTTAATTTCGTTCTTCCATTCACATAGAGAAATCCCGTACCCTTAGGACCATGAAATTTATGTCCGCTGGCAGAGAGCAGATCAATATGCATCTTATCCACTGCGATGGGCAGATGTCCATAAGCCTGCACGGCATCCGTATGAAAAAGTATGCCATGTTCTCTGGCAATCTCTCCGATTTCTTCCATTGGCTCTATGGTTCCAATCTCGTTATTGGCAAACATAATAGAAATCAGGATAGTGTCGGGGCGAATTGCCCTCTTTAACTGCTCCAGGCTGATCAGTCCGTCCTGGTCCACATCCAGATAAGTAATCTGGGCGCCATGCGCTTCCAGATACTTACAGCTATGCAAAACAGCGTGATGCTCAATCTTAGAGGTAATAATATGGCAGCCTTTGCTGCGGCAGGATTCATATACCGCTTTAAGCGCCCAGTTATCCGATTCGGTACCGCCAGCCGTAAAGTAAATCTCATTGGCCTGTGCTCCCAGTGTCATGGCAATGGTCTCCCTGGCCGTAATAAGCGCTCTTTTACTCTTGCTTCCCAGTCCGTATATGCTGCCGGCATTGCCATAATATTCACTAAAATAAGGCAGCATCGCTTCCACCACCCCCGGAGCCGTCCTGGTGGTCGCCGCATTGTCAAGATATATCATAAACTTAGGCTTCCTTTCATGATTTTCCATGTCGAGAAACGATCTGCTCAATAACAGATATCTCCTCCTCAAGTTCATCAGCAATTTCTGAGATGGTTTTGCCCTTGAGGATTTTTTTGTTAACCTGATCAATAAGCTTCTTTTCTATACCTTTTTCTATACCTTTTCCTATACCTTCCTCCAGGCCCTCTTTCCGCCCCTCCTCAAAGGTATTCTTCAAATGTTTCTTCTCATCATATTCTGTTAATAGCATATGCAATACCATTCCTTTCTCCGCCAGCAGGATATCCTTAAGAATTCCCCGCTCAATACAGGTATCAATGGCGGTCTGCACCGCTTCCTCTCGTCGCATCCCTTTCCCAATGTTCTCTTCAACCTCGCATGATAATTCTGAATACTCCCACAACCGGTGGCATTTATCCATCAGTGCTCGATTGTATCCCCGATTGATATTAAGCACCAAACATGTGCATTCCAGACATCCTCTCCCGCGTCCTGCCGAAAAAGAATCCGACAGGTACAGCATCAGATTATCCCTGTTCATATCGCTTCCATTATAAAAGACAATATACATTGGTGTTGGCAGTTCTATCCTTCCTTTCCCATAGATATCATCTCCGCGAGCACTTACCAATCCCTCAAACTGCTGGGCAAAATATAATAATCCCCGCAAAGGCATATTGGGATTCCATGTACTCTGATGCTCATAGAGATTCAGTTGACTTCCAACGATAAAGGACAAATCGTTCTTCATCTTCATAAAAATCACATCCTCCATGGTGATCACTTCCAATTCTTCTGGATTTTTGTATGTACTGCCATTCAAAGCATTGTAGAGATCCAGAAGATCCTGTTTATCACGGAAAAGATGTCTAAAGAGAACATCTTTATATCTGCGGTTAAACCAAAGTCTCTTCCTCCAATTCCCATGTCCGAACCACTGTTTCACGTTTCGTTTTGCCATAGATTTTCCTCCATTATACAGTTTTATTGAACTGAATACAAGAGGAATTCTGACAGCGTCTTATAGAGGCCTGGAAATATTAAGTAGCCCACAGATAAAAAACAAACCAACCAGAGAAGCTCTTCATTCAACTCAACATCCATTAGTAAGGGATTGCTTCCGATTACCGGAAAGAATCTTAAAATGACGGAAAAATTTTCAATAAAATCTTTCCAATGATAATTTGACTGATTCAGAATATCTGTCAATGTTGCGTTTATTATAAAACACAACACAGATATTGACAAGAACATTTTAATACATCAAAACAAAAATTGCTGACAACGAAATCCCATCGGACCCCGCCGCCAGCAATATATACCCGTTCTCCAATCATAAACAATATTCTGCAACTGCTTTCTACAGCTAGCTCCTGTTATAAGCATCTGCAATCAGAAGAGATTTATCCGGGAAACTATTTTTCAAATACATCAGATACTGCAGCGCACTGCCCTCATACGGCTGCACATCCCCCAACAGCCCTACCTCATAACAACTGCGTATTACATTAATGATACAATCTTCCGTATGGTCTTCTTTACAATCTTTGCATTCTTTGAGAATATGTGCAATTGCCGTTTCCAGTTCGGCTTCGTCAAACAGCTTAAAATCTGTTACCGGAATTTCCTCCATCCCATTGGCAACTTCCTTTTTGGGCTCTTTCTTATAGTTGCTGATACACTGCTTTCCATATCCTATGATACAGCCATTTTGCTGACATTGTCCGCAGACATCTGCTTTCCGGCAGCAATTCTCCAAATCATCACCTACCAGCTTTGCATTTAATCCTTTCTTATGTTCTTCAGCCATTTTACTACCTCCACATTTCCAGTAATTTATCTTAATGATTTCGCAGCATGTCCACTATAACATATTGATTCAGAAACGTGCAACAGTCTTTTTATTGTGTCGTCCTCTTCCCTATAAAAGCAGCTCCTCCATCCTGACCAATGCTCCTTCTGTCAACTCGAGCAGCATTTCTTCATCCTTCTCAATCACACCGCATTTTTTATAACGCAGACTAAAGGCAGGCGTTCCCTTGGGATCAAACTTCATTTTGCCCTCATAAGCCCCTATCAGAAGCGGAATGCTCTCTACTTTAATGGGAGCGTCCGTGCGCATGGTAAAGCGCACCATCTCATTTTTCCCCTTCACTTCCGGCATATAGAGTTTGTGAGCATGGGATCTGATCAGGGCAATACGCAGAAGGTTTTCCACAGATTTGGGTATCTCTCCAAAACGGTCCAGAAGTTCTTCCCTCATGTCCCCGCATTCCCTCTCATCCTCAATTCCTGCAATTCTCTTATAGATATCCAGTTTTTGTACTTCATTGACAATATAAGAAGGCGGTATATAAGCGTCCACATCCACGTCAATGACTGTATTGAAATCTTCCAGGGTGGAAATTCCTTTCAGGTTCTTCACCGCCTCATTTAACATCTTACAGTACAGATCATATCCCACCGCCTGCATATGTCCATGCTGGCTGCGCCCGAGCAATGTGCCTGCCCCCCGGATTTCCAGATCACGCATGGCAATCTTGAAACCACTGCCAAGTTCTGTAAATTCCCGGATAGCTTCCAGCCTTTTTTCGGCCACTTCCTTAAGAAGCTTATTTCTCCGATACATCAAAAAGGCATAAGCCGTGCGGTTAGAACGCCCCACACGCCCCCTGAGCTGATAAAGCTGGGACAGTCCCATCTGGTCAGAATCATGTATGATCATGGTGTTGACATTAGAAATATCAAGACCCGTCTCAATGATGGTAGTAGCCACCAGCACATCAATCTCCCCATTGATAAAGTCATACATGATCCTTTCCAATTCCGTCTCCTTCATCTGTCCATGCGCAAAGGCCACATTGGCCTCCGGCACCAGTTGCTGAATAGATGCCGCAATATCCGCAATGTTATTCACCCGGTTATAGACATAATAAACCTGTCCCTCTCTGGAGAGTTCCCTGACGATTGCTTCCCGCACCAACTCCTCATTGTATTCGCAGACAAAGGTCTGAATCGGCTGTCTCTCATCAGGCGCCTCCTCCAAGACGCTCATGTCCCTGATCCCTACCAGACTCATATGCAGTGTCCGGGGAATAGGGGTGGCCGTCAAGGTCAGTACATCCACATTCTCTTTCAGCTTTTTAATCTTTTCCTTATGTGTCACACCGAACCGCTGCTCCTCATCAATAATGAGAAGACCCAGATCCTTATACTGAACATCCGCTGAGAGCACTCTGTGCGTGCCGATCACAATGTCCACCATGCCCTTTTTGAGATCCACTATGGTCTTCTTCTGCTCTGCCGCTGTTCGAAATCTGGACATCAGGTCTATCCGCACGGGAAAATCTTTCATTCTCTGTATAAAGGTATTATAATGCTGCTGCGCCAGGATAGTCGTAGGCACCAGATACACCACCTGTTTGCCCTCCTGCACCGCCTTAAAGGCAGCACGAATCGCAATTTCTGTCTTACCATACCCCACATCACCACAGATCAGCCGATCCATGACTCTGCCGCTCTCCATATCTTCTTTCGTGGCCGCAATCGCCGCAAGCTGGTCCTCCGTCTCCTCAAAGGGAAACATTTCCTCGAACTCCCTCTGCCATACCGTATCCTTACCATACCGAAAGCCTTCGCTCTGCTGTCTTAAGGCATAAAGTTCCACCAGATCCTGTGCCACTTCATCCACCGCCGTGCGGACTTTCGATTTGGTCTTTGTCCATTCCTGGGTTCCCAGCTTGTTCAGCTTCGGCTTGGCACCTGCATCCGCAGAAGCATACTTCTGGATCACATCCAGTCCTGTGGCCAGCACATATAAAATGCCGCCGTCACGA
The DNA here is from genome assembly GCA_910577735.1 of uncultured Lachnospiraceae bacterium. Classification (GTDB taxonomy): domain Bacteria; phylum Bacillota; class Clostridia; order Lachnospirales; family Lachnospiraceae; genus UBA3282. Next base: position 138,530 of record CAJTOO010000005.1, read on the forward strand.
TAGGATATTTTCATATAATCCTTGACAATATGGTCTACTTCCACCTTCTCGATTCCCTGATAGATACCGAGCCCGTGGCTTTCATGCACCACATAATCTCCTACCCGCAGTTCATTAAAGTCATTAATCTTCTGCCCTTCATAAATTTTTTTCTTTCTCTTTTTCTTCTTCGGCGCGCCAAAAATATCACTCTCGGCAATCACTATAAACTGTAACAAAGGATACTCAAATCCCTTAAGTACCCTGCCATAACATGTCATGACCTCACCCGGCTGTACCTCACGCATGGGATCTTCGGTATAGAAAGCACTGATTTCCTGTTCCCGCAAGTCTTCCGCAAGACGTCTGGCTCTGGTTCTTGATCCGGACAAGAGCAGAATACGATATCCTTTTCTTTTATATGCTGTCAAATCCCTCACCAAGGACTCAAAACTATTATTATAAGAAGAAAGACTTCGCGCCTGCACAGCAAACTTTTTATCTGCCTTAAAAAGAGGATTACGTCCGTCCATTGTGGAAAGCGTAACCACTCTGCGGGCAGCAATCTTCGCTCCAACCTCCTCTGTGCCACGCAAGATGTCCATCTGTCCCGGCAGGATATAACCCTTCTGTGCCCTATGCGTCATGCTCTCCCGAAATTCCATCTCTACTGCATCCGTGTGCTCTTTGATGCGCAGCGGTTCATCCAGGAAAATACAACTTCCTTTCCCATCAAAATACTCTAAAAATGTCTCCAGCTCTGCGTAGAAATACCGTACATAGCTCTCCAGATTGACCACATTCCGCGAAAGACCAAGCTCCAGAAGCTCTTCCACAAGTTCCTTCACCTGCACCTCAATGCGGTGTGCCTCTTCCGTCTTCATCTGCCCGCGCAGTACCTGGGCCTGCTTCTTTCCCTCTTTCTGTACCTTCTCAAGTCCAACCCGAAGGTCCTCTTTGGACAGTATCATCTCTGTTGCCGGGTAAATACTCACAGACTCCAGCCTCTCAATAGAACGCTGGCTTAAGATATCAAAACTGCGGATGGATTCTACTTCTTCCCCCCACAGTTCAATCCGATAAGGATTCTCCTCCGTCAGATCAAAAATATCTACAATCCCGCCCCTGATACTGAACTGCCCCGGCGCCTCTACCTGGTAATTCTTCTCATAACCCAGCTCCACCAGACTGGCAGCCAATTCACTCTCCACCAGACTGCTGTTTTTATCTATGGAAATTACATGCTCCTTCCAAACCTCCAAAGGCACCTGCGGTGCCATCAATGCATCATATGTGGTAATCACTGTCACCGGCACACCTTCTAACAGTCTGCGCAGACATTTAATCCGTTCCATAATCAGCTGATTTCCATGTATGTCTGCCTGGAAAAAGATCAGATCCTTGGCCGGATACAGCATGACATTTCTGTCATAAAATTGATAATCCTCATACAACTCTTTCGCCTTCAAATCACTGAATGTGACAATTATCTTATTTCGAAACCCCTCCCCAAGTCCATAGACCATATGCAATTTCTGGGAATCCACACACCCGCTTAAACCAACCGATACCTGGTCTTTTTCCAGAAGTTTCTTAATTTCCTCATATTCTCCCAACTCTTCCAGGGGAGCCAGTAATGCCCTCACATCAAACCTCCTGCACCTTCTTATTATACAGATTCATGGCCGCTTCCGGCCCTTGTGTAATCATAATCTCTATCGCCGCCGCTGCGTTCCCGGCGCCCGCATCCATCACTTCCCGCTCTTTGGAAGTGAAATGACCAAGCACATAATCTGCCAGATCATACCCCTGTGGTTTCTCTCCCACACCCATCCGTACTCTGATAAATTCATCATGACCCAAATGCTGAATAATATTTTTAAGTCCATTGTGTCCGCCTGCACTGCCCTTTTTCCGAATCCTGATCCGGCCCACATCCAGACTGACATCGTCTGAGATCACAATGAGCTCACTCTTCTCGTCCACTTTATAAAAGTCTATGACAGACCTTATACTCTCACCACTCAAATTCATATATGTCTGGGGTTTTACCAGGATCACTTTCTGCCCGGCAATATAACCCTTGCCGATAACAGCCTTGTGTTTCTTCTCTCCCATGGCGATGCCGTATTTGTCTGCAATCACATCAATCACATCGAAGCCAATATTGTGTCTTGTGTTTTGATACTGTCTGTCCGGGTTCCCCAGACCAGCGATAATATACATAGCTACCTCTATTCTACATTACATATTGATATTATTTGATATTATGCCTGTGTCGGATTTATCCTGCAAACATATTTACCCAACTCATCAAATCCTATACGCAAAGATTTCTCCGCAGGCTCGCATAAGACTGCCGCTTGAGTTGCCTGTTACATTGTATCAGCATTTTTACTTTCCTACAAGATAAGAAAAGGACGCTTTCGCGTCCCTTTCCTTCCACATCATGCTCTTTACTCATCTCCCGGCTCTAAAAGTGCCTTTTCATAGCTATCAAGAATAATCCTCTGAATCCTGTCACGAGTTTCCGAATTAATCGGATGTGCAATATCGCGATACTCGCCATCAGTTGCCTTTTTGCTTGGCATAGCTATAAACAGACCTTTCTCGCCTTCGATTACTTTAATGTCATGAACTACGAACTCATCGTCAATTGTAATTGAGACGATTGCTTTCATCTTGCTGTCTTGAGTCATTTTACGCACGCGGACATCAGTAATTCTCATGAAGCTCAGCCTCCTTATCATATGATACCGAACGAAAACCGCCGGCTTTCACAAGCTTTTCCACACAAGTCATACTCATCAAGCCACGTAGCTTGCAATAAACATTTAGTTAATCAATGTACATGCCCCTTACACAGTCAGTCCAATACAACTAGCAGTCACCTCTTCGTTACAATAGCCTCCCATTCTATCGACATGTCAACAAGAATTACCTTATAGTTTTGGGACGCAAGTTATCGAACCCGCGTCCATTATACCATCAAATCACATATCTGTCATTATGTTCTACCACAATTTCTATACCATTCTCTCCTTTGTGATAAGAATTAGCACGAATCGTACCTCTGCTCTCCACAATACAGTTCTCGATATGTGTGTTATCTCCGATGTAGACATCGTTCAGAATAATGGAATTTTTAATGTAACAATTATTCCCTATATAGGTTTCCTTAAAGATGACGGAATCTTCCACAGTACCATTTACAATACAGCCGCTGGATATCAGACTATTCTTAATGTTCGCTCCCACATTATACTTGGCCGGCGGCAGATCGTCCACCTTGGAGTAAACATCCGGATATTGTTTGAAGAAATAGTCCCTGGTCTCAGGATGCAGGAAGTCCATGTTGGTCTTAAAATAGTCCTCCACCGTCGCTATATTACTCCAGTACTCCTTAATCTTATAACCGTATATCCTCTTCTGGTTCTTATAACGAATCAGAATATCCTTTACGAAATCAAAGCGGTCTTCCTCTTTACACCTCTCGATCATTTCAATCAGCTGGCGTCTTCTGACCACATAGATACCGCAGGAAATGGTATTGGATTTTGCCACTACCGGCTTCTCCTCGAATTCTTCTATACGGCACTCCTCATTCATCTTGACTGTACCGTAACGCTCCACATTGGTATCCTTGTCCATATCCTTGCATACTACCGTAATGTCTGCCTTCTTCTCGATATGATACTCCAGCACCTTATTATAATCCATCTTATAGACACAGTCACCGGAAACGATTACCACATAAGGTTCATGGCTGTTCTTTAAGAAAGACAGGTTCTGCGCAATGGCATCTGCCGTACCGCGGTACCATGCATTGCTCTCTGCCGTCAACGCCGGTGTCACCACAAACAGGCCGCCCTGCTTTCTTCCAAAATCCCACCATTTGGAGGAACTTAAATGTTCATTCAAACTACCAGCATTATATTGCGTGAATACAGCTACTTTATTGATGTGGGAATTGGACATATTACTAAGTGCAAAATCAATACTGCGATAGCTGCCCGCGATAGGCATTGCACAGACCGCGCGTTTCTGCGTCAGTTTCTTGATTCTGTGATTATTACCGCCAGCTAAGATAATTCCTATTGCTCTCACTATTTATCACCTGCCTTAATCAAAGTTTTACCGCTCGGGAGATTCCCGTTCTCATAGTCTTCAGCTGTAGTCACGCCGAAGACCACTGAATTTTTCCCTATGGTAATTCCTTTCGGAACGACACTCTTCTCACCCACAGTCACGATGTCATGATCATAAATATGAGGATCTGTCTCATTCGGTACTGCTTCCCCGACACCCAGTTTCACATCGTTCTCAATTACCGTGTTCTCTGCAACAATTGCCTTGTACAATTCACAGTTTTCACCAATCTGTGTCTGATTCATGATGATAGAATCTTTCACCACTGTGCCTGCTCCGATGGTAACGCCGCATCCAATCACGGAATTGTAAACTTTACCGCAGATCTCACATCCCTCACCTATGATACTCTTCTCCACCACACTGTCTGATGATAAATACTGAGGCGGAAGGATCTCACTCTTTGTATATATCTTCCAGTACTCTTCATAAAGATTAAATTCCGGAACAATATCAATCAATTCCATATTGGCTTCCCAGAAAGAATGAAGTGTCCCCACATCCTTCCAGTAGCCATTAAACTCATATGCATAAAGGGGTGCTCCCTTCTTATGGCAATACGGAATGAGGTGTTTGCCGAAATCCAGCCCGGGCTGCTGCGCATTTGCCAGAAGCGCCTCCTTTAAGGTCTTCCAATTAAATATGTAAATTCCCATGGATGCAAGATTACTGCGAGGATTCTCCGGCTTTTCCTCAAAATCCGTAATCTTTCTGTTCTCATCAGTAATCATAATGCCGAAGCGTTTTGCCTCTTCCATCGGTACCGGCATGACCGCAATCGTCACCTCAGCGCCATTTTGCTTGTGGAAATCAAGCATCACCTCGTAATCCATCTTGTAGATATGATCACCAGACAAAATCAGCACATAATCCGGATTAAAACTCTCCATATAATCCATATTCTGGTAAATCGCATTCGCCGTACCGGTGTACCATTCACTGTTTGCACTCTTCTCGTAAGGGGGCAGTACCGTGACACCGCCGATATTCCTGTCAAGATCCCACGGAATACCGATGCCAATGTGTGTATTTAATCGAAGCGGCTGATACTGTGTTAGTACACCTACCGTATCAACACCCGAATTAATACAGTTACTCAGGGGAAAGTCTATAATCCTGTATTTACTGCCAAAGGATACCGCCGGCTTTGCGACCTTTGATGTGAGTACTCCCAGTCTGCTTCCCTGACCACCTGCCAACAGCATGGCAATCATTTCTTTTTTTACCATCTTTATCACCTCTTATTTCTTAAAATATTTATATATTTTTAGAACAAATAATATATGATGTAACCGATGCGGCCCAAACAATCAGTATTGATTAACATTGTGATATTTACTGCTTCTGCATCTATAATATAACAAGTATATCACAATCCGACCGAAAACTAAATCACATTTACAAAAACATTCAGTTTTCACTGCTTTTGATATATTAATAATATACAATATTTTATTTACATTTTCAATATCTTTGTCCATTTTTTACATAGCTCATTTTATGCAAAACCATCAGCTCATCCTATTTTGTAAATTATGTCTAAAATCTATATCCTGTAAATTCTTATTGGTTTTTTTCCGTGAAATGAGTATAATACTAGTAAAAAATGTAAATAGGGAGATACCCATGTACCAGATCAATTTCCAGAATCCAATTCACATATACTTTATTGGTATCGGCGGCATCAGTATGAGCGGACTCGCAGAAATCCTTCTGACAGAAAAGTTTCAGATCTCCGGCTCCGACAGAGCGCCTTCTGACCTGACTCATATCCTGACGGCGCAAGGCGCCCGCGTCTACTATGGACAGCGCGAGGAAAACATCACCCCAGACATTGACCTGATCGTCTATACTGCAGCCATCAAACCTGATAATCCGGAACTGATCGCCGCCAGACGAATGAATCTTCCCATGTTGACCCGGGCACAGCTTCTGGGGCAGATGATGCAGAATTACAAAACGCCCATTGCCATAAGCGGCACACACGGCAAGACCACTACCACTTCCATGGTGGCACAGATCCTTCTGGAAGCCGATGTGGATCCTACCTTGTCCATCGGCGGTGTTTACAAACCCATCGGCGGCAATATCCGTGTCGGTTCCTCTGAATATTTTGTTACAGAAGCCTGCGAATATACCAACAGTTTCTTAAGTTTCCTGCCTAAAATCGGCATCATACTTAATATAGAAGAAGATCATCTGGATTTTTTTAAGGATATCCATGAAATCCGTGACTCTTTCCATCGTTTCGCACTCCTTCTTCCTAAAGATGGAACGCTCATCATCAACGGTGACATGAATCAGGTGGAGGAGATTACCGCAGGGCTTTCCTGCCGGGTCATCACCTACGGTTCTTCCCCTTCCTTCGACTACAGCGCATCGCAGATTACCTACGATGACTTAGGCTGCCCCTCTTTTCATCTTATGCGCAAAGGCGGCAAAGAAGAAGTATTCTCTTTAAAAGTCCATGGGGCACACAATGTTATGAATGCCCTGGCCGCTATTGCCCTGGCAGACACACTGGCTATCCCCCAAGATGTGATTGCAAAGGGTCTTCTCGCCTTTGGCGGAACAGACCGCCGGTTCGAATATAAGGGCCAGTTAAATGGTATATCCATTATTGATGACTACGCACACCATCCTACCGAGATTCGGGCCACACTGCACGCCGCCAAAGAATATCCGCACAAGAAACTCTGGTGCGTGTTTCAGCCCCACACCTACACGCGTACCAAAGCGTTTCTTGACGAGTTTGCAGATGCCCTGAGCCTTGCCGATGAGATCATTCTGGCAGATATTTATGCTGCCAGGGAAAAGGATACTCTGGGTATCAGTTCACAGACCCTGCAGGGTAAGATAGAAGAACTGGGACATTCCTGTCACTATTTTCCATCCTTTGAGGAAATCGAAAAATTCCTTCTTGAAAATTGCACAAAGGGTGATTTGTTGATAACTATGGGGGCCGGTGACGTCGTAAAAATCGCGGAAAAACTGTTACAGAAATAATTATTCACAATATCCACAGAAAAGAACCGACGATTCGGAAATTTTTCTGTGGATATTTTTGCAAAAGGAACCTCTCCATTTTACAGCATTTAACAATAAATATCCACAATGTCCACATTTTTGCTGATTCCTGTGAACAAGTTTTTTTCTTTCGGTTTGTGACTGTTTACCTATTCCTTTTTAAAAAATGCTATGCTATAATTCATTTTGTTCCCTTATGGACGTCTCTCAGAATCATAAGATTTTTTCGGAATTTCGTTTTTACTATAACAGGAAATTCCTCACTAATATTGTTTTCTATATATGCAGGGTGGTAACAAAATGAGTCGATTGACAATTTATCAGGATAATTACACAGATTCCACGGTGATTTCCAACCGTTTTATAGACGAATATATGCAGGCAGCCAATGATGCCCAGCTCAAGATTTATCTCTATCTGATCCGCATGATGAGCGCAAGGCTCGGCACCAGTATCTGTGACATTGCTGATACTTTCAACTATACCGAGAAAGACGTGATGCGTGCCTTAAAATATTGGGAAAAGAATCGTCTTCTCACTCTAGACTACGATGAGAACAAGAGTGTCATCGGCATTCATTTGATGGATTTTGGTGCCTCTCCTTCCTCTTCCGTGCCGCCCCAGATTGCGCCGGTGCCCAGTGTATCAGTTCCGCCTGCGGCTCCTTTGGCATCCGTTGTACCGATCGCCTCAAAGTTCCCCGCCGATCAATCGGAAGCGGAACAGGCCGCAATCCCTGCGCCAGAGACTTATGCTAAGCCAAACTACACGCTGGATGAGTTGAAGACTTTCAAATCCAACGAAACTTCCTCCAGGCTTCTTTTTGTGGCTGAACAGTATTTGAAGAAAACATTGAGTGCAAACGATGTCCACACAATTCTTTATATTTCGGACAAGCTTAAGTTCTCAGAAGATTTAATCGATTACCTGATTCAATACTGTGTAGAACGCGGCAAAAAGGATATGCGTTACATAGAAAAAGTAGCCTTAAGCTGGGCAGAGCAGGGTATCACCACACCCAAACAGGCCGCCGGACTTGCCGGTAAATATGATAAATCTGTCTATGATATCATGAAAGCCCTGGGCAGGTACGGTACTCCCACAGATACGGAAGTATCCTATATCAATCGCTGGATAAAGGAGTATGGCTTTCAAACAGATGTGATATTGACTGCCTGTGAGCGTACTGTTCTGGCTACTGATAACCACCGCTTTGAATATGCCGACAGCATTTTAAGTAATTGGTATAAAGCAGGCGTCCACCATAAGAGTGACATACTGCCCCTGGATGAAGATTACCGCAGGGCGAAGGCATCCTCCCGCACTGCCACTGGTAACAAATTTAACCAGTTTAAACAAAACGATTATGATTTCGATATGCTGGAACAGGAAATCTTAAGCAATTAACCATAAGGAGCCCCTACCGTGCCACTGACGAACACACAATATGATCAGATTCTTCATCAATATGAGATGAAACAGGCGAAAAGCCGTCATGAGGCTGAACAGAAACTTTCCTATGTGTATGAACACATCCCCGGTTATCGGGAGCTGACTGAGTCTGTTGCTGCCGTGTCCGTTGCTCAGGGCCGAAAGCTTCTTTCCGGAGACGATGAAGCCCTCGAAGATCTGAGGGATTCTCTGGCTGAACTTTCTGGCCGCAAAGCACAGCTCCTTCAGGATTTTGGGCTTCCCGAAGATTATCTTGAACCCGCTTATGAATGTCCGGATTGCAAAGATACGGGCTATGTGGAAGGCGAGAAATGCCACTGCTTTAAGCAGGCCATGATCACCCTTCTCTACGAGCAGTCCAATATTCAGGAAATGCTTCGTACCGAAAATTTCAACACGTTATCTTATGAATACTACGAGGGAGATGACCTATCGCGTTTTCAAAACGCTGTCAGAACCTGTCAGAATTTTATCAAAAATTTCAATTCCGACTACCATAATCTGTTTTTTTATGGTACAGTGGGTACGGGAAAATCATTTCTTTCCGGCTGTGTGGCAAAAGAGTTGATCGAACGGGGACATTCCGTCATCTACTTCGGTGCAACCGGTCTGTTTGATTTACTTTCTAAACATTCCTTTGATTATAAGAACAGAGAAGAACTGCGAAGTGCCTATGCCGATCTTTATCAGTGTGATCTGCTCATCGTTGACGATCTTGGTACAGAACTGACTAACCAGTTCGTCACATCCCAGCTCTTTGCACTGTTAAACGAACGCCATATGGGCAAAAAGGCTACCATTATCTCTACCAATCTGTCTTTGGAAGAATTGAGGAACCGGTATTCAGACCGCATCTTCTCCCGTATCACAAGCAACTATGAAGTCTGTAAACTGTCCGGACAGGACATTCGTATGTACAAAAAGAGACTGCTGAACAGAAAGTGAGGATTTGCATGACCAGACGAGAAGAAAAGAGAAATCTGGAAACCATACCCGTTGGCTCTCTGGGGATGATTCCGCTGGAAGGCTGTATCAATCTGGGTAAAAAGGTCGATTACTATCTTGTAAAATGGCGTACTGAGCGAGAGAGTGAGCACAAGGATTCCCTCGCCTTTTCGGGTTATCAGCGCGACACTTATATTCTGGATGCCAAAGTACCGCGGTTTGGCTCCGGCGAAGCCAAAGGCGTGATCAAAGAATCTGTACGCGGAACAGATCTGTACCTTCTTGTAGATGTGGCTAATTACAGCCTGACCTACTCCCTCTGCGGACATGAGAACCACATGTCTCCGGACGATCATTATCAGGACTTAAAACGGATTATCGCTGCTGTCGGCGGCAAGGCAAGACGAATCACCGTTATTATGCCCTTCCTTTATGAAAGCAGACAGCATAAAAGAACTGCCAGAGAATCTTTAGACTGCGCTCTGGCACTCCAGGAAATGGTTAATATGGGCGTGGATAATATCATCACCTTTGATGCCCACGATCCCCGTGTGCAAAACGCCATTCCACTGCACGGCTTTGAAACCGTTCAACCCGCCTATCAGTTTATCAAAGGACTGCTTGCCAATGTGCAGGATTTAAAAATCAATGCAGATCACATGATGGTCATCAGTCCGGATGAGGGCGGCATGAGCAGGGCTATCTATATTGCCAACGTGCTTGGGCTTGATATGGGTATGTTCTATAAGAGAAGAGATTATACCCGCATTGTAAATGGCCGTAATCCGATTATTGCCCACGAATTTCTGGGGAGCAGCGTGGAGGGCAAGGATGTGATCATCATCGATGATATGATTTCTTCAGGTGAAAGCGTTCTGGAAGTTGCTGCAGCACTTAAGGACAGAAAAGCCAATCGTATTTTCGTCTTCTCCACCTTTGGACTATTCACTGCCGGACTTGCAGGCTTTGACAAAGCCTATGAAAAAGGTACAATACACAGAGTTCTGACCACAAATCTGATCTACCAGACGCCGGAACTTTTGAAGCGTGAATGGTATATCGACTGCGATATGAGTAAATATATTGCCTATATCATTGACACATTAAACCATGATACTTCCATCAGTGATCTGTTAAATCCTGTAGAACGTATTCAGGCATGTGTGGCAAGGTATCATGCAGGAGAAACCGAGGGGGTATAATACCTCTCGGTTTCTCAGGTTATATCATATCCGTCCCCATTTTACTTCTTAAAACATCCCAAATATTTTGTCATTGAATGATTTGTATATGGTATCGTAGTCTGTATATGCAAGCTGCCTGCTGTTCTTAAACCTTTTTCTCCATTCATCACGGATTGCATCTGCCAGAATGACTGCACATGCACTCTGCGTTAACAGGATGGCCGGAAATATATAATAAATCATAAAGCAGTTGATATCAACCTGTTTGCGGGAAGAAATCTTCCCTCTTTTGGAAAACAGGCTCTCTGCCACATCCGCAAATAAGCCCGCGAGCTTTTCTGCTTCAGCCGTCTGATCCCCGGCCTCTTCCACAGCCTCTGTCATTTCCAGAAGAACGTCCCCGTGCCTTTCACGAAACTCTGTCATCCACTTCTCATAGGACGCCTTTTTGACACCGTCTGTCATAGGATACATTTTATCAAACATTTTTTCTACACGTTCCTGCATGTCTTCCTCCATCCTGCAATTGCAATCAATTTCTTTCCACCTATTTTATAAAGCTTCCATAACAATCTCTCAAAATAATGTCTTCCACCGCTTGACTTTTCATGATTTCTCTGTATAATAAATGTTCGGGAATTTCCATATTTCTATAAAACCAAGGTCTAAACTATAACGACCCGAGTGTTCGAGACCTTCCACTCGTAAAACAAAACTAAAGGAGAACAAAATCATGAAAAACAAAGCAACCGCTGTTTCCGCAGGAACAGTCATTTCACCGACCCTGTCTTTGGTCCAGGCGGCCATGATCGCCGCCATCTACGTTGTGCTCACCTTCATAGCCAACGCCTTCGGCCTTGCCAACTATGCTATTCAAATCCGTTTCTCAGAAGCGCTCACCATCCTGCCTTTCTTTACCCCGGCTGCGATACCCGGTCTCTTTATCGGCTGTCTGCTCAGCAACATACTGACAGGTTGCGCCCTGCCGGATATTATATTTGGCAGTCTGGCAACGCTGATCGGCGCTGTCGGCACCTTTGCCCTGCGCAGATGGAAGTGGTGTGCGCCAATATGTCCGATTATCGCCAATATGATCATTGTCCCCCTGATTCTGATCTATGGATACGGGCTGCTGATTGAGGGGATGAGTACTCTGCAGTGCTTTGGGTATTATTGTCTTACCGTAGGTGCCGGAGAAGTAATCTCCTGCGGTATACTTGGTATGATTCTGCTTACCGCACTGCAAAAATATCAGGGCAAAATATTCGGCATTCATTGATTTCCGTACTGATATTATCTGAATTTACAAAATCTATGTAAGATACGCTCCACTAGCTTTTCACTCTGTGGCAGGAAAAATCCTGCCACAGGTCCTACTAGACACGCACAGACGATTGTGCCAATTCCAAAGGAACCTCCCAGTATAAATCCCACTACCACAAAAGATACATCCACTATGATTCTCACAATGCCGAACTTTTTATGGGATTTCTCACTGATTACTAACGCTGCCAGGTCATTGGGCCCCGTTCCGGCATCCGATTTGATAACAATGGTCATGCCGAAGGCCAGAATCACACAACCAAGAGCAAGCAACGGTAACTTAAACCACAAGGTTCTTTCCTGCGCAAACAGGAAAGACAGCAGTCTGGTAAAGAAATCAATAATCGGTCCGCCGCATACCATGCAGAGGACAGTCCCAATCTTAATATAACTTCTGTCCACAATCAGAAGCACCAGAATGATCAGGAAACAAATCGCAATATGGGTATATCCATGGGTCAGTACAACTGACCCGGTCAATACAACTGGCCAGGTCAATACAAGTGGCCCGGTTAATATACCTCCCCCAGTCACGCTGCTGATTGTGCGGAAAATCCCCTGCACCAACACATTAAAGGGATCTGCTCCCAGATTGGTCAGCAAAAACAGCGTCACTCCCAGGTGCGCTATTGTCAGCCCCACCAGTAAAATTACCACTCGAATCATGATTTCCTTAATACTTCGCTTCATATCAGCTTCCTTCTCATTTTGTTTCACTATACTATACAAATTATGTAAAACTGCCGCGCCTATGAATTTCTTCCAGATAATCTTTCACCAGCAGAAGATCATCCAGCACAACAATACTCTTCTGCAGCATCTCCTCTGTTGCCGGAAGCATATCAGGAACCATGATTGGTTTCATCCCGGCACTGTACGACGAGCGGATCCCATTATAAGAATCCTCTATGGCATACGCCTGACCCGGATTAACTCCCAGCTTTTCACAGGTCATCAGATAAATATCCGGCTCCGGTTTGCTCCGTTTGAGCTGATCCCCTCCCATCACCACCTTAAAGTACTCATATAATCCCGCCTGCTTCAATTCGCCAGTCACAACTTCCAGACGAGTGGAAGAAGCTACCGCAGTAGGAATCTCCCGCTCTTTCAGATACTCCAAAAGTTCCCGTACCCCCTTTTTAACAGGCAGACCATTGCGGTTCACATCTTCATGAAACAGGACTGAGGCTTCTTTTCTAAACTCCTCAAAAGGAAAATCCTGCCCATAATGATCCAGCACAACCTCTTTTGTCTTCTCAGCATTGGTACCGATACAAGGCATGAAAACTTCTTCAATCCCCTGTATACCATACTTTTCGCTGACTTTTTCCCAGCAGACAAGAACCAGCCTCTCACTGTCAAAGATAACCCCGTCCATATCAAAAATCACTGCATCCATATATTGATTCATTTTACCCTCCCTGCATCTGACCTCTTATTCTTTCCTGATATAGGCCACAAATTGATTCCCGTTCTCATTCAGCCACTCTGTAGAATCGTTCATGCCTCTCTTCTCCAGTGTCCCCTCCACCGGATCCATGACTACAATATTAAGTTCGTTGAATCCCACAATCAATACTGCATTACCGTCTTCCAGATTGGCTAATACAGGAATATCCTTGTTCACGTAATACAACACAGCATCCAGACTGCACCCTGACAAATCCAGTATGGTACATTCCTGCAGATCATTTCTCAGGATATCAAATACCCTGTCTCCACGATTCAAAAGCCGTTGTGTATTCCTGGAAATACCCTCAAAGCGCAGAATAGTGTCCAGACAAACGGCCAGGGATCCTTTTGTTTCCGTGACCTTATCTTCCGTGATTGCCATAATCTGATTACGGCTGCTCCTGGTCTCACGGCGCCAAATATAGTCACCGTCATCGTCTACTACCACGCCTGCTGCACGGTAAGCAAGATCCACCGCTTTACCGGGATTCACATAGATACCCTCTATCCCATTCTTACCATACACATAAAAGCGAGGCTCCATCACATCTGTTCCTGGTGTCCTGACGGCTCGATCACCCTCAAAGAGCACCTCCTTAGGGGACAGACGCAGCATTGACTTACCATCTATTTCATTCTTTACGACAATCTGACAAATGGTCTCATAGGCCTCCGTAGTCACATAGCCTATGGTATTACTGCCTGTCTTTACCTCCTCTGTACTCATGATCTGATCATCCGAGACCGCCTCATAACTGCCGCTTTCCTCATCAAATACTACCCTTGACAGATTAAGCTGGTTCTCCTGAATCTCGCTGCCCACCACAAAGACATTATCTTTATGGTATGTCTTGAGCACATCGCCTTCATCACTCTGTATCCGCAGTTCATACATAGGAAACGTGGTGATGCCGGTATAGTTCACCAAAACATCATTTTTTTTCGCGAGACCGTAAATCAAATCCTCATCCATAAACCCAAGTACCGAAATATATTCGTCGGCACCAGCATCAATCTGTGTCTGCGTCTGTGTGCTCAGGTTCATCAATACCAATCTGGTACCAGCGTAAAGATCGCTCCCTTCCTGCCACACCAACATCTTATTGGAGTCTGACACATGATAACCGCCCTCCCGAAGCCCGGTGACTACAGACTGACAGGCAAGTGTTTCAAGATTCACTCCATAGACTGTCCCATCTATCATGAAATAATAGATGCCATTCCTATTTATATAGGAAAGCTTGTCAATATCCGTTTTTAATAGTTCATAAGATTTATCATAAGGAATATAGAGCCGCTCTTCCACGGTATTGGTCATGCTGTTATAGCCGTACACTGCCACACCGACATTCCCTTCATGGCGTCCTCTGTTCATATAGCCATAGACAAGAAACGCAATATTACCTGTCTCATCCACACCCAGTACCTGAATATCATGTCTGTTATAAGCGCTGCGTTCATCCAGCAGCTTATCTACATTCCCATAGAAACTAAAGAGCCTGGCCAGTTTGTTATCCGTCACATTATAGCTGTAAAGCTTGTCTGCCACCGTAAAGGCCAGGACATTGCCTCCGTCACTCTCATGGAGCGTTACCTGATCACCCGTAATACCAAGCACTATCTTATCATTAACATAGACATCCGCCTCTTCATCGAATATCTGCTCCATATCTCTCTCATAATCCAGCAGATACATTCTCTCCGGTGTATACCGAATCCTGTAATATTCTCTGATCCGATAATAATTTGTCTCCCTGCCATCCTTGATGCTGGCTATATACTCCAAAACAAAAGAGCCTGTCTGTTCTGCCAGCTCCTTGATTAAAATTCTGGGTTCCGTCGCCTTACGAACCGATAAATCTCCCCATGTCACCTGGGCAAAGCTGGAGTGTATGGTTACCTTATGAAAAGTGGTATTATCCCCCTCCGCATTGGATTCCAGATATTTGGTCAGTTCCGCCGCCTGTTCCTTATCAAAGGTACGCTCATGAAAATCCAGAATATAATCCAGCTTCTCCTGTACATGCAGGGAATCACTCATGATCATCCTGGAATAATAACGTATCGTTTCCGCTCCCTGCGGTGTGATCAAAAATACCAGCATATACTCTGTATCATTCTCAATCAGATCTTTCAGGGTAATCTCAAAACTGATAGCATCCTCAACCTGTTCATAACTATCAACCTGTGTATTCTCTACAAGACGTTCACCGTCAGGGCTTCGTACCTCGAAAGCAATCTCTGAGATTTCCCTGCCATATGTGTCTATCCGTACATTCACTTTTCTGTTGTTTTCCACCGGCTGTAGTGTGTCACGGATATATGCCGTTTTCATACTGTCTGTATAACCGTGCAGACTATTAACCCTGTGTCCGTCCACAAACATGGACACCACAGGGTATGTCGCCTCACCCATTTCAGTTGTCATATCGGTGTTCCCCTGATTCATCACTGTACTTAAAATCATCAGTGCCAGCGTAAAAATAACCCCTAAGAGAACACCCTTTATGATCGCTCTTTTCATATATCTATGATTCCTCTGTCAAACTCTGCCTTCGTCTCCTTTTGCCAATAACTTAAGCAGGGTTGGCTCTATCTGTAAATACTCTGCAAGGTGGATCACTTCCTCCATCCTTTGCTGCATCTTTCCCGCTTCCTTCGCGGATCGCCTGACTGCTCTGATCAGCAGATTTTTCGGCGTATGCTCCATATCAATAAACTCGAGGATACTTGTTTCATATCCTTGTGCTTCCAGCAATTCTGCGCGGACTGCGTCTGTAATCAGTGCCGACATACGCTCTTTGATAATACCATATCGCAGGACAGATGCCAATTCTTTATTGCAAATCTGCCTGTTGACCTCGTGCTGACAACAAGGAACCGACAAAATCACTTTCACATTCCACCGGACTGCCTTTAAAAGTGCATAGTCTGTGGCTGTATCACAGGCATGCAGGGTCACCACCATATCCACCCTGCCCTTCATCTCATAATCCGCAATATCCCCTTTCAAAAAGGAAAGCTTTTCATAGCCATATTTCCCGGCCAGCCGGCTGCAGTTTATAATCACATCTTCTTTCAGGTCAAGTCCTGTAATCTCCACATCATATTCTTGCAAACAATGCAGATAATAGTACATTGCAAAAGTCAGATATGACTTGCCGCATCCAAAATCCAAAATCCGCACAGTCTCCTCTTTAGGAAGTGTGGGCAAAATATCCTCTATAAATTCCAAAAACCGATTAATCTGCCTGAACTTATCATAGCGGGCACGCACAATCTTGCCGTCCGCTGTCTGTATCCCCAAGTCTATCAGAAAAGGAACTGGTATCCCTTCCTCCAGGATATAGCGCTTTACCCGATTATGGGACATCTGCATCTTCCGTACTTCCTCTGCCTGTTCCACATCCTTCGGCGTCTGCTTTCTGCGCACAGTCATCTTCCCTTTCTTGCTGACTAACACCACCGCCCGACAGGTCTTATGTTCCACCTCACATTGTCTGAACTCCTGCGTAACTTTCTCCTCTATGCGGTCAATCATGGAACTTCCTTCATAATTTTCATGGAAAACTTTGGTTCCCTGATATACTGTCTCCTGGAAAACAATCTTTTCCCGCACCAGAACAGGTCGTATTTTTATCTTAAAAGGCGAAGCTTCTCCCTTATTCCTGGGATTGCTCAATATGATCTGATAGAGTCCGCTATCCACGGTATCCTGCAAAAGCGCCTTAAACTGCTCGTTCATCCTTCAAGTCCTCTGATTTTGTTTACACTATGTCTCTATTTTAATCAGATTATTGTAAAACCACAACTAAAATTTTAAAATCCCATTACGGTTGGAATGGCGCTTCCTGTAAATTTCATAACTTAAGAGCACCTGTACAAACTCCGTTACCCTGTCCCAGTCTTTCTCCGGCAGGGCTTTGGCCTGCGCGCTCATAACCTCCCCTGACATACCTTCATCGTCTGGCTCATTCATTTCCATCTTTTTCATCTTATCTACGATAACCTGTGTGAGGCGGTATATCTGCCATCTGTCCGGGTATTCATCATAAATCATACTTCCCTCATAGTCCAGACGATCCAAGGTCTCCACAATGACTTTCTGATATTTTTTTGCTTCCAAAGGATACATCTGCTGTAAATATTCCAGATCTCTCGTCACCGTATCTTCTTCCTGATAATACAGCGGCAGCGGATATGCCATATAAAAAGGTAAAATTCTCGATTGATTCATACTGCGCTCCATTCTGTGCATATATTTATACACAGTTTTACATTGTCTTACCTTATCATATGCGCCGGGCACTGAATTGTTTTGCCCTAAGGTAAATTCCTTCGGAATTAACCTTACGAGTTCCGCTTCGCGGACTCACTTAACGAAATAAGGGAACGGTTTTCTTCCGTTCCCTCATTCCTTGTATTACACTTTTATTTAATCATTCACCACTTCAATTCTTGCAACTGCACGTTTTAAAGCCATTTCTGCCCTTCTCATGTCTGTTCCCGGTGCATGTTCACGGATTCTCTCCTCGGCACGTGATTTTGACTCCTCCGCACGTGTAATGTCAATCTCACCCGGCCATTCTATGATTTCTGCAAGAATCGTAACCTTATCAGGAAGAACTTCACTAAACCCTGCATGCAGTGCTGCCTCCTTCACCTCATCCCCTCTGGTAATCGTGAGGATTCCGGGTGCAACAATCATAGTCATCGGAATATGATCTTTGTAGATACCGACTTCACCTTCGACTGTATTGAATTCTACCATGGACACTTCTTCCTCATAGAATACCCTGTCCGGTGTAATGATCTTTAAAATAAAGTTTCTATCATCAGCCATATCCTACCTGCTTTCCTATATGTTCCAACTCCTACATGCCTGATTATTTGGCACGGGCCAGTACATCGTCAATACTTCCTGCATTCAGGAAATAACTCTCAGGAATGTCATCATGCTTGCCTTCCAGAATCTCCTTGAAGCCGCGGATTGTCTCAGCAATCGGCACATACTTACCTTCCATGCCGGTAAACTGTCCTGCCACGAAGAACGGCTGGGACAGATATCTTTGTACCTTTCTTGCACGGGACACAACCAGCTTATCTTCCTCGGAAAGTTCATCCATACCAAGGATTGCGATGATATCCTGCAACTCTTTATATCTCTGCAGAATCTCCTGTACACCTCTGGCAACTTCATAATGCTCCTGCCCTACCACTCTGGGATCCAGGATTCTGGACGTGGACTCCAGAGGATCCACTGCCGGATAAATACCAAGTTCCACGATGGATCTGGATAATACCGTAGTTGCATCCAGATGCGCAAATGTGGTTGCCGGTGCCGGGTCAGTCAAATCGTCCGCAGGCACATAAACTGCCTGTACGGAAGTGATGGAACCGTTCTTGGTGGAAGTGATACGCTCCTGTAAAGCACCCATCTCAGTCTGCAGTGTAGGCTGGTAACCCACTGCGGAAGGCATACGGCCAAGCAGCGCGGACACCTCTGAACCTGCCTGTGTAAAACGGAAAATATTATCGATGAATAACAGTACGTCTTTACCACCTTTATCACGGAAATACTCCGCCATGGTCAGGCCTGTAAGACCCACTCTCATTCTTGCCCCCGGCGGCTCGTTCATCTGTCCGAACACCATCGTGGTCTTATCAATAACGCCTGACTCTTTCATTTCATAATAGAGGTCATTACCCTCTCTGGTACGCTCACCAACGCCGGTAAATACAGAATATCCACCGTGCTCTGTCGCGATATTACGAATCAGCTCCTGAATCAACACTGTCTTACCTACACCGGCGCCGCCGAACAGACCAATCTTACCACCCTTCTGGTAAGGGCACAGCAGGTCTACGACCTTGATACCGGTCTCGAGAAGTTCTGTCTCTGTAGCCTGTTCCTCGAACTTAGGCGCCGGTCTGTGGATTGGCTCATAAAATACGTCCTTAGGCGCCTCAATATTGTCAATCGGCTGTCCTAATACGTTAAAAATCCGTCCCAGGGTATTCTCACCTACCGGCACCGTAATAGGAGCGCCCGTTGCAACCGCGTCCATACCTCTTACCAGTCCATCGGTAGAACCCATGGCGATACATCTGACGGTATCATCACCCAAATGCTGCGATACTTCCACAACCAGCTCCCCGGAATCCTTGAGCGGAATCTTAATCGCATCATTGATTTCCGGCAGATTACCCGCCGAAAACTTGATGTCAAGCACCGCACCGATGATCTGAGTGATTTTTCCAAGATTTTCACCTGTCTTTACTTCTGCCATCTTTTTATCCTTTCACATTATATTACAGCCTGCATGCTGTCTCATGCTATGAGATCGCGTTTGCACCTGCGATAATTTCTGTTAATTCCTGCGTAATGGATCCCTGACGTGCTCTATTGTACATCAGTGACAAATGATCTATCATTTCCTCCGCATTGCTCGTAGCGGAATCCATCGCCTGCATCCTCGCGCCGTTCTCACTTGCGACTGCTTCCACCAGACCTCCATAAATCAGACTCGTGACATATTTGGGAATGATCATATCGAGCGCCTCGTCATCCTCAGGCTCGAAATTCATCATCGCCTTGCTTCCTGTCTCTGTCTCCTTCTCGTTGTTCCCAGCATCTGCGGGTTCTACCGGAAGGAGTTTTAAAAGTGTCGGTTCATGGACTACTGTGTTCTTAAATCTGGTATAAGCAAGGTAAATCTCTCCGATTTCCCCTGCCGCAAAGGATTTGAGCAGTTTGTTGCTGATCACCATGGCATCCACGTAGGAAGGCTCCTCGATGATATCCGGATTATCCTCCACAATGTGATACCCATGGCGATGCAATGCATCCTTACCCTTCTTACCGATTGCATATATCTCCAGGTCTTCCTTGTTGAAATCCCCCTTTGTGATAAGTTTCACAACATTGGAATTATACCCGCCTGCGAGTCCTCTGTTGGAAGTGATCACGATAACCGCTTTCTTCTTCGATTCCCCCGCTTTCAGATAGGGATGATTCAACCCACTGGTCTTCGCCAGCATAGAAGTCACTGTTTCATACATACAGTTAAAATATGCCTTGGACTGCTCTGCGCGCTGTTTCGCTCTCTGCAGCTTCACAGTAGAGACGAGTTTCATGGCTTTGGTAATCTGCTGAGTACTCTGGATACTGCCTTTACGCCTTTTAATGTCTCTCATTGAGGCCATAGCGTCACCCTCTACTTTCTACTTAATGAAACTGCGCCTTAAATTCTTCCACAGCCTTCTTCAACGTTGCCTCTGTCTTCTCGGAAATCACATGTTCTTTCTCGATTGCACCAGGCACCTCAGGATACTTCGTATCCAGGAACTCAAACAGTTCCTTCTCAAATCTGGTGATATCAGCTACCGGAACATCCAACAGATACTTATTGGTCACCACGTAAATGATGATAACCTGATACTGTACCGGCATGGGCTGATACTGGGGCTGTTTCAAAACTTCCTTGATACGCTCACCCTGTGCCAGCTTCTCCTTGGTATCAGCATCCAATTCTGAACCAAACTGAGAGAATGCTGCAAGCTCTCTGTACTGCGCAAGTTCTGTACGGATAGGCGCCGCAATCTTCTTCATAGCCTTAATCTGTGCCGCACCACCCACTCTGGACACTGACAGGCCCGCATTGACAGCTGGTCTGAAACCGGAGTTGAACATCTCAGTCTCTAAGTAAATCTGCCCATCTGTAATAGAAATTACATTGGTCGGTATATACGCGGACACGTCGCCTGCCTGGGTCTCGATAATCGGGAGCGCTGTCAGAGAGCCGCCGCCGTACTCCTCATTCATTCTCGCCGCGCGCTCTAAAAGTCTTGAATGTAAGTAGAATACATCACCCGGATATGCCTCACGCCCTGGCGGTCTCTTTAAGAGCAGAGAGAGTGTACGGTAAGCCGTAGCATGTTTGCTCAGGTCATCATATACCACGAGCACATCCTCGCCGTTCTCCATCCATTCTTCACCAATTGCACATCCTGAGTAAGGAGCGATATACTGCAGCGGTGCAAGTTCACTGGCCGTAGCCGCCACAACGGTAGTATAGCTCATAGCGCCATGCTCTGTCAGCGTCTTTACGATAGAAGCGACCGTGGAAGCCTTCTGTCCTATGGCAACATAGATACATTTAACACCCTGTCCCTTCTGGTTGATAATGGTATCAATAACGATAGCCGTTTTACCTGTCTGCCTGTCACCGATAATAAGCTCACGCTGTCCTCTTCCAATCGGAACCATGGCATCAATAGCCTTGATGCCTGTCTGTAATGGTGTATCCACAGATTTTCTTGTGATAACACCAGATGCAACTCTTTCAATCTTACGATATCTGTCAGTCTGGATAGGCCCTTTGCCATCAATAGGCTGCCCAAGGGCATTTACCACACGTCCGAGCATGCAATCGCCTACAGGTACCTCCACAACCCTGCCTGTAGTCTTTACGATATCGCCTTCGTTGATATTGTGCTGGCTGCCAAGTAAAACCGCACCCACATTATCTTCTTCCAGGTTCAATACCATACCGTAAACTTCACCGGGGAACTCCAAAAGCTCACCCTGCATCGCATTCTCAAGTCCGTGCACACGAGCAATACCGTCAGCAACCTGGATAACGGTACCCACTTCGGATACTTCCAGTTCTGAGGCATATCTCTTGATTTGATCCTTAATGACTGAACTGATTTCTTCTGGTCTTAAATTCATGGATCATACGCACCTTTCTTCTAAATTTCTTCAAATCTGCACTTTCAGCAGATTTCTCTGTAATTCATTTAATTTTGTACTGACACTACTGTCCACGACCCTGTCACCAATCCGAATCACCATACCGCCAATCAGCGACGTATCCAATCCGTAGTGAATCTCCATAGATTTGTATTTTGTGGTATCAAGCAGTTTCTGTTCTATCTTTTTACACTGCTCTTCCTTAAGCGGAGCGGCAGTCGTCACCGTAGCGATGCCGATTCCCTTATACTCCTTTACTTTGGAAACAAAATAATCCAGAATCTGGTCAATTTCCTTATAGCGGTCCTTAGAGATAATGATAGTCAAAAAGCCTAACAGTTCCTCTGATATCCTTCCTTCAAACACATTCCTGGCAACCTCGATTTTCTCTTCCTTAATGACTTTGGGATGATTCATCAATCTGCCAAAATCCTCATTCTCCGCAAGAATTTTCCCAAGCTGCTGGATTTCTTCTAACAGGACATCTATCTTGTTCTCTTCCACCGCAAGCTCAAATAACGCATCTCCGTATGTCTTTGAAATCAGCTTAGCCATGTGCTCTCACCTATTTCTTTCAACGTTTCTTCCACCAAACTGTCCTGTACAGTCGTATCAATCGCAGCACTGACAACCTTTCCAGCCATCATGGACGCCAATACCACCATCTCACGTTTCACCTCGTCAGCAGCTTTCTTCTTCTCCAGTTCTGCTTCCACACCGGCTCTTTCGATGATTCTGGCAGCTTCCTCTTTCGCATCCGCTACAATCTTGCTTTCATTGGCCAGCGCCTTTTTCCTCGCTTCTGCAAGGATTGCCTCAGCCTCTTTATCAATATCTTTTAACTTGGCTTCATACTGTTCTTTCAGTGCTCTGGCACTCTCCATGTCAGCCGCCGCCGTATCAAGTTCATTCTTGATCCTCTCCTGCCGCTTCTGCATCATATCCCTTACCGGATTAAACAGGAAATGGGATGCAATCAAAAACAGTGAAAACACTGCTATGATCATCAGCACAGAATCCGCAATAAGCTGCAGATCCAGATCAAAAAGTCTCGGCGCCATCTCCGCAGATGCCAGCACCAAACCCGTAGCTGTTACATTCAAGCCCTCAGTCCCCCTTTCTTTATTTTGTAATTCTAAAAGTCCATCCCAGGCCGCGAAACGGTCCTCGAGGAGCTAATTCCGCTGGAATTTACTTCAATTTTCTCTTGGCCTTTTCCGAGGCCGCGAAGCGGATCTCGAGGAGCTAATTCCGCTGGAATTTGCTCCTAGGGAAGTAAAGGCTTAACGAACAGAAGCAGCATTGCAATCAACAGACCGTACAGACCTGTGGTCTCGGCAACGGCCTGACCCAATAACATGGTAGAGGTAACATCAGATTTAGCACCTGGATTTCTTCCCACTGCTGCAGCTGCATGACCTGCCGCAATACCCTGGCCCACACCAGGTCCGATACCTGCAATAACTGCAAGTCCGGCACCGATTGCTGAACATCCTAAGATAAAATTGTTGTTAAATTCTCCCATTTTTGATTTCCTCCTTTAATATGTGTTTCAAAATTTAAAATGGCTTTATTACATGGATTACTCGTCTGTGGTACAGGCATTTGTAATGTATGTCATGGTTAACATACAGAATACATATGTCTGGATTGCACCTGAGAACAGATCGAAGTACACATGAAGCGCTGCCGGCCAGATAATAGCAATCTTGGATAGAAGCGCATACACCAGCGCCAGCATGACTGTACCGGATAAGACATTGGCAAACAGACGAAGCGACAATGAAATCGGCACGGCAATCTCACCGATAAGATTAATTGGCGCCCAGATCGGCCATGGATCACACAGACCGGCAATGACTCCCTTTACCTTCTGGTATTTGAACTGATTGTAGTGAATCAGCACAAAGGTCATAATACCCATTGCAAAGGTCACACCATAATCTGCCGTAGGCGGTCTTAGGCCAAACAGTCCGGAAATATTGCTAAGCAGGATAAAAATGAAGATTGTGCCGATATAATTGCGAAACCTCGGGCTGAATTTGCCCATGACGCCGCCAATCATCTTATCCAGCATCTCCACCACCAGTTCAACAACATTCTGGAAAGTACCCGGAACATCCGACGCATGTTTGATGGCACGGTTTGCCGCAATACTGAAGGCCACAATCACCAACATGACAATCAGAACGCACACATGGGTGGTTGTAATCCAGACCGTCTGTCCGAACAGTTCGTAGGAAAACACCCCATGAATCATGAAATCAATATCCGCGCCAGCAGATAATAAAATACCCTGTCCCATACTTTCACCTCCTTCTACACGTCTATTTATTTAAAATATTGCCAGACATATTTTATGAAAAGAACGCTGCTATGCGCCCTTTCAGACAATGATGAATACTGTCACACCGCATCCTCCGGCTGTTTGGATGCCTTCCTTGTGCACAGCCTATGTATAAGCGGATTAAAATAAGCCGATAATTTCATGCCCATATAACCACAAAATGCAAAAATAGGATTGGCAAACTCCGTATAAATCAGAGCCGCCATCACCACCACCAAAACCAGATAACGTATGATGTTATTGATACCCATAGTCTTTACCGCATCCTTTTCGGCCATATCGAGCCCCCGATCTAGGGACCACCACATATGAACGGATCCTGCCACTGCAAGGACGACTCCAACCCATAACCCAAGACTATAGGACGGTTCACGCGAAAAAAACAAAAGCACTATTTCAAAAATAATTCCATATAAAATGATTCCCAGACCAAGTTCAAACAGTGTGGGGGCAATTTTTCTTTTCATAGACTATGTCCACCATATTTCAATCAGTTCTTCCTGTCAGCGGTATCCTGCATTTCTTTATCCTTTTTATCTGTCCTTCGTCTGCGGGTTGCAGCCGGCGTCTCATAAATCTTTTTGGCAAACCGGAATACATTGGTGAACCCAGCCAGCGCACCCACAAAAAAAAGCACCACTGTCCAGACAGAAGTTCCCAATTTATAATCTATAAACATTCCCGCAAAGGAACAGAGGAAAATAGGAACCAGCATATTAATACCAAACTGCGTTATCATGATAAGCGCCTGGTAAACATTTCTGTTATATTTCAAAATATGTCCCTTTCCAAATCAAAGCTAACAGTAAAATTATATCCACTTTTGGTACTTATGTCCAGTATTATTGTGAAAATCAGATAAGGAATCAAATGTTTTAAAACAATTTACATTGACTTTTGACCGCTGTAAGTGTAACGTAACGAGTAAGAAGTCATTTCACATTTTGTTTACCTATGGGGAGGTAATATGGCAGGTCCGATCTTATACCGTAAAAGACTGATTCCGGAGGAATGTGTGCTGTTGAAAGACGACAGACTACTATACCGCGATGACCAGATTATTGTGACCGGCTGGAACACCTTAAAACCCCGCAAAGATCTTCATCATGGCCTTTCCTGTTACTATCTGCAGGAAGGTATGAAAGTGAGCCGCTTCTATCGGGAAGACAACTCACTTTTGTACTGGTATTGTGATATTGTTGATTATGATTACAATGCAAAAACCGATACCTACATCATCACGGATCTTCTCGTGGACGTCATCGTCTGTCCGGACGGCTTTGTCAAAGTCGTTGATATCGATGAACTTGTCACCGCACAGGAAACAGGTCTGCTCACCGATGACATGCTCAAAAAATCACTTCTCAACCTAAACCATCTGTTACAGATCATCTATAACGGTGGATTCAAAAAATTACAGTCTCCTCTTGAACAATATGTAAATCAGTAAAAAATATGCCCGCCGATTCTGTATTTTGGAGTTATTCCATCTATCGGCGTCCTGAAATATACACAATTGCCTACATTGGTAGCGCCACTCATGACTTCATCCGCGGCCTGGTAACATTTTGCTGTTGCCCTATCTTCCGCCAATGCCAGAGCTAACCTTCCGCTGCCCACCGGAGAAAATTGCTTATTTTGATAAATAACACCTGTTACAGTATCCGGATAAACCGAACTCAGCACCCGGTTAATGACTACCGATCCCACAGCAACCTGACCGGCATAAGGCTCTCCGCCAGCCTCACAATAAATCAGGTTCGCCAGAAGATACCTGTCTCCTTCTGAAAAATCCACCTCAGAAATGTCACGCCAGCTGGATTGTGCCGCCAGTTCCGCCATACGCATCTCTTCTGCCAGTTTTGCCCGCAGAGCGGTCAGATTTTCCTCCTGCTCTTTGATTCTCTGCTCGTAAGCAAGGGCTTCTGCTTCTTTCTCAGAAATCTGGCTGGCTGTAGCATGAATGGAATTGGAAGTCTTACTGACAAGACCCGACACGCGGCTTTGTTCTGCCACCACCTGAAGCTTATACTCATCAAGTTCAGCCTTGTTCTCTTCCTGCTTTTCTTTGGCAAGTTCCAGTTCTGCCTGCTTCTGCTCCATGGCCGCCTGAGAATCTTTATACTCCTGCAATACCTTCTGTTGGTAAGAAGACAGCTGCTCAATATAATCATTCTTGTTTAAAAAGTCCGAAAAATTACCAGAAGCAAAAAAGAGCTCCATATATAAAAAGTTTCCGCGCTCATACATAAACTGAATCTGGTGCTTCATCGTATCATAATGACCATCCTTCAGCGCGATTGCTTCTTCAAGCTCTCCTGTTACTATCTCAATCTCCTCGTCAAGTGCCGCGATCTCTGCTTCCTTATCGACTATACTCTGCTCCAGCTCACTTAAATTATTGCTTACCTGAGTCAACTCTGTATTCAAAGTTGACAGGGCGCCCTGCAGAGAATCCTGCTGCTCATTCAAGTTTTTCAGATTCTCCTCTGTCTGGTCAAGTCTGGATTCCGTCTCCTTCTTTGCCTCTTCCGCCTGACGGATTTTCTCCTTGGTCTCCTCCGTGGCCTGTACGGAGAAGGGCATGACGCTACACAGCAAAACAAGCGCAAGACAAGCTGCCAGCTTTTGCTTTCTCTCCATATATTCCTCCGACCTTAGTGTGTTGTCTCACCGATCATCAAGCAAAACATTAATGAAACAATACGACACTAACATTGTTCAATCAGATCTACTCTTCTCTGATGTCTGTCCACCCCTGAAAACTCCGTATCCAAAAAGATATCCACAATGTTAAGGGCAACACTTTCCCCGATAATCGCAGCACCCATGGCCAGCATATTTGCATCATTGTGCTCTCTTGTAAGTCTTGCCGACACTGGATCGCCGCAGAGCGCACATCGTATTCCCTTTACTTTATTCGCAGTGATAGAGATACCGATACCTGTGGTACAAATTACAATGCCCCGGTCACACTCGCCAGACGCGACTGCTTTGGCAACAGCTGCCCCATACACCGGATAATCACAGGAGCTCTTATCTACGCAGCCATAATCCCTGCATTCCATTCCCCGTTCTTTTAAATGTGCTATCACTTTCTGTTTTAAGTCAAACCCACCGTGATCACTGCCAATCGCTATCATCATTTTCCTCCTCCATAAGAAACATATATCATTTATATATATCTATTGTTATCTTACACCCAAATCAGCCTTATTTCAACTCCGTTACTCTATGACCCGCCGCTTTCAGCAGCCTGTTCATTACAGCCTGTCCAACCCCGGATCCCTCAAAACTCTCTGAATAAATGATTTCCACGCCCTCATCATCAAATTCTCTTAATATCCGATATAACTGCCTTGCCATGGCACTTTCATCCAGACGGCTTCCGGCATTCTTGCACACATCAGCCCGATAAGCACCCATGGTTGCATCTGTCGCGATAACACCCGTCTTCTTATTACCGGCCCGCCACTGATCCAACTGGATATTAATATAATCAACCACTTTCCGCTCCGGTCCCGTAATGATCGTCAGCTCGCCCTTGGGCGCATAATGTCTGTATTTCATACCCGGCGCCTTAGGAGCCTGTCCGCTGTCAGCACGAAGAATCGTGACATCCTCTTCCACCCCGCCAAGGGTCTGCTCCAGCATCTGCCTGGTGACATAGCCCGGCCTCAATATGGTCGGCATCTGGGCTGTCAGATCCACAATCGTTGACTCCAGTCCCAGTTCCACATCGCCCCCATCCAGAATCATCTCAATCCTGCCATTCAAATCCTGTATCACATATCTGGCTACCGTGGGACTGGGTCTGCCCGAACGATTCGCGCTGGGAGCCGCCACATAACCGCCGGCTGCCTCAATAAAGTCAAGCGCTGTCTTATGGGAGGGCATGCGTACCGCCACCGTATCCAGCCCCCCCGTGGTCTCTTTCGGCACCAGATCCGACTTTTCTAAAATCATGGTAAGCGGTCCCGGCCAATAATCCCGCGCCAGCTTTACCGCTTCCTCCGGCACCCTCTTTACAATTGCCGCAAGTGCCTCCCATCTGGCAATATGTACAATCAACGGATTATCGGAAGGCCTGCCCTTAGCCTCATATATTTTCCGGGAGGAAGCTGGATTCAGGGCGTCGCCGCCCAGACCATATACCGTCTCCGTAGGAAAGGCCACCAGCCCGCCGGACCGGATAATCCCGCCCGCTTCCCGAATCACTTCTTTATCTATATTTTTTTCATCTACCTGTATTATCCTGGTCTTCACGTCTGCACGCTTCCCTCTGCCTCATTTCTGGTCATTCAAATGCTGTAATATCGCCAGATGAATCGCCCAGGCGGCTTTTTCCTGATAAAGGTCAGAAGACAGCTTCTGCGCCTCCTCGTTATTAGACAAAAAACCACACTCCACAATAACAATCGGGGAAGAAGTCTTCTTTAAAAGATAATAACTATCGTTGGCCTTGGCCTGTCTGGTATTATCCGGATCCAGGTCAAGCGCCATAACCTGCTGAATCCGCCCCGCCAGTTCCTTGCTCTCCTCACTGCCAGCATAATAGAACACCTGCGCGCCATGCACATACTCCTCGTGATAGCTGTTCTGATGAATGCTTACTGTAAGATCGGGCTTTTTCTCCTCTATGATACTGACCCGGTTCTTCATATCCTGCACTTTCTTATTCGGCGCATCCTCATCATAGAGTCCGGCATCTGACTCCCTGGTCAGCACCACATCCACATCCGCCATCACAAGAAACCTCTGCAGCTTCCTGGCAATCTGCAGATTGATATCCTTTTCCAGACTGCCGTCCACGCCGACCTTACCGGGATCCTTCCCGCCATGCCCGGCATCAATAATCACACAGGGCCTTTCGGCCGCAATTTCCACTTGCTCTGAGGAAGCCATCTTCACGCCCCCGCGCACAGCAAACCCTATGCTGAGCAGCATGAGCGCCCATAAGATTGCCCGTACCATCCCCTCGTAGTTTCCCGGCTTTATCCGTTTCATACTCTCGTCCCTGACACACTGCTTTATTTATTCATATGAAAGGTCCGTCGGAAAAATGCGGTCAAACGCTTATTATTGATTCATATACTCCTCAATCACATCCCAGACAGATGGCTCCTCAAATCCTAACTTCCATTCTGCCACGCCTGCAATCTCATATTTCTGCATAATATTAAGTTTCACGCGGATGGACTCCGCATCTTCAAGCCACACCTGACAGAAGCTGTCCCCGGATTGGAATTCCCCGTAATTCTGACAAGTCTCTTCATCCCATCTGGTTGTAATCCCGTGTTCCCTGATATAAGCCTGTGCCATCTCCATGCCCACTGCCTGACTGGAAATGTTAGTACCCGCAGTCTCCCATATTCTGGTATAGAAGGGAATCCCATTTATCACCTTTTCTGCCGGCACCTGTTCCACCGTATCAGAAATACCTCTCTCTACAAAACTGATAGAAGCCACAGATCCGGCCTCATCGCTTCCACTGTAGTGCTCATCATATCCCATGATCACCACATAATCTGCCACAAGTCCCTGTTCTGCCCGATTATAATGATCAGTATGACCCATGGGCACATAGTTGTCCACAGATAACACAATGCCATGTTCCCTACATGGAATGGAAAGTTCCCTGATAAACTCAACAAAGGGTTCCCCCGCATCCAGACTGATATTCTCAAAGTCGATATTCAGGCCATCCAGATTATATTCCAACGCCGTGTTAATCAAACCTTCTATCAGATGTGTCCTGTTGGTGGTACCGGCAAGCACTTCATACATGTCCACATCCACACTCTCCACATTACCCACCAGTGCCCAGACCTCTATTCCTCTGTCATGGGCTTTATCCACATAAGACTGGGTGGCAAAGCTGCTGAAATCCCCCTCGTTGCCTACCAGCGTGAACCAGGTAGGGGAGATTACATTAACACCCTTGGTCTGTGAAAGCATGGCATCCAGAGTCTCGTTGCCTTCCTTACTACCGACGCCGTGCCAGGCCATATTTATTTTATAATCCCGTGTATTGGACTCGTACACCGGCTCCACATAATCCGTGACTGGTATGGGGGTCTGCGCCCTTTGTCCTTCCAGCTTCTTATTTTCCACGTAACCGATAAAGGCATCCTTCGTCTTGACCTTCGACCAGTTTTCCATTGTTTCTAATACAACAACCTCGTCGCCCTTACTCACATCTTTTAGAATATCACTTTTGATGCCGCCCTGATAACGAACCTGGGTATCCTTAGCAAT
Organism: uncultured Lachnospiraceae bacterium; assembly: GCA_910577735.1. Taxonomy (GTDB): domain Bacteria; phylum Bacillota; class Clostridia; order Lachnospirales; family Lachnospiraceae; genus UBA3282. Next base: position 169,401 of record CAJTOO010000005.1, read on the forward strand.
CACGGCCACCTGCCTCTCGTTCCATTCCGTATAAACCTGCATATGGTTTGGATCCGTAAAGAGCTCATAGGAAAAATTGGCATATTCCTTCACATAATCTGCCGCAATATAAAGCATGTCCCCCTCATATCTGGCAATCACATAATCTCTTGTCCCTGCCTCACTGCCGCTTGTAAGAGTGTTCGTCCCAATCTCCGTCCTGACAATCTTATCCGGCAGAGCATATAAAAGAAGTCCTTCTTTCTTATCCTCATAAAATCTATCATTAAAATATTTATGCACCATAGCCAGATCAAAATAACACACGCCATCCCAAAGCTTCGCATGTTCCTCAATCCGCTCATCCTGCAAAATCACAGGCACATCATCACTTCCTGTGACACCAAAATATTCTGTCAAATCCGCCCTCTCTTTGGAATAGGAATACTTTTCTAACAGTTTGGCTCCAAAGCCCGCCGCTGCGACCACAATAATAAGGACGATCGCGATTATCACCGGAATCACCTTTTTCATTTATCCAGCTCCTTTCTGACCGTCCTTAATTATAGCAAACTATTTCTTTCCAGTCATTATGATTTTGATATTTTTCGCATTTTTTCGCTTTTCTTCGCATTTTTGAAAAACTGTAATCCAAAATCTCCACCGCCAAGACACAAGATACATAAACGCAGGCAATCGGGAACTTCCTTAGTATAATGAATAACTCTTGCCAATATCGAAGATACTTTGTCTCATACAGTGTAACCGTCCACACCTTTCTCTAACCAGCCAAAAGGAAATTTAAATAATCAATTGTGATATACTAACGGCATATGATATATGGAGTGGAAATAGTTCTAAAGATATCTCTGACATGCAAAATGGAAAATAACTGTATAACCTACTCATTCCTTGTGAATTATAATTGTGAAATGCAGAGGGGAATAAGATTTGGTTCCTGACCAGACACATCGCCTGTAAGACTTCCTCCGTCTGATTGAATATCCCGGAGAAATAGATTGTTGTTATTTATGAAATTATGCATGCCTCCTTCCGCTGCTGATTGTCAGAAGACATCTTGTAGTTGGATTATAACCATAATCTGACAAAAAAGCAAGCAAATTCTAAAATTATTAAAATTTTTTAAACACTTTCCGCGCACTATTGACTAAAACTGACCCAAAGTATAATATAATGGCAAAAAAGTAAGTTTCTTCGGGTCAACGAGGAAATTTTCTAAAATATATATTTAATAAGGATGTGAACATCTCATGAAAATAGAAAAAGTGAACGAACATCAGATCCGCTGCACTCTCACCAGGGAAGATCTGCTCAACAGGGAATTAAAAATCAGTGAACTTGCCTATGGCACCGAAAAGGCCAAAAGCCTTTTTCGGGATATGATGCAGCAGGCTGCTTACGAGTGCGGCTTTGAGGCAGAAGATATCCCCCTGATGATCGAAGCAATCCCTTTAAATGCAGAATGTATTGTATTAATCGTCACCAAAGTGGAGGATCCGGAAGAGCTGGATACCCGCTTTTCCAAATTTGCACCCTCTGTTCATGATGAGGACGAATTTGCGGAAGATACCGACGAACTCATGGAAAGTTTTGCCGATGGTGCAGATGAAGTACTTAACATGCTCCGCAAAATGAACGGCTCCAACCAGTCTGCGGATACGGCCAAATCCGGCACGCAGAACTTTGGCAGCCGCACATCCAAAAGCACAAAAGAAACGGTGCCTGCCAAGATTACCAGCCGGTTGTTTTCCGTTTCCTCTCTGCGCGAAGTGACAAGATTGGCTCATGTAGCCTCCTCTTCCTACCAGGATAAGAACTCTCTCTATAAGGATGACGCTACCGGCAGATATCTGCTCCTTTTGAATCCATCTGCGACAGGAATCGATAATTACAACCGTGTATGCAGTCTGATTTCAGAATATGCCAGAGCGGAAAAAACGGCAGCCGCCACCAGTGCCTATCTGGAGGAGCACTATGCCCCCCTGATCAAGGACAACGCACTGGAAGTTCTGTCCAGAATATAACTCTATGGAAGAACTTAATTGCTGCAGGATTTTCAGATTCCAAATATTTGCACCATAAAAGGGACTTCCCGCAAAGAAGTCCCTTTTCGCTCTTACAACAGATAACTTATCACTTATACAAGTTCCTGCTATGGTTTCTTATGCTCCTGTAACTGCATCAATTTTGGACATCAAGTCCTCAATCGCAATACCATGTACCATCGCCGCTTCTTCCAACGTCTCACCCTGTGCAGACGGACATCCCAGACAATGCATGCCAATCTCCATGAGAACCGGAGCGATATCCATATTAATCCTGAGCGCTTCGCCGATAGTTGTATCTTTACTGATCTGTGCCATATTACACCTCCGAATTTAATCTTACTGTATAGTCTGTTAGAATAGTCACAATCTATTCATGTTGATTATAATAGTAATGCAGATGTTGTGCAAGTAATTTCTTTTTCCCCGGCTTTGATAGAAAGTTGCCTGTCTGCTTTGGCAGCTTCTTCGGGAAACCTATGAAAAGCGGCAATATTCTTTGTTCTGCCGCCTGATTATCTATATTTTGTATCTGGAATTTTTTACATACAAATTTCACAAATTTTTAATTTAATATTTGGCATTTGTATGCGAAAAAGTACAAAGGCTTACTTGACTCTTTTACTTCCTTTAACATATAATATTGGTACTGGATAAGCATGTTTTAACCACAAAACATTATTAAAAAATTTTAAATAGGAGGTTATTTCAAAATGAGACCAGAATGGAAAGATTTTGTAGGCGGTAAGTGGGACAAAGAAGTCAATGTCCGCGACTTTATCCAGAGGAACTATCATCCTTATGATGGTGACGAGTCCTTCTTAGCCGAAGCTACACAGAACACGAAAGATTTATGGGCACAGGTTCTTGATTTACAGAAGCAGGAACGTGAGGCTGGCGGTGTGCTTGACATGGACACCAAGGTAGTTTCTACCATTACATCCCACGGCCCTGGCTATCTTGACAAGAGCAAAGAGACAATCGTAGGTTTCCAGACCGATAAGCCTTTTAAGCGTTCCCTTCAGCCTTATGGCGGTATCAGAATGGCAGAGAAGGCATGTTCTGACAATGGTTACGAAGTTGATCCTGAGATCAGCGAGTTCTTCTCCACTCACAGAAAGACACACAACGCAGGTTGTTTCGATGCATATAATGCAGAAATGAGAGCTTGCCGTTCTTCTCACATTATCACAGGTCTTCCGGATGCTTATGGCCGTGGCCGTATCATCGGTGACTACAGACGTGTTGCCCTGTATGGTATTGACAGACTGATTGAAGACAAAATGGATCAGAAGGATTCCACAGGCCGCGTTATGACTGACGATGTAATCCGTCTTCGCGAAGAGCTTTCTGAACAGATGATTGCCCTGAAGCTTATGAAAGAAATGGCTGCTTCTTATGGCTGTGACATTTCCAAACCTGCTACTAACGTACAGGAGGCTATTCAGGCTACTTATTTTGGCTACCTCTGTGCAGTGAAAGAGCAGAACGGTGCTGCTATGTCCCTTGGCCGTACATCTACTTTCCTTGATATCTACGCTGAGAGAGATTTGGCTAACGGTACTTTCACAGAGCAGCAGATTCAGGAGTTCGTTGACCACTTCATTATGAAGCTGAGACTGATCAAATTTGCTCGTACACCTGAGTACAACCAGATTTTCGCTGGTGATCCGGTATGGGTAACAGAGTCCCTCGGTGGTGTTGGCGTTGACGGCCGTCCGATGGTTACTAAGATGAGCTTCCGTTACCTGCACACATTAACCAATTTAGGACCTTCTCCGGAACCCAACTTAACAGTTCTCTGGTCCACAAGGCTTCCTGATGCCTGGAAGAAATACTGTGCTAAGATGTCCATCCAGACTTCTTCTATCCAGTACGAGAATGATGATCTGATGAGAGTTACTCATGGTGATGACTATGGTATCGCATGCTGCGTATCGTCCATGGTTATCGGTAAGGAAATGCAGTTCTTCGGTGCACGTGCTAACCTTGCTAAGTGTCTGTTGTACGCATTAAACGGCGGTGTTGACGAAGTTACCAAGAAACAGGTTGGTCCTAAGTATCGTCCTGTTACCGGTGATGTTCTCGATTATGATGATGTAATGGATAAATTCATTGACATGATGGAGTGGCAGGCAGATGTGTATGTAAATACATTGAACATCATCCACTACATGCATGACAAATACTGCTATGAGAGAGCGGAGATGGCTCTTCATGACAGAAACGTTAAGCGTTACTTCGCAACAGGTGTTGCAGGCCTTTCCATCGTAGCTGACTCTCTGTCCGCTATCAAGCATGCTAAGGTTGAGCCCATCAGAGATGAGGACGGCATCATCGTTGACTTTAAGACTACCGGCGAATTCCCGAAATATGGTAATGACGATGACCGCGTTGATGAGATTGCACAGGAGATCGTGCATAAATTCATGACTGCCATCAGAAGACATCACACCTACAGAGAAGGTGTTCCGACAACTTCCATCCTTACCATTACTTCCAACGTAACTTACGGTAAGGCTACAGGTAACACACCTGACGGACGTAAGAAAGGCCAGCCTTTCGCTCCTGGTGCTAACCCGATGCATGGACGTGACACCCATGGTGCAGTAGCTTCCTTATCTTCTGTATCCAAACTTCCGTTCAACGATGCGCAGGATGGTATTTCCAATACCTTTACCATCATTCCTGGCGCTCTTGGTAAAGAAGATCAGGTATTTGCAGGCGATATCGAAGTAGATCTCAACAAATAATAAAAGTAATTTGCTTCGCAAATAACTTTACGAGATCCGCTTCGCGGACTCGGATAAGCGTTTATACTTTAAAAATTTGCTTCGCAAATAACTTTACGAGATCCGCTTCGCGGACTCGGATAAGCGTTTATACTTTAAAAATTTGCTTCACAAATAACTTTACGAGATCCGCTTCGCGGACTCGGATAAGCGTTTAAGATTAACCTTTCATAATCCGTTTCAATGACTCGGATAAGCGCTTATAATTAAAAATCATGGTTGGCGGGAAGTGTATAGTTTCCGTTAATCGGAAAAAAATCCATATATGACAGATTTTTTTCCAGGGATGTAAGAAGGAGGAAATAATATATGGATGACCAAAAAATGATTGATGACTTTGTCAGGATGATGGATTCCGGAATAGCACAAGGTGTCGGACATGTGAATGTAGAAGTCGATGACAAAGCGCAGGAATCTAATATACAGACCATGGGGTGCACGGATTGCTCCCGTACCCCATTGGCCTGCAGTGTTCCGACTCTCCATGAGGGTTTGGATGACTTTAAATAGCATTGAGTCATACAGATTCTGGTCAGAGCGGAGAAAAGAAAATGAGTGCATACTCGTTACAAAAATAATATATTATAGGAGGACAAATCAATGGCAGCAAATGCTCAGGTAGATAACTTGGTTTCTTTATTAGATGGTTATGCAACAAAGGGTGGCCATCACCTTAATGTTAACGTACTCAACAGAGATACTTTATTAGATGCTCAGAAGCATCCTGAGAACTATCCTCAGTTGACAATCCGCGTATCCGGTTATGCTGTTAACTTCATTAAGTTAACACCGGAACAGCAGGCAGACGTTATCTCCCGTACATTCCATGAGAGTGTATAAGTAAGGTAAATTCTTAAGTTAGGAATTATCCTTTATAGAACTGGCCGGACTTCCGGTCAGTTCTTTTTTCATATTATCATAATGCCGGATAATCAATCTGCTGTTTATAAGAAATGTCTTTTCCAAAGGAAATCACAAACCATCTGGTTTTTTACTGATAGAAAGAGTATACTATTGTTATGATGAAAAGAAAGGCGGTTATGAATATGCAAGGCAGAATACATTCTTTAGAAAGCTTTGGTACCGTAGACGGACCAGGCACACGATTCGTAGTCTTTGTCCAGGGATGTCCCATGCGATGTGCCTACTGCCATAATCCTGATACCTGGGAAATGAATGGCGGCACATTGATGGATCCAGAATATATTTTTGAACAATACAAGCGGAATGAAGCATTTTATAAGGGAGGCGGCATCACAGTTACTGGCGGCGAGCCCCTGATGCAGGTGGATTTTTTAATTGACTTATTCACCATTGCCAAGGCAAACAATGTCCATACCTGTATCGACTCTTCCGGTATTGCCTACAAAAAGAATGCCAATCCTGAGTGGCTCGCCAAATTGGATAAGCTGATGACATTAACCGATCTTGTCATGCTGGACATCAAACACATTGACCCGGAAAAGCATAAAGAGCTCACATCCCAACCCAATGAAGGCATCCTTGCTTTTGCCGAATATCTCAACGAAAAACAAGTAGATATGTGGATCAGACACGTCATTGTACCAGGCATTACTGATGATGATAAATATCTCTATCAGCTTGGTTATTTCATTGGTGCTTTCACGAACCTGAAAGCCCTGGATGCACTTCCGTATCATACCATGGGCGAATCCAAGTACGAGAAATTAGGCATGGAATACAAACTGGCCGGCGTTCCCCAGATGGATAAGAATATACTGGTAGAGAAAAAGAAAGTCATTCTGGATGGCATCCGAAAACGCCGCGAAGAACTCGGCATCCAGAATCATCACGCGGAATAAACCATTCTTTGTCAATGACAGAGAGCTTTTATGACAGCAGCAATTAAGACCGGACGGTTTACGCTTTCTGCAGTTTACGCTTTCTGCACACTTTACCCTTGTATATTTGTTACATTTATATTAAAATAGGATGTAGGTAATTGATAAATATATATCAATTTCAAACAGTCTTATATTCAAGGAGGATAATTGTTATGGCATATGTAATCAGTGATGCTTGTGTATCATGCGGCGCTTGTGAGTCTCAGTGCCCGGTAGGGGCCATCAGCATGGGTGATGGTAAATTTGAGATTGATCCTGCTAAATGCATTGATTGCGGATCTTGCGCAGGTGTTTGCCCGACAGGTTCTATCTCTCAGGGTTAATGGTTCTACAATCCCCTATCACAAACTGATAGGGGATTTTCTTTTGCCTTTTAGCGGCTTTTCTTTGGGCAGATGCCTCTGTCTTATCATCTCGTCAATCTTCCGATAATGTTCCTCCTCTTTCTTCCAGTGTTCTTCATCCCTCTCTTCCTGCTGTCTGAACTGATAATCTAACTCCTTTAAGATGCTCTCCTTAATCTCCGTACACATTTCCTGATTGGCAGACTTGACTGCTTCCGTAATCATATGCTGTAAAAGATATTGAAGTCTCGCAGCCTTCTGGGTCTTGTCCATATCTGCCTGTGCAACAAATTCTGACAGATGTTCTCTGGGCGTCTCTATAACCGGCTCTTTGCCTTTGGAAAGAGTGACCATATATTTCTGGGCTTTCTGCATGATCATATCATCTACCTTATGTTCCATGTTCTCTACATCTTCCATATTCTTCACACTTCCCTTGCTGATTATCTTTTCCTCCTGTTCAACCCCTGCCATATCCTGGCTGTGGCCTGCGGCCTGATCATGTCCTGCCCTTTGACTGTACGCTGTCCGCTCCTGTCTATGCTCCGGCACAGATTTATGACTGTATGCCTCTACCTGCTGCGCCGCTGAAGTCGCTTTTCCTTCGTCAGACAAATTATTCTGTTCTGCTTTATGCGCTGCCATATTGTCCGGGATAATATCCTGCCCGCTCTGCAGCCGTATACCTTCTCTGCCAGATATCATGCCGTCGCCATAGAGTACTGTGCGAATTGCTTTCAACTGTAATCCCTGTTCTTTCAGGAGTTTGATCTGCTGTAAACGTTCAATATCTTCTCCGGAATAGCAACGGTGCCCCATTTCGTTACGCTTAATCCCAAGCTGCAATTCATCCTCCCAATAGCGCAGAACGTGTGCCTCCACCTGCACTTTCTTTGCAGCCTCCGATATGTAATAAATCGTGTTCTCTCCCATATTATTTCTCCTTTCTACCTCTATGCCTCAATTAACACTGTGACTCATGAACATCAAACAGCTATTAGACGTCTTCAACCATTTTCAGATTGCTTCACGTTCACCTGTCGTACCCTAACATAACAAAAAGAGACGCCGCCTGTTTCGACTCGTCTCTTTTGTAATCATATCATATACTATAATTTATTTTTGTAAATTTGCAAACTTCGTATAATCCGGCAGCCAGACCAGTTCTACTGTACCAATCGGACCATTTCTTTGTTTTGCAATGATAATTTCTGCAATTCCCTTCTTCTCTGTATCTTTATTGTAATAATCATCTCTGTAAATAAACATGACTACGTCGGCGTCCTGCTCTATTGCTCCTGATTCACGCAGATCAGAAAGCATGGGTCTGTGATCGGGTCTTTGTTCCACGGCACGGGACAACTGTGAAAGTGCAATCACCGGTACCCTCAGCTCCCTGGCCAATGCTTTCAGAGAGCGGGAAATATCCGAAATCTCCTGCTGTCTGGAGTCTGTGGATCTGCCGCTCCCGGACATCAGCTGTAAATAGTCAATGATGATCATTTCCAGATTATGTTCCAGTTTATACTTACGGCACTTGGAACGCATCTCGGAAATACTGATACCAGGTGTGTCATCAATAATCAGATTGGACTTGCCGATCACTGCCGCACTCTCGATCAGTTTCTCCCATTCCATATCTGAAAGATTACCGGTCCTAAGATGCTGGGAATCCACCCTGGATTCCATGGAAAATAGTCGGTTGACCAACTGCTCTTTCGACATTTCCAGACTGAAAATCGCAACTGTCTTATTCTGCTTAAACGCCACATATTGGGCTATATTTAAGACAAAAGCTGTCTTACCCATGGATGGTCTTGCTGCCAGCAAAATCAGATCCGAAGGCTGCATACCCGCGGTCTTATAATCCAAATCCAGAAATCCAGTTGCCACACCAGTAACATTTCCCTTATTATGGGACGCCTTTTCTATGTTATCCATGGCATTCATGACAATCTGTCTGATGGGAATGAACTCATCACTGTTCCTTCTCTGTACCAGATCAAATACCCGTTTCTCTGTATCCTCCAGGATGTCTTCCAGGCTCTCTTTGCCCACATAACAGGTATTGGCAATCTCCTCATTGAGGCGAATCAGCCTCCGTAAAGTAGCTTTTTCTGCCACGATATTAGCATAGTATTTCACATTCGCTGAAGTGGGCACCGCAGTGATCAGATCACGGATAAACTCCAGGCTGCTCACTTCCGGCGGCACATCTTTCTCTTTGAGACGATCCTGCAGCGTGACCAGATCCACCGGCTTGCCCTCATCATTCAATTCTACCATGGTATCGAAGAGAGTCCCATACTGCCTGTTATAAAAATCCTCTCCCAACACAATCTCAGCCGCAACTACAATTGCTTCCCTGTCCATAATCATGGATCCGATGACAGACTGCTCCGCCTCCATGCTGTGGGGTAAAATTCTTTTGAGTAACGCTTCCTCCAATGTCTGCCACCTACACCTCTTCTATCACTTTTACCTTCAGCTTGCCAAGCACTTTCGTATGCAGCTTCACTCCCACCTCATAGACACCTAAAGCCTTAATCGCTTCCGGAAGCTGTATTTTCTTCTTGTCAAGTTCTAAGCCGCACTGTTCTTTCGCTGCCTGTGCGATTTCCTTGGAAGATACGGAGCCAAATGCCCTGCCGCCCTCCCCGGACTTCATCGTAAGTACCACTTCCTTCGTCTCCAATACCTTCGCCAGTTCCTGCGCAGCCTCCAACTGCTGCTGTGCCACCTTATCAGCATTGGCTTTCTGCAGCTTCAGATCATTCATATTCTTAGCATTGGCTTCCACACCAAGCTTCTTGGGCAATACAAAGTTTCTTGCATACCCATCACTCACATTAACAATCTCGCCCTTTTTCCCCAGAGATTTTACATCCTCTAATAAAATAACTTTCATCTTTTTCTCCATTTCTGCACTGTATTTAGCTCAATATATTTTTTAATCCTTTACTCCTGCGACTTCTTATGCAAGTTCACCTTCCGCAATCATCGCATCAAGTGTCCTCTTAATAGTCACAATTCCCTCTTCCAGAGTACCATTCTCAATCTGTGCGCCGGCAATGTTTAAATGGCCGCCGCCGCCCATTCTCTCCATGACCACCTGCACATTTACTTCATCAATAGAGCGTGCACTGACATAGATAATCCCGTTATAAGGTGTCAGAATAAAACTTGCCTTGATTCCCCGGATATTGAGCAGTTCATTGGCAGCCTGTGCACCCACCACCGTAGGACTGGCCACATCCACACCAGTACAGACGGATATAGCGTAGAAATCCCTGTAAATCTCTGCCTGACTGACTGCATCTGCCTTCGCCTTATACTCTGCCGCATCATCCCTGAAAATCTTCCTCACACGAGTTACATCTGCACCGTTTCTGCGCAGGAATGCTGCCGCTTCAAAGGTTCTCACACCTGTCTTGGTCATGAAGTTATTGGTATCAATCATGATGCCGGAATACATACAATCTGCTTCCTCTGACGTGAGCTTCAAGTCATCACTGATATACTGCAGAATCTCAGAAACCATCTCACAGGCTGAGGAAGCATAGGCTTCTATGTAAGATAGTGTGGCGTTTTCTATGATTTCTGTCCCCTGTCTGTGATGATCGAGAACCACCACAGACTTGCAGCGTTTTAGCAGTTCCGGGCACTCTGTGATACTCGGCTTATTCACATCCACCACTACAAGCACAGCATTGTTTCCCACCATCTCAAGCGCCTGCATGTTATTGATGATCATATCATCCGCATACTCATCGTTATTCAAAAACATTTCCACCATAGGCTGCATGGAAGACGTCACATCATTCAACACAATATGAGCTTTCTTTTCCATTGTCCTGGCAATCCTGTAGATACCCACAGAAGCGCCAAAGCTGTCCACATCGCCCATGCGGTGTCCCATGACATACACATCATCCTTTACGGAAATGATTTCCTTAAGTGCATGTGCCTTCACCCTCGCCTTGACACGAGTGCTCTTTTCCATCTGCTGGCTCTTACCGCCATAATAAATCACATTCTCCGGCACCTTCACCACAGCCTGGTCACCGCCTCGGCCCAAAGCAACATCAATAGCATTTCGCGCAAACTCATAATTCTGTGCGTAACTAAGTCCGTTCAGACCCATGCCTATGCTGATGGTGACAGCCATCTCATTTCCGATATTGACCGTCTTAACATCCTCCAGAAGATCAAACCTGCTCTCCTGCAATTGCGTAACCGCCTGCTTACGCATGATGACCAAATATTTGTCCTTCTCGAGTTTCTTACAGATACCGTCCATCGCGGCAATATATTTATTCACCTTACGGTCAATCAATGCGATCAGCAGAGAACGTCTGACTTCCTCCACGCTCTCAAGTGCCTCTTCATAATTATCCAGATAAATGAGTCCCACAGCCAAAGACTGATCATCCACTTCTTTTAAGGCAATTTTGAGGGCTGTTTCATCAAACAGATACATGGCAATCAGGTATCCATCATACCCTTTGGCCTCTATAATATCACTGTTCTGTGCCATCTCCTTAAGGGATATCTTCTTGAGTTTCGCAATATAATTACCCGCCTCATATTCGACGTCAAACTCAACCTCGTCCTCCTCATTCCCCCCTGGAAGCTTGTCCTTCGTAATAGAAGGGAAAAGAGAAGTGACTGATTTGCGATAGCCCTTTTCCTGGTGCACCAGACGTTCAAAAGCAATGTTTGTCCAGATAATCTTCCCGCCGTCATCAAGAAGCGCGTGGGGAAGCTCCAGATCCCTTAACAATCTTCTCTGTATCTGTCCGTACTGAGTCGCAAAGCTAATCAGTTCATTCATGATGATAGGCTTGTTATAAAACATCATGGACAGAATGATTGCAATATAAAGAATCAGAAATGCACTTAAAACAAGTCCTGCTCTATAGTCTATCATATAGATCAGAACATCCACTGCCATTAACAGAAATCCTAAATAGAGAGACGACTGTAAATAGGATTTCAGTCTTCCCTTTAACTTCACATTGTTTTTCATCTTAACCTCTTACCATAATCGAGCTTTGCCCGATTGTAAAATCCGCTTCACGGACTCAAATGCAATCAAGAAGTCTCCTGTTTTATCAAAACATATCTTTCTTACAACGTATATCATCATAAGTATAGCATTTTTTGTAAGATACTGCCACATCAATATATAGACCTTTTTCGTCTGTAAATGACAGGATATTGAAAAAGACCAATGAAACAATCTCCATTGGTCTTCTTTGATGCAAAATCTGTTAACGATTAATCCTGCACGTAAGGCATAAGCGCTACATGTCTTGCACGCTTGATTGCTACCGTGAGCGCTCTCTGATGCTTTGCACAGTTGCCGGTAATTCTTCTGGGAAGAATCTTACCTCTCTCAGATACGTATCTCTTAAGCTTATTGGTATCCTTATAATCAATCACATTATCTTTACCGCAGAATACACACACTTTTTTTCTTCTGCGCATTCCGCCCTTTTTCTTAGGGAAATCCGGCCTGTCTGTTTTATTAAATGCCATGATGTTTACCTCCTATTAAAATAAGTAATCTGCTTTGCAAATAACTTATTGAGATCCGCTTCGCGGACCCAAATCCAATCGGGAAATATCCCAATATCCAGTTCATCAATTAAATGGCAGTTCCTCGTCGATTCCATCTGGAATATTCATGAAGCCGTCGCCAGCTGCAGCAGGTGCCGGAGCAGGCCTGCCTGCCGGAGCAAAGCTTCCGTCGCCTACAGAACTGTTCTTGCTCTCTGCGAACTCCTGATCCTCAACGACCACATCTGTTGTGTACACTTTAACGCCGTCCTTATTGGTATAACTGCCCGTCTGGATACGCCCGGTGACTGCAACTTTAGTGCCCTTGTGGAGATATTTCTCTGCAAACTCTCCCGCTCTTCCAAATGCTACACAGCCTATAAAATCAGCTGTCTGATCATCATTATTTCGATTAAATCTACGATCTACCGCCAATGTATATCTGGCTATCGCCATCGCGTTCTCCCCCTGTGAGTATCTCACCTCGGGGTCTCTTGTCAAACGTCCCATCAGTATGACTTTGTTCATAAATACCTCTTTCTATTTCTCGTCTTGTCTAACGCACAAGTATCTGATGACGTTGTCCATAATACGGATACGGCTTTCGATCTCGACGGGAGCGGTACTCTCTGCCTCAAACTGAATAAAGTAATAGAAAGCCTCTTTCATCTTCTGCACTTCGTATGCAAGCCTTCTCTTACCCCAGTCGTCAACATTGGTGATTTGTCCGCCGAACCGCTCTACTAAAGCTTTTGCTTTCTCCAAAGTAGCAGCCCGCTCGTCATCTTCAATCTTTGCACTAACAACAACGGCTAACTCATATTTGTTCATGCTTCGTTACCTCCTTTTGGTCTCTGGCCCCTTTCTTTGAAGGAGCAAGGATGTCTGGCACTAGGCCAAATTAGTATATCACGGATATTTATGATATCACAGCTATAGCGGAAGTGCAAGGGATTTTACTACACTTTTTACACTTCTTTACACTTTTCCAAGAGTCAGCACTTTTCTTTGCAAACACTGACCGTCAATCTCTGCATACTGCGATTCCCCGATCACGCTTTATCAGGATGTATGATTTCCCGTATATTTTTCTCGGCCTGCGGGCGCGGTATCATGATCTGATGACCGCATCCTCTGCATTTGAGCCGGAAATCTGCTCCAATACGCAGTACCTCCCACTCCTTGGATCCACAGGGATGCTGCTTCTTCAGTTTCAGGATATCTCCAACTTGTATGTCCATATTTACCCGCTTTCTAAACATTGTTCATGACCGCTTCACCTAACTAAGCTGAGAAAAAATTTCTCCGATACTGCCCTGCACTACCAGATCCGCAATGGAGTCCCTGGGGGTAGGCGTTTTATTTACAAGGACCAGCTTATTGCCATTATAATAATCAAGAAGGCCGGCCGCCGGGTAGACCGCCAGGGAAGTTCCTCCTACGATCAGAACATCAGCCTCACTGATGCAGCGTATGGCATCTGACAACGTCTTCTGGTTTAATCCTTCCTCGTAAAGAACCACATCTGGCTTGATGCCGCCGCCGCAGGAACAGGCGGGCACTCCCTCAGAGTGAAGAATAAACTCTGCATCATAATATTTTCCGCAGGACTCGCAGTAATTGCGGAGCACAGAACCGTGGAGTTCCAACACAACTTTGCTGCCAGCCGCCTGATGGAGCCCGTCAATGTTCTGTGTCACCACCGCCTTGAGCTTTCCCTCCTGCTCCCACTGGGCCAGCTTCAAATGCGCTGCATTGGGTTTTGCATCCAGACAGAGCATCTTAGCCCGGTAGAAACGATAAAACTCTGCCGGATTCCTCCTATAGAATGTATGGCTTAAGATCGTCTCCGGCGGATAATCATATTGTTGATTGTACAGACCGTCTACACTACGGAAATCCGGAATGCCGCTTTCCGTAGATACGCCTGCACCGCCAAAGAAAACAATATTATCGGTACTCTTTATCCACTCGTTAAGCTGTGCAATCTGTTCAGACTGTGCCACACGATCACCCTCTTTCTCCTAATCCCAGCCGGTTCACTGCTGAGAAGATAGCCCGCACGGATGCTCTTGTGATATTCGAGCTGACTCCCACACCGTAAGTTACACTGCCGTTGTCTGCATCCAGCAGATGAATATAGGCAGCCGCCTGAGAATTAGACCCGCTCTGCAGAGCATGCTCCTCATAGTCTAAAATCTTGATATGAATATCCAGCTCTTCCTGCAGTCCCCGCTTCACAGCATCAATGGGGCCATTGCCCACCGCCTCAAAGGACTTCTCTACGCCAGCGTTTGTGTAGATCACGGTCACCTTCGTATCAAATTCGGACTTCGTCTCCTCACTCAGGTCATCCACGCGTAATCTGCGGAAATGAATGGGTTCCTTTTTCATCAGATACTCATCACGGAAGCTTTCCATAATCTGATCCGGTGATACCTCACCCTGTTCTTCAGAAATCTTCTGAATCACATTAGCAAACTCTTTATGCATCCCCTTAGGCAGTTTAAACCCAAAATAGGTATCCATGATAAACGCCACGCCGCCCTTGCCGGACTGGGAATTAATCCGTACAATGGGCTCATATTCTCTGCCGATATCCGCCGGATCTATCGGAAGATAAGGAACCTCCCAAATATCACTGTCACGCTCCTTTAAGGCCTTGACACCCTTATTGATAGCATCCTGATGAGATCCGGAAAAAGCGGTAAACACCAGCTTACCAGCGTAGGGATGTCTGGGATGAACCGGAAGCTTACAGCACCTTTCATAAATCTCTATACTTTCATTCACATGCTCAATGGCCAGCTGTGGATCAATCCCCTGAGAGAACATATTATAGGCAATGTTTAAGATATCCACATTTCCTGTTCTCTCACCGTTGCCGAACAGAGTGCCCTCCACACGGTCAGCGCCGGCTAACAGCGCCAGTTCTGCACTGGCCACACCGGTTCCCCTGTCATTATGCGGATGAACGCTTAAGATAATGCTCTCTCTGTTTTCAAAATGTTTATTCATCCACTCAATCCTGTCTGCAAACACATTGGGAGTCGTCATCTCCACTGTAGACGGAAGATTTATGATCATCGGATTCTCCTTCGTAGGCCCCCACTCTCTCTGAACAGCGGTACAGATTTCCAATGCATAATCAAGTTCCGTGCCGGTAAAACTCTCCGGGGAATATTCTAAGATAATCTTCCCGGGGAATTTCTCCGCATGTCTCTTGACCATCCTGGTGCCCTCTACGGCGATATTAATAATCTGCTCTTTATCCATGTGGAAGACAACATCCCTCTGCAGGGTGGATGTGGAGTTGTAAATGTGTACAATGGCCTGCTTACAGCCCTGAATAGACTCAAAAGTACGCTCCACCAGCTCCTCTCTGCACTGTGTCAGAACCTGCACGACCACATCATCAGGAATCAGTCTGCGGTCTACCAGCTGACGCAGAAAATCAAACTCTATCTGGCTGGCTGCCGGAAATCCAATCTCAATTTCCTTAAAACCCAGTTTGATCAGATAATTGAAAAACTCAATCTTTTCAGAAACAATCATAGGATCTATCAGTGCCTGGTTGCCATCCCGCAGATCCACACTGCACCAGACCGGCGCTTTTTCAATCTGCTTATTCGGCCACTCTCTCTCCGGATAATCCTCTACTGGATTTCTATGGTATCTTGTATAATGTAACATCCTCTCTCCTCCTTACGATAAAAATAGAGACCCATTGAATACAACGGGTCCCATACATAAACAGCGTTATTCTCCAAGTCCGCTCTCAATCGCGCCAACCAGTGCCTTAAGAGCTGCCTCCTCATCTTCGCCATCACATACAAACTCAATCTCATCGCCACACTTGACACATGCTCCCAGCACACTCAAAACACTTTTGGCATTCGCCGTATTCTCACGAAATGTAAAAGTTATTAAAGATTTGAACTGCATCGCTTCCTTACATAGGATGCCTGCCGGTCTCAGATGTAGCCCTGTCGGGTTTTTGATGACTACCTTTTGGCTTACCATACCCTTTTCCTCCAACTTAATTTACGATTGCTAACCCCACGTTTACAATCTAACACTTACTATAACATCTTTTTTGAAGTATCTCAAGCCCTACAGCATAATATTCTGGATAAGTTCAGCCAGCTTACGCGCCTCTATATCAATCATCTTCTGATCCTTACCTTCAATCATGACTCTGACAAGAGGTTCTGTACCAGACGGCCTGATCAGTACCCGGCCTTCTCCTGCAAACTTCTTATTCAACACTTCAATGGCCTCCGCAATCTCCGGATAGTCCATATATTTTTCTTTTTTATGATTAGGCACTTTTGCATTCACCAGCGCCTGCGGCATCACTTCCATGACTGCCTTAAGTTCTGAAAGCGGCTTACCAGTCTCCACGATGACCTGCAGCAGATGCAGTGCGCTTAAAAGGCCGTCTCCTGTAGTATTCTCATCTAAGAAAATCACATGTCCCGACTGCTCCCCGCCAAGGCTTGCCCCGATTTCCCGCATACGCTCCAGCACATATCTGTCGCCCACTTTGGTCTGTTCCATATGGATGCCATTCGCTTTTCCCATCAGGAAGAATCCCAGATTACTCATAACCGTAGCCACAATAGTATCCTTATTGAGTTTCCCCTGGGCTTTCATATGGGTTCCTACAATGGACATAATCTGATCGCCGTCCACGATATTTCCCAGTTCATCCACAGCCAACAATCTGTCCGCATCCCCATCAAAAGCCAATCCCACATTCGCTTTCTCAAAGACAACCCGAGCCTGCAATTCCTCCATATGGGTAGAACCACAGTTTGCATTAATATTCGTTCCATCCGGATTATTATGAATTGCCACCACTTCGGCACCCAATTCTTTCATGGTCTCCACAGATGTATAGAAAGCTGCACCCTCTGCACAATCCAGTACGATCTTCATACCCCGCAGGTCTATATTGACCGCTTTCATCGCATGGTTGATATATTCTTCCCTGGCGTCAGTACGGTATTTAATCTTGCCGACACTGGCCCCGGTAGGGAACTTTACGCCCTTCATATCACTCCTGATCAGTTCTTCAATCTCATCTTCCAGGGAATCCGGAAGCTTATAGCCGTTACCATCAAAAAACTTAATGCCGTTAAATTCCACCGTATTGTGAGAAGCAGAGATAACAACACCCGCATCTACTTTATATTTCCTGGTAAGATATGCCACTGCCGGAGTCGGCACCACACCCACATAGACAGCATTTGCACCCACGGAACACACGCCGGCCATCAGCGCATTCGCTAACATATCACCGGATATTCTCGTATCACACCCAACCATGATTGTCGGCTTATGTTCATTTTCCTTCGTCAGGACATAGGCCCCTGCCTGCCCCAGCTGCATCGCCAGAAGCGGCGACAGTTCCTCATTCGCGACACCACGGACACCATCAGTACCAAATAATCTGCTCATTCCATCTATTCCTTTCCTGGTTCAAATTATTTATATAAAGCGAAACTAATTCTTCGCTATAATATGCACCCGCACTTCCGCTCTGTCACGCTGTCTCACAGTATCTTTAGAGAGAATGGCGTTGACCGGAATCCAATAACTGCCTTCGGCCAGTTCTGCCATTCCTTCATCTGCCATCCATGACTCCAAATCTATGAGCGCCGTGACATCTGCCGCTGTGACAGTCTCCAGATTAGATGAAAGCCCCACCAGCATAATACTGCATTCGTTCTCTGGTTCGGTGATGACTGCCTCATATTCTTCCGGCAATCCCGTAAAGACTATATCATTTACCGGAACACGCACACTGCGTTGTGTCTCCTGCTCCACATGTGCCGTAATTTCTATCTGACCGTTGAAATCCTCATCTGCCAGAACTACCCCTTCCGGCAGATAATCATTTAAGTCTACCGGCACAACGACATTCTCTGCAGCTCCCGTGAGATCCACGATCCCTTCCGGAATCTCGATAGCGTTGATATGTTCCAGAACCTGGCTTTTCCCGGCTATCTGAATGGTATTTACAGTATAATCTATCACACCGGTATACTGATACCCATCAGCCACTGTACCATTTGCCGCACATCTTACAGGTACTTCTTTCAATTGCAGAATCTTCACATTAACACGCACTTTGGAAATACTTTTTTCAATGTTGGCCGCTTTGATTTCTTTGCCATCCTCGCCATAGAGCCGGATATCGGCATCTGTATCGATATTGCTGTTAAATCCGGAGATATCAACCTCTGCCTGCGCCTTGCTGACCTGAGAAATGACAGACTGCGGGCCGGATATCCTGAGCAGATTCTGATCTGCAGTAACATCGCCTATCATATAACCATCCCTGACTTCTCCAATGGTACTGGGACGCAGCGGCAGCGATCTTGTCTGCTTCTCTTCAACACTTAGTCTTACACTATCAATATTGCCTTTTATCCCATCCAGTTTATCATTATACTTGTTAATGGACAACTTGATGGGAATCGTATCCACACTGGTCAGATCCTTAACATCAGCCACAGCCACCACATTACTCTTATCCAGCGTATCAATAATGGAACGCGGCGCCGATATGGTGACCACATCTATCATGTCTGTACCATCCAGCACCTCATATACCTGTCCCTTGTCTGTAATCAGATTGGCATTCCTGATGGTAACCGGCACATCCGATACCCTGAAAGACACCACCGGATCGTTGATATTGGTCACAACAAGCCACAGGCCGGCGGCACACAGAAAAGAGGCAATTTTGAGTCCCCAGTTTTTGGTGATCTTATTCTTCATTTCCGGACCTGCCTTTCCAGAGTTTGCGTTTCTTCTCCTCCATCGGTTTATCCTGGATATCCGACAGCCTTGCACGCAGTCTCTCTGCATCCAGACCTCTCTCAAGCTGACCCTCATAAGCAACACTGATCTTGCCGGTCTCCTCAGACACAATCACAGTCAGGGAATCTGTCACTTCCGAAATGCCCACACCCGCTCTGTGTCTGGTGCCGAGATCCTTACTGAGTGCCATATTATCTGACAAAGGCAGATAACAGGTGGCAGAGATGACTCTGTTTCCTCTCACGATCACTGCACCGTCATGTAAAGGCGTATTATGCTCAAAAATATTAATGAGGAGCTGGCTTGAAATAATGCCGTCCACATCAATACCTGTTCTCTCATACTCTTTTAAAGGCTGCTCATGCTCAATCACAATCAGCGCACCCGTCTTGGCCTTTCCCATCTCCACGGATGCCTTCACAATCTCGTTGATTGTGCGGTCCGAAAAGCGTCCGTCTGTCCTCTTGCCAGAGTCCAGCAGGGAAGAGAAAATATTTTTTCGTCCCAGCTCCTCAAGAGCCGTTCGCAGTTCCGGCTGCAAAACCACAATAAAAGCAGTCACACAGACGCTGAAAATATTGGGCACAATCCAAAGAATCGTGTTCATCTTACAAAGGCCGGCTAACAAAACAAATACCAAAATCAGAATAACACCCTTTAACAGCGCCCAGGCTCTGGTATTTTTAATCCAGAGTAAAATGTGATAAGCCACAAAAGTCAGGATAATAATCTCTACGACATCGTTCCAATGAATGGAGGGCATATGCAGGTTGGAAAGATATGGCCCAATCCACTTATTCAGTTGTTCCATTTCTTCTTCACCTACCTCTAATGCTTTATGATTCGTGTGTGCTTCTCGTTCTTGAGACCGGCTTTCCGGTTCTTTGTGTATTGATCTGCTTTACCTTTTTCTCCGCTCTTGCCACGGTCACCTTGGGTACTGCCTTCACATAATAATAGTATTCATCATCTTCAAACTGTACCTTTTCTGTCCGGCTGTAATCCACGTTGAATACAAAAAACTGCAGTACCATCACCAATAGAAAAGAAATCACGGTTCCCAATATAACGCCAAAAAGCGCGACATTTGTATCAAACATCAGATCGCCTATCAACAATACCATGATATTTACCACTGCACCCGCTGTCATGGCAATCGTCCATGCATAATCAATACTCAGCTTTCTGATGATATATACCAGAATTACCGTGATACCGAAAGCCACAATGGTTATCACCATCTCCCTGTTAGAGAGCAGACCGTCTATAAGAAACTTGAATTTTGCTGCCGTCTCCTCATCTGCCATGGATGTGATCATTGTTGTATTCTGCGTCACATAGTGAAGCATGTAGTAGACCATGACGCCGCAGGCCACAGACACTGCCGACGCCGGTGTCCCGATCAATCCCATGGAAATCGGCATCACATAGGGAATCTTCATAAGAAAACAGATTGGCAAAAGCACAATCACCACAGTATCTTTAGGAGAAAACCTAATATACAGCAAAAACATCAACAGGAATCCAACCCCAATCACTACCGCTGTCTCCAAATTGAATTTGTAGAGATGCAGCATGGTGAACAGCGCCGCGGCAACAACAATAAAATTGGCTGGCATGAAGGAACACATAAGTGCCACAATCAATACCACTGTCAGCCTGTCAATGCTCTCCATGTATCCCAATCGGGAGTTAATCATCAACAGCGTCACAAGGGCCAGCAAAAATTTCAAAAGCGGTGTGATATACACTTCATATTTACTGTATATTGCCATTAAAATCTGTTTTGCAACAAGTAAGGTAGTCATCATTTATCCTCTCAGTTAAAACCTTCCGCTTTT
The DNA here is from genome assembly GCA_910577735.1 of uncultured Lachnospiraceae bacterium. Taxonomy (GTDB): domain Bacteria; phylum Bacillota; class Clostridia; order Lachnospirales; family Lachnospiraceae; genus UBA3282. The sequence continues at coordinate 190,681 of CAJTOO010000005.1, forward strand.
GTACATACCAGCCAGTTTATGAAGATTCGCATAATACAGCCGCAGACTCTTCTTCGCCCTGCTGTAACGGAATGAGTAAACCAAATAAGAAATAAGCGCATAAACGCCCACTGTTTTCAAATACATAAGCAGAACATTCTTCGCAAATTCCAGAAGATCCATCTTATAGATCTCCATCATATACATCTCAAAATCATAAAAAATGTACATAGCAAAAACCACTACAAATGCGATGGTTGCACTTATAATGGATTTGAGTACCTGCCATCCTATATAATCACTCCTAAAATAGCTTCCTATCGCCACATTCTTCTTGCCCTCGTTAGCTTCATAGGATGCCATTTGGGTCATCAGGATGATTCTCTCTTCGTTTAACATACAAGTCTCCAATATCCGGCCAGACCTAATTCAAAAACCGCATCTTCGGATTTTCCTTCTGATCCTTCTTGGGTTCCGGTTTCTTCACTTCCGGCTTTTGAATGCTGCTGTTGAGCTGATTCGCCATACTGTTTTTACATTTACCGCAGAAACGTCCTGTCTGAATAACCGCACCGCAGTTCTCACAATTCAAAGTAATACTGGAGCCTTCAGCCAGTTCCAGACGCTCTTCCCGAAGCCACTGATGAATCTGGTTCGTGGAGACATCACATTCCTCAGACACCTGCGGTATCGACGCATGTGCATTCTCCCTAATATAAGCCTTTACTTCCTGGAACTTCTGCTCCAGTGCATCCTTACAGGCCATACAGATTGGTGGTCCGGATACATAGTTAAAAAGATTACCGCATTTTCTGCAATTTCTTACATTCATATTTTATCCTCCTGCTGGCAAATTTTGATTCACGCTCCCCTGCCTATGGCAAGTGTCATGAAATAAATGCGTTTTACCCCCGCCTTTTTCAATTCCAAACTCATGGCATCTATAGTGCTTCCTGTGGTATAGATGTCATCAATAATTATAATCGTACTTAATTTTACATCATTACGGCAGATTTTGAAAGCCCTTTTCAAATTATTTTGTCTCTCACTTGCAGATAAATCTTTCATAGGTGCCGTTTTATGCGATCTGATGATCAGATCCGTGACCACAGGAATGCCTGTAAGCCCGGAAAGTTCCCTCGCCAGCGCCTCTGCCTGGTTATATCCCCTCTGGTATCTTCTGCTCTTGTGAATGGGAACCGGTATCAGTGCATCTGCCTGACAATTCGTTATGAAATCCTGCAGTTTCTTTGCCATACAAGATGCATAATATGCCGCATACTCCTGCCTGCCCTTATATTTAAAACGATAAATCGAGTCAGAGACACTTTTATATTCAAAGAGTGCCAGTCCCCTGTCAAAAAGATGCCTGTGTGTGGTACAGTCATGGCAGTATTCCTGTTCTTCACGGGCAAGCGGTTTACCGCATTTAAGGCAGTATGGCTGTTTGATATATGTAAATGTCTGTTTGCAGGATGTACAGACAAGGCTGTCAAAAGGGGCGACAGGATGGTCGCAGACGGGACAGCGCCTGGGGAACAGAAGATTCAGTAAAAGTTCCCGAAGTGATTTTATGAAATTCATACTAAGATTATTCCTTTCCGGCTCCTCTGTCATATAGCAGAAGACAGGAGACTTGATTACTCTGCCAGGGGAATTAATTCCCTGATTCGGTCTGAGAGACCTGTATATCGGCGGTTCTGATAATTATTTGCCACCATCTCGCGCAAGGTTTCCCTGCTTCCTAATATGGTGACGCAGTTTTTGGCACGTGTCACTCCCGTGTAGAGAAGATTCCGATTAAAAAGCATGCGCGGACCGGAGAGAAGCGGCATGATTACAGCCGGGTACTCGCTGCCCTGGGATTTATGAATCGTGACGGCATATGCCAGTTCTATCTCATCCAACTGTGCATACTGATAAGTCACACGGCGGTTCTCATCGTACTCCACCACCACCTCATGGGCGTAATCATCGATTGACCGGATAATGCCAATATCACCGTTGAAGATACCGCTTCCCCTGTCAATGGGTATTCCATACCTGCTGACAACTTCCCATTCCAGCTGATAGTTGTTCTTAATCTGCATGACCTTATCCTGTTCCCTGAAAAGGGTATTTCCCACCTGGCACTCTCTCTTCGTGGGAGAAGATGGATTAAGGTACTTTTGCAGAATACCGTTTAAGACTTCTACCCCCAGTTTTCCCTTTCGCATGGGTGTCAGCACCTGAATCTCATAAGGTTGTGTCCCCACATAAGGCGGCAGTTTCTCTAATATTAACTGTATCATATGTTTATAGATAACATCCGTGTCATTTCTTTCCAAAAAAAAGAAATCCCTGCTCTTATTATGCAGCACAAGTTCCTCTCCTGCATGGATTCTGTGGGCGTTCAGCACAATATCGCTTTCTCCTGCCTGCCGGAATATTTTCTCAAGGACCATCGTCTCAAAACGTCCGCTCTGCATCAGATCCTGCAATACCTGCCCTGCCCCTACCGATGGAAGCTGATTCACATCACCTACCATGATAAGCCTTGTTCCCACGGTAATGGCTTTGAGAAGTGCCTGGAAAAGAAAAATATCCACCATGGACATTTCATCCACAATGATCACATCCACCTCCAGCGGGTTCTCCTCATTCCGCTCAAAGCGCGCAGCCTTGGACTCCTGCGAAACAGCCCCGTTCAACTCCAGCAATCTGTGTATGGTGCGGGACTCATAACCTGTGGCCTCCGTCATACGCTTGGCTGCCCTGCCTGTAGGAGCTGCCAGGAAGATATCCATATTCTGCGACAGGAAATATCGAATGATCGCATTGATCGTGGTGGTCTTACCCGTACCCGGACCTCCGGAAAGGATGAAAATGCCATTCCGTATACACCCCAGCACAGATTTCTTCTGCAGCTCATCCAGTTCTATTGCAAGATCCGCCTCCACCTGGTCAATCTTTGACCGGATGCTGTCTTCCTCAGCAGGCAGTAATTCTTCCACAATATTGAGATCGTGGAGCATTTTCGCACAGTTTAATTCAGCATAATAATAATTGGCGGCATAAACTTTCCGCTCACACTCCCCCGGTTCCGGCATCTTAATGACCAGTTTCTTGTCCATGGCCAGATTCTGTAACTGCGGTTCCATCAGCTCGGGAGCAATCTCCAAAAGTTCCCCTGCCCGCTCTAAAAGTCTGCTCTCCGGCAAGTAACAATGCCCATCTGCTCCGGCTTGCTGCAGGGTGTAAAGAAGCCCGCTTCGGATACGATAATCGGAATCTGTATGAATACCAATCTTAGACGCAATCTCATCAGCAATCCTAAAGCCAATGCCATGAATGTCCTCTGCCAGACGATAAGGGTTCTCCTTGAGGATTCCATACAGATTCAGACCGTAAGCCTCATAAATCCGAATGGCCAGCGTATTGGATATGCCATATGTCTGTAAAAAGGTCATAGCCTCCCTTGCGTCTCTCTTTTCATAGACAATGACCGCAATCTCCCGCGCCTTGCGTATACTGATTCCCTTCACCTCCGCAAGCCGCTCCGGCTCCTCCTCAATGATGCGATAAGTATCTGCACCAAACATCTTCACGATTCTTGCCGCCAACGCTTCTCCCACGCCCTTAATGGCCCCGGAGCCAAGATAACGCTCTATACTCACCGCATCATCTGGCGGCAGTATCTTGTAATGTTCAATTTTAAACTGTCTGCCATATACCTGGTGAGTGATGTACTCTCCCTGTGCCTCAATGGTCTCTCCCTGATCCATGGTCTTAAAGAGTCCCACACAGGTAATCTCTTCCCCATCGCTTATCAGATTCAGCACTGTATATCCATTGTCGTTATTACGATATATAATATGTTCAATGAATCCCTTAATCGTTTCCATACGTAAACCGATACTCTTTTCCTGCCCGCAAAGCGTTTATTCCTGTAACAATCAGATATAAAATCATAGTTTGTGCAAAAGCAAAGAACGGACTGCCTTTCAAAGCAGTCCGTCGTATTATCTGTAACTACCATCAGAGATTGTAGTTGCGTTTCGCCTGTTCATATAACATTTGCGCCAGGGAATTAGAACCCTGAGAAGCGGTTTGCTCTGAAATTTCCTGAACAAAAGAATCCTTAAAGAAATCAACCATATTGGAGGCGTAACCGTCATCGTCCTCCCCGAAAAGATCCACATTCTTTTGCATCTCCTTGTAGACCTGTTCCCACAGATAGGCTTCAAACTGTTTGCAGGCATCAAATAACGCCTCGTTTTCCTTCGCCTTCGCTGACTCTTCAAGTTGTTTTTGCAGATTCTCCGCGGCTACACGGTTTGTATCTGTCATATAATCGGTATAACTGGATAATCCTGTCAGATCACTCATGTTGTTGTCCTCGTGTTGGTAATGGTTTATGTATTTGTTTTATTTGGCTTTGGCTGTTTTATGGGAGGGTGTTCCGCCCTATCACTGAGCTTGCCTCACAGCAAACTCGGCAATCTAACAAAATTGTCAGCAAGCTGCCATTTTGTTATCTTACATTTTGGCACTGCTCATGCTAACGCTTCAGGTTGTTAGCTACTTCCATCATGGAGTCGGAGGTAGTGATGGACTTGGAGTTCATCTCGTATGCACGTTGTGCAACGATGAGGTTTACCATCTCGTTTGCCACATGTACATTTGATCCTTCCAGATATCCCTGAATGATTCTGCTCTTGGTAACTTCCGCGTTGGTATCCTCATTGATGACACGTCCGCTGGCATCCGTTGCCGCAAAGAGGGTGTCCCCTACTCTGTTGAGGCCGCCTGGATTACTAAACTGGAATGTTCCAATCTTGACACCGATGGGAACCGGGCTGTTTGTCTCATCGGGATAACAGATTTCCCCGTCCTCAGAGATTGATAATTTACTTGCCACATAAGTTCTGTCCAGAACAATGGCACGAGCCTGGGAATCCAGCACCGGCAGACCATCAGCATTGGTCAGTGTCATGCGGTTATTGCCGCCAAGGGCCCATGTAAAATCACCGTTTCTCGTATAATAATTATTTCCATCCTCCCCGCGTACCGAGAAGAAACCCTCTCCCTCGATCGCGAAAGCCGTATCACTGTCAGAATCCAGGAGACTTCCCTGGGTAAAGATAGAATTAATGGAAGATGTCCGTACACCCAATCCCACCTGGGATGTGGTAGGCTTCGGATCTCCATTCGCCGTGGTTGTGACCGACTGAAGATTCTGATAAAGCAGTGACTTAAACTGCGTCACCTGCGCTTTATAGCCCACGGAGTTAACGTTAGCAAGGTTATTTGCTATCGTGTCTACATTTGTCTGCTGTGCATTCATGCCGGTTGCGCCCGACCATAAACTTCTAACCATTTTTTACCGCCTCCTGTACACCTACTTAATTCAATCTGCCTAACTGACTCACTGCCTGATCAAGCGTGTCGTCATAGGTCGTAATCACCTTCTGGTTACTTTCATACTGTCTCTGCAGCGTAATCATATTAACCATCTCCGTCACCACAGATATATTGGACATTTCCAGATAGCCCGCATAAATCTGCGACTCTGCATCCATCTCCGTTGCCCCTTCTATGGGCTGGAAATAATTCTCTCCGAAGCGCTCCAGATAATTATAATCCTCAAAATCCGTGAGTCCTATGGTGGCCACAAAACCGCCGTCCTGGGTAATATTACCATTCCGGTCAATACTTACCGGTAATTCCGTCTCCATTCTGATACGGCGGCCATTCTCATCTAACACAAAGTCACCGTCCTGGGTCACCAGATATCCCTGTAAGTTCATGGTAAAATTACCGTCTCTGGTATATTTCGTAGAAGTTTCTCCCGCCTTGTTCGTATATTCCACCGCAAAGAATCCTCTGTCGGAAATTGCCAGGTCAAACTGATTCCCCGTCTCTTTGATAGGTCCTTCTGAGTAATCCACATAGTTCTCACCAATCTTGACACCCAGATTCAAGCCTGTTCTTCTCACCCTGCGCTCTAAATAATCTTCATTATCAGGATTGTTCAATTCATTCTCATCCACGGCCCGGTTCCTTGCAAGCGGTCTGGGAAGATTTCCCGGTTCCGACAAATCTTTGATTTTATAGGCCAAAACGGTATCAAAAGCCTGGCTCGTGGTTCCCTCCTTCTTGAAGCCATTGGTGGTGGAGTTCGCCAGATTATTCGCCAGCACATCCATTCTGTGCTGTTCATTGAGCATCCCTGTATATGCTGTATACAACCCTTTAAGCATCTGTATTACCTCTCTTTATTAATCCTCGCGGTATCCCGCCAAAAATTCCACATATTTACCAGTGCCGATTGCCACTGCCGTCATCGGATCTTCAGCCGTCATCGTATTAATACCCGTCTTGGCTGCGATCAGATCCTCTAAGCCCCGAAGCAGACTGCCGCCGCCCGTAAGTACGATTCCTCTGTCTGCAATATCTGCCGCCAGTTCCGGCGGGGTCTTTTCCAAAACACTGTGTATGGTCTCCACAATCTGCACCGTAGTCTCGTGTAATGCCTCCTCTGTCTCCTCAGAAGAGACCTTCACGGTCCTGGGAAGACCCGTCACCAGGTTACGTCCCCTGACATCCATATAATCAACTTCCGGCCTTCTGAAAGCGGAACCAATCTTAATCTTTAAATCCTCCGCTGTCCGTTCACCAATCAGCAGATTATGCTTCTTACGCATATAACGAACAATCGCCTCATCAAAGTCGTCTCCAGCAATCTTGATGGAAGCGCTTACTACCGTACCTCCCAGGGAAATAACCGCAATATCAGAAGTACCGCCGCCGATATCAACGATCATGTTGCCGCAGGGCTTGGAAATATCAATTCCCGCACCAATGGCCGCCGCAATAGGCTCCTCGATAATGGATACCTCCCTTGCGCCCGCCTGATAAGTAGCATCCTCAACAGCTTTTTTCTCTACCTCCGTGACGCCGCTTGGCACACACACCGCAATACGAGGTTTCCGAAAAGTCTTTTTGCCCAGAGCTTTCTGAATGAAATATTTCATCATCTTCTCTGTGACCTGATAATCTGAAATCACACCCTGTCTCAAAGGTCTCACTGCCACAATATTGCCCGGCGTCCTGCCGAGCATTAGACGTGCATCTTCACCTATGGCCTTAATCTTATTGGTATCTCTATCAAAAGCTACAACAGAGGGCTCTTTGAGCACAACGCCCTTGCCCCTGATGTATACTAAAATGCTGGCTGTTCCCAAATCTATTCCAATGTCTGTGTACTGCATTTACCTTTGATCCCCTTTCCCTTGGTCTCTCTATAATAATTTCCAAATACTGTCAAACTAAACAAGCAAATGAATGAATGTCAATTCACAATAAGCGCAGTATGCTGGATATATTATAACCTAAAGAAATGGTTTTTCAAAGGTTTTTATCATTTTTTTTGAAAAAATTAAAAAACGCCAAAAACAGAACGGTTCCATCCGTCCTCATTTTCAGCATCCATGCTTTCTTCTAATATTTATCGGAATGCCGGCGCGATTTCTTAACACTTACAAGACATTTTCTTCTGGTAAAATTTGGGGTTCAAGCACTTTTCCAAAAAACCTGTATCCTTTATTCACTTGCCGCTGTCTTTTGCGGACATCTCCACAGCTTCCCTATGATTGCTTCTGCCGCATAACTGATGGCGATCCCACTGATCGCACCGAACAACACATCACTGGGGTAATGCACGCCCACATACAATCGTGAGAGGGAAATCAAAATCGCCAATACAAATGCCGGTATACCATAAGGTTTAGGCAGCCTGCGGAACATAATACATGCCGTTGCAAAAGAACAGCCCGCGTGCCCGGAGGGAAAAGAAAAATCCGTTGGCTTTTTCACCAGATATGTAAGGCCCTCTATCATTTCATAGGGCCTGGTTCTTGCTACCAGATTCTTCAATATGATATTATTTATCAGCAGTGTGCCAAGAAGCGCAGCTGTCATCATACAGCCTACTCTTCTGGTCCGCGGGATTGCCAAAAGAAGAATGGTGAGCAGAATCCAGATCATTCCGCCGTTTCCCAGCGTGGTAACAAATTTCATAATAGGCGTCATCACAGGATTTCGCAAAAATTCCTGAATAAACAACAGTATATTTCCATCTAAAAGCAATAACGAATCCATCAAAAGTCATCCTTTCCAAGAACAGATATAGAGAATTGTTTCGCAACTCTTTCGGCACAAACTCTGCAGTCTGCGTCTATTGTACCACAAGTAAAGGGGAGCCTCCCATAAAACTTTCAAGTTGAAAAGCAAATTTACTTTTACTATAATAAATCATAATTACGTTTTCATCTGGCGAAACCGTATAATCGCCCAATGAAAACCATCATGAAAGGGGCCTGTAATTATTTATTATGAACTTGCATCGAAATATACCTATGCCAGAAAAACAATATATGGCTATCCCCATGAAAAGAATAAAGTAAGAGTCACATCAACATACAGGAAGGGAATCATACACCATGAAAACACAGACAGAATTACGTACACAACTAAAACAGATCGACCACAAGGGCTACAAGGCATACAAAGTCTTGGAAGGAGAATATGATTTCGGGGTCTACCGGCTGTGCATAGATCATGTGCAGGGCGATCCCTTTGCGACCCCATCCCGGGTGCGCATCGTCTATCGAAATCAGGGAAACATACCAAAGCAATATTTTGAAAACAAGCATCGACGAACAGCCGTGGAAGACTACCTGTTAAGACGCCTGCACCGTTTTCTGCGAAGCGGTGACGGCCGGGCCGCAAAGGGCTCCGGCAAGAGCGGCCTGGTGACGGCCTGCCGCACCAGTCAGGAAATTTTAGAACGCACTGCCATGCGCATCAGCACAGAATCCATTGAAGCCCGCATCGAAGTTGGTTTTCCGGCCTTTGGCCGAACGATTGCTGCCGGGGAATTGAGTCAGATTCTCTTTCAGCTGCTGCCCGACTTATCTGAAAAAACTTTTCACCTGCAGCCCCAGATGAAGCAGGAGCTGGACAAAGTAGCTGCCCTGGCAGACGATCAGCATTATATTCGCGAACAACTGATCCGGCAGGATCTGGTGGCCTTCGTGGCGGACGGTTCCATCCTTCCCCGGGAAAGCGGCATATCCCAAAGACCCTTAAGAGATGCCGTGCTCTTCCATAGTCCTGATTCTCTTGCCGTCACTATGCAGCTTCCGCACCGGGGCGAAGTGCGCGGCATGGGTATCCGCCAGGGAATCACCGTGATTGCAGGCGGAGGATTCCACGGTAAATCCACTCTTTTGAAAGCTCTGGAGCGAGGTGTATACAATCATATTGCAGGTGACGGACGGGAACTTGTATTGACAGACCAAAGCGCCTTTAAGCTTCGCGCAGAGGAACACCGCTGTATCCATGAGACTGATATTTCCATGTTCATCAACAACCTGCCCATGCGCTCTGACACCACCCGCTTCAGCACCGAAAATGCCAGCGGCAGCACATCCCAGGCAGCCAATACCGTAGAGGCGCTGGCCTCTGGCAGCACTGTACTATTAATTGATGAAGATACCTCCGCCACCAACTTTATGGTTCGGGACGGACGCATGGCCCAGCTGGTATCCGATGAAAAGGAGCCCATCACACCTTTTATCCGCAAAATCCGCAGTCTGTATGAAGACCTTGGCATCTCCACCGTACTGGTGGCCGGCAGCTCCGGCGACTATCTGTCTGTGGCTGACACAGTATTACAGATGGATTGTTACGAGACCAAAGATGTGACTGCCCGCGCAAAGGAGCTGGCCGCACCCTTAATCGAAGAAACGGTTAAAAAGACTGACTGGCTTAAGAAAACCGTCCGCACAAAGCGAATTGAAAAAGTACGGGTTCACGGCTGGGATACCATCAGTCTGGATAAGAACGAACTGGATCTGCGCTATCTAGAACAGATTGTGGATGAGAGCCAGACGGCAGCCCTTGCTTATATTATGCAGTATATTCTGGAAAAATCTGCTGACGGGAAAAAGACAATTCCCGCGCTTGCCGCAGAAGCGGCAGATAAATTAGAGAAAGACGGCATCCTCTCCATGACGCCCAGAAACTATGGTGCAGGCCCTGCATCCATGGTGCGCCGGCAGGAAATCTTAGCCTGCCTGGCCAGGTACCGGATGCTATAATTGTAATGCTGTTATCCCATAGCCGAAGGCAGCCAGATAGCAATGCTGCTATCCCATGTCTCCGGCAGCCTAAAATAGCAACACTGCTATCCCATAACAGGCGGCGGCCTGGTAACAGAGCCGCCGCCTGCATCCTATTTCCTTCCCAAATTCAACCAAACATTCTTTTGCCGGATATCTCTTATTTTTCAGCGGCACGTTCCAACATCTTCTTAATATATATGCCAGTATAGGATTTCTTGTTCTTAGCAACCTGTTCCGGTGTGCCTTCCGCAATTACGGTGCCGCCGCCGTCACCGCCTTCCGGCCCCATATCTATGATATAATCGGCTGTCTTAATCACATCCAGATTATGTTCGATAACCACCACTGTGTTGCCGCCTTCCGCCAGCTTATGCAGAATATCCACCAGCTTGTGGACGTCCGCAAAATGCAGACCTGTGGTGGGCTCGTCCAGAATATAGATAGTCTTACCAGTACTGCGTTTACTCAGTTCCGTGGCAAGCTTGATCCGCTGTGCCTCACCGCCGGAAAGGGTGGTAGACGGCTGTCCTAATTTCACATAAGAAAGTCCTACATCGTAGAGCGTCTCTATCTTTCTGTGGATAGAGGGAAGATTCTCGAAGAAGGGTACTGCCTCTTCCACAGTCATATCCAGCACATCAAAGATGCTCTTGCCTTTGTATTTCACTTCCAGCGTCTCTCTGTTGTATCTCTTCCCCCCGCAGACTTCACAGGGCACATAGACATCCGGCAGGAAGTGCATCTCAATCTTGATAATCCCATCACCGCCGCAGGCCTCACAACGGCCTCCCTTTACATTGAAGCTGAATCTCCCCTTCTTGTACCCCCGTGCTTTGGCATCCTGCGTAGATGCAAACAGATCCCTGATCTGATCAAACACACCTGTGTAGGTAGCCGGATTGGAACGGGGTGTCCTGCCAATAGGAGACTGGTCAATGTCAATCACTTTATCCAACTGCTCAATGCCCTGTATGCCCTTATGTTTCCCCGGAATGCATCTGGCTCTGTTTAAATCCCTTGCCAGATGCTTATAAAGAATCTCATTGACCAGTGAGCTCTTGCCAGAACCAGACACACCGGTCACACAGGTCATGATGCCTGTCGGAACCTTCACATCTATTTTCTTCAGATTATTCTCTTCCGCGCCCTTTACCGTAAGGTACCCGGTGGGCTTTCTGCGCACCTTCGGCACAGGAATCGTCAGCTTACCGCTCAGATACTGGCCTGTGACAGACGCTTCCACCTGCATGATCTCTTCCGCTGTTCCCTGCGCCACCACTTCACCGCCATGGGAGCCTGCTCCCGGCCCGATATCTACTATATGGTCTGCCGCCAGCATGGTGTCCTCATCATGTTCCACCACCAGAAGCGTATTCCCCATGTCTTTCAGATTCTTGAGCGCCGCAATCAGTTTGTCATTATCTCTCTGGTGCAGACCGATACTGGGCTCATCCAGAATATAGCAGACACCCACCAGGCCGGAACCAATCTGTGTGGCCAGACGGATACGCTGGGACTCCCCGCCGGACAGGCTTCCCGTCGCTCTTGACAAAGAAAGATAATCCAACCCTACTTCCATCAGAAAGCCCACCCTGGCTCGAATCTCTTTTAAGATACGCTTTCCGATCAGCTCCTGTGTAGGCGTCAGTTTCATCTCTCCGATAAACTCATGCAATTTGGCAATGGAAAGAGAAGTTATCTCAAATATATTTTTATCACAGATGGTCACTGCCAGGGAGTCCTTTTTCAGACGCATCCCCTTACATTCCTTACAGGGCGTAATCCGCATGAAGCCCTCATACTCCTGCTTGCTCCATTCGGATCCGGTCTCCCGGTATCTTCGTTCCACATTCTTGACCACGCCCTCAAAGGTGATCGGATACACGCCCTTTCCCCTCTGGCCCTCATAATATACATCCACCTGCTTGTCCGTACCATTGATGATAATATCCTGCACCTTCTCGGGCAGTTCCTCGAAAGGCGTCTCCATACTGAACTTAAATTCCCTGGCAAGCGCCTGCAGCACAGCATTGGTAAAGCTCCCGCTGTCACCGCTGGATTGCCATCCCATCACTGCGATGGCACCGTCTTTTAAACTGACACTCTTATCAGGTATCATCAGATCTACATCGAACTCCATCTTATAGCCAAGGCCGAAACACTCCGGGCAGGCGCCAAAGGGATTATTAAAGGAAAAACTCCTGGGCTCAATCTCACTGATACTGATACCGCAGTCCGGGCAGGCAAAACTCTGACTGAAATTCATGGGTTCACCATCAATCACATCCACAATCATCAGCCCTTCCGCCAGAGCAAATACATTCTCCACAGAATCTGTCAGACGCCGTTCGATTCCCTCTTTGACCACAAGACGGTCTACAATAATCTCTATACTGTGTTTGATGTTCTTTTCCAGCTTAATCTCCTCGGACAAGTCGTAAAGGTTGCCGTCCACCCGCACCCTGACATAACCGCTTTTCTTGGCACGGTCAAATACCTTGGCATGTTCGCCCTTCCTGCCCCGCACCACCGGCGCAAGCAGCTGAATCTTCGTCCCCTCCGGAAGCTCCATGACCTGATCCACAATCTGATCTACCGTCTGCTTCTTAATCTCCTTACCGCAGTTGGGGCAATGCGGAATCCCGATGCGGGCATAGAGCAGACGAAAATAATCATAAATCTCCGTCACCGTGCCCACCGTGGAACGAGGGTTGCGGTTGGTGGATTTCTGGTCAATGGAGATGGCAGGGGAAAGACCGTCAATCCGCTCCACATTGGGTTTTTCCATCTGACCCAGGAACTGCCTTGCATAAGAGGAGAGAGATTCCATGTAGCGTCTCTGCCCTTCCGCATAGATGGTATCAAAAGCCAGGGAGGATTTCCCGGAACCGGATAATCCCGTCAGTACCACAAATTCATTCCTTGGAATATCAATGTCTATCGCTTTCAAATTATGTTCGCTGGCACCGCGGATCTTAATATACTCCCGCGGACGCATCTTAATCGTATCTTCCATCTTTTCCTCCATTCCACAGCATTTCATATCTATACGGAGAATGCCGCATTTGGGGCATTCTCCTACGCGAAACTTAGTACTTCTTGGCGTCCCGTCCTATGGCGAGACATCTTTAGATGTTCTTTTCGCATTTCTCACACTAATCTACATCCCGCAGTTTCTTTTTCAAATCCACCATCCTGTCTCGCAGTTCTGCAGCCGCCTCAAAGTTAAGATCTGCAGCCGCCTTCCGCATCTGCTTCTCCACATCCTTAATCAGCTTCTCCAATTCCTTCCTGCTCATGGATTCCGGATCTTTCTCAAATTTCAGTTCTTCTTTCGCGATGGTCTTCGAAATGCTGATCAAATCGCGGACTGCTTTCCGGATGGTCTGCGGGGTAATGCCATGTTCTTCATTATATGACTGCTGAATCTTACGGCGGCGGTTGGTTTCCGAGATAGCCGTGTACATGGAATCCGTCATGTTATCTGCATACATGATGACACGTCCCTTCGCATTACGCGCCGCACGCCCGATGGTCTGAATTAACGATGTGCCGGAACGCAGAAATCCTTCCTTATCTGCATCCAGAATCGCCACCAGGGATATCTCCGGAATATCCAATCCCTCTCGTAATAAATTGATACCGACCAACACATCAAATACATCCAGACGCATATCCCGGATAATCTGTGCCCGTTCCAGTGTATCGATATCAGAATGCAGGTATTTGACCCGGATGCCCACGTCATTCATATAGGCTGTCAAATCCTCTGCCATCCGCTTGGTAAGTGTGGTCACCAATACCTTATTATGCGCAGCAACCTCTTTATTAATCTCTGAAATCAGATCATCTATCTGCCCCTCCACGGGCCGCACATCCACCTCAGGATCCAAGAGTCCTGTAGGTCTTATAATCTGTTCCGTACGGAACAATTCGTGAGCCGCTTCGTAATCAGAAGGCGTGGCTGATACAAAAAGCATCTGGTCAATGTGCTGTTCAAACTCTTCAAAGCAAAGAGGCCTGTTATCCAATGCAGAGGGCAGGCGGAACCCATAATCCACCAGTGTATTCTTACGGGATCTGTCCCCTGCAAACATGCCTCTTATCTGCGGAATTGTCATATGGGATTCGTCTATGATAATCAGGAAGTCATCCTTGAAATAATCCAAAAGCGTGAAGGGCGGTTCTCCCTCTGCCATGCCGTTTAAGTGACGGGAATAATTCTCAATCCCGGAACAAAATCCTGTTTCCCGCAGCATTTCTATATCGAAATTCGTCCGTTCCGAAATTCTCTGGGCCTCCAGCAGCTTGTCCTCACTCTTGAAATATTTAATCCTGCCTTCCAGTTCTTTTTCAATTTCTTTACAAGCCGATGTAATCTTCTCCTGTGCCACCACATAGTGGGAAGCCGGATAAATCATCACATGTTCCAATGTGGCATGAACCTGGCCTGTAAGCGGATCCGTCTGCGCAATCCGGTCTACCTCGTCCCCGAAAAATTCAATACGAATCAGATACTCACCGCCCTGAGCAGGATAAACTTCCACCACATCTCCCCGCACCCGGAAACAGCATCTGTCCAGATCCAGGTCATTCCGGTTATACTGCATTTCAATCAGACCACGAATCACCTCGTCCCGATCCTTACACATACCCGGACGAAGGGACATGCTCATACCCGCATACTCCTCCGGGCTTCCCAGACCATAGATACAGGATACACTGGCAATCACCACCACATCACGCCGCTCGGTCAAGGACGCGGTTGCCGATAATCTGAGTTTATCAATCTCATCATTAATCGAGGAATCCTTGGCAATATAGGTATCTGTGGAAGGCACATAGGCCTCCGGCTGATAATAGTCGTAATAGGACACAAAGTATTCTACTGCGTTTTCCGGGAAAAACTCCTTGAATTCGCCGTAGAGCTGTCCAGCCAGGGTCTTATTGTGCGCTATGACCAAAGTGGGCTTGTTCAGTGCCTGTATGATATTGGCCATGGTGAAGGTCTTTCCGGAACCTGTAACCCCCAGCAAAGTCTGGAATTGATTGCCTTCTTTAAAGCCTTTTACAAGGGCTTCTATGGCCTGGGGCTGGTCGCCGGTGGG